>JAZROD010000044.1:0-146366 GCA_045648505.1 Clostridia bacterium | reverse complement strand
CTTCTTGTTAACGAAGAAGTTGAAATCGTTGGTCTTACAGACGTAGCTCGTAAGGTTGTTGTAACAGGTATCGAAATGTTCCGTAAGCTTCTTCCTCAGGCTGAAGCTGGTGACAACATCGGTGCTCTTCTCCGTGGTGTGCAGAGAAACGAAATCGAAAGAGGACAGGTTCTTGCAAAGCCCGGTTCAATCAACCCCCATACAAAGTTCAAGGGCGAAGTTTACGTTCTTACTAAAGAAGAAGGTGGACGTCATACTCCTTTCTTCAACAACTATCGTCCCCAGTTCTACTTCAGAACAACTGACGTTACAGGTGTAATCGAGCTTCCCGCAGGCACAGAAATGTGTATGCCTGGCGATAACGTAACAATCTCTGTTGAGCTTATTACACCTATCGCTATCGAAGAAGGTCTTCGTTTCGCTATCCGTGAAGGTGGTAGAACAGTAGGTTCAGGCGTTGTTACAGCTATCAACTAATAATTAGTTATTAGTGCCTATACAAAAAATTGCTCATGCTTTGCATGGGCAATTTTTTTGTTGCTAAACTATAAATTGTATGATAAAATTTTATTATAAATAGTTGTTTGATTGAGTGGGATTAAAAGCTTTTTCCTGAAGAAACTTTTAAAAAGGAGACAAATGATGAGAAAAAAACAGTATATTATAAGTATCCTGCTGATAATATTTGTGATTTTTGCTTTTTTATATGTGATTGACCACAATAAAATGTATAAGAATGAATCTGTTTTGGGCAAAGAGTATCATCAATCCGTAGGAATAACTCAAGAAGAGGCTGTAGAAAATATAAAGAAAATCCTTGATGATAAAAGCAAAGCCACAATCACTAACTATGATAATCCCAAAACAGAAGAAATAGTGTTTGATACTGAAATGTCAATATACTGTTTTGAAGAGAAAAGCAATTTTGATGGGAAAAACATATATAAAATTACATTTAATACAACGCAAGATGGATTACTTGGTCCTATTGTTTGCTATGTTGACAAATTAACAGGCGTGTTAATAGGAGCGGACTTCAGAGAATAAATGTAAAGCAATTTTGTCTGATTTAATATAAGGCTAATTATTTGCTTATTGATGATAAGTATGAAATTGATTTATAAAAAAGAGGGATTGCAGTGTATAAGTATGAAACGCATCTTCATACATATCCCGTGAGCAGATGCGCATCGGCAGATGTAGTTGATGCTATGAAGCTATATAAAGAACTGGGATATGACGGAGTTTTTATAACAAATCATTTTATAGATGGGAATATTAATATAGAAGAATCTGCAAGCTATGAAGAAAAAATAGAATTCTATTTTTCCGATTATGAGAAAGGCAAGAAAGCAGAAAAAGAAATAGGAATAAAAGTATTCTTAGGAATTGAAAGCACTTATGGTGGTACGGATTTTTTAATTTACGGACTTGATAAAGAGTGGTTTCTTTCAAATCCACAGATTATGGATATGAAAAAAAGTGAACAGCTTAAGTTCTTTATGGATAACGGAGCTCTTGTGATTCAGGCACATCCATTCAGGGAGGCGTCATATATTGACCATATAAGATTGTTTCCAAGAAATGTGCACGGTGTTGAGATAATTAATGCAGGAAGAAAAGATGAAGAGAATGAGTTGGCGAAAACTTATGCAAAATATTATGATTTGATTGAATTTGCAGGGTCTGATAAGCATAGTGCAGCGAAGAAAGGTCGTCTGGCGGGAATGTGTTCAGAAACACCTATAGAAGATATAACAGAATTTATTGAAAAAGTAAAGAACAGAGAAATGACAGTTTTTAAATTTGAATTGAGGGATGAAAATGTTTAACGAAAAAATTAAAGGTAAGCTTGGCTTTGGATGTATGAGACTTCCTATGGTTGACAACGAAGTTGACAAAAACCAGTTTAAAAATATGATTGACACCTACATCAAAGCAGGATTCAATTATTTTGATACTGCTCACGGATATATTGAAGGTAAAAGCGAAAAGGCCATTAAGGAGTGCCTTACATCAAGATATAACAGAGAAGACTATGTTCTTGCAGATAAGCTTTCTTACTGGACTTTTGAAACGGATAAGGATGTTTTGCCTCTTTTTGAAAAACAACTTCAGATTTGTGGTGTTGAATATTTTGATTTTTATCTGTTTCATTGTATTAACAAGGAAGGCTACGAAAAACACGTAAAATATAACACCTTTGATATTATAAAAAAGCTTAAAGAAGAAGGAAAAATCAAGCATCTTGGAATGTCTTTCCACGACAGTGCAGAGTTTCTTGATAAGGTTTTAACGGAGCAACCATATCTTGAATTTGTTCAACTGCAGATTAACTATCTTGATTATGACGACCCTACCGTGCAGAGCAAGGCTTGTTATGATGTTGCAGTTAAGCACGGTAAAAAAGTTATTGTTATGGAGCCTGTTAAGGGCGGTGCACTTGTTAATCTTCCCAAAGAGGCAGAAAATGAGCTGAAAAAGCTTGGAAACAACAGTCAGGCATCTTATGCACTTCGTTATGCAGGAAGCTTTCCTGAAGTGTTTATGGTACTTTCAGGAATGGGCAATATGGATATGATAAATGACAATATAAAAACATTTACAGATTTTGAGCCTGTCACAGAAGAAGAATTACAGGTTTTTGACAAATTAAGAGCGATAATAAGAGAACAAAAGCTCATTCCTTGCACAAAATGTAACTATTGCAAAGATGTTTGCCCAAGTGATATTAAGATTTCTGATATTTTTGTTGTTTTCAACAAGTTCCTTGGAGCAGAAATTTCAAGGGATGAAAACAAAGAAAGACTTTTGGAATTTAAAGATAAAATTGAAAAATGTGTTTTGTGCGGAAAGTGTGAAGGAAACTGTCCGCAGGGCATCAAAATAAAAGACTATATGGAAAAATTCAAAAAAATAGTATCAAAATAAAGAAGTATAAGTATCGCTATCGAATATTAAGTTCTTTATATACATAATATCATATAATGAGGTGGTATTTATGTACAAACATCTGGAGTATGGAGATATTATAGGAGTTAAACGATTTTTATACTCTCATTATGCAGTTTATGTGGGAGAAAATACGGTAATCCACTATGCGGGAGATAAGGGAGATTTTAAGGGGACAAAAAGAGTCCGATACGGAACAATGAAGGATTTTTTAGGCGGTAAAAAAGAGTTTTTTGAGCTTGCCTTTCAGAATGTTCACTTAAAACCCCTGAAAGAAAAAAGATACGAAACACAAAGTACAGAGTATTTTTTGTATAGTCCCGAAGAAACGGTGGAAAGAGCAAAAAGCAGACTTGGAGAAACCAAATATAATCTGGCACTTAACAATTGCGAACATTTTGCAATATGGTGCAAAACAGGTATTTCTGAGTCTTATCAGGTTAAAGCGGTGCTTAAAAATTTTGTGGAAATATCAGAGAAAACAATTTGCTAAAAGGCGGTGAGGAAAATGCTCAAAAAAATAATAGCGTGGACTTTGGTCGTTTTGTGGATGTGCGTTATATTTGCATTTTCCGAACAGGAAGCAACTGCATCCAAAAAAACAAGCGGCAAAACCCTTGTAAAAATCGCATCAACTATTTCAAAGGACTTTAAAAAGCTTCCGCCAGAAAAACAGAAGAAAAAGGTTGAACCATATCAAACCGCAATAAGAAAGATTGCACATTTAACAGAATATGCAATTCTTGGAATACTCACATATATTGCATTTTTGTTGCACAAAAAGAAAAAGATTGCATTTTCTGCAACAACTCTTTGCTTTATTTACGCAATTACTGATGAAATACATCAGCTTTTTGTAAAAGGGCGAGCCTGCAGGTGGTACGATGTTTTAATAGACACCGCAGGGGCGCTTGTTGGAATACTGATAATAATAGCAATAATAAAACTAATAAGAAAAAGGAGTGTTTTAAATGATTGAAATGTTAAGAAAAGCAAGTATTGTTGTGCTTGTTCTTGCGATTTTGCTTGTGGTACTTGGAAGTTTTGCCATGTTTGGTGAGAGTGTTATAGCAGGAATACTCTATTTGATTGTTGGTATTGCAGTTACTTTGTTTTATGCAGGTTTTATTTTTGCGTTTCTTGATATGGCGGATGATATACAGTACATAAAATGCAAGCTTATAGAAACCGACCATAAATACAGCAAAAACGACCCTAAAAATGTTAAAGACGGATGGGTTTGCGATGAATGCGGAAGAGTAAACAATAGCTACACAGGTACCTGTGCTTGTGGAAAAACTAAACAATAAGAAAAAGACTTGCAAATTGCAAGTCTTTTTTATGAAGAATTTCGCTTTGCGAAATATGAAGCACAGGCAAAGCCTGTATGAAGCAGACTCGCTATGCTCGTCTATGAAGCGAACCTTGTGGGTTCTATTAAGGTACAAACGCCTTGCGTTTGATTGAATTTATATTCCGCAGAAAAACTTCACTTACTTTCTGCGTTTTGTTTGGCTGTTTTTATTGATGCAATAAGAGTAACTCTTATTTCTGTGCAGAGAGATGTGTAGTCCTTGTATACATTTTCAGTTATGTAGTTTGTTTTGTATAACAATTCAAGCCAATAGTCGGTTTCGTTTGCTTCTTTAAGTGAGATTTGAAGTTTAGAAATAAAATCATTTCTGCTTTGTGCGTATTGAGCTTCACGAATATTTGCTCCTATTGAAGTTCCGCTTCTGCCTATTTGGTTTGAAATAAGTGTTTCTTTGTTGCTTTTAAGATGTTTTACTAAATTAATTATCTTAATAGAAAAATCCATAGATAGATTTGAAAGTTTGTCGTTTTTCATTTTTATCACCTCTTAATGTTGTTATGAAGCATCGGCGTTGCCGATATGAAGTACAGGCAAAGCCTGCATGAAGCAAACTTGCTTTGCTCGTTTATGATGCGAAGCATTCAAAAGAATGTTGCGAAGCAACGCATCATGGCGAAGGCACTTCATAAGCGAAGCGACTTCATATTCTGAAAGAATGCTTCATTTATTAAAAAATGCCCCGAAGGGCATTTTTTAATATGCTTTTCCCCAGTAAACCATCTTTGTTGCTTTCTTTCCGCAGCAGATACATTTATCTGAAATTTCTTCCTGCTCAAATGGGATACATCTTGAGGTTGCGCCTGTAAGTTCTTTAATTTTAAGTTCGCATTCCTGCTCACCGCACCACATAGCTTTGATGAAGCCCGGGTTTTCGTCAAGCTGTTTCTTCATTTCGTCTATGTCGGTCATTTTGTAGGTTCTTTCTTCTCTGTGTGCTCTTGCTTTTTCAAGCATTGCATTCTGAACCACATCTAAAAGTTTTTCAACTTCTTCTTTTATGTTGTCAAGAGATACAACAACCTTTTCACCGTTATCTCTTCTTGCAATAACTGCCTGATTGTTTTCAATGTCTTTAGGTCCGATTTCAATTCTGAGTGGAATACCTCTCATTTCCTGTTCGCTGAACTTAAATCCAGGGCTCTTGTCAGATGCATCAACTTTAACTCTTACTGTGTCTTTAAGAGTGTTATAAAGCTCGTCTGCTTTATCTAAAACGCCTTCTTTATGCTGTGCGATTGGAATAATCATAACCTGAGTTGGTGCAATTCTTGGTGGGAGAACAAGTCCGTTATCATCACCGTGAACCATAATGATTGCACCAATAAGTCTTGTTGTAACACCCCATGATGTCTGATGAACATATTTAAGCTGATTGTCTTTATCTGCAAACTGAATTTCAAATGCTTTTGCAAAGCCGTCACCAAAGTTGTGTGATGTACCTGACTGAAGAGCAATACCACTGTGCATTAAAGCTTCGATTGTATATGTCTGTTCTGCACCTGCGAATTTTTCTTTGTCTGTTTTCTGACCTTTAACAACAGGCATAGCTAAAACGTTTTCACAGAAATCTGCGTAAACATTTAACATTCTGATTGTTTCTTCCTGAGCTTCTTCTGCAGTTGCGTGGGCTGTGTGGCCTTCCTGCCATAAGAATTCAAGGCTTCTTAAGAAAGGTCTTGTTGTTTTTTCCCATCTTACAACGCTACACCACTGATTGTAGAGCTTTGGAAGGTCTCTGTATGAATGAATAATATCTTTATAGTGGTCGCAGAAAAGTGTTTCTGATGTAGGACGAACGCAAAGTCTTTCTGTTAATGGTTCAAGACCACCGTGTGTTACCCAGGCAACTTCAGGAGCAAAGCCTTCAACATGGTCTTTTTCCTTCTGGAGTAAGCTTTCAGGGATGAACATAGGCATATAAACATTTTCGTGTCCTAAATCCTTGAACATTTTATCAAGTGTTTTCTGGATGTTTTCCCAGATAGCATAGCCATAAGGCTTGATAATCATACAACCGCGAACTCTTGAATAATCAACAAGTTCTGCTTTTTTAACAATATCTGTGTACCATTTTGCGAAGTCTACATCCATAGATGTAATATCTTCAACGAATTTTTTTGAATCTTTAGCCATTGTGTTTCCTCCTAATCTACAATACAAACAGCGTGGGCTTCCATTCCTTCACCGCTTCCGCAGTAGCCCATATGCTCTGATGTCGTAGCTTTTATGTTAATATTATTTATATCTGTATCAAGTGCTTTTGCAACATTTTCTCTCATTTTTTCAATGTGTGGCATAAGCTTTGGTGCCTGTGCAATCACTGTTGCATCAATATTTACAACCTTTAAAGGCAAGATGATTTCTTTTGTAAGTTCTAAAAGCTTAAGGCTTGAAATACCTTTAAACTTTGCATCACTGTCAGGGAAGTGATAACCAATATCCCTTTTTGCCGCCGCACCAAGGAGTGCATCGCAGATTGCGTGAAGAAGAACATCTGCATCCGAGTGACCTAAAAGACCTTTTTCATAGGAAATCTTTACACCGCCAAGGTAAAGGTCTCTTCCTTCCACAAGTCTGTGAAAATCAATTCCGTGTCCTATTCTCATTCAAAATCACCTCTGTATGCTAAAAGTGCTGAAATCATAAAATAATCATCGGGGGTTGTTAATTTAATGTTTGAGCTTTCTGATGGCACAATTGCAACCTTTTTGCCCATTGTTTCCACAAGCTTGCAATCGTCTGTTGCATCAAGGTTGTTTTCGATGGCATAGTTGTGTGCATCAATAATTAAGTTTCTGTCAAAGCCCTGAGGTGTTTGTATAAGATAAAGTCCGTCTCTTGGAACGGTGTCTTTAATATAACCGTCATTATCTGAAGATTTAATTGTGTCCTTAACAGGAGTTCCAAGTGCGGCTGCACCGTTTTTAATTGTTTCTTCAATACAGTTTAAAATGGATTGTTCTGTAACAAGCGGTCTTGCACCATCGTGGATTAAAACAATGTCACAGTCATCGGAAAGTGCCATAAGACCTTTTCTCACGCTTTCCTGTCTTGTTGCACCGCCGATTACAATATCTGAAACCTTTTCGTATTCAAATGCTTCAACGATTTCCTTGATAAACTTAAAGTCCTTTTCAGAAGCAACGATAACAATGTTATCAACACTACGGCAGTTTTCGAAAGCATCAAGGGTGTATGCAATGATTGGTTTTTCTTCAATGCTTAAGAAAAGCTTGTTAAAATCAATGCCCATTCTTGTGCCGCTTCCGCCTGCAGCTATTATGGCGGTTACCATATTTTCTTTTTGCTCAAAGGTGGGAAAAATCCCTTTAATTATTTTAGCCATTGTTACCTCACATTCTATCTAGTCTATTATATATAAATTTGCCTTTAAATGCAAGTATTTTTATAAAAGATATTGAAAAAAAACGGTGTTTGGAGTATAATATAATCAGGAATATTATAATGAGTGGGGCGATTATGTTGCTTAAAATAACAAATGCAAAAATTGTTGCTGATAAAATTGAAAATAAAGATATTTATATCAAAGACGGACTCATTTATGCCGTTACAGATGAGCCGATTCCTTGTGATGAAATTATAGACGCAGAAGGCTTATATATTTCTGCAGGTTTTATAGATACCCACGTTCACGGAGGAGGCGGTGCAGATTTTACAGACGGTGATGAAAAATGCGTTGAAACTGCAATAAAAGCACACTTGAAGCACGGTACAACAACCATTATTCCAACCACTGTTGCTGACAGCTTTGAGGCAATTGATGAATGCATAGGTTTTATTAAAAATGTTGCCGAAAAAAATACAGAGGGTGCAAATATTTTCGGTGTTCATCTTGAAGGCCCTTATATTGCAATGAGTCAGAAGGGTGCAATTAACCCGAAATACATAAAAAATCCTGATAAAGCAGAGTATGAAGCTCTTATTTCAAAATATGACGGTTTCATAAAAAAGATTACCTTTGCCCCTGAACTTAAGGGTGCAAAAGAGCTTTGCACATATCTGAAAGAAAAAAATGTAATTGCTTCTGCAGGACATACAGAGGCAACCATTGACCATATAAGAATCTGCAGAGAAGAAGGTCTTAATATGTTCACACATCTTTTCTCTGCAATGTCCACCATAACCAGAAAAGACGGATACAGAATTCTTGGAGCAATTGAATCTGCCTACTATTTTGATGATATGTATACAGAAGTAATTGCAGACGGATGCCATCTTCCGCCTGAACTTCTGAAGATTATTTACAAAATCAAGGGTGCGGACAGAATTTGTCTTATAACAGATGCAATGCGCGGGGCAGATATGCCTGAAGGTCCTTCTGTTCTGGGAAGCCTTAAAAATAATTTTGAGTGCTTTATAGAAGACGGAATTGCAAAAATGCCTGATAAATCTTGTTTTGCAGGCTCTGTTGCAACCTGTGACAGACTTGTGAGAGTTATGACAAAGCAGGTGGGCATATCTCTTCCTGAAGCGGTTAAAATGATGACCAAAACACCTGCAGTTGCCCACGGTATTGAAAACAAGGGACAGATTAAAGAAGGCTATGATGCAGACCTTGTGTTCTTTGATGAAGATATAAACATAAAGAAAGTAATAATAAAGAAAAATAATGAAATTAAGATAACAGGAGAAAACTTATAATGCTTACCCCCATGATGCAACAATACATGGAAATAAAAGAAAAAAACCAGGACACGATTATATTTTACCGTCTTGGTGACTTTTATGAGATGTTCTTTGAAGATGCAAAAACTGCATCACAGATACTTGGTCTTACTTTAACAGGCAGAGATTGTGGTATGGAAGAGAGAGCACCTATGTGCGGTGTACCTTTTCACAGTTGTGACCCATACATAACAAAGCTTGTTGCGGCGGGATATAAAGTTGGTATCTGCGAACAGGTTGAAGACCCTAAAGAAGCAAAAGGCATAGTTAAAAGAGAAATCGTAAGAGTTGTAACACCCGGAACAATAACTCTTTCAGACGCGGTTGAAGAAACTAAAAACAACTTTCTTGTGTGTCTTTTCGCAAAAGGCGGAAAATATGGTTTTTCAGTAACAGATGCTTCAACAGGCGAAGTGTATGCAACAGAGTTTAATCAGGCAGGTGCAAAATCTGATATTTTAAGCGAAATAGCAAAGTTTTCACCGTCAGAAATTATATTCAACAAAGAGGTTGAAGGGGATAAGTTCTTAAAAAGAGTTTTAAAAGAAAAATACAATGCCTATGTGCAGAGCATAGAGTCTGTATGCTCTGAAAAAGAAAACGCACAGCAAATGCTTAACAAACATTATGGCGATAATAAAGAAATATTTGCAAAAGAGCTTGCTCTTTGTGCAACTGCAATGCTTTTTGATTATCTTGAACAGACACAGATGACAGACCTTTCACATATGAAACCTGTTCAGGTGTATGACAGTGTTCAGTTCCTTTCACTTGATGCAACTGCAAGAGCAAATCTTGAGCTTGTTAAAACCATGCGTGACGGCAATAAGAGAGGTTCTCTTTTAAGTGTAATTGACAGAACCTGCACACCTATGGGCGGAAGAATGATTTCAAACTGGGTGCAACAGCCTCTTGTTTCTGTTACAAACATCAAAAGAAGAAACAAAGCAGTTGAAGAACTCTATAACGAAACTGCGTTAAGAGATAATTTAAGAACTGCTCTTAAAGATATAAATGATATTGAAAGACTTGTTTCAAAAATAGAGTATCAGACAGTTAACGGTAAGGACTTAATTGCCCTTAAAAACACAATCAGAAAGCTTCCTCTTATTGCAAGTCTTGCAACAAAGTTCAAAAGCAGTCTGTTGCTTGAGCTTTACACAGATTTTGACCTGCTTGGCGATATTTACGGTCTTATAGATGATGCTATTGATGATGAAGCACCTTTTTCTGTAAGAGAGGGCGGAATTATCAAAAGAGGCTATGATACACAGCTTGATGAATGGATTTACGGCAGAGATCACGGTAAAGACAGATTAAAGGCGTTAGAAGCAGAAGAAAAAGAAAAAACGGGCATTAAAAATCTTAAGATTGGCTTTAACAAGGTTTTCGGATACTTCCTTGAAGTAACAAGGTCTTATCAGGAGCTTGTGCCTGATTATTACATCAGAAAACAGACTCTTACAAATGCAGAAAGATATATAACTCCTGAACTTAAAGAGATTGAAGACCTTGTTTTAAGGTCGGATGAAAAGATTGTGGACAGAGAGTATAAGCTTTTCTGCGAAATAAGAGAACAGATAAAGGCACAGAGTCAGAAAATTCAGAAAACCGCAAGAGTTATTGCAACAATGGATGTTCTGGCAAGCCTTGCGGAAGTTTCTGTTAAAAATGCTTATGTTATGCCTGAAATTGATGCAAGTGATATTATTGATATTAAAGATGGCAGACACGCAGTTGTTGAGCATTTTATGAGAGATTCTCTCTTTGTTCCAAACGATACGCTTTTAGACTGTGATGAAAATATGTTTTCAATTATCACAGGCCCTAATATGGCAGGTAAATCCACATATATGCGACAGATTGCAATAATCGTTGTTCTGGCGCAGATGGGATGCTTTGTTCCTGCAAAATCTGCAAGAATTGGCGTTGTTGATAAAATTTTCACAAGAATAGGTGCATCAGACGATCTGGCATCAGGACAGAGTACCTTTATGGTGGAAATGAATGAAATGGCAAACATCATAAACAACGCAACTGCAAAATCACTCTTAATTATTGACGAAATCGGCAGAGGCACATCAACCTTTGACGGTCTTGCAATAGCGTGGGCGATAGTTGAACATATTACCGACAAAAAGAAAATCGGAGCAAGAACACTTTTTGCAACACATTATCACGAACTTACCGTTCTTGAAGATAAAATCAAAGAGGTTAAAAACTACTGCATAACCGCCAAAAAGAGAGAAGATGATATTGTTTTCTTAAGAAAAATCATAAGAGGCGGAGCAGACGAAAGCTACGGTATTGAAGTAGCAAAGCTTGCAGGAATTTCAGACAGTGTTGTGAAGAAAGCCAAAAAGATTTTAGGTCAGCTTGAAATGGGCGGACAAAAGCAGAAAAACAAAGAAGTTTTAACCGCAAAGCCTGTTGAAGAAGCGGTTGAAATGCCAATGCAGTTCAATATGTTTGACGGACCTAAAAACGAAATTATAGACGAGCTTAAAAATATTTCACTTGAGGTTTTAACACCAATCGAAGCAATGAACAAATTATTTGAGCTTAAAAACAAAGCTGAAAAGCTTAATTGAGAATAATTAAGGAGTAAAAATGGGACGCATAAATGTACTTGATATTGATACAGTCAATAAAATAGCCGCAGGCGAGGTAGTAGAACGCCCTGCCGCTGCAGTTAAAGAGCTTATTGAAAACTCTATAGATGCAGGTGCGGACAAGATTGTTGTTGAAATCAAAAACGGCGGAAATACATATATAAGAATAACAGACAATGGATGCGGAATTGCATCTGATGATGTTGAAAAAGCATTCCTTCCGCACAGTACAAGCAAAATTATGTCGATTGATGATTTGACCACCCTATACACAATGGGTTTCAGAGGAGAAGCTCTTGCCAGTATTTCGGCAGTTTCAAATGTGGAGCTTATAACTAAATCAAAAGAAGAAACTCTGGGAACGGCAATGAGTCTTTCAGGCGGAAAAATAATTTCAAAATCAGAGGCAGGTGCACCTGACGGAACAACTATTGTTGTTAAGGATTTGTTCTTCAACACTCCTGCAAGAATGAATTTTCTTAAAAAAGATGTAACCGAAGGGGCACACATTAAAGAAGTTGTGGAAAGAATGATACTTGGTTATCCTTCAATTTCCTTTAAGTTTATAAACAGCGGAAGAGAAGCGCTCTTTTCTTCAGGCAACGGCAGTTTAAGAGATGCGTTCTCTGCGGTTTACGGAAACGAACTTGCAGCATCTATGCTTGATGTTGATTATACAAAAGAAGGTGTGAGAGTTTTCGGACTTGCGGGAACACCATACTCTTCAAGACCCAACAGAAATATGCAGAATTTCTATGTTAACAAAAGATGGGTTAAGTCAAAAACCATAATTCACGGTGCAGAAAGTGCCTATAAGACAATGCTTATGACAGGAAAATTCCCTGTGCTTCTTCTTAACATAGAAATGCTTTCAAATATGACAGATGTTAATGTTCATCCTCAGAAGCTTGAAATAAAGTTCTCGGATGAAAATATTGTTCACAGTGCAGTATACTGGGGTGTGCAGAATGCTCTCTTTTCTTCACAGAAAGAAAAAGAGGTTGAAGTTAAAGCAGAAATCAAAAGCACATACACACCTGAAGTAAAACCAAAGCCTGCAAAGACCTTTGAAAGCAACTATCAGCTTAAACCTGAAAAAGAAGATTTCTTCACAAAAGAAATGCTTGATATTTTCAGAAAGCCTGATGAAAAGGTTTATGAAAAGGTTGCAGTTTTCAAAACTCCCGAGCCTGACGAGTTTATATATGATGTGGAGCATAAACCTGCTGAAATAAAAGCGGAAGAATTCAAGGTAATCGGTCAGCTTTTTGATACCTATATTCTTATTGAAAAGGACGAAAAGCTCCTTCTTATAGACCAGCACGCCGCACACGAGCGAATTAACTATGAAAAAATAATGGAAGATAAAAGAGTTTTAAGTCAGACCCTTTTGTTCCCTGAAACTTTAAAGCTTTCTGCACTTGAAGCAGATACACTGGAGCAAAATATTGAAACCTTTGAAAAACTGGGCTTTTTAATTGAACAGTTCGGTGGCGGAGATTATATTGTAAGACAGGCACCTGCAGATATGAAAGCGGAGGACATAGAAAGCTCTGTGACAGAAATTGTATCTCTTATAAAAGAGAAAAAAGACCCTGAAGATATTTACAGCTCTGCAGTGTTTTCAATAGCCTGCAAAAGCGCAATAAAAGCTAATCACAAATTAAGTGACATAGAAATAAAAGCACTTGTGGAAAAGGTTTTGTATTATGATAGTGTAAGAACCTGTCCACACGGCAGACCTGTTATTATTTCATTCAGCAAGAAATACATTGAAAAAGAATTTAAAAGGATTGTTTAAATGAGTAAAATACCACTTATTGTTCTTATGGGACCTACTGCATCGGGGAAAACCTCTATGGCGGTTGAAATCTGTAAAAAGTATGGCGGTGAAGTTGTAACTGCCGATTCTATGCAGGTTTATAAGTATATGGATATAGGAACTGCAAAGCCAACCATTGAAGAAATGCAGGGCATAAAGCATCATATGATAGACCTTGTAGAGCCAACAGAGGAATATAGCCTTGCGGACTATGTGACCACTGCAAAAAAGGTTATTGAAGAAATCTATATGCGGGGAAAGCTTCCTGTACTTGCAGGGGGAACAGGTCTTTATATAGATACTCTTATTTCAGATATTGCATTAAGCGATGGCGATAAGGACGAAGCCTTGAGAAATGAGCTTTATGAAATTGCGAAGAATCAGGGAGAAGACAAGCTTTTTGAAATGTTAAGAGAGGTTGACCCTGCTTCCTGCGAAACCATACACAAAAACAATGTAAAAAGAGTTATAAGAGCAATTGAGTTTTATAAAACAACAGGCGTAAAGCAAAGCGACCATATAAAAAACACAGTTAAAAATTCACCCTATGATTTAACAAAAATATGTCTTTCCTGGGACAGAGAAGTCCTTTATGAAAGAATAAACAAACGAGTTGACATTATGTTTGATATGGGGCTTGAAGAGGAAGTACAAAAAATAAGGGATATGGGAGTAAAATCAAAGCATACTTCTATGCAGGGCATTGGATACAAAGAAGTTTTTCCGTATCTTGACGGCCACATTTCCCTTGAAGAAACAAAGGATATTATAAAGCAGGGAACAAGAAGATATGCAAAAAGACAGATAACCTGGTTTAAAAGAGAAGAAAACACAAGCTTTGTTCCCGCAGATTTTAAAAGGATAGATGAAATACTGATAAAAAAGATATAATAAAAAGGAGCGTTATTATGAGCAAAAATATGAATTTACAGGATGCAGTTTTAAACTATGTGAGAAAGGAAAAAGCTTTTGTTTCTATTTATCTTACATCAGGCCTCCATTTTAAAGGCAATGTTATCGGCTTTGATAACTTTGTGATTATTTTGGATTGTGACGGAAGACAGCAGATGATTTACAAGCATGCAGTTTCAACTGTTGTTCCGGGTAAAAATGTCAGAATTGATAAGATTTTAAATGACGGAGAGGAATAAATGAAAAATCTCAACAAAGTAGTTGCCTGGATTATGGGTACTGCTCTGATTTTGTTGTTCGTTTACAACATATATATGCATTTTGATACCAAAGATAAAACTCAACTTGCGATTATGGGTGAAATAGAAAACAAGATTTCTGTTACAGGATATGTTATCCGTGATGAAGCTGTGCTTGTTCCTGATAACGGTCAGGTTATAAGCTCTGTTAAAACAAACGGAGAAAGAGTTTCTGTGGGCGAGCTTGTGGCAACAGTTTACGAAGCAGAAGTAGACTATGAAACAAGAGCAAAGCTTTCTGCACTTAATCAGCAGATAGAAAAACTGGAAGAACTCCGTCAGGAAAGCAACACAAGTGACAGTGCAGGTAAGTTTGAAGCAAAAATCAAAACTTATGTGGGAAATCTTATTGTTAAAACCCATAAAAGCACAAGCGCAGGGCTTTATGAAGCAACTGTTCAGCTTGAAGATGCGTTTTCTGCAAAGCTTGCTTCAAAAAGTGAGGACATAAACAGTGCAATAGCACAGCTCAAGGAAGAAAAAAATGCAATAGAGCAGAGTACTGCAGGGGAAAAGAAAAATGTGTACTCAACCAAAGCAGGTGTTTTTATGACAACCTTTGACGGCTACGAAGGTATCTTTGACTATACAAAAGTAAAAGAATTAACACCTTCAAAGCTTAAAGAAGCGGATGGCGTTGTTGCAAAACAAAGCTCAGGCAGTGCAGTTAAAATTGCAGATAATTTCGGATGGTATTTTGCCGCAAATGTGGACAGTAAAAAAATCACGGCAGAAAAACCCGGCAACAAGGTTTATTTAAGACTTGATGAGGGAAGCGATACAAATATCGAGGTTGAAATCGTCAGCATATCACCTGAAGAAAAGGGAAAATGCACAATGGTTTTAATGGGAACAAGCTATGAAAAACAGTTGTTCCTAAAAAATAAGCATAAGGCGGAAATAATTTTAGACAGCAGCAGAGGTCTTAAAGTTTCCAAAGATGCAGTTAAGGTTGTTGACGGTGTTAAGGGCGTTTATATTATCAAAAAAGGCACCTATGCTTTCAGAGAGGTAAAGATTCTTACATCAAATGACGAGTATGTGGTTATAGAAAGAGAACTTTCAACCGATAAACCGCACCTTGCACTTTATGATGAAGTTATAGTGCACGGTTATTCGGGAGAATAAGAAAGGAGAATGAATAGATGAAAGACATAATGGGAAAAATATTTAACTCTATAGGCTTTGACTATGAGGACGAAGAGGAAGAAGTGGAAGAGGTTGTTGAAACAAAAGTAAGATCCCGCAATGTTTCAAATGTAACTCACCACCCAACCAACAACAAAAGAAGCAAAATTGTGGACATAAATACAACAACACAGTTTCAGGTTATGGTTACAGTTGTGGAAAGATTTGAAGATGTTTCTTTTATTTCAGACCATTTAAAAGCAAAAAAACCTGTTGTTGTAAATATTGAAAAAATCAGTGAAGAAGAATGTCAGCGTGTTGTGGATTTTTTAGGCGGTGTTACTTATGCACTTGACGGAAGCATACAGAAAATTTCAAAGGGCATACTTCTTGCAACACCTAACAGCGTTAAGGTTATGGGAGATATTAAAACTGAACTTTTAAACGGTGGTTTTGACCCGTTTGGTTTTGGAAAGGGAATTTAAAGTGGCAGAGATATTAAGCATTTCAATCAGAGTTCTTGGAGAGATTATAAGTAATTTGTTTTTAGTGAGAGCAATAATGTCGTGGTTTGTGCAACCGGGAAGAAATAATGGGATGTATTACTTCATTTCTTCCCTTACAGAACCTTTTATTGCACCTGTAAGAAATATTATAATGAGGCTTTCAAAGGGAAATATGATGTTTGATTTTTCTCTTTTAATTGCCTGGATTCTGGTGGATTCTTTTATAGTTCCCGCACTTATAACATTTGTAAATTATATTTTTATTTAGAAAGGATGAATTTATATGCTTACACCTATTGATATTTCTAATATGGAGTTTTCAAAGGCAACTTTTGGTTACAACAAAGGAGAGGTAGAAGAGTTTGTTGAAACTGTTGCTGCAGAATACGAAAAGCTTTACAAAGAAAATATTGAATATAAAGATAAAATCAATATTATGAACGAAGCAATTAAAAACTACAAGGGTATGGAAGATGCGTTGAAAAATACTCTTATGTTTGCACAAAATACTGCAGAAGATGTTAAGAAAAATGCAAAAGAAAAAGCAGAAATAACCATAGCTGAAGCAAAAGCACAGGCAGAAAAAATGGTAATAGAAGCAGACAGTAAAGTTTTCGAAGCAGAAAGAAAGTTAAACGAAATCAAAAGCCAGATTGCAAACTATAAAGCACAGCTTGAAGGCATTATGGAAGCACAGAAGAAGATTCTTGAGGGAATAGAATGATAAAATATATTTTATGCGCTTTAGTGCTCCTGATTGACAGAGTCACAAAAGTATGGGCGGTTAATGTACTTAACGGAAAAGGCTTTGTGGATTTTATCAAAGGCTTTGTTAATCTTATTTATGTGGAAAATACAGGCGTGGCTTTTGGTATGCTTTCCGATAAGCTTTATGTTATGTTGCCCATAACCATTGCGGTTATTGGTATCTGTATTTTTATTTACCTGAAAAACAGAGGGCAGAGCAAATGCTTTGACTATGCAATGCTTCTTATCATAACAGGTGCAATCGGAAATGTTATGGACAAAATAAGCCGTGGATTCGTTGTGGATTTTATAAACTTTGAGTTTATGGATTTCCCTGTTTTCAATGTGGCAGATATCAGCGTTTGTTCAGGAGCGGCGTTACTTATAATTTATATTTTATTTTTCTCTGACAAAAAGAAAGAAGCGGAAGGAAAAGCAGATGATACTGATATGTGACAAAGACGGTGTAAGACTTGATGCTTACCTTGCAGAAAAACTTGATGCATCCAGAGCCTTTGTTAAAAAAATATTTGACGAAGGTCAACTCACTGTTAACGGTAAAAGTCCCAAAGCAAGCTACAAGGTGAAAAACGGCGATGAAATAAGCTACGAGCTTCCTGAAATAAAGGAGCTTAATGCAGAGCCACAGGACATACCACTTGATATTGTTTATGAAGATGACCATCTTCTTGTTATCAATAAGCCTGTGGGAATGGTGGTGCACCCTGCGCCGGGAAACCCTGATAACACTCTTGTTAATGCGGTTATGAGCCATTGTAGTGGCAGACTTTCAACAATAAATTCGGTAATAAGACCTGGTATTGTGCATAGAATAGATAAAGACACATCGGGACTTCTGGTGGTTGCAAAAAGCGATGAAGCACATCAGGGACTTGCAGAGCAGTTTGCAGTACATAGCATAACAAGGGTTTATACTGCAATTGTTAACGGACATTTCAAAAACGGTCAGGGTATGGTGGATGCACCAATAGGCAGACACGGCGGTGACCGAAAGAAAATGGCGGTAACTGCCAAGAATTCAAAAAGGGCAGTCACTCATTTTCAGGTTATTGAAGAATTTGAAGGCTACAGCCTTGTAAAATGTAAGCTTGAAACAGGCAGAACACACCAGATAAGAGTACATATGTCCTTTACCGGACATCCCCTTCTGGGTGACTCAATATATGGTGACAGAAACAAAATGGGCATTTCACATCAGATGCTTCATGCAGGTGTTTTAGGTTTTGTTCATCCTGTGACCAACGAATATATGGAGTTTGAAAGCAAACTTCCTGAAGAATTTGAAGAAATAATAATTAAGTTAAGAGGATAATAATGAATATATTATATTTCATAAAGCCAAAAAATGAACTAGCTTATGTTTATGATGACTACACGGTAAGGCAGACACTTGAAAAAATGGAGCATCATCGTTATGCCGCAATACCTGTAATAAATAAGCAAGGTGAATACATCTCAACCATAAGAGAAGGCGACATTTTGTGGCATATAAAAAACGAAATGAACTTTGATATGAGGCTTGCAGAAACAACTTATATAAGAGATGTTAAAAGAAAGTCAAGAAATGAACCTGTAAGCATAACATCTAAAATGGATGATTTATTCATAAAAGCAATAAATCAGAACTTCGTGCCTGTTGTGGATTACGAAAACAAGTTCATTGGAATTATAACAAGAAAAGACATAGTGCAGTACTATTTCAAACAATATAAGAAATACGAAAAAGAAGAAAAGTGAACGGAATGTTAAAATGCTCCAGAACACAAAAAATAAGAAGCTGTTTTAAAACAGCTTCTTATTTTTATTTCCATATTATATAGCCATAGCTATCAAGAATCTGAAAGAATTTTGCAAGTCTTTCGTATAAAGGGTCGGCTTTGTCGCCAAAGTGATTTTTCACTTCTTCCCCAAGCTCAATTATGTTTTTCTCACCGTCGATGATTTGCCATATAAAGCTTCCGTATTCATCAAGGTGAATATAACTTATTCTTGGTCGCTTAAAGAATTTTTGTGCTATGGTATTGAAAAATCCTGTGTTTTCAATTTCAAAGGTCACAATGCCTTCTTCATCTAATGTCCACTTAAAATCGGGACGGGCAGGGATTTTTTCAAGGTAATTTTCTTTCTGCTTGTTTTTCATTATGCTCTCTTCTTCCATACAGAGAATTTAAGAAGTGAAAGAATAACAAGTCCGAATACTACAAGTCCACCGATGTCTGAAAGAACAGGTGAAAGATTAAGCATTCCGGAAAGGTCAATAACCTTGTCAAGGCCGAAGATTGCAAGAACTGCAAGAGCAATACCAACAAGACCTTCGCCGGCAATCATACCTGAACAGAATAAAATACCATCGTTAACAATTGCAGTCTTTTTCTTTTCGTCAGCCATTTTCTTTTTGTCAAGAATAAGACGAACAATACCACCAATCATAATACAAGCATTAAGCTGAACAGGAAGGTAAACGCCGATTGCAAATGGAAGTACAGGAATACC
Organism: Clostridia bacterium; assembly: GCA_045648505.1. Lineage (GTDB taxonomy): Bacteria > Bacillota > Clostridia > RGIG6154 > RGIG6154 > RGIG8700. The sequence continues at coordinate 126,813 of JAZROD010000044.1, read as the reverse complement.
TAAAACTTCAACAACAACTGCAATGCAAGCACCTGTGATAACAAGTGTCCAAGGAAGCTGTGCATTCATAACGCCTTCAATAATCATTTTCATAAGTGTTGCCTGTGGAGCAGCAAGTTCTTCTGAACCAAAACCCCAGGCAGAATCTAAAAGATAAAGTGTTCCGCCGATAGCAAAAGCAGAAGCAACAACACCAATGATTTCACCAATCTGCTGTTTTTTAGGTGTTGAGCCTAAAAGGAAGCCTGTTTTAAGGTCCTGTGATGTATCGCCTGCAATAGCGGCAACAATACAGATGATAGAACCGATTGCAATAGCAGCCTGCATACCGCCTGCACCTTCACTGCCTGTTGATTTAAGAATAATTGTTGCAATAAGAAGTGTTGCGATAGCCATACCTGAAACAGGGTTGTTACTGCTTCCAACTAAACCAACCATTCTTGATGAAACAGTTGCAAAGAAGAAGCCGAACACAACAACAATGATTGCACCAATTGGGTTAACAGGAATTGCAGGAACAAGCCATACAAGAAGTGTTAAAATAACAATTGCAACAATAACAGTTACCATATTCAAGTCTTTGCCTGTACGCTCTGTTGAAATTTCAGAACCAGCAGACATACTTTTGATAGCATCTCTGAATGTTGTAACGATAAGTGGAAGTGATTTGATAAGGCTTATGATACCGCCTGCTGCCAAAGCACCTGCGCCGATGTATCTGATGTATGTTCCCCAGATAGCTGATGCACCACCTTCAGCAAAGAGCTGACCGATTGGTGCTGTGCCCGGTGCTAAAATTATATTTTCACCGAAAAGCACGATTAAAGGAATAAGAACCATCCAGCTTAACACACCACCTGCGAACATATAAGAAGAAATTCTTGGTCCGCAAATATAACCAACGCTCATAACTGCAGGATAAATCTGTGTACCGATTTCACCTGCAAAGCCTTTGAATCTTAATGAGATTTCGCCCGGAACTGCTTTAAGTCCGTCAATAATAAACTTAAAGAGTGCCGCAAAGCCCATACCTGCAAATACTGTTGATGCATTTGCGCCGCCTTCTTCGCCTGCAAGGAGAACTTCTGCACAAGCAGTTCCTTCAGGATATGGAAGTGTATTGTGTTCTTTAACGATAAGTGCATTTCTCAGTGGCACCATAAAGAAAACACCGAGAAGACCGCCGATTAAAGCGATTAAAGTGATTTCAATAATACCAGGCTTGTCCATAACGCCTTCTGCTGCCCAAAGGAAGAGAGCAGGCATTGTGAAGATTGCACCCGCAGCTAAAGATTCACCTGCAGAACCTATAGTCTGCACGATATTGCTTTCAAGTATTGAGTTTTTACGCATAATAACTCTGATAACGCCCATTGCTATAACTGCTGCAGGAATAGAAGCAGAAACAGTCATACCAACACGAAGACCGAGATATGCGTTAGCCGCACCGAATATAACAGCAAGAAGAACACCCATAATAATAGATGTAACAGTAATTTCAGGAATTACTTTGCTTGCCGGAATATATGGCTGAAAGTTGTTTTTGTTGTCCATTGTCTTTCTCCATTCATTTATTTATATCTATTTTATACAGACCTTAAAATTTTATCATAATAAAGCGTTTTTGTCAAGGTTGACAGATGTTAAGAACAATATTATAATAGACAAAACGGAGGTTGAGAATATGGAAAGAATTGCTAGTTTTACAATAGACCATTTAGAGCTTTATCCCGGACTTTATGTTTCAAGAAGGGACGAAAGAGAAGGGGTTGTTATAACAACCTTTGATATGAGAATAACTGCGCCAAACCACGAGCCTGTTATTGATGTTCCTGCTCTTCATACAATTGAGCATTTAGGTGCAACATATTTAAGAAACACAGAAAGAAAAGATGAAATTGTGTATTTCGGACCTATGGGTTGCAGAACAGGTTGTTATCTTCTGATGTTCGGTGACTTAAATCCTGAAGATATTTATGATTTTGTTATAAAAATGTGCGACTTTATCATAAATTATGAGGGCGAAATTCCAGGTGCAGCACCAGAGCAGTGCGGAAACTACTCTGAACAGAATCTTAATATGGCAAAATTTTATATTAAAAAGTACAAAAAAGAATTAGAAGAGAATAGAAGATTTTCTTATCCAAACTAAAAACGGGCATAAGCCCGTTTTTTAATTTTGTATTGCTTTATGTGCCCTGATAGCAGTTTCAAAGCTTTTTAAAACATCATCGTTATCAGGGAAAGACTTAACATCTTTTTCTATCATTTCTATAAGTCTTTCAAGCTGTTTTCCCATTGGTCTTCTTTTGCAGTTAACATTTATGGTATTATATGTATTTGTTTCGTAGTCAAAATGAGAAATTAAATCTCCTTCCTCCTGACATCCGATTCTGTATTCTCTTTCTGTAATAGAAATTCTGCCTTTAGGACCGATAAATTCATTTATATGAGCAGATGCCATAGTGTTTCCCCAGCCTGCTTCATAAAATGCCACGCTTCCGCCTGAAAGCTTCATTGTGGCTATGCCGTAGTTGTATGAATTTTCAGGTGTTTTTTCGTCAAGAGTTGCAGAAATACCTGAAACATCAACAATTTCTTCACCTGTGTACCATCTTATAAGGTCAAAATAATGAACACCGCAATCAACAAGAGGGGATGTGTCTTTCATTAAAGCACCATATTTTTCCCAGTTCATTATATGCTGATTGTGGGACATTCTTATAACAAGCGGACTTCCGATGATACCGCTCTGTATAAGCTCGGCAACTTTTCTGTAGGTTTCGTTAAATCTTAAAATATAACCTGTCTGCACTTTGATATTTGAATTTTCCACAATGTCTATAAATTCTTTTGCAGATTCAAGGTCGGGAGTTATGGGCTTTTCGCACAGAAGATGCTTGCCGTATTTTACACATTCTTTTAAAATTTCAAGATGGGAGTGTGGATATGTAGTACAGATAACAATGTCTGTTTTTTCGTCAGCAACAAACTTATGATAGTCTGTACCGAAATTATCTGCGTTATATTTTTTAGCGAAATTTTTCGCTCTTTCAATGTCAGTATCAACAACTGCGCTTATATTAACATTATCCATAGTATATATGTCATCAAGATGGACCATTCCCATATGTCCGCATCCAATAAGAACTATATTATACATACATACACCTCCAAACTAAAGATAGTATAGCACTATCTTTTAATATTGTAAATATATAAATAGACAAAGAAAATATAAAAAAAGACACCGAAGGCCGAGTTTTTTATAAAACTCGGCCAACGATATTGATTTCTGATGAAATCAGAGATATTACTTTGCAGAGATATTGTGCTACGCACAGAGATATTCCCTACGGGAGTTGATTAAAGGTTATATTTCAAGAATTACGGGAAGTATTACAGGACTTCTCTTTGTTTCACTGAAAATATACTGACTTAAGCTGTTTTTAACTGCAGTTTTCATAGAGTTCCAGTCACTGTGCTTTTTGCTTCCTGCGATTATTAAAGCTTCTTTTGCGTGTGCTTTGATGTTTTCCATCAGTTCTTCAGACTCTCTTACATAAACAAAGCCTCTTGAAATAACATCAGGACCTGATACGATTTCCTTGGTGTGGCTTGAAATCCCAACCACAACAACAATAAGACCTTCTTCTGAAAGAACTTTTCTGTCTCTTATAACAATATTACCAACATCGCCTACGCCACTGCCGTCAACAAAAACTCTGCCTGACTGAACATTTCCGTTGATTTTTGCGGTTTGTCTGTTAAGCTCAAGTACCTGACCGATTTTCATAATGAAAGTATCTTCTTCTTTCATACCTATTTTCTGGGCAAGTTTAGCGTGCATCATAAGATGACGGTATTCGCCGTGGGCAGGAATGAAGAATTTAGGCTTTGCTATTGAAAGCATAATTTTAAGCTCTTCCTGACAGGCGTGACCTGAAACATGAACATCCGCAAGAGATTTATAAATAACCTCTGCACCTTTTTTGCAAAGTTCATCAATAACCCTTGCAATAAGCTTTTCGTTGCCGGGAATAGGACTTGATGAGAGAATAACAAGGTCATCCTTTGTGATTTCAACCATTTTGTGTCCGTTGCTTGCCATTCTTGCAAGAGCCGCCATAGGTTCACCCTGACTGCCTGTTGTTACAATAACAAGGTTTCTTGGCTTATATTTGTCAATTTCGGAAATATCAATCAAAGTACCTTTGGGCACTTTAAGATAACCAAGCTCACGGGCGGAAGTAACAACACTTTCCATACTTCTGCCTGAAACTGCAACTTTTCTTTTATATTTTGCCGCAATATTTATAATCTGCTGAACTCTGTGAATGTTTGAAGCAAAGGTTGCAACAATTATTCTTGAATTGGTTTTTGAGAAGATTTCTTCTAAAGTATCGCCAACTTTTCTTTCAGACATTGAGTAGCCCGGTCGTTCAACATTTGTACTGTCTGAAAGAAGTGCTAAAATTCCTTTTTTGCCAAGCTCACCGATTCTGGCGAAGTCCAGCATTTCGCCATCTATTGGAGTTGAGTCAATTTTAAAGTCACCGGTGTGAAGAACAACTCCCACAGGAGTGTGGAAAGCAATTGCAACTGCATCTGCAATACTGTGGTTTGTTCTGATAAATTCTGCTTTGATGTTTCCAAGCTTAACAATCTGTCCCGGCTTGGTAACATTTAATTTTGCAGTTTTTAAAAGTCCGTGTTCATCAAGCTTGTGAGTTAAAATTCCAAGTGTAAGCTTTGTTGCATAAATAGGAACATTTATATCTTTTAAAAGATAAGGAATTGCGCCGATATGGTCCTCGTGACCGTGAGTTATAATAAGACCTCTGATTTTATCCCTGTTTTTGTAAAGATAAGTCATATCGGGGATAACAAGGTCAACTCCAAGCATTTCCTCATCAGGGAATGCAACGCCACAGTCTAAAATAACAATATCGTCCTCATATTCAAAAACCGTTAAGTTTTTACCTATTTCCTCGAAACCGCCAAGTGGAATAATTTTAAGATTTCCAAGTGGCTGAGAAGGCTTCTTCTGAACCCTTGGTTTAAGCGGTTTTTTTCGTACATAATATTTTTTTGTGTTTGTTTTCTTATCCAAAATATACCTCCTTTTAAATATGTAAAATAAGAGCCAAAAGTCCGAACAATAAAAAAGGCTCTCATAAAAAAGAGATGCACTGTTGTGCATCTCAAAACCGAACATACTCAACTGCTATAAGTATAACACAGTTAAGTATTGTTTGCAACAAAAATATTAAGTCATATTCCGACAATATCCTTAACCACTTCACCTGCTGCAACAAGTCCTGCAACTGACGGAACAAAGGCGCAACTGCCGGGAGTCTGCCGTCTTCCTTCGGTTGTTTCAAGAGGGAGAGGGGTTAAAGGTGCTTCTGTTGAATAAACAACTTTAAGCTTTTTAACACCTTTTGCTTTAAGTTCTTTTCTCATAACTCTTGCTAAGGGGCAACCTGATGTTTCAAAAATATCTGCCACTTTAAATGCAGTAGGGTCAAGCTTATTTCCTGCACCCATACAGCTTATAAGGGGAATGTTTTTCTCCTGACACAAAACTGCAAGATGTATTTTTGAAGAAACAGTATCTATGGCATCAACGATATAATCAAAATAGCTTATATCAAAATCACTTTCGGCAGTGTAAAACATATTAAGCGTTGTAACATTGCAGGAAGGGTTAATGTCTTTTATTCTTTCTGCCATAACCTCTGTTTTGTATTTACCCACTGTGCTGTGCAGAGCAACAAGCTGTCTGTTTATATTTGAATAGCTTACGGTGTCGTTGTCTATAAGTGTTAAAGAACCAACACCACATCTTGCCAGAGCTTCGCACACATAAGAACCAACTCCGCCAATGCCGAAGATTGCAACTTTGGAATTGTTAAGAATGGCGGTGGAGTTTTCGCCGTAAAGCATTTCACTTCTGATAAAAATTCTTTCCATAATTTCACCCGTATCTATTTTACAATAAAGGAACAAAAATAGCAAGAGAATTGTGAACAGAAAGAAGAGGAAAAGTGTGAAAATGTGTTATATTCTGAGTGAAATTGTAACAAAAAATCTAGTTTACATAATAAAATATGTATAAAAACTACCGGAAAAAGTTTTCCACAGGAAAAAGTTGTTAAAACGGACTTTTCAACAAAGTTATCCACATTATCCACAAGTCATTTTTGGAATTTATGGTTGAAAACTGTGGAAAAGTGTCAAAAAGAGTCGCGATTTTATGGGGAAAATCAAGGGTGAAAAAATGTCAGGTTTACATAATATTTACAGCAGATAAAGTCCGTGGAACATACATCAGCGAATAAAGGGAAATGCTTAATATATCAGAAAGTTTGGTATGGCACCTGATTTTATTTTCAATTTATATTGTAATTTAGATATGTTGTGCTATAATTAAAGAAAAAAGAAAAAGGAGTATATTATGGAAAAAATGATGGGTGTTATGGTTGACTGTTCACGAAATGGTGTGCTTACAGTTGATGCCGTAAAAAGATATGCACAGATAATTAAAAAGATGGGTTATAATACCCTTATGTTATACACAGAAGATACATACGAAATAAACAACAATCCGTATTTCGGTCATTTAAGAGGAAGATACAGTAAGGCTGAAATGAAAGAGCTTGATAAATATTGCAACGAAATAGGAATTGAGCTTGTGCCTTGCATTCAGACACTGGCACACCTTAACTGTATGTTTAAATGGGAGGCTCAGTACGGCGAGGTTAAAGATTGTGATGATATTCTTCTTTGTGAAGAAGAAAAAACCTATGCCCTTATTGAGGATATGTTTGCATCTCTTTCAGAATGTTTTTCAACAAGAAAAATCCATATAGGTATGGATGAGGCATATCGTGTAGGTCTTGGAAAATATTTCCAGCTTCACGGACCTGCAGACAGATTTGATATAATCAACAAACATCTTCACAAGGTTTGTGAAATAGGTGATAAATACGGTTTTGAGCCTATGATATGGAGTGATATGTTCTGTAAGCTTGCAATGGATACAGAAAATCAGTACGCAGATGTGGATACATCTGCCATAAAAGAAAAAGCAAGTCTGCCTGAAAATATTTCACTTGTTTACTGGGATTATTATTCAACAGATTATGACCACTATACAAGAATGTTAAAAACAAATAAGCTTTTCGGCAGAAAGGTTTATTTTGCAGGCGGTGCGTGGACATGGAGCGGATTTGCCCCAAGAAATCAGTTCTCTATAGATGCAACAAAGGCTGCAGTTGATGCCTGCTTAAATGAAGGTATTGACGGAATATTGATTACTGTATGGGGTGATGACGGAAACGAGTGTTCTCCTTTTGCTATCCTTCCTTCGCTTATGTATGCATCAGAATGTGCAAAAGGCAACAAAGATATGGAAAGCATAAAAGAAAAGTTCAGAGAAATTACAGGTTGTGATTTTGATAGCTTTTTAATGCTTGACAAGGTTGCAACTCCGGGCGGTAAGCATCGGGGTACAGCAGACAGATATATTCTTTATAACGATATGTTTATGGGTATGAGAGATTATATGTGTTCACCTGAAGATGCAGATTATTATAAAGCTCTTGCGGAAGAAATTAAAAATGCGGAAGGCAAAGGAGAATATAAATATATTTTTGATGTTTGTCAGGCTTTGGCAGAAGTGCTTGAAATAAAGAGTACCATCGGTATCCGCACAAGAGAGGCATACCAAAACCGTGATATGGACAAGCTTAAAGAAATTGTTGCAGACTGCAAGGAACTTATAAAAAGAATAAAGAATTTCCACAATACACATCAGGCAAGATGGTTTAAAGACTATAAGCCTCACGGTTTTGATATTCAGGACATAAGAATGGGAGCACTTCTTCAGAGAACAGAAAGCTGTATGAAGCGACTTGAAATGCTTATAAGTGGTGAAATAGTAGAAATCCCTGAACTTGACGAGCCTGTTCTGGATGAACCAGTATGGCATACATCATGGGGAAGAGTGGTAACACCTAATGTATTAAGCCATATTTGCTGACATATATTAAAGAAAAGGAGTTGTTTAAATGAAAGAATTCGCAAAAATCAATGCAACAGAAATAAATGAAAATTTTATTGAACTTATAGGCAAAAAATGGATGCTTATAACTGCAAGTAAAGACCATAAAGTAAATACAATGACTGCAAGCTGGGGCGGAGTTGGTGAACTCTGGAACAAAAATGTTACATTTACTTTTATAAGACCAACAAGATATACTTATGAGTTTGTGGAAAACAATGACCTTTTCACTCTTTCATTCTTTGATGAAGAATACAGAGAAAAGCTTGCATACCTTGGCAAGGTTTCAGGAAGAGATGAAGATAAAATCGGTAAAATGGGTTTAACTGTGGTAAATGACGGTGACATTTCATATTTTGATGAAGCAAAGTATGTGCTTGTTTGCAGAAAACTTTATAAAGACGATATTGAAATGGAGAATTTCACAGATATGCCCTTTGGCGAAAAAATATATGAAGGCGGAAATCTTCACAGAATGTATATAAGTGAAATTTTATATGCATTAGAGTCTTGACTACAAAAAAACACTATGCTAAAATATTATTGTCAAATAAATTCAGACAAAAGGAGAAATGCAATATGGCAGAATTTAATATTAAATTACAAAAAGGCGATAAGGTTATCGTAAAAGGCAACGGAGCCTCTGTTGAAGAAGGCGTAATTGAATATGTTGGCAAATATTTCTTAACTTATAAAGGCCCTGCATACCTTAAAACAGTTAATGAATTTGATTATAATAACGGAAGAATTAAAATTGAAAAAATAGACTGATTGAAGTTGTGCAACTTTTGTTGCACAACTTTTTTAAGGGTGTTAATATGAATGTGAAAAGCTTGATAGGTACAAAATCACTGTATAAGAAAATATTGATGATTGCCATACCTGTACTGATACAAAACTTAATAACAAACTTTGTTGCTATGATAGATAATATTATGGTGGGGCAGGTAGGGACAGAGCAGATGTCCGGCGTTGCCATAATAAATCAGATATTCTTAGTGTTTAATTTAGCTGTATTTGGTGCAGTTTCAGGTGCAGGAATATTTTGTGCACAGTTTTTTGGCAGGGGTGATAATGAAGGAGTAAGAAACTCTTTCCGTTTTAAGATAATTTCCGCAATAACAATAACAATTGCAGGTACGGTTTTGTTTCTCACTTTGGGAGACGGACTCATAAGTTCATACCTTCACGATGCGGAAAAAGGGATAGACCTTGCGAAAACCTTTGAAAGTGCCAAAAGCTATATGGGGGTAATGCTTATAGGTAATCTTGCATTTGCTTTTGAGCAGGCGTATTCAAGCACATTGAGAGAAAGCGGAAACACAACTCTGCCTATGATTGCGGGTATTGTTGCGGTTATAACAAACACATTTTTAAACTGGATGCTTATTTTCGGTGTGGGATTATTCCCTGAAATGGGTGTTGTGGGTGCGGCGATTGCAACCGTTATTTCAAGATACATACAGATTTTTATTGTAATCGGATGGACACATATAAACAGAAATAAACTTATATTCCCCAAAGGACTTTACCGCAGTATGAAGATACCGTCTGCCCTTGCAAAAAGAATGCTTTTAAAAGGGACTGTTCCTCTTGTTTTAAATGAAACATTATGGGCAGCAGGTATGGCTATGCTTACACAATGTTATTCATTAAGAGGAATTGATGTTGTGGCAGGACTTAACATTTCAACAACAGTAGTAAATCTTTTTAATGTTACCTTTATAGCACTTGGTTCGGGAATTGCAGTTCTGCTTGGGCAGATGCTTGGGGCAGAAAAATTTGAAGAAGCAAAAGAAAGTGCACCAAAGCTTATTGCATTTTCCACAGCTCTTTGCGTGGCAATAGGCATTATAATGGCACTGCTTTCATCGGTTTTCCCGAGAGCTTATAACACAACAGAAGAAGTGAAAAATCTTGCAAGAGTGTTTATTCTGATGTCGGCAATATGTATGCCTTTGTATGGAATGTGTCACTCAACATATTTTACCATCCGTTCAGGCGGTAAAACAGGTATAACATTTTTGTTTGATTCGGGTTATACATGGGGTGTTGCAGTACCGGTTGCATACTGTTTGTCAAGATTTACAGAGCTTAATATTTTTACGGTTTATTTTATATGTCACTCAATGGAAATTGTAAAATGTATTGTTGGAGCAATACTTGTCAAAAAAGAAGTGTGGATTTCCAATATAACAAAAAACGGTTGAGAAAATTCTCAACCGTTTCTTTTAAAATGTTGCAATCTCTTCTTCAGGTGGAAGGGATTTTTCTATTTCTTCTGCAAAAAGAATTGGACCTTCCTGAGTGTAGAGTGGGTGATACTGAATGTTTATACATCCCGTAACCGTTGCCCAGTCACGATTTTTGATTTCGTCGTGTTCTTCAGGAAGAACACATAAAAGTCCTTTAAATTCAATATCATCAACACAGCAGGTCATAACGTGTCTGCCGATTAAAATTGTATTTTCAGGGAATTTTCTGTTTAGTCCTGTTATTCCTTTGAATTTGATTTTCTTGCCTGAATATTTAGACATATCCTCTGAAAAATCTCGGTACCAGAGTGCATAATCTCTGTCTGCAATTTCAATCACATCTGCATTAATGTCAAATGGCAATGGGTCTTCAATTTCGTCATATTCAAGATGCTCATCTGCATATTCATAAGCAATAATACAGTTTCTTGAAATACCTCGGACAATCTTGTGGAACTGCTCTTTATCTGCATTTTCAGGTCTGTTGAAAACAAGCATCTGACAGCCTTTGATTTTGTCATACATAAGACTTCTCATATTCTGATTGTAAACAAGGAAGGTTGTGCAGTCTGCAAACATCATTTCCTGATAAACAAACCAGTTGTTTGGAAGGTTGTTGTATAAATCATCAATATTCCACATACCGTTGTATTCAATAACAACTCTGTCTATTTTATATTTCTTTTCAAGACCCGTAAGATATTTTGCAGTTAAGTCTTCTTTGTTTTCAATATATTCAATACTCATATAGGCACTTGGGATTTTTTTAAGGTCAAATTCTTTTTCACCCTCTTCACAAACAAGGAGAAGAGTTTTTTCGTTGCCCTCGTAAAATCTTTCGTCCTGAAGAGTTCCCTGAATACCTGAAGTTTTACCTGATTCTAAAAAGCCTGTGAAAAGGTAAACGGGAATTTCTTTTGGTTTAAACATATAATCAATCCTCAGTCAAATAATTTTTGAATTTTTTCTTTGTTAATTTCAGAACCGATAACACAAATTCTGCCGATTACATCTTTTGAGCCGAATCGAACATCTGCTTCGCCGGGAACATAGTCAAAGTGAATCCAATCTTCTTCACCGGCAACAATACCCTTTGCACGAAGCACAAGTCCGTATTCAGATTCTTTTGAAAGTTTTTCGAGAATACTTTCCATTTCTTCTTTAGTGAATTTCTTTGCAGTTTCAATACCAACGCTTGTGAAAACTTCATCAGCGTGGTGGTGATGATGTCCGCCACATCCGCAGGAGCATTCTTCACCGTGTTCGTGATGATGTTCATGACAACCACAATCGCATTCATCGTGGTGGTGATGTTCGTGTTCATGGCAACCACAAGTACATTCTTCATCATGGTGGTGATGATGCTCGTGTTCATGCTCGTGACAATGGCAATCGTGACCGTGATGGTGGTGATGATGCTCAAGTTCTTCCATTTCTTTTTCAAGAGTTGATGTGTTTTCAATAGCATCTTTAAGCACCTTGCCGTCAAGCTCCATAAAAGGAGTTGTAACAAGAACGGCTTTTTCATTATGTTCTTTTATAAGATGAATACATTCTTTAATTTTTTCTTCTGATGCTTTGTCTGCGTGGCTTAAAATAATGGTTGATGCATTTTCAATCTGGTCATTGAAAAATTCGCCGAAGTTTTTCATATACATTTTGCACTTTGTGGCGTCAACAACTGCAGTTGCACTGTTGATTTTTGCACCTTCAATACCTTCAACTGCCTTTTTAACATCACTTAATTTTCCAACCCCTGATGGTTCGATTAAAATTCTGTCAGGTGTGAATTTTTCAAGAACTTCAGCAAGAGCTTTACTGAAATCACCCACAAGTGAGCAACAGATACAACCTGAATTCATTTCAGTTATTTCAATACCTGCTTCTTTTAAAAATCCACCGTCAATACCGATTTCGCCAAATTCGTTTTCAATCAAAACAAGCTTTTCGCCTTTGAATGAATCGTTAATAAGTTTTTTGATAAGTGTAGTTTTTCCTGCACCTAAAAAGCCTGAAAAAATATCAATTTTTGTCATAATATTACTCCTCGATAAATTTTTCCATTAATTTATATCCCTCTGTTATGTGAAGACCTGTAGCCTTGCAGTTGTCCTCGTTGTACTTTTCAACGCCCTTTTCTTCTTTTCTGCTGTCAAACATAACAAAAGGAACAGGGTCCATAACGTGGTCTTTAAGTGCAAGAGGTGTAGGATGGTCAGGCATAATTAAAACCTTGTAGTCTTCGCCTGTGCTCTTTATGTAATCCATAACAGGTTTTACGATTTTTTCATCGATAAGTTCAATTGATTTAACCTTGTTTTCAATTTCGCCTCTGTGTCCGCATTCGTCTGCAGCTTCAACGTGAATGTAAACAAAATCATTTCTCTTTAAAAGGTCAATTGATGCCTGAGCTTTGCCTTCAAAGTTTGTGTGAATGTTGCCGGTTGCACCTTCAACATCAACGCTTTCAAGCTTTGCGCTTATGGCAATGCCTTTAATAAGGTCAACTGCAGAAACAACACCGCCTTTAATACCTCTCATACTTTCAAAGGTTGGAAGAACTGCTTTTGAGCCTTCGCCCCATACCCAGATAGATGTGGCAGGTCTTAAGCCTCTTTTAATTCTGTCAAGGTTAACAGGATGGTCTTTTAAAATTTCAACACTCTTTTTCATAAAGTCTAAAATAATGTCTGAATTTTCGCCCTTTGGAAGGTAGTCTGTAACCTTTCTGCCTGAAATACTGTGAGGTGGAGTAAGCTGATATGTAAGCTTGCCCTTTCTTCTTACTAAAACGTGTCTGTATGAAAAACCGGGGAAGAACTGATATTCTTCATTGTCAAGGTTTTCTGCAATAGCTTTGATAAGCTGGTGTGCTTCAGGTGTTGTGATTTCATCAGAGCTGTAATCAATCATTGTTTTATCTTCATAATTTTCTTCATCTGAAAGAGTTACAAGATTAACTCTGAATGTAATATCATCGTCATTTAAAGGCACACCAACAGAAACTGCTTCAAGTGGTGATCTGCCTGTGTAATATTTGTTCGGGTCATAACCCATTGCAGAAAGGTTTGCAACATCGCTTCCCGGTTTTAAACCTTCGGGAACTGTTGTAACAATACCTGCAACTGATTTTGATGCGATTTCATCAATGTTTGGTTTATTTGCCACATCAAGGGGAGTTTTACCGCCAAGCTCGTCTACTTTATAGTCTGCCATACCGTCCCCTAAAAATACTATATATTTCATTATTCTTCCTCCTTATATGCTGGTATAAAATTGCCCACCTTGCACTGTTTTGCTCCTTTATGTACACAAAGTACACGACAGTCGCAAATCAGCACAATCTGAATAATTTTATTCAGCATCCTTGAATATTTTACTTCCTATTCTTACCATATTACTTCCGCACTTAAGTGCAAATTCGTAGTCATCACTCATACCCATAGAGAGTATGTTACCGTTTAGCATACCTTTTTCTTTTAAATTTTCATAAATATCTTTTAAAAGCTTAAAGTTTTCGGTAGGGTCATCGCAGATTGGAGCCATACCCATAATTCCCTTAACATTAAGGCTTTTGAATTCTCTTAATTTTTCTGCAAATTCTGTTGCAGTTTCAGGTGTGCAACCGAATCTTGAATCAATGCCCGTTGAATTTATCTGTATTAAACAGTCGCAAACCAGATTTTCTTTTTCAAATCTTTTGTTAAGCTCTTCTGCAAGTTCAATTCTGTCAACCGACTGCACAAGATGGGTTTTGCCCACAATATATTTAACCTTGTTTGTCTGCAAGTGTCCGATAAGATGCCATCTTATATCCTTTGGCAGATTTTCCGCCTTTTTAACCATATCCTGCACCTTGTTTTCACCAAAATCACGAACGCCCTCATTGTAAGCCTCCATAATTTCCTCTTCGGTGTGATACTTACTTACGCAAACAAGTGTAGTATCGTTGTTTAAAGTGCTTTTTATCTTTTCAAGATTACTTTTTATACTCAAACTATGTACTCCTTTCATAAAATGAATTAACAACTCCGTTGTTATGAATTTTCGCTTTTGCTCAATAAATTGATGCTATTCGCAACATGAATTGCAAACAAGTTTGCATTAAGGATAAAATCGCTTTGCGATTTTTATTCATTCATGAGGTCGCAGACCTCAATTCATGGTGAAACCAATTCATGAAATCACTGATTTCAATTCATGCCCTAAGGGCAGTTCACTTAGATAAATTCCGTCTCCTGAATAATACAATATTTTATCATATATAAATATGAAATGCAAGTAAAAAAAGGACAGCCTTAAACACTGCCCTTTGTGTAATTATTCTATAATAATGTTTTTAATTCCGTGGTTAATTATGAGATTTATAAGTTCATTTCGTGAATAATTACATTCGTTAGAAAGTCTATCTAGTTCTGCAAGAGTGTCTTCTCGTATTCTTAAAGAAATGATTTTAGTTCCATCTTCTCCGCGTTTTTTAATTTTTAATGGTTCATTTAACATATTATCACACCTTCCATTATGTAATAAATTATATCTTGACATAAAATGGTTTTATATGATACAATAAGATGTGTGAATGTAATACAAAAGTAATACGCAGACGGAGGGTAATTATGAACAAATTAAAAAAATGTATGTGGGTAGGAAGTGTAAGTTGTGCAGGGTTGGTTTTAGCGCTTATAATTCTTCAGTTTTTGCCTTTTTGGCAAATGGCAAATGGAAAAACTGTTTCTATAGCACAGTATGTATGGTTTCCGGCAAAAAATTCACAAGTTATGAGCATTTTCAGAACTGTAAATATGACAGATATAAATGAAATAATTTTAACACCGGTTTTGTTTTTCTTTGTGGGGATTGTAGCAATTGTGTTTGGAATATGGAAAAGAAATAATAACGCGGTTCCTTTGTTAGGTCTTGTGTGCGGTGTGATTGCGGTAGTTCAGTATATGTTAGTGCCCGTATATCAGATTAGCAATTTGTCAATAGTTGCATTGGTTTTATCTTGTGTATTGGCCATAGTTGCATTTGTGTTTTCTATACCAGTGATAATTGATGCAATTGTTACTATTGTAAACGGAATAATTTCTGCAGTTTTAGCATTGGTTAATGATTTTAAACGCACTGACAGACCGGAGAATATAAAAAGTGGTTCAAGAAGTCTTGTTAGCTTTGTTATTCTTTGGTTGTTATTCGGTTTTATATATTATAGTGTGTGGATTTACAAAACTACATATTTTTTAAATATAACTGGAAAAGAGTACAGAACACCTATTAAAAAAATGTTATTGTGTTGGTTTGTACCTTTTTATAGCATATATTGGATGTATAAAACAGCGGAATTAACAGAAACATTGGCATTCCAAAAGAAAGTACAGTCTGATATTAAAGCACTGGTACTTATACTTTCGATCTTTTTAGGGATTTTTATACCTGCAATTATAATACAACACAAAATAAATGCTATAGCTACAAAAGAACATTATAAACAATATTATGGGGATAATGATTAAGTTATATTGATGCATAATGATATTTTAGTAGTAAAGGAGTTGCACATGAAAAGGATAGATTGCTTTTTCAGTAGAACTAAAAAAGGTGCTTTCATAGGTGGATGGTGGTTTTCAATCCTTTGGATTATAAGTATGATTGGGGTGCTTGTTGAAGATGGTATAGAGTCGTTTTTGGATATGGGTGGATTTTTAATAGTTATGCTTATTCTTTTCTTTGCTCCCCTAATATTTATGATAAGTGTGACGGTGGATGCCTATAATAAATATTTGATAAGTAAAATTGGTTTTGGGATATTTGATGTAGACAAAAAATGGCCTGAAGATTGTTTGTATGAAGGGTTTATAAAAGGAAATGCCGAAAACAGCGATGAAAGACAAAAACAATTCTTCCTATTGGAAGAAACTATGTGTGGTTATGGATACCGAGGTTTAGAAAAAAGCAAAATAATGCTTGAAAGAAAGATAAAATATACAAAGATAAATATGTCTGAACTAAACTTGGATGTTGCTCGAAACAGAAATACTTTTCTAAAAAAAGAACATAATTGGGCAACATGGGGAGGAATAGCTAACGGTCTTGCAGGTCCTGTAGCAGGAATAATGACGGCATTGGAAACAGAGGCTGAGAATGTAAAAGTAAGAGAACACAACGCAGTTTATGGTCCAATTGTAAACTTTTTAAACAATAACATATATGCTTCAATAAATGAAGAAAAAAGCAAACTGAAAAAATATGATGTGATGAAAACTAATTTACATCAGAATGTGAAAATTTTGGACGAAGACACTGAAAAATTATTTGAAAAGGTAGAAATAGGGAATATAACTGCGATTGAATATACCGATAGTGCGATGATAGTTAGTGCTGATTTTGAAGTCGAAAAATTATTGAAAGAATATAAGAATGCGTCTTTGGATGGTGCAATAAGAGCAAAGATTTACCAAAATAAAACATTGGTTGGCAGTGCATATTTTGTTTTGCCAGTTGAAGGAATTTCAAATAAAACAAATTTGTGTGCCGTTTGTACAAAAGGAAACTTTGCTAAAGATTGCGAAATTATTTTGGAACCAGTAGATTTATGGGTTATGACTAAATAATAAATAAAGCAGACAGTATTTCTGTCTGCTTTATTTATATGCTTCTTAAAAATAATTAACAACTTCGTTGTTATGAATTTTCGCTTTCGCTCAATAAATTGATGCTATTCGCAACATGAATTGCAAACAAGTTTGCATTAAGGATAAAATCGCTTTGCGATTTTTATTCATTCATGAGGTCGCAGACCTCAATTCATGGTGACGCCAATTTATGAAATCACTGATTTCAATTCATGCCCTAAGGGCAATTTACTTAGATAAATTCCGACTCCTGAACAATATATCATTTTATCACAAAGGTATAGAAAATGCAAGAAATATAAAAAGCTTGAAAATAAACATTTTCTGTAGTATAATAAAGCAAATAACTTATTTGGAGTGATTTTATGAAAAAAGCATTAAGTTTTATAATTGCAGTAATGATGCTTATGCAGATGCTTACATTCACAGTATCTGCGGCAACAGCACCGGCAACAGTTTGCTGGACAGGAGAATATCCAGGTGAATTTATGTTCACATTGGTAAATGGTGTTGATGAATACAGAATTAATGTGTATAAAGACAATCGCATTATAGATGAATGGACACATCATACGGACAATTATCATGAAGATGAGCTGTATCTTTATCTTCTTGAGGAAATTCTTGATAATGGAAGCGGTACATATAGGGTTGAAGTAGGCTCAAGTAATGGAAATGGCGAGTATACATTTAAGTCATCAGAGAACTTTGTTTATAAAAAACCTAATGTTTCACTTGCAAAAGCAACTAATATCAAATTTGATGCAAAAAAATATCTTGTTACATGGAATGCAGTTCAGGGAGCGGATTTTTACGAAGTTGTACTTGGATATACTTTTGATATAAACGAGGGTATGAATCCATATTGCACATATGATGTGGGAAATGACAATTATTTTGATTTCTTTGAAGACGGTCCTTCGGAATTTGAGTGGCTTTATGAAGATATTGAGTGGGAAGCCGAGAATGAGGGATTAGATCCTGAAGATGCAATTATAGGTATTTCCGTTAACGCAATGACTTATGACATTAATGAAAAAAATCCATCTTATTCAGATTATGTAACTTTGGATGGTTCGGTTATTGAAACACCTGAAGAGGAAGAGCCAACAGAGTTTGGCGACCTTCAGTGGGGCGATGAAATTGGTGTAATAAAGTTTATGCCTGCAAGCGATGAAGACGGATATTACATAAAGCTTTATAAAGATGATGTTGAAATTGACGGTACATGGTATTTTACAGAGCCTTATGAAAATGTGCAGGGCGTTGAATACAACAACTTCATTTATTCAATGGTAGATCACGGAAGCGGTGAATATCGTTTCTCTGTTTGCTCTGTTGACGATAACCTTGATTTTAACAATGATATCCAATACAGCAGTCCATATTATTACAATAAGAAACCAACAGTTGCAAAGGCAACAAACCTTTCATATGGAGATAACATTTTAAGATGGACAAATACTGACTCAAATGTTGCATCTTATGCAGTTGCATACTATTTGACTTATGATGAAAAAGAATATCATCAGCTTCTTGTTGAATACAGCACAGGCGATAAAATATATGTTGACCAGTCTGATATTGATTATTTCAATTCAACAATAGAAAGCTGGCACAATTCGAACAGCAACAAGTACGATAAAGAAAAAGCAAAGATGGTTGCTGCAGTTTATTCAGTTCCTTCAAACAGAAACAATAAGGAAATGAGTAAGTCTGACTTTTGTATGTTAATGGGCAAAAAAGAGCTTACAAAGGTAGAAAGAAGCAGTATAACAGATGCAAGATATGTGGAGTCTGCCAAAATTGCATACGATTTAGGCTTAATGACAAATGTCTATGATAACCCTAAAGCCAATATAACAAAAGGCGAACTTTGCGAAATCGTTGTAAAAATGACGGGTGGAGAAGAATATGCGAAATCATTGAACAGTACAACTTCTCACTTCAGCGATGTGCAAACAGGAACAGACCTTAACGGATATGTTATGTATCTTTGCAACAAAGGTGTTATAAATGGTGACGGCGCAGGCGTATTCGGCGTTGAAACAGAAATGACCTATGCACAGATTGCAAAGGTTTTGGTTTCAATAACGGGATATGAAATTGTTGCACAAAACTATGGTGGTTATTACCCTACAGCATATATGGCAGCAGCAAGCGGTGCAGGCATTTTGAAGGGTATAGTTATGGATTACGACAGTACCGTCACAAGAGAACAGATGGCACTGCTTACTGCAAATACAGTTGAAGTAAAGCTTTATGAACAGACAGAGTGGACTGTGAACGGACCTGTATATAAAAAAACAGACAAAACACTTTTATTCAAAAACGGCTACAGTAAGATTACAGGCATTGGATATGCCGACGAAAATACTCTTACCATAGATAGTGGAACACTTAAAGATATAGACAACCTTAAAGGTATTGAAGTAACAGAACTTGAACTTGAAAACTGGGATTATGATATTCTTGCATTAAACGGCAAAGATGCAACATACTATGTAAAGGACGGCAAGGCACTTTGCGGACTTTTAAATTACAGTGCAAGTGTTGTAATTAACAACAGCGATGCTGAGACAACAAACAGAAATGTTACATTAACTCTTAATGCAAACGGCTATACAAAATATAAAATAGAAGACGGAGCATATTTCCCAATAACACCAAAAGTTTCATATGTACTGCCGTCTGTAAACCACGGATATCAGTCGGTTAATGTTACTTTTGCAAATGATGATGAAACAAGAACACAAACAGTATCCGACAGCATTGATTTCATCAATATGCATAAGTTAACCTATATGGTAGACGGAAAAGAGTTTGCAAGTATGATGGTGGGTTGTGGGGAAAAAATAGGATACCTTACTCAAACTCCATCTATTGAGGGTCATTGGTTTAACGGCTGGGAACCATTACCGCCTGCTGTTATGCCTGACGAAGATGTTACAGTATATGCTAAATTTACACCATACACTACAGTTACAGGTAAAATTACATATAACGGAGAGGTTGCCGCAAATAAAGAAGTTTATGTACTTGGTAGTACATACACCACAGACGCAGACGGAAACTTTTGGTTTACCTATAGAAGCGGTATTAAACAAATGACTACCCTTGTCAGCAATTATTTATCAAAATCGGTATATCTTGATTTAACAGGAAGAACCTTTGATTTGGGCACGGTTGATTTTACCCGTATGGAAACCACAGTTGCAGACTCAACTAATTTGATTTCTTCAGTTGCAGGACTTGAAAATGCTTTTGATCAGGAAGATAAAAATTATATAGATACAACTGTAAATTCGGTAACGGTTAATGTATTGGTAAGAAGTGCAGAACAACCGGAAGAAATAACTAATGAAGTGGCGAAAAACTATACAGATTATGAGGTCGTGCAGAATATAGACATAAAAATCGAAAAGCAGCAAGGTCTGAATGCTAAAGAGGTAACCGAAACAGAAGGACTTCTTGAATTTGAGGTTGCACTTCCCGCTGAAAGCAAAGGAAGAGCTTCTTATATAGTTTTTAGAATGCACGAAGGAAGTGTTGATGCTCTTACAACAACACCTAATGCAGATGGTGAATATTTCATAGTAAACAGCGACAGTATTATAATCTGTGCTAAAAAGTTCTCTGTATATTCTTTAGCATCAACAGAGGTTGTTTCGGCAACAAAGACAGATAGCGGTGTAAGTCTTGAAATCAATCTTAACGAACAGGTTGTTAAAGACAGTGCCCTTATGATTGTAAAAGCATACAACAAGAGAGGGGTTCAGCTTGCATCAAAAGCAATTCCTGTTACATCTGCATACAGCGATACAGTTACCCTTCAGTGTGAGGGAGCAACAGGATATAAACTGTTGTTCTTTAGCGGACTCGCAAATATTAAACCTGTTTATTCGCCTATAAACGGAAATTTATAAGCAAAGGGAATATTTTGTGCATAAATGGAAAAGCAAGCCAATATATAGTGGCTTGCTTTTTTGACGAAAATAAGGTAAAATAATTAGGATATAATAGTAAGGAGTTGTAAAAATTGTTCGATTTTTTCAAAAGATTATTTGGATTCGGAACTGATATCGGTATCGACCTTGGTACTGCATCTGTTCTTGTTTATGTGAAGGATAAGGGTATTGTTATCAGAGAACCTTCTGTAGTTGCAATTGACAGTGCAACAAAGCAGGTTGTTAAAGTTGGTATTGAAGCACAGGAAATGCTTGGAAGAACACCAGGCAATATCAGAGCTATCAGACCAATGAAGGAGGGCGTAATTTCTGACTACGAAACAACAGAAAAAATGCTTAAATATTTTATCTCTAAAGTAAATCCTTCAAAGCTTTTCAAGCCACGTGTTATTGTTTGTGTACCAAGCGGTGTTACTGAAGTTGAACAGAGAGCCGTTATTGATGCAACAGTTCACGCAGGTGCAAGATCTGTATTCATTATCGAAGAACCTATTGCAGCAGCTATTGGTTCAGGTATTGAAATAGACAAGCCTTATGGTTCAATGGTTGTTGATATCGGTGGTGGTACAACAGATATCGCTGTTATTTCTCTTGGCGGTATTGTTACATCTGAATCAATCAAGGTTGGCGGTGATAAGTTTGACGAAGCTATCGTTAAATATATCAGAAAGAAATATAATGTTGCAATCGGTGAAAGAACTGCAGAAGAAGTTAAAATTCAGGTTGGTAGTGTTTATTTAAGAGATGAAGTTGTTACATGTCAGGTTAAGGGAAGAAGCTTGATTACAGGTCTTCCACAGACAATTACAATTTCTTCAGAAGAAACATTTGAAGCTTTAGAAGAACCGGTTTCACAGATTTGCGAAGCTATCCATAATGTAATGGAAAAAACTCCGCCTGAACTTATCGGTGATATCTCAACAAGAGGTATTATCTTAACAGGTGGCGGAAGCCTTATTTACGGTCTTGATAAACTTCTCCAGAGAGAAACAGGTATCAAGGTTGAAGTTGCGGCAGACTCAATTTCTTGTGTTGCAATCGGTACAGGTAAGGCATTAGAGCATATTGATGACCTTGGCTCACTTGCAAGAGCACAGTTTGCAAAAAATTAACTTGACATTATAGAAAAGTCTTGTTATAATAGTTTGGTATGAATAAAAGTTCATATATATTTTTATCCTTACTTACGCACAGAGCGTAAGTCAGAGTCCAGAAGGAGGTGTAAAGAGATGGTTAAAACTCATAACTACGAAACAATTTTTATTGTTGATTCTTCAAGAGGTGAAGAACAGGTTACAGCTTTGGTTGAAAAGTTCAAATCATTAATTTCCGCTAACGGTGAAATCTCAAAGGTTGACGATTGGGGCAAAAGAAGACTTGCTTACGAAATCGACGATTTAACCGAAGGATATTATGTTTTAGTTGAATTCACTGCAGCACCTGAGTTCCCTGCAGAATTATGCAGACAGTTCAAAATCACAGATGGTATCTTAAGATACATCGTTATCAATCAGGCAAAATAATTGAAAGGTTGGTAAAAAAGAATGTTGAACAAAGTTATTTTAATGGGCAGACTCGTTCGTGACCCAGAACTCAGAACAACACCAACAGGTGCAAATGTATGCACATTCAGCATCGCAGTTGACAGAGGTTATGTCCGTCAGGGAGAAGAAAGACAGGCAGACTTTATCAGCATCGTTGCATGGAGATCAACTGCAGAGTTTGTTTCTAAATATTTTGTTAAGGGACAGATGATTGCAGTAGTTGGTAGAATTCAGACAAGAAACTACGACGATAAGGATGGAAAACGCGTTTATGTAACAGAAGTTGTTGCAGACGAGGTTTCATTCACCGAAAGCAAAAGAGATGGCGGCTCACAGCAGCCTGCTACCTACACAACTGCGCCTGCACAGTCAGCTCCGCAGCAGACACAGCCACCCGTATCAGACGGATTCCAGGTTGTGCCTGATGAAGATGATTTACCATTTTAACCAATTGGAGGTGTAACGAAAATGTCAGAAATGAAAGAAAATTTCAAAGACAAGATGAGAATGAGAAGACCTAAGAAAAAGGTTTGTCAGTTCTGTCTTGATAAAGTTGAACATATCGACTATAAAGATACAGCTAAGCTTAAGAGATTCGTATCAGAAAGATCAAAGATCCTTCCTAGAAGAATCACAGGTACTTGCGCAAAGCACCAGAGACAGCTTACAGAGGCTATTAAAAGAGCAAGACATATTGCTTTATTGCCATATTCTAATGATTGATAAGAACTCCAAAATCGGGTTCTACCACAAGACCTTAAGCGTTAGCTTAAGGTCTTGTTTTTTAATAAAGCCAACCACTCATGTATAACACATACACTACGGGTTGGCTTTATCAAAATATACCTCCGATTTTGGGGTTCTGCTATAGTATTTTAAATAAAAAATTGCGTAGCAATTTGTCCACCACTCGACGAAGTCGAATATCACTGCAGGGCAATATAACTACGCAGGTAATATAACTGATTACATTAGTAATCAATATCACTGTGAAGATTTATCTTCACAATTTATGTACATTTCTTCTACTTTTTTCTGAAGTTCTTTGAGTCTTTTGATTTCATCTGTTATGCCGTTAAATAATGCTAGGTACATTTCTTTATAGTTTTCCATAATAATTTCTCCTTTTAATTAAAAAATGCGTCAGCGAGGCTGACGCACGAAAAACGACAGACTCACTTGAACCGCCAAGCACAAGAATGTTAATATAATCGCCAAAAGCTATACATTAATAAGAGCCCATACGTTTTTACACGAAGCAAAAACGCATAGCTTTTTTGAAATTATATTAACTTATGCTTGGCAATTATTATATTAGCATAAAATGACAAATTTGTCTATAAAAATTGTTCGACAAAATTAGACAAATATTATTTTATTATAATATCAAAATAAATTTCCTGATATTTTTCTTGAAAATTAAAGGCTTCGTATTGATGGAGTGTTGAAAAGTGCGGTCTGAAGGCGGTGGCTATGTTTAATATATCGGTGTTTTTGTTTTGTGCCTTATTTATAATATTAAGGCACTTTTGTTTTATTTTGGTTTCTGTTAAGGCTTTGGCGTTTTTTGGCGGATTACCGTAAAAAGAAAGTTTAAGGTGAAGGGTGATAAAAACATTTAAGTTGTTTTTGTCAATTCGGATGGAAGGCTTCTTTTCCTGAACTGCAACACAGGAAAAACCCTGACCTGTGAAGTCTATGGTAAATTTGTTCATTGTGCCTGCCAGAAGCTTATAGTATGGAATTTCATTGTCTTCAAGAGTTGAGACGGCTTTATGGTCTTTAAAAACAACTGCCCCTTCTTTGGTGAAGGGGATAACATAGTCAGTTTTTTCAAAGAAGTTCTTTATATAAAAGGCTTCGGAAAAAGGCGAATTTTTTTCATCAAATGCAAAGTTGTAGTATTTGGCAGGGTTGAGCTCAAGGGGTGAAAATACATTTTCAAGATATTCCTGTGCAGGCTCTTTTGAAATGGTAATACAGGCAGAGGGGAGAATATCGGTATTGCTTAAAAGCATGGGCTTGAAGCGTTCAAGTCCGTCAGATGCCACATTTTCATTGAAAACTATAAGCTTTAAATGAGAAAAATTTATTTCCCTGGAAATATGAGAGTTGAAAATATCAGATGCACTGTATATGTTTGTTGCATTTATCGTTTCGCATTTAAGTGATTCATCTTCTGTACTGTCAATGTTAAGGGGCAGGGCGTACTGAAATGTGTAGCTTAATTCTTTGGTCTGTGTTTTGTCAATACCGATAGCAACCACATAAGCGCGGTTTTCTGTTTCAGCACCGTCAAAACACGAAGTTAAAAGAAATGTTGAAAATACTAAAACGGCAAGTAAAAATTTTTTCATATTAAGACCTCCTTAAAAACAAAGGCACAACAAAGGGAAAAATCCATAAAAGCATATTTAAAATTGATGAAGCTTCTATAAATGCACCCGCATTAATTCCAAGAATCAAAACAATAAGCGAAAAAGGAATAATAAACATCTTTTTCGACAATTTTCGACCTGAAAGTGCAAAGATATGTGCCGAAAAGTAAAGCATAGTTGAAAGATACAAAAATGCAGAGATGAAATAGATTATAAGAAATGCAGTATCGGGGTGCTG
The DNA here is from genome assembly GCA_045648505.1 of Clostridia bacterium. Classification (GTDB taxonomy): domain Bacteria; phylum Bacillota; class Clostridia; order RGIG6154; family RGIG6154; genus RGIG8700. The sequence continues at coordinate 101,730 of JAZROD010000044.1, read as the reverse complement.
AAAATAAGTGCCTATTTTTATTTGTCGTAAAATTAAGAACAATGGAGAAAAACAGTTTTCAGGCAGGTCTGTGTGCACCGTCACAAGGCACGCAGAGGTTATAACCAGAAAAATTATTAAAGAAAAAATCAAAGAAAATGCAGAAACTTTTTTCATATCTTTCTTATTTTTCAGCAAATCGGGAATAAAAATCAAAACAACAAGCTCAAAAAGAGATGAAAGCATAAAAAAACCATCTTTAAATACTGAATCAAAACCTTTGCCGAAAATGGGGAACAGATAATAATAATTTCCGCCCGAAAAAGTAAAAATAAGCATTAAAAATACAACTGAATAAATAATGGGTGTAAAAAACAAGTTAAGCTTGCCTATGTTTGAGTATGCACCAAAAACCATTGCAACACAAAAGAAAAGAAAAATCAATAAAAGTGGCGTGTTTTTAAAGAAAAGAGAAGAAATGGTCATGGAGTATTCAAAAAGATTTATACTGCAAACAACAAGCATTATTAAAGCTATAGGTGGGTATAAAGCTTTGATTTTTGCTTTCGGTGTAAAATTTTTGAGTAAAAGAAAAATAAATGCAAGCAGAAAAATATATAAAACAGTTACAATGCTTCCGCTTTCTGTAATTCTTTTAAAATAAATGGGCACCATTAAAAAGGTTTTTGCACAAATTAAATTGGTAATAACTGCGATTGCTTCTTTAGAAGAAAGCTTGTTCATTTTTTCACCCACCTTCTGCTGATTTTCCCCTGAAGCTGTGTTTGCTTGGGGTTTGCGGTTGTGTGTCTTTCTTCGTTTTTCCATACAGGAAAATCAAAAAGATTGCGAAAAACAGATGAAGAAAAACCGTTAAAAACAGGTGCACCTACAGACTTGGCATTTGATAAAATGCAAGTGTGTATGAACATACAAAGGGCAACTCCACCAAAGCCTGCCAAAGCTCCTGCAAGAATATAGAAATATCTTAAAAGGCGGAAGCTCATATTGAGTGCATAGTTTGGCGTTGCAAAAGAGCCGATACCTGTGATTGCCACAATAATAATACTGATAGGACTTACAAGGCTTGCTTCAACTGCCGCCTGACCTATAATAAGACCGCCTATAATACCAAGTGTTGAGCCGATTGATGAGGGCACACGAAGGCTTGCTTCTCTTATAATATCAAAGGCGGTTTCCATTATCAGAAGCTCTATCAAAGCAGGAAAGGGGACTGCTTCTCTTGATGCTTCAATGGCAAACAAAAGGCTTGAGGGAATCATTTCTATATGAAAGGTAACAAGTGCAATATAAAGTCCGGGTAAAAGAAAAGAAGACAGAATTGCGATAAGTCTTATTACCTTTAAAAAGTTTGAAAAGGGAAAACGGATATATTTATCTTCAACTGTGGTGAAGAATTCAGTTAATGTGACAGGGCAGATAAGTGCAAAGGGACTTCCGTGCATTAAAATAACAACCTTACCTTCAATAAGACACTCGCACGCTCTGTCAGGTCTTTCTGTTGTGAGGAACTGGGGAATGAGAGTGAAGGTCTTATCTTCCAGAAACTGTTCAAGCTGACCAAGTTGAAAAATATAGTCACTGTTTAAGTTCTCAATTCTGCGTTTAACCTCTTTTACAAGGCTTTCGTTTGCAATGTTTTTCATATAAAGAACAGAAATGGGTGTTTTACTGACCTTGCCAACTGTAAGCATTTCGCTTATGAGGTCGGGAGAATGAACATTTTTTCTTATAAGAGCACCATTTGTTTTGAAATTTTCGGTAAAACCTTCGTGAGGACCATAGATAACTGCTTCCGAAACAGGTGGTTCAACCCCTCTTCGCTCCCAACTTTTAACATCACACATAAAGGCTTTTTCAACGCCGTCAACAAAAATTACACAATCACCGAGAGAAAGACTGTAAAAAGCATCTTCAAACTTATCTGTGACTGTAAGCTGATTTACCACAATAAGAGAATTTGTTATGTCTTCTTCTGTGGCATTACTTGGAATAAGCATCATAGGTGCTAAAATATGGGTGTTTATTCGGTTGGAATCAACCATACTTTCAATAAAAACAATAAATGCATTTTTACCTCCGCAGCTGAATTCCCTGATTTTTATATCACTGCTTAAATCCTTGTTGAAAACAGCAGTAACAGTATCTAAATTGTGACGCCATGATGGGAAAATATATTCAGGTATGGGAGGATATGCAACTTCTCCTGCAGGATGTTCATCAAGAACAAAAGAATTTTTATCTGTGTCTGTAAATAATAATTTCAATAAATTTTTCATACTGCTATTATCTGCATATTTTGTTTTATCATTCATATTATTTAATAAAAAGAATAAGGAGAATGAGATATGGAGTTAATAAGAAATACACTTAAAACTGAAAACAGATATTTTTCAGGCAATCAGAGAACACTGGTTGAAAATGATGCGGTTGTTCCCCAGAATAAACCGGATATTGGCAAGATTCTTCAGGTTGATGCAAGTTCTCATATTTTGTCAAGCGAAGTTAAAAATGACAGAGTTATAAATAGTGGTAAAGTTGATTTTTGCATACTTTATATGCCTGAAAAAGGAAGCGGATGTATAAAAAGTATGCATTGCACCTGTGATTTTACGGATGTTAAAGAAATAAGCGGTGTGGATGAAAATATGATTTCTGTTGCAGAATGTGAAACAGAAAGCGTAAGCTTTCGTGTTGTGAACGGAAGAAAGGTTAATGTAAAAGCAGAAATACTGACTAAAATAAAGGTATACAGCTTTAACGAACAGGAAGTTGTGTGCAATGTGGAAAACCACAGTCTTGAACTTAAATGCGATGAGGTAAGCTACATAAGTTTTGATAAAACCGTAAACAGAAAATTTTCGGTTTCAGATATTATTGCAATTCCTGTTTCCGAGCCTTTGGCAGAAGATGTGGTAAAGGTGAATGTGAGCGTTGACAGTTTCTCTGCAAAACCTATAAACAACAAAGTGGTTTTAAAAGGAACTCTTACAGCTTCTGTGGTTTATGCAGTTTCAGGTGAAAATGAGCTTAATGTGTTTTCAAGTGAAATTCCCTTCACAGAGGTGGTGGAAGCGGAAGGTCTTGAAGAAAATATGAAAAGCTCTGTTGCACTTTCACCAATGTTTGTGGAATATGATATTAAGGGCGATGATGCAGGAAACATCAATGCAGTTAATTTAAAGGCGGACATAAATGCAAAAATAAGAGGAATAAGAGAAGAAAAACAAAGCCTTATCAGTGACGGATATTCCACAGATAAAAATGCGGAGCTTGTTAAAGAAAAGGTTAAAATCAGTTCTGTGGCAGAAAGTGTTTCAAAACAGATAGCTCTGAAAGAAGTTTTGTATACAGAAGGGGATGCACCTTCCATAAGCAAGGTATACAACACTCAATGTGATGTTTTTTTAGACGAAATATCTGCAGATTCATCAGGAATTACCATAAGCGCAACCGCAGAAATTTATGTGCTTTATATTTCACAGGACAATGAACTTCCTGTAAACAATCTTCACAAGGAAGTAAAAATAAATGAAAAAATCAAATGCTCAAATATAAACAGTGAGTCTGTGTGTGATATTGATTTATCGGCACTTAAAGTTTCCTGCAGTCAGGTTAATGAAAACAGTGTGGAAGTAAGTGTAAATATCGGAGCAGAGGGAATAGTTTATGATGAAAAGATAATCAGTCCTGTAACAGATGTTTCCTTGTCTGAAGCAACAGAAAAAAAGCCATCTTTGACGATTTATTTTGCAGACGAAGGGGAAGATGTGTGGAATATTGCAAAAAAATACGGTGCATCGGTTGAGGTTATAAAAGAGTTGAATAAGCTTTCGGACAATAAAGCCAAAAAAGGAACAAGACTTATTATACCTAAATTAAAGAAGAGCCTGTAAGGCTCTTCTTTTAAATATATTCTCTTGTGACAGAATTATCAAGCAGTATAGGGTTTACATTTGCAGTAACCTTGTCACCGGGAACAACATTCATACCAGTAACATCGCAGATGATATTGAACATCCCAACTCTGCCGATTATTTTTGCAGGGGTGTTATTGATTTTAACAAAATATTTCCCGGGTAAAATTGCTTCTTTGATATATCTTAAAGTGTCGAAAAAACGGAATGTGTCTCTCTTTTTCTCGGTTAAGAAACCATCTGCATAACCTATTGGAATTATGGCTGTTTCGGTATCTTTTTTCACTTTGAAGGTGTTCGCATAGCCAACATTTGAACCTTTTTTCAAAAGGTTTGTTTCAATAACTCTTGTTTCAAGATATCCGATTTTTTTAAGGCCGAAGCTTTCTGCCCCTTCAACTCTTCCAAGGAGTGCAGAACCCACTCTCACCATATCAAGGTGAGTTTCTTTGTATTTCATAAAAGCAGATGAGTTCGCAATATGAAGAACACCTGTTTTAAAGCCGTTATTGTTTAAGTAGGTGATTGCTTTTTCAAATTTCTCAAGCTGATTTAAAACATAAACATCCTTGTCTGCAAAGCTGAAAGAAAAATGAGAAAATGTACCGCAATAATCAATAAGCAGGTCTTTAACGGAAAGGATTTCATCAAGCTTTTCCACCGAAAAACCGCATCTTCCCATACCTGTATCTATTTCTATATTTGCTCTTGGTGTTTTCCCAAGGACAACACCTGCATTTTCAAGTGCTTTTGCAGAAGTTGTAGAGCCAACGGTTGCAATAATATCTCTTTTAACAATTTCTTTTAAAACATCTTCGTCTGAATAGGGTGTTAAAAGCACAATTTCGCAGTTAATACCATTGTCTTTCAAGGCGATTGCCTCATCAAAACAGGAAACACCAAGAAGGTCAATGCCGTATTCAAGAAGAAGCTTTGAATATTCAACAAGTCCCAGACCGTAGCCGTTGCATTTTACAATGCCCATAACGGGAGTGTTGCCTGCGTGAGCTTTTATTGTTTCAACATTATGCTTTAAAAGTTCTTTTTCAATAACTAATTTATTCATTTCTTGCGGAGCATAACCTTTCTTCTCAAGTTTCTGTAAAGTCTTTCACCTTTGTCAATTGCAAATTTCATAAGTGGAGAGTAAACCAGGTCAATATCGCCGATAAATTCAGTAAATTCACCGCTGAAGCCTTTTTTGAAACGGTAAAGACCATATAAAGGATTATCTTCGCTTAAATCACCTGAAACGCCTCTGAAGTCATAAACTCTGCATTTTTCTTTAATTGCCCATTTAATCATTTCCCACTGAAGAAGATAGTTTGGCATAACATTTCTTGAAGCGTTTGAGCTTGCACCGTAAAGATACCACACCTTGTCGCCATATTTGATTGCAATAGTACCTGCAACAATGTTTCCTTCATAGTGGGCAAGGTAAAGTCTTAAATTATCTGTTGGTGCCATCATATCATACATTTTTTCAAAGTATGCAAGATTTCTTATAACGAATTCATCTCTTGCACCTGTTTCAACCATAATTTCGTGGAATCTTTTAAGGTCGTCACGGTTGCCGATTGTAACAGTAACATTGTTTTTAAGTGCAACACGCACATTATATCTTGTCTTGTTGTGGAATGATGCAAAAACCTCGTCCTCTGTTTTATTTTCAACATCAAGTCTGAAAACAAATCTTGGCTGAATTCCTTCAAAGTTCTTTGTAGGCTTCTGGATTTTAAAACCATATTCCTTTACAATTGCTTTGAATTCTTCATCATCTATTTTAATATCAGGGTCAATTTTTAAAACATAGGCTTTATGCTCTTTTGCAAGTTCTTTTGTTGAGTCAAAAAGCTCAAAAAGAATTTTTTTGTTGTGAATGTCACAAACAGGACCTCTAGGAGCATACATAAGAGTGTTTTTAAAGAAAGGAACTTTTCTGATGAGAATGCTCATAGCACCGTTGATTTTACCGTCTTCATCACGGCTTACAACGATTTCGTTTTTCCAGTTATCTTTTAAATTTGCCCACATTTTTGACTGAGCAAAATTGCTTTTTAAGGAAGATTGCATAAAAGCGTCAAGCTCTTTTAAATTTTCTTCTGTCTGTTTTAAAATCATTTGTTTATTTCCTTTCTCTGTCTATTTTCTCAATAATTTCTTTTCTTTTTCTGGCACGCTTTGCCTTCTGTGCTTTTGATTTTGAAGAAAGAATACACCAGATAAAAATCAAAAGTATAAGTATAAATAAAAATGTTGTGTTGATTGAACCGAAAAGGGTGTCATGTATAAAGGATAAAAGGCTGAAGCCAATATCTTTATCTGCAACTAAAGGAATGGTTGCAATGTGATTTTCGCCATACTTATAATCGGCATAACCAAGAATTGTACCCTTTCTTATTGGTGCTCGCACTTTTTCATTGTTTTTACGGACATTAACCTCTAAAAGCTCGTGGTCATATCCGTTGGGTAAAGGTGCACGGACCGAAGAGTCGCATTGCAGTGTAACGGCATCTGCTCTTCCGCCGATTACGGGAATCTGGTCAATTATTTCACCTTCTCTGCAGATGACAGAATAATGAAAATTATTGTATCCGTAAGAAAGAAGGTTTATAACATCTCTGTAAACAGTAAGGTTTGAATCGCTGGGACTGTTTACCACAACCGCAATAAGTTTTGATGAATTTTTTTCGCTATATGCAATAAAATTTGCATTATCAGTAAAATAAGAAGGCATTATTCCAAGTGCAGCCTTGTAGGTGTAATCGGAATAGGTGTATTTGCTTATAAGGTGATTTCTGCTTGAAAATTTCTTTTCTTCACCGTTTAAGTTAACATAAAAAACATCTGTTGCAGAAATTTCTGCAAAAAGCGGAAGGTCCATAGCATACTGTGCAAGCTTGACAAGGTCGTAAACCGTTGTTTTACCACTTTCACCATCAAAGCCTGACGGAGAAGTAAAGGTGGTATCCTTCATATCAAGGGCAAGAGCTTTTTTGTTCATCTCTTTAACGAAATTGTCTTTGTTTTCACTGATGGAAATGGCAAGCTGATTGGCACTTGCATCCGAAAAGAGAAGAAGCATATTCTGAAGATGCTCATAAACTTTGATGCTGTAGCCTTCTTTTACGCTCATAATGTTGCCGAAATTGTTTTTAAAAGAAAGACTTTCGGCAGAGAAAGCAAGGTATGAATCCTTGTTTAGTTTTTCAATGGCAATGATTGCCGTCATTATCTTTGAGAAATCTCCGGGGTCAAGGTTACCGGAACAGTTCTTTTCCGCAAGAACGCTTCCTGTATCAGGGGCAACTAGGTAATAGGTAGATGCCGCAACCTTGTCGATATTTGCTGAAACAGGGCTTGTGAAAGAGAATATTATAATAAAAATCAGTATAAAACTTAAAGTTTTTTTCATACAATTATCACCGCATATTATATAGTAATTATATTCTAACATAAAAGCCATATAAATTCAAATAAAATCATAAAAAATATTGCAATTATTTTGATTTTGATGTATCATTTAAAGTAGTAAAGTAGTGGAGGATAATATGAAACTTTTAATTGTAGATGACGAAAGACTTTTGGTTAAGGGACTTAAATTTAATTTTGAACAGGATGGCTATGAAGTTGAAACTGCAGGCGACGGTGAAGAAGCCGTAAGAATTGCAAAAACCAAGGACATAGACCTTATTATTCTTGACCTTATGCTTCCTAAAATGGATGGTCTTGAGGTGTGCCAGAAAGTCAGAGAAACCTCCTCTGTTCCAATCATTATGCTTACAGCTAAAAGTGATGATATGGATAAAATTATGGGCCTTGAATATGGTGCGGATGATTATCTTACCAAGCCTTTTAACATTCTTGAGCTTAAAGCAAGAGTGAAGGCGATTTTAAGAAGAAGAGCAAAACCGCAACAGGCAGAAGAGGCGCAGGAAACATCAGGTGTTAAGCTTGACCGCCGAACAAGACAGATGATTGTTGACGGAAGAGTTGTTGAGCTTACGGTTAAAGAATATAATATTATTGACCTTTTCCTTTCAAATCCCGGCAGAGTTTATTCAAGAGATGACCTTTTTGATTTGATCTGGGGTGCAAATAAATCAGGCGATGTAAGAACAGTTGATGTTCATATGAGAAGATTAAGAGAAAAGGTTGAGGAAAATCCTGCTCAGCCTAAATATATTCTTACAAAATGGGGTGTAGGTTATTACTTCAAAGAAAATTAAAAACTGGTTCAGAAAAACAAGGGTAAGACTTGTAATGACATATCTTGGAATTATAGTTTTAGCCCTTTTGTTTATATCAACTTATGTAACTGCATCCATAGGCAACTATCTTTATAACAGAGAAGAAGTGGAGCTTATGGCAAATGCAAACATTGTGGCAAACTTAATTGCTGAAGATATTAAAGCAAGACCAAAGCAAATAGAAAATGTGGTGGAAGACCTTAATCTTCCGTCTTCAATGCGTGTTATAGTTTCCGATATCCATGCGAGAGTTATTTTTGACAGCGGAATAAATAACAATATCGAAGGAAAAATCTTCGTAAAGGATGAAATCATAAACGCCGTTAAAGGTAAGGACGTTGTTTCAAACTATAAGGAAAAAGATGTGGGAACAGTTGTTCAGACTGCGGTTTCGGTTATTTCAAATTCTGAAATTGTGGGTGTTGTTTATATAACAAATGTTGCAAGTGCAACAGATGATTTTATAAAAGACATAAAATGGCTTTTATATGTTATTTCCATTGTGGTTTGTATTCTTATCGGTATTTTAAGTGCCGCTATGGCGGATATTATCGTAAGTCCTATTGAAAAACTCACATCAAGACTTACACGGGCAGAATTTGAAAATGAAAGAGAACTTGTTAAATTCAAAGGAAGCGCAGAACTTGAAAGCCTTGCGGAAGCATTTAATACGCTTTCGGGCAGATTGAGTGAAATGGAGGAGAAAAGAAGAACCTTTGTTTCAAATGCTTCTCACGAGCTTAAAACACCATTAAGCTCTATTAAGCTTCTTTCGGAATCTGTACTTTCTATGCCTGAAATAGACGGCGAAACCATAAGAGAATTTATGGTGGACATAACAGGCGAAATTGATCGACTTAACAAAATTATTGAAAGATTGTTGTCTTTGACAAAAATAGATACAGAAGCAGAGCCTTTAAGCCTTAAAGTTACGGACATAAATGAAATGAGCCAGAGAATTGTAAAAAGCTTAACACCTGTTGCCGAAAGCAGAGGTATTGAAATGACTCATATAACAGAAGGCGAAATAATTGCTATGGCGGACAGAGAAAAACTGTGGCAGGTGGTTTATAACATAACCGATAACGCCATAAAATATACTCAAAGCGGTGGCAAGGTTGAAGTAGGGGTGTATGATGAAGGCAAAAACTGCAGAATAGAAGTTGCAGATAACGGAGTGGGTATTCCTGAAAATGATATAAATAAAATCTTTGACCGATTCTACAGAGTTGATAAAGCAAGGTCCAGAGAAAGTGGTGGAACAGGGCTTGGACTTTCAATTGTTAAAGAACTTGTGCTTATGCACGGCGGAGAAATTGATGTTGAAAGTATTGTGGATAGCGGAACAAAAATGAAAATAACCATTCCTAAAAGATTGGGATGATTGGAGCTGAAAAAAGTGAAAAAGATAATTTGCGTAATTTTAAGTATAGCATTGATGATGGGCATTTGTGCCTGCTCAAAGGAAAACAAGGGATTAATAGAATACGAAACTGAACTCTTCTTTGCAGGTGCAGGAAAAACCGGGCTTGCGTCAGAAACAGTAAAGGTTTATGTTACAACAATAGACGAGATATATGAAACTGTAGTAAATGAACTGCTTAAAGGTCCGTCTTCCCAGAACCTTGTAAGATTAATTCCTGCAGAAACAAAGCTTTTATCAGTGAAATTTTCAGAAGGCATATTAACCCTGGATTTTTCAGAAGAAATATATACGCCTGAAGAAAGTGAAAATATTTTAATAAGAACCTCTCTTGTAAAAACAATGACAATGATGAACGAAATAACAGGCGTGAAGCTTCTGGTTGATGGCGAGCCAATGGTGGACAGCGACGGTGAAGAAATCGGCATTCTCGGTAAGGAAGATGTGGTATATGATACAGAACCTGAAACAGAAGAAAAGAAATATATAAAACTTTATTTCTCCGATTTAAAATCAGAAAAGCTTATTGCAGAAGCAAGAGAGATAACTGTTTCTGAAAAGGAAACAATGGAAATGAGAGTTCTTAAGGAACTTATAAAAGGTCCTGTAAATCCAAAGCTTATGAAAACAATACCTGCCGAAACTAAAATTCTTTCGGTTGAAACCAAAGAAGGCGTATGTTTTGTAAATCTTTCTCAGGAATTTAAAAACAGGCACACAGGCGGTTCTGCCGGTGAAATGATGACGGTTTATTCAATCGTTAACTCCCTTACAGAAGTAGAAGGAGTAGAAAGAGTACAGTTTCTTATAGAAGGGCAGAAAAAAGATGTGTTTATTCATCTTATTTTCAACGAGCCTTTTACAAGAGACAGTGAACTTATACAAAAGTAAATATATTGTTAAAGGTCTGTTTTTTAATAAAACAGACCTTGATTATTATGAGAAAAAATAATATAATGGTATTGGGGTGAAATAAATGAAAATATTGAATTTTGGATCTTGTAATATTGATTTTGTGTATTCTCTTGACCACATAGTAAGTCCGGGAGAAACAGAAACAACATACGCCTTTGATATATTTCCGGGCGGAAAAGGACTTAATCAGTCTATAGCTCTTGCAAGGGCGGGAGCAAAGGTATATCACGCAGGCTGTATAGGAAATGACGGACAGTTGCTTTCTGATATTTTAGCGGAAAGCGGAGTTGATGTATCTTATCTTAAAAAAACAGATATTAAAAATGGTCACGCCATAATTCAGGTAAGCGCAAAGGGAGAAAACTCAATTTTTCTTTTCCCGGGCTCAAATGAAAAAATAACAAAAAAGATGATAGATGAAGTCCTTTGTGATTTTACAGAAAAAGATATCATAGTTTTACAGAATGAAATAAGTAACATAGATTATATTATAAAAAAAGCATACGAGAAAAATATGTGCATAGTTTTAAATCCGTCTCCTTTTGATGAAAGGCTTATGAATATAGACTATAATATGATTTCTTATGTTATCCTTAATGAAGTGGAAGCAAAAGGAATATCAGGATGCAGTGAGCCGGAAGAGGCACTTGTTGTTTTGAAAAACAAATATCCGCACCTTAAAATAGTTCTGACATTGGGCAAAAACGGAAGTGTTTATTTCGACGGAGAAAATAAAATATATCAGTCAGCATACAGAGTTGAGGTTAAAGATACAACTGCGGCAGGAGATACATTCACAGGCTACTTTGTTTCGGAAATAGCAAAAGGAAGCAGTGTTAAAAAGTCGTTGCAGATAGCGGCAACAGCATCGGCAATAGCTGTTTCAAGAATGGGTGCAGCACCGTCAATTCCTTTGTATAACGAGGTTGAAAAGGCACTTGACAGCTTTGAGAAAAACAAGGCTGACAATGCAGAGATATGACTAAAAGTTATTGATGATAAACAAAAAACAGAAGTTGCAGTGCAACTTCTGTTTTTTATAATTTAATTGTTCTTTTTTTGCGGACTTGTTTTTTTGTAAGGTCAAATTTATAGTGCTTGCAGGGAGCGTCTGCTTCTAAAACGCCATACTTTTTACATATAATATTTTCAGTACATATAATTTTATTTCCGAATATACAGGTTTCACACATAGGTACTGTTTCCATAATGTAGCTCCTTTCGACACATTTTTGTATATTGTACCATAAACTGTGCTTTATTGCAATATATAAAATATATGTGTACTTGAAAAAAGAAAAAAGTTTTGCTATAATTAAAAAGTCAGGAGGCGTTAGGTTTTGAAGAAAAAACAAGGCTTTGTTCAGGGAGCACTTATAATTGCCATAGCAGGCATACTTGTTAAAATTATAGGTGCAGTTTATAAAATCCCGTTAAGAAAGTTTATTTTAGGGGCGGACGGTATCGGAATATACACCGCCGCATATACCATATATAATGTGTTGTTCATAGTTGCAACTGCAGGTATTCCTGTTGCCATTTCAAAAATGGTTGCAGAAAGCGTGGCAACGAAAAACTACAGAGAAACAAACAAAATATATAGCGTTGCAAAGGTTCTTTTAACCATTATAGGTCTTGTAGGAAGCTCAATAATGTTTTTTGGTGCACAGACATTTGCTTCATTTATCCGTGCAGAACCTGCGGCTTATGCCATAATGGCACTTTCGCCAAGCTTGTTTTTTGTTTGCGTTATGAGTATATACAGAGGCTTTAATCAGGGACTTGGTAATATGCTTCCCACTGCGGTTTCAGAAATAATTGAAGCACTGGGTAAGCTTGTACTTGGACTTGCACTTGCGGCAGTAATGCTTCCAATGGGAAAACAGTTTTCTGCAGCAGGAGCAATTCTTGGTGTTTCAACAGGAACCTTTATAGGTGCTGTGTATATGTTTATCTACAACACCAGAAATAAAAAAGAAATTAAAAAGCTTATGGGAACTTCTGTTGAAGAACAGGTGAGAAGTTCAAAAGAAATTCTTGTAAAGCTTTTGAAACTGGCAGTCCCTATTACTCTTGGTGCAACAGTTTTCACTATGGCAACATTTATTGATCTTGGAATGATTATGCGTCAGCTTGAAGCAATAGGCTTTGATGAAGCAACAAGAATTCAGCTTTACGGATATTATGCAGGAGATGCGGTTACAATGTTCAATATGCCCAATGTTGTAATAACGGGTATGAGTGTAAGTGTTGTTCCTGCAATTGCAGGTGCTATTGCACTTGGCAATAAAAAAGAAGCACGCCTTACCGCCGCAACTGCTTTAAGACTTACACTTATTTTTGCAGTTCCTTGTGCGGTGGGAATGTCAATACTTTCTGCGCCTATACTTAATCTTCTTATGGGTGATTTTGGTGGAGCAAAGCTTTTATCTATTCTTGCATACGGAATTATCTTTTTGAGCCTTGTTATGGTTACAAACTCAATTCTGCAGTCAATAGGTAAAGTGTGGGTACCAATTGTTCATATGGCAATAGGTGCGGCAGTAAAGGTTATTGTAAATTATATTTTAGTGGGGAATCCGGCTATTAATATTCACGGTGCACCAATCGGAACAGACCTTTGCTATCTGGTAACTGCAGGATTAAACCTTCTTGCTCTTAAAAAATATCTTGATACATCTGTAGGAATGGGAAATGTTTTAAAGATAGGTGGCTCTGCCCTGGTTATGGGTGTGGCAACATACTTTGTTTATGACCTTACAAAGGGCGTTACAGATTATAAAATTGCCCTTGTTGTTGCCATTGGTCTTGCGGTTGTTTTATATTTTGCAGGGCTTATTCTCTTTAAAGGAATAACAAAAGAAGATGTAAGTTCAATGCCCGGAGCAGAAAAAATCAATAAAATCATAGGCAGATTTCTTTAAAAACCCATAAAAAAGCGCTAATTTTAATCAAAATTGTAAAAATTTTAATAAAAACACTTGAAATAATCAAAATTATTATGTATAATGAATTTGTAACTTGTAAGGGCGGTTTGCCCGTACTAAAGAAAGTTTAAATCACTTAGGAGGTGAATATATAATGAATAAAACAGAATTAGTTGCTGCAATTGCTGCAAAAGCTGAATTGTCAAAAAAGGACGCTGAAAAAGCATTAAACGCAGTTATCGAAAGCATCGAAGGAGCTTTAAAAGCTAACGACAAAGTTCAGTTAGTTGGATTCGGTACATTTGAAGTTAAAGAAAGAGCTGCAAGAGAAGGCAGAAACCCTGCTACTGGCGCTGCTATGAAAATCCCAGCTTCAAAAGCACCTGCATTCAAAGCTGGTAAAGCATTCAAAGATGCTATTAAATAATAATAACACTTTGAGAAAAAAAGCAACCTTTTTCAAGGTTGCTTCTTTTTTTCAGGAAAGGCATATAAATGAGAGTTGATAAATTTCTGAAGGTTTCAAGAATAATAAAAAGAAGAACTGTGGCAAATGAAGCCTGTGATAAAGGAAGAATAGCCATAAACGGTAAAGTTGTAAAAGCCTCTGCACAAGTTAATGTGGGAGATATAATGGAAATTACCATCGGAGAAAAAATTATTAAAGTTGAAATCCTGAAAGTTGACGATAAGCATATAACAAAAGACGATGCTCCTTTGATGTACAGACAGTTTGATTAGAATATTTTAGTCCCCCTTGAAATATAATGTTAAAAAGGGGGACAAATTTATGGAAGAAAATAAATTACATAACATAATACTGGAAAAAAGAGAAAAACTTTTAATAAGCGGAGTGAAGGACATTGGTGTGTATAATGAAGAGTTGGTGGAGCTTTCAACTGTAATGGGAGAGCTTGTGGTTAAGGGAAGCAATATGCACATAAATAAGTTTAACACAGCAGACGGAGAATTGATAATAGACGGAAACATAGATTCGGTAGCCTACCGGGAGGAAACAAACGGCAGAGGCGGTTTCTGGTCAGGGTTGTTTAAATGAAGAATACACTTTCAGGGGAGCTTCTGGTTGTTGGCTGGTGTATAGTGTGCGGTTGTATAAGCGGTGTATGGTATGATTTTTTCAAGACATTAAGAAAAAACGGCTTTAATTCATATCTGATGGTTGCCATTGAAGATGTTTTGTTCTGGCTTGGGGAAACGGTGATTATATATTCTGCTCTTTTTTTTGCCAATAACGGTGTGTTGAGATGGTACGAATTTTTCTTCACCCTTTTCGGTTTTTCCATTTACAGATGGTTGTTAAGCTCTTTGTTTATATATTTATGGGACAAAGTTTTTGCTCTTTTTAAAGTAATCACAATTCCTTTTAAAAAGCTTGCCTTGGGCAGTAAAAATAACAGTTGGAGGCAATTTATAAAAAGAATCATTAAAAAGCAACGGTGATGTTGCTTTTTTTTGTGAAAAATATTGACTTTTTAAAATAAATATAATAAAATAGACTAGAGTTAGTGAATAGTGGGGAGGTGTAGCAATTGAAAAGAAATAATAAGAAAAAAGTATCAAAACTTGGTAAAATATTTTTAGTTGCAGCACTTACCGTTTATTTCTGCACAATGTTTGTTACACAGGAAATAAAAATTATTCATTTGAAAAATAATAAGAAAGCCGTAGAAGCGGAAATCCTGATGGCAACTCAAAAGGACAACGAAATTAAAGAGCAGCTCAAAAAGGATAACTACAACAAGCGTGTGGAAGAAATCGCAAGGGACAAGCTCGGCTTCCTTAAAAATGACGAAATTTTATTCGTTGACTCTGCTGAAAAGTAAGCTATTGGGAGGATTTTTTGTTTATGCAGCTTGAAGTTGGAAGTGTTGTGGAAGCCAAGATTACTGGTATTACTAATTTTGGTGCGTTTGCTCAGATTGAGGGAGGAAAGACCGGACTTATACATATCTCTGAAATCGCAGTTGACTTTGTTAAGAATATTGAAGATTTTGTTAAAGTGGGAGATGTGCTGAAGGTTAAAGTTATTTCCTGTGAAAAAGGGAAAGTAAGTCTTTCTGCCAAAAAAGTCATTGAAGAAGAAAGAGCGAAAAAAGCTTCAAGACCTGCAGATATTGCGATATTTGAAAAACCAAAGGAAGAAAATCTTTCTTTTGAAGATAAGATGAACAGATTCAAGCAAGACAGTGATGAAAGAATGCTTGCGCTTAAAAGAAATTTTGAATCAAAAAGAGGCACAAGAAGAAGCAGATAAAAAAATTCCGCAGTTTGTACTGCGGAATTTTTTTATTCTCTTTCATTAAGTGGAATGTAGTGCTGTTTTGATGTGATGCTTTTGTATGCAGGACGGATAATTCTGCCTCCTGAAACAATTTCTTCAATTCTGTGTGCACACCATCCAACTGTTCTTGACATTGCAAATAAAGGTGTGAAAAGTTCTTCGTTTATACCTAAAAGGTTATATACAAAGCCTGAATAGAAATCAACATTTGCACAGATAGGTTTTTTTGTGTTTTTCAGTGCACAGAAAATTTCAGGAGTAACTCTTTCAACTGTATCGTAAAGGTTAAATTCTTTTTCTGCACCTTTAATTTTAGCAAGTTCTTTGGCTTTTTCTTTAAGAAGAACGGCTCTTGGGTCAGAAAGGGTGTATATAGCGTGACCCATTCCGTAAACAAGGCCTGATTTGTCAAAGGCTTCCTTTTTTAATATTTTTGTTACATAAGCTCTTATTTCTTCTTCGTTTTCCCAGTCCTTGACATTTTCCTTTATTTCGGTAAACATTTTAGACACTGTTGTTGCAGCACCACCGTGAAGAGGTCCTTTGAGAGAACTTACTGCAGCAGAAATTGCGGCATAAGTATCTGTTCCTGACGAAGAAACCACATGTGTTGTAAATGCAGAGTTGTTACCACCACCGTGTTCTGCGTGAATAATCAGGCAAAGGTCGATGATTTCTGCTTCTTCTTTTGTGAATTGTCTGTCAGGTCTTAACATATAAAGAAAGTTTTCTGCAGTTGAAAGATTCGGGTTATGTGTGTGAATAACCAGACTTTCGTTATCGTATGCATATTTTTTGATTGAATATGAATTTGCAACCATAATAGGCATTTTAGCAATTAAGCTTATGGATTGCATAAGTACATTGTGAAGAGATAAATCGTCTGCGCTTGAGTCGTATGAATAAAGAGTAAGAATTGCTCTTGCAAGCTTGTTCATAATGTTAGGACTTGGCGCTTTAATCATATCTTCAACAAAATTTTGTGGAAGCGTTCTCAAAGAAATGAGAAGCTTTGTGAAGGTGTCAAGCTCTTCCTTTGTGGGGAGCTTTCCGAAAAGAATAAGGAAACAAATTTCCTCAAAACCAAATCTTCCCTCTGCTCTGCTTCCTTCAATAAGATCTTTAAGTCTTATACCTCTGTATAAAAGCTTTCCTTCTGTTGGAATTTTATCATTGTCTTCAATATAGTAACCGTGAACCTCACCGATAGCTGTAAGACCTACAAGCACACCTGTGCCGTCAGCGTTTCTCAGACCTCTCTTAACATTGTATTGCATATAAAGTTCAGGGTCGATTCTGTCCATTTTGCTGACAATTTCAATAAGATTGTCAACGCTGTCCAGAAACTCTCTGTTTTTGTTTAAAATTGCTTCGTGCATTATGTCTCCTTTCCAATGTTGAATTATAACATTTTTTTATGGATTATATTTATATATTATAACTGTTTCTAAAAGTTTTGTCAACCTCATATAATGAAATATATGGAAAACGGGGGGACAAGAGTGAAAAAGATGATTAGTATGGGGCTGGTGTTTATAATACTAATATATATTATACCTGTCAGCACACTTATTACAAAAAAAGAAAAGAAAATTTCAGAAGGTGAAAAAATAAGCGTGTATGACTTTGAAAAAGAAGAGGTCTTTTATATTCCTTTGGAGGAATATGTGTTTAATGCGGTGGCAAAAGAAATGCCTGCGTCTTTTGAAAAAGAAGCACTTAAAGCTCAGGCAGTTGCAGTAAGAACATATACATTGAAAAAACTTAAAGTGAAGAATGAAAAGCATCCAAAGGCTTCGGTTTGCACAGACAGTAATCATTGTATGGCATATAGTAATGAAGAACTTGAAGAAAAATATCAGCAAAAGCTTCAGGAAGCAGTAATGGAAACAAAGGGCGAAGCTCTTATGTATGAAGATGAATATGCATCAACGGTGTTTCACGCGATTTCTTCAGGAAAAACAGAAAGCTCGGCAGATATATGGGGCGGACAGCTGCCTTACCTTGTGAGCGTTGAAAGCGAAGGTGATAAGACTGTAAAAGGTTATGAAACAAAGGTTTCGGTAGGTTATCATCAACTTGTAGAAAAACTGGGAGCAAAGGACTTTGAAAAAGTAATAGGGGAGATAGCAAGAACGGATGCGGGAACGGTAAAAACAATAACCCTTTGCGAAAAAGAATATACAGGTGCGAAAATAAGAGAACTGTTTGATTTGCGCTCGGCAAATTTTAATATAGAAGAAAAAGACGGAGAATACATCTTCACCGTCTATGGCTATGGACACGGAGTGGGAATGAGTCAGTACGGGGCAAATCATTATGCAAAAGCAGGGTATAGCTACGAAGAAATATTAAAGCACTACTACCCAGGAACAGAATTAAAAAAATAAGCCCGAAGGCTTATTTTTTTAATAATAATTGGATGGGTTCATATATGACCCATTTTTTCTTATTTCAAAGTGAAGATGTGGACCTGTACTGTTACCGGTACTTCCTACATAAGCAATAACCTGACCCTTTGCAACTTTTTTACCTGATGAAACCGCAAGCTTACTGCAATGAGCGTAAACTGTTTCATAACCGTTGCCGTGGTTGATTTTAATCATATATCCGTATCCACCACTCCATCCTGAATATGTTACAGTACCACCGTCGGATGCATAAATAGGTGAACCATAAGAAAGGGCATAGTCTATACCTGTGTGATAGCCTCTGCTTCTGTTACCGTATGCAGAAGAAACATATCCGCCGTTGATAGGTCTGCCGAATCTGCCGGTTGCCGCTGTTTTTGGCTTCGGTTTTGTTCCGATTCTGATTATTTCTTTAACAGGGTCACAAATATGCTCTGTGTTTTCAATAATACGGTCAGTTTCCTGAAGGTTTACCATCGTTACAACCGCAGTAATCTTGTTTTCACCATTCTGACCTTTCTGTACGGTTTTGTTAGTACCCTTTGTAAGCTTTGAGTCATAAATCTGCTCTGTTTCGTAAGGGATATATTCGGTATAATTGATTCGCTTTTCTACCGTTACGGTAAGAAGAGGAACAGGATGAGTTACACGAAGAACATCACCGATGCTGAGAAATTCGCTGTCAAGGTTGTTGAGCTCCATAAGATAGTCTGTAGGCATATTGTTTTCAATACCGATGCTCCATAGAGTATCACCTTCAACAACTGTGTAAAGACCTTCTTTAGCCATAGTACCGTGAAGGGTTTTAACCGCATCTTCAACAGATAAAACTGTTGCCAGAACAACTCTTGTGTTTTTGTATTCAATATTTTCTTTCACAGTAAGGTTTAAAACCTCACCGTCACCGCCAATGCAGGAATTTTTATATTCCTCAATTGCTTTTTGTGCATCTGCTTTATCCTTTGTGGAAAGTGCAGGCTGTCCGTCAATATAAATGCAACAGGCCTCAACATAAAAATCAAGGCTTGATTTGATTATGTCTGCAATTTCTGTTTCTGATTTAAAAAATAAATCAGGAGCAACCGATGGTTTTAAGGATGTTGTGATATTTATATTGTCTTCTTCAGATGCGTATGTTTCTATATCAGAATAAATAGTATCAAGCGCAAGCTCTGTTGCATATTTTTCTGAAACATAACCAATGGTTTCGTTGTTGAAAACAACCGCATATCCTATTTGTATGTTAGAAAGAATAAAAATGCAAATTCCAAAAGTACAAAGCCCAGAAATATAAGCAATTGCTGTTTTCTTGTTGGCTTTGAATTTGAGTATATATTTGTTTGTCTTACCTTTAAACCACGCAAATAAACGGCTAAAGATATTCTTTTTGTTTTGGGTATTTGTGCTTGCGGATTGTTCCTGCTTGTTTATGCCGTCATTTGAGCCGGCTATCTTTTTTCGCATAAGATTTCCTCCGTAGTATAGCTTATGTAAATTGTTACAAAAGTATTACAGATATATAATTCTATGTAAAATCTTAAATTCCTTTTTTTTATTGATTTATTTTGCAAGAAATGTTATACTAAAAATTGGAGGTGAGATTATGTTTGAACTTATATCAACATTGCTTAAATATGTGTTTATAACCATCATATATTTCTTTATGTTCAGCATAATCAGGCTTATTTACCTTGACATAAAGCAGAGCAGACTTGGTTCTGTTATAGACGACAGTGTGTATATAAAGCTTATGAACAAAAGACATACTGTGCCGTTTATGGTGGAAGAAACCTATAACATAAAAGACGGAAGTGTTATCGGGCGAGGAGCGAAAGCAAGTATAATTATTTCCGACCCCTTTATGTCAACTGTGCATGCGGTATTTAAAAAAGAAGGGGATATGTTTACCATAGCAGATAACAACAGTACAAACGGAACATTTGTAAATGGTGAAAGAATAGGAGCAGAACCCTGTGCCCTTAAAACAGGTGATCTTATTAAGGTAGGGCAGTTGATTTTTATTTTTGTAGAACCAACAGAGGATGAATAAATGAAAGTAAAAGCATATTCAAAAATCAATTTAACATTGGATATAGTAGGCAAGAAAGAAAACGGGTATCATCTTTTAAAAACCATTATGCAAAGCCTTGAGCTTGCCGATGAGGTTGATATTGAACTAACGGAAAAAGATATATCGGTCAGAAGCAGTTTAAGTTATCTGCCAAGTGATAAAAGTAATATTGCATATAAAGCGGCAAAAGCATTTTTTGACCACTTCGGTCTTGAGTGTGGTGCTGAAATCTATATTAAAAAGAACATTCCTGTTTCTGCAGGTATGGCAGGGGGAAGTACAGACGGTGCGGCGGTAATAAAAGCTTTAAATGAGCTTTGTGGAGTAAAAGCACCGGTGGAAACTCTTGCAAAAATCGGTGAAAAAGTGGGCGCGGATGTTCCATTCTGTATTATGGGCGGAACTGTGCTTTGTGAAGGTATAGGCGAAATTCTTACACCTCTGAAACCTATGAAAAAATGCCCTGTACTTATAGCAAAACCTGATTTTCCCATAAGTACCGTTGAAATTTTCAAGCAAGTTAAAATAAATCAGATAAAACACCACCCTGATACAGAGGGCGCAATAAAGGCCATTGAAAGTGGTAATATTTATGACCTTTCAAAAAGAATGTATAATGTTCTTGAAGACATAACTGCATCAGGCAGACCTGTTATTAAAGAGATAGAAAGAGTGATGCTTGACAATAAAGCCATGTGTTCACTTATGACGGGAAGCGGACCAACAGTGTTCGGTCTTTTTGAAAACGAAGAAGATGCCCTTAAAGCACAAAAAGAACTTAAAAAATTTAATATATTTACTTGTGTTACAAGTATAAAATAAGAAAAAACTGCCAATAATCTAATCGTAAGTTTGATGAAAATTGCACATCCTGCACTGCTTTCCTCATTTATGTACACAAAGTACACCACAATCGGAAATCAGCGCAGCCTGAACAATTTTCAAACAAACTTCAGAGTTTTACAAAAAGAAAGGGAACTGAAATGAAAAGATTATTATTGGCAGTTTTTCTATGTTTTGGGTGTATGGTTTGTTATGCAGGAGGTATGCAGGAAAGCATAAGTGAAAATGTCACAAGGCTTCATATTGTTGCAAACAGCAATTCGTACTATGACCAGAAAATCAAGCTTGATGTAAGGGACAATATAATTAAAACAGTAGATATTGACGCAGATAACATAGAAAATGTATTGCCCGAAACAGAAAAAATGGTTAACAAGTACTTAAAGGAAATTGATGCCCCTTATGACGCGGTGGTGGAGTATAAAGAAACCTATTTTCCAACTAAAATGTATGGAAATATTTCTCTGCCGTCAGGGAAGTATATGGCGGTGAATGTAAAGCTTGGGAAAGCTGAGGGAGAAAACTGGTGGTGTGTTATGTTCCCGCCTTTATGCTTCACAGAGAGTGCCACAGGGGAAATAAACCCACAAGGGGAAAAATATCTTAAAGAAACCCTGACAAAAGATGAAATGAAACTGATTTCCCTTAATGATGAAATGCAGTTTAAGTTTAAAATCATAGAAATATTTAAATAGCAAAAAAGCACTTGCAAAATTGCAAGTGCTTTTTGGTGCCGAAGACCGGAATCGAACCGGTACGAAGTTTAACCCTCGCAGGATTTTAAGTCCTGTGCGTCTGCCAGTTCCGCCACTTCGGCAGGTACTCGTATATAATAGCATAAGGAAAAATGTTTGTCAAGAGTTTTTTTATTATAATTCAATAATTTTTGAAGGTTTTTCGTTTGGCGCTGTATGTACCTGTGCGGTTTGTCCAATTAAGGAAAGTGCGCTTGTGGTTGTGGTAAGAGCAAGCTCTTCGGTGTTGTTTTCCTTGCTTATATGACCAAGCATAAATTCTTTTGTGCCCTGAGCTGCAAGCTTGCACACAAGCTGTGAGCACATCTTGTTTGAAAGGTGTCCTTTTTCGGATGCGATTCTTTTCTTCAAATGGTAAGGATAGTTTCCGTACATAAGCATTTCAGGGTCGTGGTTGGATTCTATAAATGCAAAATCACAATTCTTCGTATTTTCCGCAACTACATCTGTAACAACACCAAGGTCGGTTGCAATACATACGGATTTTTCACCATTTGTAATCCTGTAACCAACAGAAGGTACATCGTGGCTTGTGCCAAAGTGGGTGATTGTCATATTTCCTATTGTTAAAGTGTCGGGAATAATGTGAATATTGTCTATGTAGGGGTATTTATAAAGAACATATGCAACAGTTTCTTTGAGCCCGTATATAGGAGCTTTTATTTTTTTGAACAAAACCCCAAGTCCCGATGTGTGATCTGTATGCTCGTGAGTAACCAAAACAGCGTCAATATCATATATATTGACGCCGATTAAATTTAATAAAGTATTTGTTTTTGTAAAGCTCAGTCCGCAGTCTATGAGAATGTTTGTTTTTCCGTCTGTAAGGAAAAGACAGTTTCCGTCACTGCCACTGGAAAGTGAACAAAATTTTAACATTAGTTTGCCTTTGGAATGGTTGTTGGATTTTTGTCTTCTATTCTTATAATTTCTGCACCGAGAGCAGTAAGTTTAGCTTCTAAATCCTCGTAACCTCTGTCTATATATTTTAATTCGGTAACTTCTGTTGTTCCACTTGCCATAAGCCCTGCCATTACCATAGCAGCGCCCGCTCTTAAATCGTGGGATTTAACAGGACAGCCTGAAAGTGATTCAACACCTTCAATAACTGCAACAGATTTTTCAACTGTTATGTTTGCACCCATTCTTCTGAGTTCATCAACATATCTGAATCTGCTTTCCCATACAGCCTCGGTTACAATACTTGTTCCGTCAGAAACGGCAAGAAGTGTTGTTATAAGTGGCTGAAGGTCTGTAGGAAAACCCGGATATGGAAGAGTCTTAACTCTGGCGTTTGTAAGTCTGCCTGTTGAAATTACCTGAATACTGTCGTCAAATTCATTGACGGTAGCACCGATTTCTTTAAGCTTTGCAGTAATTGATTCAAGGTGCTTTGGAATAACATCTTTAACAAGAACATTTCCGCCTGCACCTGCAGCCATAAGCATATATGTTCCGGCTTCAACATAATCAGGAGTAACAGAGTATGTTCCGCCTCTTAATTCGCTTACGCCTTTGATTTTTATCACATCAGTACCTGCACCTTTGATGTTTGCACCCATTGAATTCAAAAAGTTTGCAACATCAACAATGTGAGGTTCTTTTGCAGCGTTTTCAATAATTGTAATACCCTGTGCTTTAACAGCGGCAAGCATAACATTGATTGTAGCACCTACAGACACAATGTCAAAGAAAACATGACCGCCCACAAGTTCGTCGGCAGTAAGCTCATAATAACCGTTGTCTTCGTCAATCTTTGCACCTAAAGCCTTAAAGCCTTTCAAGTGCTGATCAACAGGTCTTGGGCCTAAATCACAACCGCCGGGCATTGAAACCATAGCGTGATTGAATCTTCCCAGAAGAGCACCCATAAGATAATAAGAGGCTCTCATTTTGCTTACCATATTATGGTCTGCTTTGCAGGTGTTGATATGGGTACTGTCGATTTCGAGGGTATGTTTGTTTATAAGTCTTACTTTAGCACCAAGCTGTGTAAGTATCTCTGTAAGAACAGAAACATCATTTATACACGGAACATTCTCAAGGATGCACTTTCCTTCAATGAGAAGGGCTGCAGGGATAATTGCAACAACTGCATTTTTTGCACCGCTTATGGAAACGCTTCCGCTTAATGGTTTCCCGCCTTTTATAACTAATTTCTCCATTGTTTTTCCCCGTTAGATAATTTTACTGCCACAAATGTTGCAGTATGCTGAGTTTTTAGAAATGTTAGCACCACAGTCAGGACATTTCTTTGTGTTTTTCAATTCGGAAAGTTTAATTTTAAGTTCAACAATTTCGTTGCTGATTTTGCCGATTGCAACAATTTTATTTTTAATGCCGAGTTTTTCGTACATTTCGTCATCGCCTGAGTCAGCGAGTATTTTACCTATTTCTGCGTACATATCTTTAAGGTCATCTTTTTTCTCAAGAAGGTCAATTGAAACCTTTGAAGACTCAACAACTTTGTTTGTACCTTTTGCAATGTTGCGAGCTACCTTTGAAACGGTTTCAGATACATTATCTAGTATTGTCATAAATACACTCCTCCCATATATACATAGTTATTATAACATACAATATAATAATTATCAACACTTTTTTATTTACTTCAGGCGATGTGCGTAAAATGTCTAAAAAATGCCCAATTTGTAATATTTTTAGGTGTATTTTGTATAATTCTTTGGTCAAATTGCACAAAAATGATAAAGTCCTGTTGACAAGTTGTATATTTTTTGATAAATTAGATTAAGGTAAGTTATGCGGTGACAAAAAACTGCAAAAGCAGGGAGGAAAAAGGATGAATATCACAGATATCAGAGTGAGAAAAATTACAGCAGAAGGCAGAATGAAAGCAGTAGTATCAGTTACATTTGACGATGCGTTTGTTGTTCATGACATTAAGGTTATCGAAGGTCAGGACAAACTTTTCATAGCTATGCCAAGCAGAAAAACAATGGATGGCGAATTTAAAGATATTGCACATCCAATCAATGTTGAAATGCGTGAAGCTCTTCAGGCAGCAGTTCTTGCTAAGTATGAAGAATCTTTAAATGAAGAAGCTGCTGAATAAAAACAAATAAGTGAAAAGAAAACCTCGGATGGGGTTTCTTTTTTTATGCAAAGAAACAGGGACAACTCCCTACTTTCGACTGAGTTTCTTCCTATTTATATATATAATATATGGCGGTGAAAATATGATGTGCGAAAAAAGTTGATAAAATTTTTTAAAAAAGTATTGACTTATTTTTATAGTTGTAGTATAGTATATGAGGTTGCACTGTGCCCAAGAGTATGGAGTGCTATGAAACACTCGGCATAGTGGACACGAAATGTGAAGGGAGGATAAAGTAAATGGCATCAGCTCAGAAAATCAGAATCAAAATCAGCGGTTACGATCACGCTTTAGTAGATCAGTCAGCTGAAAAGATTGTTGACACTGTAAAAAGAACAGGCGCTGAAGTTTCAGGTCCTATTCCGTTGCCAACAAAGAAAGAAATTATCACAATCTTAAGAGCTGTTCATAAGTACAAAGATTCTAGAGAACAGTTCGAAATGAGAACTCACAAGAGATTGATTGATGTTGTTGCATCAAATCAGAAAACTGCTGAAGCATTAGGTAAGTTTGATTTGCCGGCCGGTATTAACGTTGAGATTAAACTCATCTGATCGGACGGAAGTGGGTCAAGTTCACAATCTGGTGAACCAATAACCAAAAGGAGGAAAGAAAAATGAAAAAAGGATTACTTGGCAAAAAGCTCGGTATGACTCAGCTTTTTGACGAAGCAGGAAAAATCGTTCCTGTAACAGTTGTAGAAGCGGGACCATGTGTTGTCGTTCAGAAGAAAACTGTTGAAAACGACGGCTACGAAGCAGTTCAGGTTGGCTTTGCAGACATTAAAGAAAAAAATGTTAACAAACCTATGAAAGGCCACTTTGAAAAAGCAGGCGTTACCGCAAAAAGATTTTTAAAAGAATTTAAATTAGAAGATGCTGCATCAATGAATGTAGGCGATGAAATTAAGGCTGATGTTTTCGCAACAGGCGAAAAGGTTGACATCACAGGTACAAGCAAAGGTCATGGTTTTGCAGGTGCTATCAAACGTCACAACCAGCACAGACTTAAAGAAACTCATGGTACTGGTCCGGTTCATCGTCATGCAGGTTCAATGGGTGCATGCTCAGACCCATCAAGAGTATTTAAAGGTAAGAAATTACCAGGTCACATGGGTTGCGATACAGTAACAATCCAGAACCTTGATGTTGTTTGCGTTGATGTTGAAAAGAACTTACTTTTAGTTCGCGGTGCTATTCCGGGTCCTAAAGGTGGATTAGTAATAGTTAAGAGTGCTGTTAAAGCACAGTAATAGAGGAAGGAGGAGTTACACATGCCTAACGTGGCTTTATATAATATGGACGGTAAAGAAATCGGTACCGTTGAATTAAATGAAAAAGTTTTCGGTGTTGAAGCAAATCCTGCAGTTGTTCACGAAGTAGTTAAAAACTACCTTGCAAATCAGAGACAGGGTACACAGAGCACAAAAACAAGAGCAGAAGTTAGCGGCGGTGGCATTAAGCCATGGCGTCAGAAGGGCACAGGCAGAGCAAGACAGGGTTCTATCCGTTCACCACAGTGGATTCATGGTGGTATTGCTTTAGGTCCTAAGCCAAGAGATTACAGATACAGCATCAATAAGAAAATGAAACAGCTCGCATTAAAAGCAGTTTTATCTTCAAAAGTTGCTACAGGTAACATCGCAGTTATCGATAACCTCGATGTTGCAGAAATCAAAACAAAGACAGTTGCAAATCTCTTAAACGCTGTTGAAGCTAAAAAAGCATTAATTGTAACTGTTGAACCTAACGAAAAGGTTTATAAATCAGCAAGAAATATTGAGGGTGTTCAGGCGTCATTCACAGGTGCGTTAAACGTATATGAATTATTAAAGGCTGACAAACTCGTTATTGATCAGAATGCTGTTAAGAAATTAGAGGAGGTGTATGCATAATGATGTATCAGGACATTATTAAAAGACCTATCATCTCTGAAAATTCAATGGAAGATATATCAAATAAAAGATACACTTTTGAAGTAGACCCAAAAGCTACTAAAATCGACATTAAAATTGCTGTTGAACAGTTATTTAAAGTTGAAGTTGCTAAGGTTAACACAATGAGATATATGGGTAAAACCAAAAGAATGGGCGTACATGTTGGTAAGAGAGCTGACTGGAAGAAAGCAATCGTAACATTAAAGCCTGATAGCAAAACTATTGAATTTTTTGATGGTATGGCTTAATTAAAGTGAAGGAGTTGAAAACAAATGGCTATAAAGAAGTATAATCCGACTTCTCCTGCAAGAAGAAATATGACCGTTTCAACATTCGAGGAAATCACTAAAAAGTCTCCTGAAAAAAGTTTGCTTGAAACAAAAAAAGAAAAAGCAGGTAGAAACTCATACGGAAGAATCACTGTTCGTCACAGAGGTGGCGGTAACAAAGTTAAATACAGAATCATCGACTTTAAGAGAAAGAAAGACGGTATGAAAGCTACTGTTATCGGTATCGAATACGATCCAAACAGATCAGCTAACATCGCTCTTCTCCAGTACGAAGATGGTGAAAAAACATACATCATCGCTCCACTCGGTCTTAAAGACGGCGACGTTGTTTTATCAGGTGAAGGCGCAGATATCAAACCTGGTAACGCACTTAAAATCAAAGACATTCCAGTTGGTACATTAATTCACTGCATCGAATTAGTACCTGGCAAAGGTGCTCAGATGGTTAGAGCAGCTGGTAACTCAGCTCAGCTTATGGCTAAAGAAGGCAAATATGCTCAGGTAAGACTTCCATCCGGTGAAGTTAGAATGGTAAGCGTTGAATGTAAAGCAACAATCGGCGAAGTTGGTAATTCAGATCATGAAAATATCAAAGTTGGTAAAGCCGGTAAAACAAGATATAAAGGTATCAGACCTACAGTTCGTGGTGTTGTTATGAACCCATGCGATCACCCTCACGGTGGTGGTGAAGGTAAATCACCTATCGGTAGACCAAGTCCTGTTACTCCTTGGGGTAAACCTGCTCTTGGTTTGAAGACAAGAAAGAAGAACAAGAAGTCAGATATGTTTATCGTTAAGAGAAGAAATAAGAAATAATAGGAGGTAAACCATGAGTAGATCAGTTAAAAAAGGTCCTTTCGTCGATGAAAAACTCTTAAAGAGAGTTATTGAAATGAACGAAGCAGGCGAAAAAAGAGTTTTAAAGACTTGGTCAAGAAGCTCAACAATCTTCCCTGATATGATTGGTCACACAATCGCTGTTCATGATGGAAGAAAACATGTGCCTGTATATTTGACAGAAGACATGGTTGGACATAAATTAGGCGAATTTGCTCCTACAAGAACTTACAAAGGACACGCAGGTGCAAAAACAAGTGGTGTTAGATAATAAATTTTATTGATTCCGGAGAGGAGGTAGCAATAATGGAGGCAAAAGCAATCCTTCGTTATGCACGTATTTCACCTCGTAAAGTGAAAATCGTGTTAGATTTAATTAAAAATAAATCTGTTGCTGAAGCAATCGGTATTTTAAACAATACTCCTAAAGCTGCTTCAGAATATCTTATAAAGTTATTAAACTCAGCGATTGCAAACGCTACAAACAATCATAACATGGACGTTGAAAAGTTGTATGTAGCAGAAGCATTTGCTAACGGTGGCCCTATTCTTAAGAGAATAATGCCAAGAGCTCAGGGTAGAGCTTTTAGAATTAGAAAGAGAACAAGTCATATCACTCTCGTTCTCAAAGAAAGACAGTAAACCAAAAGGAGGTTAAAAACATGGGTCAGAAGGTTAATCCACACGGACTCAGAGTCGGCGTTATTAAGGACTGGGATTCTAAATGGTACGCTAACTCAAAAGACTTCGGCGATAGCTTAGTTGAAGATTACAATGTGAGAAAATATCTTAAAAAGACTCACTTTGATGCCGGCGTTGCTAAAATCGAAATCGAAAAGCCATCAAGCAAGATAAGAATTTCTCTTCATGTTGCTAGACCAGCTTTCATCATCGGCAAAAAAGGTGAAGGTATAGAAAAAACAATTGCTCATCTTACAAAGATGACAGGTAAAAAGGTTGAAATTAACGTAATTGAAGTTAAACAGCCAGATTTATGCGCAGTTTTAGTTGCTGAAAACATCGCTGCACAGCTCGAAAAGAGAATTTCTTTCAGAAGAGCTATGAAACAGGCTATGAGCAGAACAACTAAAGCAGGTGCAAGCGGTATTAAAGCTTGCTGTTCAGGACGTTTAGGCGGTGCAGAAATCGCTCGTGGTGAACAGTATCATGAAGGTACTATTCCTTTGCAGACAATCAGAGCTGACATTGACTACGGTTTTGCAGAAGCTGATACAACATTCGGTAAAATCGGTGTTAAAGTTTGGATCTACAAAGGTGAAGTTCTTCCTGGAACAAATAAAAAGAAAGGGGAGAATAAATAATGTTATTACCAAAGAGAGTTAAATACAGAAGAGTAATGAGAGGCAGAATGACAGGTAAGGCTAACAGAGGTAATAAAATTGCTTACGGTGAATTTGGTATTCAGGCTACACAGCCAGGCTGGATCACAAGCAACCAGATTGAAGCTGCCCGTATCGCTATGACAAGATACACAAAAAGAGGCGGTAAAGTTTGGATCAAAATTTTCCCTGACAAACCTGTAACAGAAAAACCTGCTGAAACTCGTATGGGTAGCGGTAAAGGTTCACCTGAATACTGGGTAGCAGTAGTTAAGCCGGGCAGAATTATGTTCGAAATCGGCGGAATTAACGAAGAAGTTGCAAGAGAAGCTCTTCGTCTTGCTATTCACAAGCTCCCAATTAAATGTAAAATCGTTGCTAAGAGCGATTTGGAAACGGAGGTTGACGCATAATGAAAATTAATGAAGTTAGAGAATTTTCTTATGAAGAATTAGCACAGAAATTAGCTGACTTAAAGACTGAATTATTCAATTTGAGATTTCAGAATGCTACAAGCCAGCTTGACAATACAATGAAGATTGTTGATGTTAAAAAATCAATCGCAAGAGTTAAAACAGTAATGAGAGAAATGGAAATCGAGCTCGCTAAGAAAGAAGCTTAATCATTTTAATCTGTTGATACTATGAGAGGAGGAATTAGCTTGTCAGAACGTGCATACAGAAAGACAAGAGTGGGTAAAGTTATCAGCAATAAGATGGACAAAACAATCGTTGTAGCCATCGTTGATAGCGTAAAGCACCCTTTATATAGCAAAATCATTAAAAGAACCTACAAACTTAAAGCACACGATGAACAGAACATCTGTAACATCGGTGATACAGTTAAGGTTATGGAAACAAGACCTCTTTCAAAAGATAAGAGATGGAGACTTGTTGAAATCGTTGAAAAGGCTCAGTAATCTGAGTGAGAAAGGAGTTTAGCTATGATACAGCAACAGACATTGTTGAAAGTAGCCGATAACACCGGAGCTAAAGAAATTATGTGCATTCGTGTACTTGGTGGTACAAGAAGACGTTATGCTGAAATCGGTGACGTAATTGTCGCTTCTGTTAAAAAAGCAACACCAGGCGGAGTTGTTAAAAAGGGCGAAGTTGTTAAAGCCGTTGTTGTTAGAAGTGTTAAAGGCATGAGAAGAGCAGATGGCTCTTATATAAAATTTGATGAAAACGCTGCAGTAATTATCAAAGAAGACAAGAACCCAAAAGGAACTCGTATCTTTGGACCTATTGCAAGAGAACTCAGAGATAAAGAATATATGAAAATATTATCTTTAGCTCCTGAAGTATTATAATGGAGGTACAACGAAATGAATAAAATGCATATTAAAAAAGGCGATACAGTTGTTGTACTTTCTGGTAAAGACAAGGGTAAAAAAGGTAAAGTATTATCTGTATTCCCTAAAAAAGGTACAGCTATTGTTGAAGGTGTAGCAGTTGCAACAAAGCACGTTAAGCCAAGAAGACAGGGTGAAGAAGGCGGAATCTTAAAGCAGGAAATCGCTATCAACGCTTCAAAGCTTATGCATGTTTGCTCAAAATGCAACGAACCTACAAGAGTTGCTCGTAAAGTTAATGAAGACGGTAGCATCGTTCGTTACTGCAAAAAATGTAACGAAGTTTTCGCAGACTAATGGTGAAAGGAGGATATCATAATGGCAAGACTTTATGATAAGTATGTTTCAGAAGTTGCTCCTGCAATGATGAACAAATTTAATTATAAAAGCACAATGCAGATCCCAAAGATTGATAAAGTAGTTATCAACATGGGTATCGCTGAAGCTAAAGACAATGCTAAGGTTTTGGAATCAGCTGCTAATGACCTCGCAATCATCACAGGTCAGAAACCTTTAATCACAAAGGTTAAGAAATCAGTTGCTAACTTCAAAATCAGAGAAGGCATGAATATTGGTTGCAAAGTAACATTAAGAAGAGAAAAGATGTATGAATTCTTAGATCGTTTATTCAATGTTGCTCTCCCACGTGTACGTGACTTCAGAGGTATTAACCCAGATTCTTTCGACGGCAGAGGAAACTATGCTTTCGGTATTAAAGAACAGTTAATTTTCCCTGAAATCGAATATGATAAAATCGATAAACTCAGAGGTATGGATATTATCATCGTAACAACAGCAAATACTGACGAAGAAGCTAAAGAGCTCCTCACATTAATGGGTGCTCCTTATGCTCACAATTAAAGGAGGTTATTGTCTTGGCTAAAAAGTCTATGGTTATTAAACAGCAGAGAACTCCAAAGTATAAGACAAGAGCTTACACAAGATGTAAAATCTGTGGAAGACCTCATGCTTATCTTAGAAAGTTCGGTATTTGCCGTATCTGCTTCAGAGAATTGGCTTACAAAGGTCAGATTCCTGGTGTTAGAAAAGCAAGCTGGTAAGATTTAAATATGTTTTAAGTTATGGAAGGAGGTAACATAAATGCATATAACTGATCCTATTGCAGATATGCTTACACGTATTAGAAATGCAAACGATGCAAAGCACGAAACAGTTGATGTTCCTTGCTCAAACATGAAGAAAGCAATCGTTGACATTTTACTCGAAGAAGGTTATATTAAAAATTATCAAATTATAGATGACAATAAGCAGGGTGTTATCAGAATTACACTCAAATACGGTGCAAACAAGCAGAAAGTAATCTCAGGTCTTAAGAGAGTATCAAAGCCTGGTCTCCGTGTTTATTCTTCAAAAGAAGAAATGCCTAAAGTTCTTAAAGGTCTTGGTATTGCCATTGTTTCAACATCAAAAGGCATTATGACAGACAAAAATGCTAGAAAGAACAACGTAGGCGGCGAAGTTTTAGCTTTCGTATGGTAATTTTGATAAAATGCAAATTGTTAAGGAGGTGCACTAGAAATGTCCAGAATAGGTAGAATGCCAATCGCTATACCACAGGGCGTTGAAGTTAAACTTGGTGCGGGAAACGAAATCACAGTTAAAGGTCCTAAAGGAACTTTATCAAGAACTTTGCATGCTGATATGATCGTTAAAGTTGAAGGTGCAGAAGTTATCGTAGAAAGACCATCAGAAATGAAGCAGCACAAAGCTCTTCACGGTTTAACTCGTACATTAGTTAATAATATGGTTGTTGGTGTAACAGAAGGTTACTCAAAAACTCTCGAAATAAACGGCGTTGGTTACAGAGCTCAGAAACAGGGTTCAAAAGTAGTTTTAAACCTTGGTTACTCACACAACGTTGAAGTTGAAGAAACAAACGACATCAAAATTGATGTTCCAAACCCTAACCAGTTAATCATCTCTGGTATAGACAAGCAGGCTGTTGGTCAGTTTGCAGCTGTAATCAGAGAATACAGATTACCTGAACCATACAAAGGAAAGGGTATTAAGTACAGTGATGAAACAATCATCAGAAAAGAAGGTAAGACAGGTAAGAAATAATAGCCTGGCTGCTTAATTCTATGAAAGGAGTGGAATTTTCTTATGATTAAGAAGACTTCAAGTAATGTAGCAAGATTAAAGAGACATAAAAGAGTTAGAAGCAAAATCTCAGGAACTCCTGAAATGCCACGTTTATGCGTTTTCAGAAGTTTAAAAAATATCAGTGCTCAGATTATTGATGATACAACAGGTAACACACTTGTTGCAGCATCATCATTAGAAGCAGCTTTCGAAGGACTTGGTTCAAATAAAGAAGCTGCTAAAAAAGTTGGCCTTATGGTTGCTGAAAAAGCACTTGCAAAAGGTATCAAAACTGTTGTATTTGACAGAGGCGGATATGTTTACCACGGTAGAGTGCAGGAATTAGCAGAAGGTGCCAGAGAAGGCGGATTAGAATTCTAATAGGAGGTTTATTATGGCAGATATTAACACAAACGGTGTTGAATTAAAAGAAACAGTCGTAAACATCAACCGTGTTGCTAAAGTTGTAAAAGGCGGTAGAACCTTCAGATTTAGTGCATTAGTTGTAGTAGGCGACGGTAACGGCCATGTAGGTTGCGGAATGGGCAAAGCTGCTGAAATTCCAGAAGCAGTAAGAAAAGCTATTGAAGCAGCTAAAAAGAACATGGTATCTGTTGCAAGAGTAGGAACAACAATTCCTCACGAAATCATCGGTGAATATGGCGCAGGTAGAGTATTAATGAAACCTGCTAAAGAAGGTACCGGTGTTATCGCTGGTGGTCCTGCCAGAGCGGTATTAGAACTTGCAGGTATCAGAGATATCAGAACAAAGTCTCTTCGTTCAAACAACCCTAAAAACATGGTAGGCGCTACAATTCAGGGCCTTGCAAGCTTAAAGGTTGCTAAAAACGTTGCAGAACTTCGTGGCAAGACAGTAGAAGAAATTTTAGGTTAAGGAGGAAATCACGATGGCAAAAGTTAAAATTACTTTAGTAAAAAGCACTATCGGTAGAAAAAAAGACCAGATTGCCACTGTTTCAGCCTTAGGACTTAAGAAAATCAGTCAATCTGTTGAAAAAGAAGCAACTCCTCAGATCATGGGTATGGTGAACAAAGTTTCACATCTCGTAAAAGTAGAGGAAATATAATTACAAGGAGGTGTAGCAAATGAATCTTAGTGAATTAAGACCAGCACCGGGTTCTGTAAAAGAAAATTACAGAAAAGGTAGAGGCCATGCTTCAGGTAATGGTACACAGGCAGGTAGAGGTCACAAAGGTCAGAACGCTCGTACAGGCGGCGGTGTAAGACCTGGTTTCGAAGGTGGCCAGATGCCTTTATACAGAAGACTTCCAAAAAGAGGTTTCACTAACATTTTTGCTAACAAATATATTGAAGTTAAATTATCAGCATTAAACGTATTTGAAGACGATGCCGTTGTTACAGCAGAAGTGCTCAAGGAAAAAGGTATCATCAGCAAAATCTGCGACGGTATTGTAATCCTTGGTAACGGCGAGTTAACAAAGAAACTTACAGTTAAAGCAGCAAAGTTTACAAAGTCAGCTGAAGAAAAGATCAAAGCTGCCGGAGGAAAGGCTGAGGTGGAATAATATGATTCAGACGTTAAAAAACGCTTGGAAAATTGCGGACCTCAGAAAGAAAATGCTTTACACAGTTTTATTACTGGTAGTATTCAGATTCGGTTCAATAATTCCTGTTCCGGGAATTGACAAAGCAGCTCTTCAGGCATTAGCAAGTGCTGAAGGCTCACTTTTCGGATTCTTTGATATTATCAGTGGTGGTGCTTTCTCAAATGCAACAATCTTTGCTATGAGTATTACACCATACATCAACGCTTCTATTATTTTGCAGCTTCTTACAATTGCTATTCCTGCACTTGAAAGAATCGCAAAAGAAGGCGAAGAAGGAAGAAAGAAAATTGCTCAGATTACAAGATATGTAACAGTTGTTCTTGGATTTATCCAGGCAGCAGGTTTGTATGCAGCTTTAAGCTCATCAATTTCAAACCCTGGCATTCTTTCATTCGTAACAATCACATTAACATTCACAGCAGGTACTGCTTTCTTAATGTGGCTTGGTGAACTTATCACAGAAAAGGGTGTAGGTAACGGTATTTCACTTATCATCTTCATCGGTATTATTTCAAGACTTGATGATGGTGTGAAAGCAATCTACAACTACATGGCAGGTGCACACTTTAACTTTATGAGCATTCTCGCTATGGTAATTTTAGTAGTAGTTGCAGTTATCCTCGTTGGCTTCGTTGTTTCAATCAACGATGCTGAAAGAAGAATCCCTGTTCAGTATGCAAAAAGAGTTGTAGGCAGAAAAATGTATGGCGGACAGAGCACATACATTCCATTAAAGGTTGCTATGGCAGGTGTAATGCCAATTATCTTCGCTATGTCAATCTTATCATTCCCTGCAACACTTGCTAATTTCTTCGGCCAGCCGGCTGCAGGAACATTCTGGGCTAATTTCTTAAACGTATTTGATCCAAATGGTTGGGTATATGCAATTTTATACTTTGCATTAATCATTTTCTTCACATATTTCTACACTTCAATCCAGTTCAATCCGATTGAAATGTCAAACAATATTAAGAGAAACGGTGGTTTCGTTCAGGGTATCAGACCTGGTAAACCAACATCAGATTATATTGCAAAAGTATTATCAAAGATAACTTTAATCGGTGCTCTTGCAATCGCTGTTGTTGCTGTATTCCCAATTGCTCTTAACGGTGCAATTTCAGGAATTCAGGTTAGCCTTGGCGGTACATCAGTATTGATCGCAGTATCAGTTGCTCTTGAAACTACAAAACAGTTAGAATCACAGATGTTAATGAGACATTATAAAGGATTCCTCGAATAATGTTTTGAGTTGCGGGAGGAAATTATGAAGGTTATTCTTTTAGGTGCCCCGGGTGCCGGAAAAGGTACTCAGGCTGAAAAAATTTCTGAAAAGTTTAATATTCCTGCAATATCAACAGGATATATAATAAGACACGCAATAGCTGAAGAAACAGAACTCGGAAAGCTTGCTAAAGTATATATCGACGAAGGCAAGCTTCTTCCGGATGATGTTGTAACAGAGCTCTTGCTTGAAAGACTTAAACAGGAAGATTGCAAAAACGGATTTATCCTTGATGGTTATCCAAGAACTTTGAATCAGGCGAAAGTGCTTGATGAAAAGTCAATTATAGTTGATAAGGTTATAAGCATTGCAGTTTCTGATGAAGCCGTAATTGCAAGATTATCAGGCAGAAGAGAATGTAAAGAATGCGGAAAGCCTTATCACATAAATCATAACAAACCATCTGTTGAAGGAATTTGTGATGTTTGTGGCGGTGAACTTATCCAGCGTGCAGACGACAATCCTGAAACTATTAAAAATAGATTGGTTGTGTATCACGAAATGACAGAACCGCTTATGAGATATTATATCGAAAGCGACCGTCTTAACGTGGTGGAAAGTCAGAATACAGTTGAAGAAACCACAAACAAGGTTTTAGAAATTTTTGAGGATTGAAAATGATTATTGTAAAATCAAATAAAGAGATTGAGCTTATGCGAACTGCCTGTAGAGTTACAGGTCAAACCTTGAAGCTGATGGAGGAAAGTATCAGACCGGGTATAACAACCCTTGAGCTTGATAAATTAGCTGAAAAGTTCATCAGAGATAACGGTTGCATACCGTCATTCAAGAACTACAGCGGATTTCCAAAGTCAATTTGTGCTTCAGTCAATGAGCAGGTAATTCACGGTATTCCATCAAACAATGTTGTTTTGAAGGAAGGCGACATTATCAGCATAGATGTTGGCGCAAATTATAAGGGCTATCACGGTGATGCTGCGAGAACATTTGCGGTAGGTAAAATATCGGATGAAGCGCAGAAACTTATTGATGTTACAAAGGATTGTTTCTTTAAAGCAGTTGAAAATTGTTTTGAAGGAAAACGTATTTCGGATATATCATTGGCAGTTCAGACCAGAGCTGAAAGCGAAGGATACGGAGTTGTCAGAGATTATATAGGACATGGAGTTGGTGCTTCTCTTCACGAGGACCCGGAAATTCCAAACTATCTTAATCCGAAATGCAGAGCAAGACTCGTTGCCGGAATGACTCTTGCAATTGAACCTATGATTAATATGGGCGACTACAGAGTTGAGTCTTTGTCTGATGGCTGGACGGTAGTTACTCTGGACGGCTGCTTGTCAGCCCACTATGAAAATACGGTTTTAATTACAAAAGATAAGCCGGAAATTCTGACTATGTATTGAGGTGATTATTTTGGACATTTACCCCGGACTGATTGTTAAAGCAATCGCAGGAAGGGATAAAGACAAATATTTCGTTGTTTTATCCGTTCAAGATGAAAGCTTTTGCTACATCGCAGATGGTAAAAGACGAAAAGTGGATATGCCGAAACTCAAAAAAATTAAACATCTGGAGGTTACTGAGCATACCTCGTTGAAAATAAGAGAGATGCTTGAAGGCAAACAGATAATCGGTAATTCTATTATAAGAAAAGAATTAAAAGAGTTAATAAGTTGTTAAAATGCTAAAGGAGGTATTATCCATGGCAAAAGATGATGTTTTAGAACTTGAAGGAACTGTTGTTGAGGCATTGCCTAATGCAACATTTCAGGTTGAACTTGAAAACGGACATGTAATTTTGGCTCATATTGCAGGAAAGCTTCGTATGAATTATATCAGAATCCTTCCTGGTGATAAGGTAACAGTTGAAATGTCTCCTTATGATTTGACAAGAGGCAGAATTACTTGGAGAGCAAAATAATTTGCTAAAGAGTTTTATGAATAATGGAGGTTTTTATTATGAAAGTTAGACCATCCGTAAAACCTATTTGCGAAAAATGCAAAATTATCAAACGCAAAGGTAATATTATGGTAATTTGTGAAAATCCAAAGCACAAACAGAAGCAAGGTTAATTTAAGGAGGTGCAAACAATGGCAAGAATAGCAGGTGTTGATTTACCACGTGAAAAGCGTGTAGAAATCGGCTTAACTTATATCTATGGTATAGGTATCAACCTTTCCAGAGCCATTCTTAAAGATACAGGAGTAAATCCTGATACCAGAGTTAAAGACTTAACTGAAGACGATATTTCAAAGATTCGTGATGCTATCGATAAAGATTACACTGTTGAAGGTGATTTAAGAAGACAGACAGCATTAGACATTAAGAGCCTTATGGAAATCGGCTGCTACAGAGGTTTAAGACACAGAAAAGGTTTACCATGCAGAGGTCAGAGAACAAAGACTAATGCAAGAACAAGAAAAGGTCCTAAAAAGACTATTGCAAATAAGAAGAAGTAAGGAGGCGCTAAGATAATGGCAAAAACTGCTACAAAAAAAGTCGTTAGAAGACGTAAAGAGAAGAAGAATATTGAAAAAGGCGCAGTTCATATTAATTCAACCTTTAACAATACAATTGTTACAATAACTGACACTCAGGGCAATGCTATTTCTTGGGCAAGTGCCGGAGAACTTGGCTTCAAGGGTTCAAAGAAATCAACCCCATTTGCTGCACAGATGGCAGCAGAAACAGCTGCAAAAGCTGCACAGGAACACGGTCTTAAAACTGTTGAAGTTTTCGTAAAAGGACCTGGTACTGGTAGAGAAGCTGCAATCAGAGCACTTCAGGCTGTAGGACTTGATGTTCAGATGATTAAAGACGTAACACCAATTCCTCACAACGGTTGCAGACCACCAAAAAGAAGAAGAGTTTGATCTATTATTTATTGTATTTGAAACGGAGGTAAAGCATTATGGCAAGATATACAGGCGCTGTATGCAGACTCTGCAGACGTGAAGGTGCTAAATTGTACTTGAAGGGTGACCGTTGTTACTCAGACAAATGTGCAATTGCTAACAGACAGTATGCACCAGGTCAGCATGGTCAGGGTAGAAAGAAAATGTCAGAATATGGTCTTCAGCTCAGAGAAAAGCAGAAAACTAAGAGATATTATGGCGTTTTAGAAAATCAGTTCAGACATTATTTTGAATTAGCAGAAAAGAAAGCCGGCATCACCGGTGAAAACCTTTTATCTATACTTGAAACAAGATTTGACAACGTTGTTTACAGACTCGGCTTTGGTTCTTCAAGAGCAGAAGCTAGACAGCTCGTTAGACACGGTCATTTCACAGTAAATGGTAAAAAGGTTAACATTCCATCATATTTAATATCTGTTGGCGATGTTATAGCTATTAAAGAAAAGAGCTTGGATTCAGTTAAGGTAAAAGCAATCCTTGAAGCTTCTTCAGGTAAGAAACCACCAAAGTGGTTAGATCTCGATCCTGCTAAATATGAAGCAAAAGTTATTGCAGCTCCTGCAAGAGATGATATCGATATCGATATTGCAGAGCACTTAATCGTTGAATTGTATTCTAAATAATAATATAGTTTAGCATTAAGTAAACATCCCGGCCCAGAGAAGGTGGGCGTAATCAAGGAGGTTTAATATGATAGAAATGCAAAAGCCTAAAATAGAGTGTATTGAAATGTCAGAGGACGGAACATACGGTAAATTCGTTGTTGAGCCACTCGAAAGAGGATACGGTCTTACAATAGGTAACTCATTAAGAAGAACATTATTATCTTCACTTCCTGGTGCAGCAGCATCATTCATCAAAATTGATGGTATTCAGCATGAATTTTCATCAATTCCTGGTGTTAAGGAAGATATTGTTGAAATTATCTTAAATATTAAGAACTTACATGTAAAGCTTAATGAACCAGGCCCAAAGGTTGTTTATATCAACGCTGAAGGCAAGGGTGAAGTTACAGCTGCTGATATCAAAGCTGATTCAGCTGTTGAAATTTTAAATCCGGAGCTTCACATTGCATCATTAAACGAAGATGCAAAGCTCAATATGGAAATTACACTGACTTCCGGAAGAGGATATGTTTCAGCCGACAAAAACCGTGCTGAATGTCAGTCAATTATCGGTATTATTCCAGTTGATTCAATCTATACACCTATTACAAAGGTTAACTATCAGGTTGAGAATACGCGTGTTGGCCAGATCACAGACTATGATAAATTAACAGTTGAAGTCTGGACAAACGGAACAATCGAGCCTAATAAGGCTATAAGTCTTGCAGCAAACATCTTAATCGAACACCTTAAGTTGTTCTTAGAGCTTTCAGGTGAAACAGTTCATCCTGAAGTGTTAGTTAGCAAACGCGACGAAAAGAAAGAAAAGATTATGGAAATGACAATCGAAGATCTTGAATTGTCAGTTCGTTCTTACAACTGCTTAAAGCGTGCGGGCGTTAACAATGTTGAAGACTTAGCTGCAAAGACAGAAGAAGATATGATGAGAGTTAGAAACCTCGGTAAGAAATCTTTAGAAGAAGTTCTTCAGAAGATGGAAAGCCTCGGATTATCTCTCAGAAAAGAAGAAGACGAATAATTCGATAACCTAAGAAGGAGGTATTTGCAATGCCAGGAACAAGAAAACTTGGTCGTGAGACAGCTCACAGAAAAGCAATGCTCAGAAACTTAACTACTTCTTTACTTGAAAACGGTAAAATGGTTACAACTGAAACAAGAGCTAAAGAAGTTAGATGTATGGCTGAAAAAATGATTACATTAGGTAAGAAAAACACTCTCCATACAAGAAGACAGGCACTTGCTTACATCACAAAAGAAGATGTGGTTACAAAATTATTCAATGAAATCGCTCCTAAATATGCCGACAGAAACGGTGGTTACACAAGAATCATCAAAATGGCTCCAAGAAGAGGCGACGGCGCATCACAGGCTATCATTGAATTAGTATAATAAAAAAAGCACCCTGAACGGTTTCCGTTCAGGGACTTTTTTTATCAATTCACAATGCAAAATTCACAATGCACAATTAATGAAGAAACCGCTATGCGGTTTCTTTTTATGTTAAACTGTGCGTAGCACAATATCTTTGCGTAGCAATATCTCTGAAACCGAAGGTTTTAATATCTCTCGACTGAAAGGAGAATATAGACTAATTGCTAATAAATAATAGATATAAACATAAACAAATCCACATCGCAACATCTTGCGAAAAAATCATTAGATATTGACAAAATTAATCGAATGATGTATTATGATTGTAAAGGGGGCATGAATTTTGAAAATAAGTTATAAAAAGTTGTGGCTTATGCTTATAGAAAAAGATATATCTCCTGTAATGTTAAGGAAAGATTTAAATATTGCAACTGGAACGATGACGAAATTGCGTAAAAATGAAGAGGTTGCATTGTCCGTCTTGCTTCGTATATGTGAGTATTTAGATTGCAATATCGGTGATATATGTGATGCTACTAGCAAGGAGGGATAACAATGAAGATAGTACATAATTCAGATTATTATAAAACCAACAAACAGTATAATGTAATGTGCTTAAAATTTAGAAAAGAGGCAACTTTAACGGTGATTTATCGATCCGAACAACTATGCAAAACGGATATTCAATTGACACCTGTTGAGTTGGGAATGAAATGCAGTTTGTGGGAAGAAAACAACAGTTCTTGTATAGAGTGTCCTTACAAACCAAAAGCATAGAATTGTATGAGGATTATATTTACGGAGGTATAAATATGGCATTTTGCATTAACTGTGGACAAAAGCTTGCAGAAGGAGCAAAGTTTTGCTCACAATGTGGTAAAGATGTAAATGATAATAAAAATAGCGAAAGAAAAAGCTTTTACGATGGAGAAATACATAAATGCCCAAATTGTGGTGATATCATTGATGCGTATGAAGGTGTTTGTGAAGCATGTGGATATGAAATAAGGGAAAGAAAAGTTTCTGATTCAGTTAGTGAATTTTCATCCAAATTAGAACTTATGCAAAGTGAAGAACAACGAATCAATTTTATTCGCAGTTATCCAATTCCAAATACAAAAGAAGCTATTTGGGAATTTATGATACTCGCTTCAACTAATGTAGTTGGCGAAAACAATAAAAATATCTTTAATGCATGGATTGCGAAATTTGAACAAAGTTATCAAAAAGCACATTTACTGTTTTGTCATGAAAAAGATTCTGAAAAAATAAAAGAATTGTACGAGCAAACTATGAAGCAGTTAAACAAGGAAAAAGCTACACATAGTGTAAAAGGAATAGGAAAAGTAATTTCAAGATT
Source organism: Clostridia bacterium (assembly GCA_045648505.1). Classification (GTDB taxonomy): domain Bacteria; phylum Bacillota; class Clostridia; order RGIG6154; family RGIG6154; genus RGIG8700. Next base: position 59,832 of record JAZROD010000044.1, on the reverse strand, counting down.
GTTTGAGGCATTTCCCAATCCAGTGTTTAAAATTGTAACAATTTTAGTTATTATATATTTAGTGTTTCGAATTGCTGAAGGTAGATTTGCAGGTATTGACATAATTGCAATAGCAATTATTTTAAGTTGTGTGTATAATGCGACCAACAAAAAAGAAAAAAAGAAGTGAGGGCGATATATTATGAGATTATTCGGTACAAATAATAAAACAGGCGGCTTTATGGATGAAATTAGATGTGATGAACCTTCATATCTAATTTGGAAATGGCATCCCGCAGGCTCTGAACTTGGAAATAACAATAGAGAAAATGCAATTAGATGGGGTTCGTCATTAAGAGTTAAGGATGGCGAAGTTGCGGTTTTTGTTTATAAACAAAAAGATGGAACTATGCAGGACTTTATAGTTGGACCTTTTGACCAAACTATTAAAACTGCGAACTTCCCCGTGCTTGCAAGTATTGTTGGGTTGGCGTATGAAGGAGGCACACCATTTCAAGCAGAGGTTTATTTTATAAATCTTGCTCAGGTTATTCAAGTCAAATTTGGTGTTCCATTCTTTGAAGTTTTTGATCCGAGATTTGATGATTTTGGTGTACCTGTAGCGGTAAGAGGTACCATAACATTTAAAATTAACGACTATCGTGAGTTTATAAAATTACATAGACTTAGCACATTTAACCTTGATGATTTCCAAAGACAGATTCGTGATGCGGTAAACCGTTATGTAAAAGATGTGGTTGCCAATGCTCCCGCCACAAACAATATTCCTTTAGTTCAAATCGAAACTAAAACTGCACAGATTAATGATGTGGTTGAGTTTGATTTGAGTGAAAGGCTGAAAGAAAACTTTGGTGTTGTTGTTTCGGGAGTTGATATTAGTGCAATTGAACTCGATAAATCAAGCGAAGGTTACAGACAGTTAATGAGTGTAACGAAAGACATTGCCGGAGCTACTGCAAAAGCTGAAGCAGAAGCTAAAATCAAAGACATTGCAGACAAGCAACGAATCGAAATGGAAAACTATGAAGAAACTCTCCGTATTCAGCGTGAAGAAGGTCAGTACGCACAGCATAAAGCTACTCAAACTGCAAACATCGGTGCTTTCCAAGTTGAAAAGCAAGCTGAGGTTGGTGTTGCAGGTGCAGAAGCACTCGGTCAAATGGGTGCTAATGGTGCCGGAGATATAAACCTCGGTGGCGGTGGTGATGGTTCGGGATTTAATATGGCAGCTATGATGGCAAGTATGGCAGTTGGCGGTGCAGTTGGTCAGAATATTGCAGGCTCAATGAACAATATGATGGCAGGCGTAAATCAGCCTGCTCAATCTGGAATCACACCTCCTCCTATTCCTACAATAGCATATAATGTTGCAGTAAACGGTCAAGCAACCGGACCTTTTGATTTAAATGTGTTAAAGCAAATGGTTACAACGGGACAATTCAGCGTAGATAGTTTAGTATGGAAACAAGGAATGGCACAATGGCAAAAAGCAGGTACAATAGATGAACTTAAAGAAGTGTTCGCCAATACAATTCCGCCAATTCCAACAGAGAATTAAAAATATGAGGACAGTCTGAATGACTGTCCTTTTTAATAAAGAGGCACTTGCACATCTTTGAAAAAAGTGCTAAAATATACTTGAGAGAATATGTGACCTACAGAAAGGAAATTATTATGGATAGAGTAGTTGAAAAATTAGTTAAGAAAAAGAGAAATGCAAAGGATATTGGTATGCAGATACTTATTGCTACAACAGGTATTATTATTTGTTATGTTGCAAATTTGTTTATGCAGTATCTGGGAATGATAAGTATGTCAATCATTCTTCTTGCAATATGGTTTACCTATAAAGGCGTTATGTGGTTTAATATTGAATATGAATACACATATATTAACGGTGATATGGATGTGGATAAAATTCTTGGTAAAAATGCAAGAAGACCTTTCAAAAGAATATCACTTGACAGAGTTGTACTTGTTGCAAAAATGGATAATAATGAAGCTAAAAAGCTTATGCACACATCAAAAAGATTTAATGTTTGTGAAAATGCAGATGATGAAGGAAATCTTGTTATAATTTATTCAGGTGAAAAAGAAAGAGAAGCACTTGTTATTGATTATAATGAAGAAGTATATGATTCATACAAAGAACTTCTTCCTATAATGGTGCGATAAAATGAAAGAAAAGTTTATAAATTTTGCAGATAACTGCAACAAATATACAAGAGGTAAAACTGCAATAATCGGTGCATCAAAAGGTATGACAGGCGCGGTAACTCTTGCGGCAAAGGCTGCTTCAAAAAGTGGTTGCGGACTTGTGTGTGCGGTTATTCCTGAAGAATTGAATGAGATATTTGAAATTAAGCTTACGGAAGAAATGACCATTCCTTTAAATTCTGAAAATGGCGAATTCAAATGTGATGACCTTTATAAGCTTGAAGATGTACTTTTAAAATGCAAAAGTGTTGCAACCGGAATGGGTGCAGGTAAATCGAAGGGGTACAGAAAGCTTCTGAAATGGCTTTTAAGAGAATATAACGGCAAAATAATACTGGATGCTGATGCACTTAATATAATCTCAGAAAGACCGTATTATTTAAGAAAAGGGGTTATAATGACACCTCATACCGGTGAGTTTTCACGCCTTTGCGGAAAAAGTGCCGAAGAAATAGAGAATAACAGAGAAGAAATTGCCAAAGAATATGCAAAAGAAAATTCTGTTATTCTGGCTTTGAAGGGTAAAAATACCATTGTAACCGATGGTGAAAGAGTGTATATAAACCAAACGGGCAACAAGGGAATGGCAAAAGGCGGAAACGGTGATGTACTGTCAGGTATAATTGCGTCCCTTTGTGCGCAGGGAATGGATTGCTTTGACGCCGCAAAGTGTGGTGTGTATATCCACGGTCTTGCAGGTGATATTGCCTGCGAAAAATATTCAGATATGGCTATGACGGCATCAGATGTTATAAAACATATTCCTGATGCGTTTAATGAAATTTTGAAATAGAAGGTGACTTTTTTGGAAAGAACTTGGGCAGAAATAAGCCTGGACAATCTTGAATACAATTTCAGAAATATAAGAGAAAAAACAGTAGAAACTGCAAAAGTTATGGCAATAGTAAAAGCCGATGCATACGGACATGGTGCGGTGCAGGTAGCGAAATGCCTTGAGAATGCAGGAGCAGATTGTTTTGGTGTTGCCCTTTGTGACGAAGGTATTCAGCTCAGAAATAATGGTATCGACAAAGATATTCTTGTTCTTGGTGTAGTGCCTGAAGAAAAAATATCCGAACTTATTGAATATAAGATTATTCCCACTGTTACAACTGTTGAGTTTGCAGAAAAAATTAGCCAGAAGGCAAAAGAAAAAATTAAAATTCATATCAAGATAGATACAGGTATGGGAAGAATAGGATTCCCCTGTACCCTTGATGCAGTAGAAAAAATTGAGAAAATAAGCAAATTTGAAAATATTGAAATAGAAGGAATTTTTACTCACTTTGCAACTGCTGATGAGGAAAACGAAGAAAAAACATTAAAGCAGTTTGAAAAGTTTATGGATTTCATTGAAAAGCTTGAAGAAAAGGGAGTACATATTCCTGTTAAGCATTGTGCAAACAGTGCAGCCCTTCTGAGATTTCCACAGATGCACCTTGATATGGTAAGACCGGGAATTATACTTTACGGCTACTATCCTTCAATGTATCTTAAAAATAAAGAAATTTCTTTAAAGCCTGTTATGACATTAAAAACAAAAATCTCTGATGTTAAAACATTAGATTATGATGAAGAAATAAGCTACGGCGGAACATTTACTGCTAAAAAAGGAAGTAAAATTGCAACACTGGGTATAGGGTATGGAGATGGACTTTTAAGAGGGTTGAGCAATAAGCTTACAGTTGTTGTAAATAACGAAAAATTTAATCAAATAGGCAAAATTTGTATGGACCAATGTATGATTGAGGTTTCAAATGCCAATAATATAAATACAGGTGATGAAGCTGTTATATTCGGCGAGTACAACTCTGCGGACAAATTGGCAGAAATTTGCGATACTATCAGTTATGAGATTTTGTGTATGATTAACAAAAGAGTGCCCAGAATTTTCATAAAAGATGGAAAAGTTGTAAAAAATATCAGCTTTCTCAACTGAGTACGGTTGCGAAAGGAGAATAATTGCATATAATTGTTATTGACCTGTGTTGAGTGATATTGTATAATACTCATAGGTGGCTTAGTCACTTAATGTATTAGAATTTGCGGGGGCAGGGTAATTATGGCACAACACAGGAAATTAGAGCTTCAAATCCCTCATAGCCTTTATAGCAGAATTGAGCAAATAGCAAAAGATGATGATAGAAATATCGAAGATTTAGCAAAAGATGCAATCAATTTATATGTGAGGGAATATGAAAAACTTGCGGCAGGCTATGAAGCCATGGCGCAATTCAACAAAACATACGCCGAAATGTGTTTAGATGCTGACAATCAGGTGTTGGAAGCTTGTGAGGAAAAACTTTCGGAGAGTGAGTAATAGTGGTAGTAAAAAGAGGAGACATTTACTATGCTGATTTAAGCCCTGTTATCGGTTCGGAGCAGGGGGGCGTAAGACCTGTTTTAATTGTTCAGAATGATATTGGAAACAAGTATAGCCCAACTGTTATTGCAGCGGCAATAACTTCTCAGATCAACAAAGCAAAAATGCCTACACACATTGAAATTGATGCTAAAGAATATGGTCTTACAAAAGATTCGGTTATTCTTTTAGAACAAATAAGAACAATAGATAAAAAAAGACTGAAGGAAAAAATAGGCAAGGCAGACCAGCTACTTATTAAAAAAGTGAACGAGGCTTTGCTTATAAGCTTCGGTTTATGGGAGGTATAACAGATGAAAAAGAAAATATTTTTTAAAGTTATAACGATAGTTATGGTGTTAAGTATGGCTGTTACATACCTGGTGTATGCACAGGCGGGAGATGATAATGACCCTATCATTTCTTTGAGCTATCTTAAACAGGTATTTGCACCTGAAATAAAAGAAGAACTTACATTCAAGGTTGTGACGGTTGAAAAAGGCAAAACCGTGATATGCGGTGCAGGTGCAGAGGTAATTCAAAGAATGGGAACATCAACCATTGTAGCCACACAAAAAGGCGGAATAGCAGATACAACAGTAGGCTTTGACCTTGCAAATGGTGTGGAAACCCCTTCAAATCATTTGCTTATTGTACCGGTTGCAGACGGCAGAGGATTTAAAACAGAAACAGAATGTATATTTATGATAAAAGGAACTTATGAAATAAAATAAAAAATATGCTAACATTTGTTAGCATATTTTTTTATGATAAGATTTCGCCTTCTGCATCAAAGAGAGGAAGCTGATCTAAAACAATAATGTCTTCTCTGTTTATGGCATCGCCTTCAGCAAGAACTGCCATTTTGCCTACGATGTTTCCGCCTGCTTTTTTAACAAGTTCTTCAATGGCGAATAATGATTCACCGGTGCTGATAACATCGTCAATGATAAGTACTTTTTTGCCCTTGAGCATATTTATTTCTTTTTCTCCGATATAAAGCTTCTGCTCGTGCTGTGTTGTGATTGAATTAACAGAAACTTCAAGTGGATTTTTCATATAAACCTTAAGGCCTTTTCTTGCGATAATATACTCGTTGTTTCCGCTCTGTCTTGCCATTTCGTGAATAAGCGGAATACTCTTTGCTTCAGCAGTAATCATAACATCATAATCCGGTGCAACTTTTAAAAGTGCTTCTGCGCATTTGCAAGTAAGTTCAACATCTCCGAAAAGAATAAAAGCCGCAATTTTTAAAGTGTCGCTGACAGGGAAAAGCTCTAAATCTCTTTTAACGCCTGCAACGCTGATTTCATAAGTAGTTTTCATAATATCAACCCTTTCTTACCAAAAAAATTTTACCACACCTTAATTAAAAAGTCAATTGAGATAGACAAAAAGAAAAAAATGTATTATATTATATATGAGAGGTGACAAAAATGATACCTATGGATTATGTTGTGAAGGAAATACAGGGAGAATATGCAATTTTGCAAAATATAGAAGACCAGAATGAAATTTTTATTGCAATGCATCTTTTGCCGATGGGCGTTGATGTGGGAACAAAACTTCATTTTGAAAATTTTGAATATACGGTGGTGGAGTAATGGCAAAAGGCGGAAATCAAAAGCTTAAGCTTTTATATATTGCAAAGTTCTTTATGGAAAACACCGATGAGAATCACTCTGTAACGGTGGCAGACATTATTGAGCATCTTGCCTCAAATGATATAAGTGCCGAGAGAAAGTCTGTTTATGATGATATAGAATGTCTTAAACTGTTCGGTTTTGATATCTGCTCCGAAAAGGCAAAGACCTATAACTATTATCTTGCATCAAGAGAGTTTGAAACACCTGAACTGAAGCTTCTGGTAGATACCGTTCAGGCGTCAAAATTTATAACTGTAAAGAAAAGTCTTGAGCTCATTAAAAAGCTTGAAACTCTTACAAGTAAAGCAGGCGCAAATCTTTTAAACCGTCAGGTTTTTGTTCTTGACCGTGCAAAAACAGAAAATGAACATATATATTATAATGTTGATAAAATTCATGAAGCCATTCTTTCGGACAAGCAGATATGCTTTAAATACTACGAATGGGGAACGGATAAGAAAAAGCATTTCAGAAAAGACGGCGGATTTTACAAAGAAGCCCCCGTTGCACTTACATACAGTGATGAGAATTACTATCTTATAACATATAAAGAAAAGTACAATTCTTATGTTCATTACAGAGTTGATAAAATGGAGCATACCTTTATTGCAGAAGAAAGCAGAAATCTTCCCGACAACAAATTTGATTTGCCGTCTTATGCAAAAAAGATTTTCTCAATGTACAGAGGGGAAGAAACAAAAATAACAGTAGAATTTGACAATTCTCTGGCAGGTGTTGTTATAGACCGTTTCGGAAGCGGAGTTTCAATTGTTCCTTCTGAAAAAACATTTACGGCGTATCTTAATGTTGCGGTAAGCCCCCATTTTTATTCCTGGCTTACAGGCTTCGGGGAAAAAGCAAAAATCATTTCACCTGAAAATGTAAAAGAAGATTTTATAAACCATCTTAATAAAATATTGGAAAAATACGGACAGTAATTTTTACTGTCCGTTTTATTACCCACTTTGTTTGTTATTATTTAACCAAGGAAAGAGAAAGAAATGAAAGGGTGGTATATATGAAAAACAAAATGAAAGGTGCTCTCCTTGGTATGCTGGTTCTTATTGCAACACAAATCGCTCCAAAGCTTGTTATATATGCAATTATAATAAGTATGGTGGTTTATTTTGTAAGACTTATGATGTCTATTATCAATGAATGTTAATTTTTGCCTCTGTCACACACTAACTTCACCACAAGGCAAAAAATTATCATAAACCTGCACAGAATATGTGCAGGTTAATTTTTTTAAAACTATTTACAACAATTGAAATATTTGTTATAATAAACTGAATAAATTTGTAAAAGAGGTGAGATAATGGACGCGGGTAATGCCGGCAATATAAAACCCAAAGGGAGAATGAGCGTAATTTTATTCAGCGTTTGTTGTTTCACAAACAGTGGCAAGCGTTAATGAATTTTGCTATGCTCCTTTAAAAAAAGGAGGACAATATGAACGAATTGATTTTAAAAGCATTGGAATATGTGGACAGTAAACAGTTCCAGTTGCTTAAAGCTTTATTTAATGAAATGCAGGCTGCTGATATTCAGGAGCTTTTTGAAGAACTTACCGAAACTCAGGTTATTGTGGTTTTCAGACTTCTTCCAAAAGAACTTGCGGCAGAGGTTTTCGTTGAAATGGACAGTGATCATCAGGAAATTTTAATCAATAACTTTTCCGATAAGGAACTTAAAGCGGTTTTAGATGAGCTTTTTGCCGATGATACTGTTGATATTATCGAAGAAATGCCTGCAAATGTTGTTAAGAGAATTCTTAACAACTCAAAAGCGGATATGAGAAAAACAGTAAATGAACTTTTGAAATATCCAAAAGACAGTGCAGGCAGTATTATGACAACTGAGTATGTTTCTCTTCGCAGAAATATGACTGTGGGAGAAGCTTTTGAGCTTATACGAAAGGTTGCCATTGATAAAGAAACGATTTACACCTGCTATGTTCGTGATACAGACAGAAAACTTATCGGTCTTGTAACTGCGAAAACACTTATGATTTCACCACTTGATGCGGTGATTGAAGATATAATGGAAAGCAACATTATTTCAGCTTCTACTTTAGACGATAAAGAAGAAGTTGCAAAAATGTTTGAAAAATACGATTTTCTTGCACTTCCTGTTGTTGACAATGAAAACAGAATAGTTGGTATTGTAACAGTCGATGATGCTATTGATGTTATGCAGGAAGAACTTGAAGAAGACTTTGCCAAAATGAACGCTATTATGCCGGGTGAAAAGGAATATCTTAAAACAAGTGCATTTGAGTTGTTTGTAAAGAGAATTCCGTGGCTTATGTTCCTTATGGTTTCTGCAACCTTTACAGGAATGATTATTGATTCTTTTGAAAGTGCGCTTTCAGGATGTGCAATTTTAATTGCATTTATTCCGATGCTTATGGGAACAGGCGGTAATTCAGGAAGTCAGTCTTCGGTTACTGTTATCCGCGGACTTTCATTAGGTGAAGTTGAGTTTAAAGATATTGCTAAAGTTGTATGGAAAGAAATAAGAGTTGCACTTTTATGTGGTGTTGCCCTTGCCATAATAAATTTTGGTAAAATAATGCTTATAGACAGAGCTGTTATGGGTGATGCGGTTACTGTTACAGTTGCACTTGTTATTTGTATAACATTGTTTGTAACGGTTCTTTGTGCAAAGCTTATAGGTTGTGTTTTGCCTATGCTTGCAGATAAGATTGGTTTTGACCCTGCGGTTATGGCAAGTCCTTTCATAACAACTCTTATTGATGCGGTATCACTTATTGTTTATTTCAAGATTGCACAGATGGTTATGGGGATAGTCTGATATATGGAACTGATTTTTAAACTTTTTATAAAAGATAAAGATAATGTAGAAAGTGCAAAAGTAAGAAGCAAATACGGTCAGTTGAGCGGTGCAACGGGAATATTTTTAAACTGTGTACTGTTTGTAATAAAGTTTGTTGCGGGTCTTATAACCTCATCTGTTGGTGTTATGGCAGATGCTTTCAACAATCTTTCAGACGCAGGAGCATCAATAATAACCCTTGTTGGTTTTAAAATGGCAGGAAAGCCTGCAGATAAAGACCATCCTTTCGGACACGGCAGAATGGAATATTTATGTTCCCTGTTTGTGTCGGTAGCTATTTTAATTATGGGTTACGAGCTTTTAAAGGCTTCCTTTGATAAGATTTTACATCCTTCAAAGGTTGAAATTGATGTGTTATCTTCTGTAATTCTTGTGGTAGCTGTGCTCATTAAACTGTGGATGTTTTTCTTTAACAGAAAAATCTCAAAGAAAATATCTTCACAGGCAATGATGGCAATTGCCAAAGACTCTATGAATGACTGTATTGCAACAAGCGGTGTTATAGCAGGACTTCTGGCATCACAACTTTTTCATATTGAAGTTGACGGATATATAGGTCTTATAATAGCAGGTTTTGTGCTTTACAGCGGTTATACAATGATAAAAGAATCAACAGAGCCTCTTTTGGGCACACCGCCTGACAGACAATTTGTTGAAAATATAGAAAAAACAATATTGGCTCACGAAGAAGCTCTTGGAATTCACGACCTTATTGTTCACAATTACGGACCTTTGAAAAATATCGTAAGTGTGCACGTTGAGGTGGATTCAAGATGTGACCTTAATGTTATACACGATAAAATAGATTTGATGGAAAGAGAAATCTCTTCTAAATTTGAGTGTGTTACAACCATTCATATGGACCCTGTTGCAGTTAATGATGAAAAGGTGAATCATCTTAAAAAACTTGCAGAAGAAAAAATCCTTGAAATAGATGAAAATATAACCATACACGATTTCAGGATAGTTTCAGGGCCAACACATACAAATATGATTTTTGACGCAGTTCTTCCTTTTGAATTTGATATGACAAACAGAGAGTTCAAAGAACTTGTGAACAAAAAAATTCAGGAATATGACAGCACACTTTTTGCTGTGATAGATATAGACGAAGTATATATAAAATAATTTATAAGGGGATAAAACAATGAGTAATTTTTTTGAAGAACTTGAAAAGTACGACAGTGAAGTTTATGCAGCGTGCGACAAAGAATTTAACAGACAACAGTATAATATCGAACTTATTGCATCAGAAAATATTGTTTCAAAAGCAGTACTTCTTGCAGCAGGTACAGTGCTTACAAACAAATATGCTGAAGGATATCCTGGCAAAAGATACTACGGCGGATGCGTTCACGTTGACGTTGTAGAAGATATTGCAAGAGAAAGAGCAAAGAAACTTTTTGGGGCAGAACATGCAAATGTTCAGCCACACAGTGGTGCAAGTGCAAACCTTGCAGTGTTCTTTGCACTTTGTCAGCCGGGTGACACAATTATGGGTATGAACCTTGCACACGGCGGTCACCTTTCACACGGTTCACCTGTAAATATTTCAGGTAAATATTTCAATATCGTTCCTTACGGTGTTGCAGACGGCGATGAAAAAATCGATTATGAAGAAATGAGAAGAATTGCACTTGAATGCAAACCAAAAATGATTGTATCAGGTGCAAGTGCATATTCAAGAACAATTGACTTTGAAAAAATCAGAGCAATCTGTGATGAAGTTGGCGCATATATGATGGTTGATATCGCTCATATCGCAGGTCTTGTTGCGGCAGGTCTTCACCCAAGCCCTGTTCCTTATGCAGATGTTGTTACAACAACAACTCATAAAACATTAAGAGGTCCAAGAGGCGGTCTTATCCTTTGTAAGGAAGAACACGCAAAAGCTATTGATAAAGCTGTATTCCCTGGTATTCAGGGCGGTCCTTTAATGCACATTATCGCTGCAAAAGCAGTAGCTTTCGGCGAAGCGTTAACAGAAGAATTCAAAGAATATCAGAAACAGATTATCAAAAATGCTAAAGTTCTTTCTGAAAGACTTGTTGAAAACGGCTTCAGAGTAGTATCAGGCGGTACAGATAACCACCTTATGCTTTTAGACCTTCAGCCATTTGGTATAACAGGTAAAGAGTTTGAACACAGACTTGATGAAGTACACATCACAGTTAACAAAAACTCAATTCCAAATGACCCACAGAGCCCATTCGTTACAAGCGGTGTAAGAGTTGGTGCTCCTGCAGTAACATCAAGAGGCTTCAAAGAAGAAGAAATGATTAAAATTGCAGACTGGTTCAAAGCAATCGCAGAAGATTTTGAAGGTAACAAAGACAAAGTTACAGAAGAAGTTGTTGAGCTTTGCAAAAAGTTCCCAATTTATGAATAAAAAAATATCACCAGGCTTTTTGGTCTGGTGAATTTTTTTATTCATAGTCTGTTATTTCATATTAAAGGCTGAACAATATGTTTCTTTAGGGCTTCCGCAGTTACAACCTTCACATGAACAATCAACCTTGATTGAATCAAGGGTGCATTTTAAATCGTCGTTGTGGTGGCAGTTAACTGATGTGCATCTTATTTTTGTTTCTCCTGTGTAATCCATAGCGCTTTTAATACTTGAAATAACACCTTTTTTAGTTGAAAAACTGTCACAACAGGTCTGCATATCAGATGTTGCAGAAGGACCTTCAATGTTGATTGAAGAGCTGATACATTTGTTGTTGTCGTTGTAAATGCAGTCTGTAGCACTGCAATAAACCATATGATTTTTCATGAAATATCACCTTTCTTTAAAGTTATTCGCTGTATGTCAGCATTATTGTTGTTCCCCAAATATTTTAATAATATTCTTTTGGCAGATGGTTAAATTATTAACATAAAAACCAAAGGAAGTGTTAAAATGTTTTTTGTACTTATTTTATTTTCGGGAATTTTAGGTGTGGTTATGCTGGATAATGCTTTCATAGGCGGATTCAAAAGAAGAAGCGGACTTGACAAAGTAAGTGAAATTGCCATTAAAAGCAGAGAATATAAAATAAAGCTTGATATTCCCCTTGAAAAGAAAATTTTTTCTTTTGACGGCACACTTTTAAGCGGCTTTTTATATAAATCTCCAAACTATAGTAAAGTTACGGTTATTCTTATCCACGGCTATAAGCTTACACACAGGGAAATGCTGGGGTTTGCAGATTTTTATGTGAACACCTGTGGTTTTAATGTGCTTACACCTGATTTGAGAGGGCACGGCGAAAGCGGAGGAGAATATATAAGCTTCGGGGTTAAAGACAGAGAAGACATACTTTCCTGGGTAGAATATATCAAACAAATGATGGGCGAAAATGCCAAAATAATACTTCACGGAATCTCAATGGGAGCTGCAACTGCTCTTATGACGGGAGCATATAACGATGATAATGTTATGGGAATTATAGCCGATTGTCCTTATGCATCAGGAAAAGAAATGATGAAAAAGAAAATAAAAAGCAGATTTAAAATAGGTGTTAATTTTTTATATTGGCTTATGAATGCCTATGTGAAAGCAAAATGTAAATTTTCTATGGAGGACAGCGAGGTTTTAGAATATGTTGAGCATATTAAATGTCCTGTTTTATATATTCACGGCTCTGAAGATGATGAAATTACTCCTGCAAATTCATACAGGCTTTTTGAAAAAACAAACAGTGAAAAAGAGATTTATATAGTTCTTGGAGCAGGGCACGGAGAGAGCGTGTTTGTGGAAATGGATAAATATAAAAGAAAAATCAGAGAGTTTATAACTGTCATAACAAGAAGAGAAGGTGCATAAACTTAAATATAGTGTAGCAGAACGGAGATTGTTATGGTGGGAGGAGAAAAACTTATTGCAGCATATGTGGCAGGACTTGTGTTGCTCTTTGTGTTCATAAAAGTTTTTTATACTCCGATTAAGCTTGCAATCCGACTTGTTATAAGCTCCCTTATGGGAGGCCTGATTTTGTGGGGAGTAAACTCGGCAGGTTCACTGGTGGGAATACAGATAGGTGTTAATATCTATACTGCTGTTGTGGCAGGTGTTTTTGGTATACCCGGAATCTCTATGATGCTGATGCTGCAGATAACAATTTAGGGCGATTTCGTTAACTTTGTGCAAAGTGACGAAAAATAAGTAAAAGTTTATAAAAACTATACAAACTGATTGACAATAGAGATAGCTTGTTTTAAAATTATTATAGAGATTAAATACACAAGAGGAAATTTATGATTAAAAATTATTTTGACAGATTTAAAAACCACATAGATTCTTTCAACAAGGGAGAAAACTGTCATATTTACAGATTCCTTGGAGCACATCCGCAGGAAAAAGGTGTTGAGTTTGCAGTGTGGGCGCCTAATGCGGACAAGGTTGCTGTTTGCGGAGATTTCAACAGTTGGGCGTCAGATGCAAATGTAATGACAATGCAGGACGGTATATGGTATGCCTATGTTGAAAATGCAAAAATCGGCGATGTGTATAAATATGAAATAACAAAAGGAAATAAAAAGTTCAAAAAGGCTGACCCTGTTGCGTTCAAGTCGCAGTTAAGACCGGAAACAGGGTCAGTTGTTGCACTTATAGAAGAAGGTAAGTTTGTAGGTGTAAGCAAGAATAAGGACATATATAACAGTCCTATGAATATCTATGAAATTCATATGGGTTCAGTGTTTATGGATGATGAAGGCAATTTTCTTAACTATCGTCAGATAGCAGACAAGCTTGTTCCATACCTTGTGGAAATGAATTACAACTATGTTGAAATTATGCCTCTTTGCGAGTACCCCCTTGATGCTTCCTGGGGCTATCAGATAACAGGCTACTATTCTCTTACAGGGAGATATGGTGACGGGGAAGACTTCAGGTACTTCACAAAGGCTATGCACGATGCAGGCATCGGTGTTATTATGGATTGGGTACCGGGACATTTTTGCAGAGATGACCACGGATTAAGAGAATTTGACGGCGGACCTTTATATGAAAGCTCAAATAAAAACAAGGCGGATAATCCCGGTTGGGGAACTCTTAATTTTGACTTTACAAAACCGCAGGTTATATCTTATATGATGTCAAACGCGGCCTTCTGGCTTGATTGTTATGGTGTTGACGGATTAAGAGTTGATGCGGTTGCAAATATGCTTTATCACACCTTTGGAAAGGGTGACCACCCTGACCTTAAAAATGTGAATGGTGATTATACCAATCTTGAAGGTATAGCATTTATACAGAAAATGAATACACGCCTTCACGAAATTTATCAGGGCGTGGTTACAATGGCGGAGGATTCTTCTGCGTGGCCTCTTGTAACAAAGGGTGCAGACCAGGGCGGACTGGGTTTTGACTTTAAGTGGAATATGGGATGGATGAATGACACTCTTTCCTATATGAAGCTTGACCCTATATACAGAAAAGCAGTTCACGACAAACTGACATTTGCAATGATGTATGCTTTTTCAGAAAACTATGTACTGCCATTTTCACACGACGAGGTTGTTCACGGAAAATGCTCAATGGTAGAAAAAATGCCGGGCTATCGTGTGGATAAATATGCACAACTTCGAGCACTTTATACTTACATGTATTCAATGCCCGGTAAAAAGCTTAATTTTATGGGCAATGAATTCGGACATTCTCTTGAATGGAGATTTTACGAACAGCTTGAATGGAATCTTCTTGAATTTGCCGAATATGCAGGAATGAAAAACTGCGTTTCGGATATAAATTACCTTTATATGAACAGCAAGCCTTTGTGGGAGGCAGACACTTCCTGGGAGGGATTTGCCTGGTGTGATGCAAACAACAACGAAAAAAGCATTGTTTCGTTTGTTAGGTTTGCAAAGAATAAAAAAGATTTTATGGTGGTGGCGGTTAACTTCACACCTGTAAAATATGAATATTTCCCAATTGGCGTTCCAAACTTCACTGATTATGAAGAAATATTCAACTCAGATGATTTAAGATACGGTGGCAATAATATTATGAACCGTGGCGTGCTTACACCAAAGGGTGTAAGTGAAGGGGAGATGCCGTTCTCTGTGAGAGTGACTCTGCCACCCTTCGGTGCAATAATTTTAAAACCGTTAAAGTAAAAGGGAGGATATAACAATGGCAAAAAAAGAAATGATAGCAATGATTCTTGCCGGCGGGCAGGGTTCAAGACTCAAAGCTCTTACTTCACAGGTTGCCAAACCTGCGGTAGCTTTCGGAGGAAAGTATAAAATTATAGATTTTGTTTTAAGTAACTGTGCAAATTCAGGTATTGATACAATCGGTATTTTAACACAGTATAAGCCTTGGGCACTCAATAGTCATATCGGCGTGGGAAAAGCGTGGGACCTTGATGTTTCTACAGGAGGTGTAAGCGTACTTCCGCCATATATGAGCGAAGCGGGCGGTGACTGGTATAAAGGTACTGCAGATGCAATTTATCAGAATCTCGGATTTATGGATAGCTATGAACCTGAGTATGTTTTAATTCTTTCAGGTGACCACATTTATAAAATGGACTATTCAAAAATGCTTGATTACCATATTAAAAAAGGTGCAGATGCAACTATTGCGGTTATTGATGTTCCTTATCATGAAGCTTCAAGATTTGGTATTATGAATGTTGAGGAAGGTTACAGAATAAACGAATTTGAAGAAAAACCACCTCAGCCAAAGAGTACACTTGCATCTATGGGTATTTATATTTTCAGCTATCCTGAACTTAAAAAGTATCTTCAGGATGATGCGGTTAAAGAAGGTTCTGCACACGATTTCGGTAAAAATATTATTCCGAATATGCTTAACGATGGTAAGGGTATGTATGCATATCCATTCGAAGGTTACTGGAGAGATATCGGAACAATTGACAGTATATGGGAAGCTAATATGGACCTTATAAATCCTGACAATGAGATTAATCTTTATAATGACGACTGGAAGATTTATTCAAATGTTAAGCCAAAAGTTCCACAGTTTATCGGTGATACTGCAGAGGTTAAAAACAGTATCATTTCCGAAGGTGCGGTAATACTCGGTAAAGTAGAAAACAGCGTAATTTTCCCTGGTGTTTATGTTGCGGAAGGTGCAACCGTTAAAAATAGCGTTGTTATGGAAGACTGCAGAATTCTGTCTGATTGTGTGATTGACAAAGCAATTGTGGGAACAAAAGCAGTTATAAACGGTAATAATTATATTGGCGATGGCGATGAAGTTATTCTGGTTGAAAATGAAATTAACATCAAAGCCGGCGAATATAAAAAGGCTGAATAAGGGAGGGTGTAAAAATGCTTAGAAATTATATGGGTATAATAAACCTTGAAGAAAGTGAAAAAAACATAAGAAGCCTTACCAATATCAGACCTATAGGTACAATTCCTGTTGCAGGAAGATACAGAGTTATCGACTTCACACTTTCCAATATGGTAAATGCAGGGTTAAGACACATAAGTGTTTTCTGCAAGAAAGAAACAAGATCTCTTGCTGACCATTTAGGTGCAGGCAGACCGTGGGATTTAGACAGAAAAAATGACGGATTGTTTGTTTTCCAGCATTCTCTTTTAGGTGGGGACAGCAGTCTTGATGCAAGACTTTTTGCACACAATATGGAATTTATAAATCGTTCAAATTGTGAATATGCAATTGTTTCATCATCATATATGATTGCAAATGTTGACCTTGAAGGGGCTGCAAAGGCTTATGAAGAATCAGGTGCAGATATTTGCGTTATATACAAAAATGTTGAAGATGCAAAAGATAATTTCTTGAACTGCGACCTTCTTAAATTTGATGAAAATAACAATGTTGTAAATGTTGTTAAAAACATAGGCGGAGAAGAAAAGGCTGCGGTTTGTGCAGAAATGTTTATCCTGAAAACAAAAACACTTCAGGAACTTATGTATAAAGCAATTACAAACGGCGTAAGAAAAGGCTTTAACCATTTTGTTTATGATAATATAAATGCATATAGCGTTGTTGGTTATGAATTTAAAGGATATTTAAGCTGCATCAATTCAATTGAAAGCTACTATAATATGAATATGGATATGCTTAAAATTGAAAAAGTAGGCGAACTTTTCAATAAAAACAGTCCGATTTATACAAAAACAAAGGATGCTCCACCGGCGGTTTACTGCGAAGAAAGTGATGTTAAAAACTCTATCGTAGCCGATGGTGCAATCGTAAAAGGAAAAATCAGAAATTCTGTAATTTCAAGAAATGTAAGAATAGGAAAAGATGTTGAGCTTGAAGGCTGTATTGTTCTTCAGAATGCAGTTATCAAAGACGGCGTTAAACTTCGCAATGTAATCGTAGACAAAGGGGTTACAGTAGATGAGAATACTATTGTTCACGGACAGAAGGAGTATCCTATTGTATTAGAGAAAAAAAGATAAAAACCTCAAAAATCGGTCGACACCACAACACCAAGTATAATGCTTGGTGTTGTTTTTTAATAAAAGCGACCACTCATGTATAAAACATACACTACGGGTCGCTTTTATCAAAATCTCACCACGATTTTTGAGGTTTAAATATACTACGCCTTGCCTTTAGCAAAATCTGCATCCAATTTAAGGCTTTTTAATGTTACAAGCACTTTAAATAGTAGTTGAAAAACAGTTGTTGATATGATATAATATGAATGCAACACAACTTAATAGCACAAACTGTAAGAGAAGGTGTTTTTAATTTTGTTAAAAACGCATTCTCTATTTGGCTTTCTCTTATAGTTTGCTGAAGTTGTGTTGCGACAATCGGAGTTATGCGTTTTTGTGCGTTGACTTCGGTTGACGCATTTTTTAATTGGAGGAAATTATTGTGAAGTACAGAGACGAATATATGGGAGAAGTTAAAAAACTTGTCGATGATGTTCTTAATATAAGTGAAGCTATAAATATTTTGCGTACTGAATTATCTCGTGAAAATGATAGGGAAAAGAATAACGACAAAATCAGAAGTATTCTTTATATGCTGTGTTCGTACATGAGAGAGGTTGATGTAAGAGCAAAAAAGGTTAAGTTTGAAATAGAAAAAGACGAAGGTGCTAAAATAGAATATGATATATCAGGGCTGCAATATGATATAAACAAAAAGGATGCTTGATTTTTAAGCATCCTTTTTGTTTGTGTCTTTTAGTTGTTAAAATCTGCATTCGATTTACAGTGTTTTATATAAACTCCTAACTTCTAACTCCTAATTCCTAACTAAATTATCGTTCCGCCACCGATAACTGTATCGTTGTCATAAAGAACAACTGCCTGACCTTTGGTGATTGCTCTTTGGGGTTCATCAAAGACAATGTGAAGCCTGTTTTCGTCTGTTTGTGTGACGGTGCAAGGGGCTTCGTTGTGCTTGTATCTTATTTTTGCTGTGCATTTTAGTGGCTCTGTGATTTTTTCAACAGAAATGAGATTGATGTCTGTTGCATAAAGCTCTTTTGAGAACAAATCATCGTTAAAACCAAGATAAACCTTGTTTTCTTCAACAGAGGTTTTAACAACATACATAGAAGCGGGGAGAGCAAGTCCAAGACCTTTTCTCTGTCCGATGGTGTATCTTATTATGCCCTTGTGAGTGCCCAGTTTTTTGTCGTCAAGGGTTACAAAGTCACCTTCTTTGAAGGTTTCACCTGTGTAATTTTCTATAAATTTTGCATAATCGCCGTCAGGCACGAAACAAATATCCTGACTGTCTTTTTTCTGTGAAATATCAATGTCAAGATTTTCTGCCATTTTTCTGGCTTCTTCCTTGGTGAATTCACCAAGTGGGAGAAGTGTGTGTGCAAGCTGATACTGTGTCAGAGAATAAAGCACATAGCTCTGGTCCTTTGATGCATCAAGACCTTTCTTTAAAAGGTATCTTCCGCTTTTTTCGTCAAAGGCAACTCTTGCATAATGTCCTGTTACCACATAGTCAAGACCAAGTTCTTCCATCTTGCTCATAAGTGCTGCAAACTTTAAATGGCGGTTACAGTCTACACAAGGATTAGGTGTTCCGCCTGTTTTGTAGGTGTTAACAAATTTGTCTATTACCTTTTCTCTGAAATTGTCCTGAAAGTCATAAACTTCATAGGGCATATCAAGTGATTTGCAGATGCGTCTTGCATCTTCAATATCTTTAGAGGTAAGACAACTTGCATCTTCATTTTCTTTGCAATGAAGTCGCATTGTTGCACCTATACACTCAAAATCTTTATTTTTCATAAGATATGCGGCAACACTTGAATCAACACCGCCGCTCATTGCTATTAAAGCTTTTTTCATTTTTAATCATTCCTTTAGGTTAGTATAACATATATTTGTAAAGAATGCAATTTGAAAAATTATACAAAATGTATATAACTATCATATATTGTGATAATTATAAACATTTTAATATTTAAATCAAACATTTTATATTGACAAAAAGAACGAAGTGTGTTATATTTTATCCTGAAATTAAAATTGGGAGATGAGAAAATGGTAAAATATGAAATAACAGACAGCGTTGAAACACTTTTATCTGCCATGAAAAGATTAAGAGAGGCTCAACTTAAGTTCAGCACTTTCAGCCAGGAGCAGGTAGATAAAATATTCAAGGCTGCAGCCATTGCGGCAAGCAGAGCAAGAATTCCACTTGCAAATATGGCTGTTGAAGAAACAGGAATGGGAATTGCAGAAGATAAGGTTATTAAAAACCATTATGCATCTGAATATATTTATAATGCGTATAAAGATACAAAAACCTGCGGTGTAGTAGAAGAAGATACCTCTTATGGCATAAAGAAAATAGCAGAGCCTATAGGTGTTATCGGTGCGGTTATACCAACAACAAACCCCACATCAACTGCAATCTTTAAATGTCTTTTAGCACTTAAAACAAGAAATGCGATTATAATTAGTCCTCATCCAAGAGCGAAAAAAGCTACCATTGAGGCTGCAAAAATTGTTCTGGAGGCTGCGGTTAAAGCAGGCGCCCCTGAAAATATAATTGATTGGATAGATGTGCCCTCTTTAGAGCTTACAAATACAGTTATGAAAGAAAGCGACATAATCCTTGCAACAGGTGGTCCGGGTATGGTAAAGGCGGCATATTCAAGCGGAACACCTGCCCTTGGTGTAGGTGCAGGAAATACACCTGCAATAATTGATGAATCTGCAGATGTTGTTCTTGCGGTAAACTCAATTATTCATTCAAAGACTTTTGATAACGGTATGATTTGTGCATCAGAGCAAAGTGTTATAGTACCTGAAAAAATCTACAAAGAAGTAAAAAATGAATTTAAAAAAAGAGGTTGCTACTTCTTAAATCAGGAAGAAACTGAAAAAGTAAGAAAAACAATAATAATAAACGGAGCATTAAATGCCAAAATAGTAGGTCAGAGTGCATATACAATTGCACAGCTTGCAGGAGTTGATGTTGAAGAAAAAACAAAAATCCTTATTGGTGAAGTAAGCTCTGTGGAATTAACAGAAGAATTTGCTCACGAAAAGCTTTCGCCTGTTCTTGCAATGTATAAGTCAGAAAGTTTTGAAGATGCACTTTCAAAGGCTGAAAGACTTATTGCTGACGGCGGTTACGGACACACAGCATCTCTTTACGCAGATACAAATGAGAAAGAAAAGATTGATATGTATTCATCAAGAATGAAAACCTGCAGAATTTTAGTTAACACACCATCGTCACACGGCGGAATAGGCGACCTTTATAACTTTAAGCTTGCACCATCCTTAACACTGGGATGCGGTTCATGGGGTGGAAACTCAGTTTCAGAGAATGTAGGGGTTAAACATCTTCTCAATATAAAAACTGTTGCAGAAAGAAGGGAAAATATGCTTTGGTTCAGAGCGCCTGAGAAAATTTATATCAAAAAAGGCTGTCTACCTGTGGCACTTGACGAGCTTAAAACCGTAATGGGTAAGAAAAAGGCATTTATTGTTACAGACAAATTCCTTTGTGAAAACGGATTTACAAAAGCTATAACAGATAAGCTTGACGAAATGGGAATAGTTCACACCACATTTTTTGATGTAGAGCCTGACCCAACCCTTAAATGTGCAAAGGAAGGCGCAAAGCAGATGCTTTTATTTAACCCTGATTGCATAATTGCACTTGGTGGTGGCTCTGCAATGGATGCAGCAAAAATTATGTGGGTTTTATATGAGCATCCAGAGGTAGATTTTGAAGACATGGCAATGAGATTTATTGACATAAGAAAAAGAGTATATACTTTCCCTAAAATGGGAGAAAAGGCATACTTTATCGCAATTCCTACCTCAGCAGGTACAGGCTCTGAGGTTACACCATTTGCAGTTATAACAGATGAAGAAACAGGTGTTAAATATCCTCTTGCAGATTATGAGCTTTTACCTGATATGGCAATAGTGGATACAGACCTTCATATGTCTGCGCCAAAAGGCTTAACAGCCGCATCAGGTATAGATGCAATTACTCACGCATTAGAAGCGTATGCATCAATGCTTGCAACTGATTATACAGACTCCTTAGCACTTCGTTCCTTGAAAATGGTATTTGAAAATCTTCCGATAACATATGAAAACGGAGCAGATGTAAAGGCAAGAGAAAAAATGGCAAATGCGGCAACAATGGCAGGTATGGCGTTTGCAAACGCATTTCTTGGAGTTTGCCATTCAATGGCACATAAGCTTGGAGCTTTTTATCATTTGCCACACGGTGTTGCGAATGCTCTTATGATTAATGAGGTCTTAAAATTCAATGCGTCGGAAACACCTGTAAAAATGGGAACATTTTCACAGTATGACCACCCAAGGACACTTGAAAGATACGCAGAGGTTGCCGATTACCTTGGCATAAAGGGCAAGACAGATGAGGAGAAATTAAAAGGTCTTATAAAAGCTATTGATGAATTAAAGGAAAAGGTTGGAATTAAAAAGTCAATTAAAGAATACGGCATAGACGAAAAGGAATTTCTTGAAAGACTTGATGAAATGACCGAACAGGCTTTTGATGACCAGTGCACAGGTGCAAACCCGAGATACCCGTTAATGAGCGAAATCAAAGAAATGTATCTTAATGCATATTACGGAGGTGAAAGATAATGACTTCAAAAATAATAGCAGAAAGAAAAGACAAAACAATCTACAAAGATGGTGAAAAAATAATCAAGGTATTTGATTCAGAGTATTCAAAAGCCAATGTTTTAAACGAGGCATTAAATCAGGCAAGAGTCGAGGAAACAGGACTTAAAATACCAAAGCTTCTTGCAGTTTCAACAGTAGATGGGAAATGGTCTATCACAACCGAATATATAAAGGGCAAAACAATGGCACAGCTTATGGAAGAAAACCCTGAAAAAGAAGATGAGTATCTTGAAATGCTTGTAGATATACAGCTTGAAATACACAGTAAAAAAGCACCGCTCTTAAATAAGCTGAAAGATAAGATGGACAGTAAAATAAACGAGGCAGATTTAACAGCAACACAAAAGTATGAGCTTCACGCAAGACTTGCAGGTATGCCAAAGCATGATAAAGTTTGCCATGGAGATTTTAACCCCTCAAATATAATAATAAGGGAAGATGGAAGTGCCTATATTATAGATTGGGCGCATGCAACAAGAGGCAATGCCTCTGCAGATGCGGCAAGAACATATCTTTTGTTCTGGCTTGAAGGTAAGGAAGAACTTGCAAAAAAATATCTTGAGCTTTTCTGCAAAAAAAGCGACACCGCAAGACAGTATGTTCAAAGATGGCTCCCGATCGTTGCAGCATCACAGTCGGTTAAAGGCAAGCCTCACGAAAGGGAATTACTCCTTTCCTGGGTAGATGTAGCCGATTTTGAATAACATTTGTGAAAAAATGGCGAAAATTTAAAATTCGTCATTTTTTTCTTTGCATTTAATTTGATGTTATGCTATAATAGAGAGTAGAATAGTATAATTGTGATTATACTGTCAATATTGCCCGGGAAATATGGGCAGAAAGGCTTGGGAATTATAAATGTCAATTTCATTATATCAGAGATATTTTGATTGTCTTTCTACAGGTGAAGAAAATCTTATGGGGATTTGTGACAGCAGAAATATTGTTGTTGCCTGCACACAGTCAAAATACATAGGATATCCTTTCAGTGATGTAAAAGTAAAATGCATAAAAACGGAACTTGATTTTGATAAAACTGATAAATATTATCTTTTTTCACAACAGGAAGAAACAAAGGTGCTTGAAATAGTTAAACAATCTTTGGCGGCTTTTAAGTCTGTAAACAGAGAGTTTGACGATGAAGAATTTTTCTTCCAGCAGGTTGTTAACGAAAAAATTGAAAATATTTCATGGAAAGCACAGTGCCTTGGTATAAGCGACGAAGAAATAAGAGTTGTTTTTGTTATAAATATTTCTTCAAAAAATATGCAGGATGCCAAAGATATTATAACAGAGGTTGCACCTGTAAGAGAAGGGGACTACCTTTTCACAAATGCAGCAAATGAGCTTGTGTTTATAAGAACCTGCAAAAGCGAACCTTCAAACACAAAGCTTATGAACATAGCTTCACAGATTTCAACAGGAATAACAGAATCTTTGTTTGAACAGCCATCTATCGGTATTGGCGGAGTTTCTGAAAAGCTTGCAGACTTGAGCAAGTCATATAAAGCTGCAATCAGCGCCCTTGATGTTGGTTATATTTTTGAAAACAGAAACAAAATATATGCACATATGAGCCTTGGTGTGAGCAGACTTGTTACATCAGTACCTATTGAAAAGTGTAAAGCGTTTTTGAATGAAGTCCTTAAAGAAGACATTTTAAGAGAAATCGACAACGAAACAATGAATACGGTTCAGAGATTTTTGGATTGCGACCTTAATATTTCACTTGCGGCAAGAGAATTATACATACACAGAAACACTCTTGTGTTCAGACTGGACAAACTTAAAAGTCTCACAGGTCTTGATGTAAGAAAATTCGAAGATGCTATGCTTCTTAAAATGGCAATGCTTATACACAGATATTTAAGAACATCAAGAGGAGGAAATTCATTATGATGGTATGTGCCAGAAATGTAGGCAAATCTTATGATAAAGGCAGACCTGTTCTGAGCAATGTAAGCTTCCTTATTGAAAAAGGGGAATTTGTGTTTTTAGTTGGTGCATCAGGTGCGGGAAAGTCAACTCTCATCAAAATGTTCTTAAGAGAAACACTTCCTACAGAAGGAGAATTTATTGTTAACGGAACGGATATAAAAAGCATAGAAGAAAAAGAAATTCCAATGTTCAGAAGAACACTTGGAGTTGTGTTTCAGGATTTCAGACTTTTAGATGACAGAACAGTATATGAAAATGTTGAATTCGCTATGATTATTGTTGGTGCATCAAGAAGTCAGAGAAGAAAAAGAGTTCCTGATGTGTTGAACCTTGTAGGTCTTGCAGACAGAGCAAATGCATATCCTGACCAGCTTTCAGGCGGTGAAAAACAGAGAGTGGCGATTGCAAGAGCAATTATAAATAACCCTGTAATGCTTGTGGCGGACGAACCTACAGGTAACCTTGACCCAGACAATGCGTGGGAAATTATGCATGTGCTTGAAGAAATCAACAAAAGGGGAACAACTGTTATTGTGGCAACTCACGCAAAAGAAATTGTTGATACAATGAAGAAAAGAGTTATTGCGATTGAGCACGGAAATATTGTAAGAGATGAAGAGAAAGGGGTTTACGGCTATGACGCGTGATGCATTTAAATATTATGTGAAACAGGCATCAAAAAGTCTGAAGAAAAACAAAGTAACAACTTTCTATTCAATATCAACAACCGTTGCAACGCTTTTGATATTAGGTGCATTTTTGTGCTTCATTTTTAATATTTCATATATGACCGAGCAGTTTTCAAGAGGCTGTCAGATTCAGGTTTTCATAGATGAAACAGCAGATGAACAGACTTATGATAAAATCGGCGAAAAAATCAAGCTGATTGAAGGGGTAACAAGTATAGAAAAATACACCAAGGAACAGATTTTTGAAGAAAATGTCGAAAAACTTGGTGACAAAGCGGTAATTTTAGAGGGCTTAAGAGAAGATAATCCTTTCAGAGATTCATTCAAAATTGAAATATCAGACCTTGACCTTACAGAAACTGTGGTAAAGGCTCTTGAAAAGATAAACGGAATAGAAAATATAACAGATTTCCGTGAAGCGGCAGGATATATAAATGTATTCAGAAAAACAGTAAGAAACATAAGTATCTGGGTAGTTATTATCTTCTGCATCATAACTTCTTTTATTGTTGCAAATGCCATAAAGGTGTCTGTATATAACAGAAGAAAAGAAATCAATATTATGAAATATGTAGGCGCAACAGACTGGTTCATAAGATGGCCTTTTGTTGTTGAAGGAGTAATAATGGGAATATATGCGGCGATGATTTCGCTTGTTGCCATTTATGTTGTATATTTCTTTGTTGAGAGAAGTTTCAACTTCCAGGATTTCCAGATGATGCCATTTACAAACCTTCTTCCTGCAATTGTGGTGATTTTTGCGATTGTTGGTATAGGAATCGGGGCAGTAGGAAGTGCTATTTCAATCAGAAAGCATCTTAAAGTATAAAGGAGAGACTATGTTAAATAAAAAAGTTACTGCCATTATTGCGGCAATAATAGTGTTTGTCTTTATAGCAGTATTTGTTATTTCAAGTATAGCACCTTTTGTTGTATGGGCGGACACAAATCAGGAAATACAGTCAAAACAGAATGAAAAAGCTGCCCTTCAGCAAAAAATCGATGCAGCCAAAGCAGAAAAACAGGGTATGCTTGCTATAGTAGAGGAAATAGATGGAAAAATTGCTTCTGTTCAGGGAGAAATCAATGGACTTCAGAAGAAAATTGATAACTGTAACAGTAAAATCCGTGATGCAGAAGAAAAAATTTCAGAGTGTGAAGTTAAAGAAAAAGAACAGTATGAAAATATGAAAACCCGTTTAAGAGTTATGTATGAAGATAATAATACTTCATATATAACAATGCTTTTTGGCGGTGACAGTCTTAACGACATACTTTCTTATGTGGAACTTATCAAACAGATAATTGACCACGACAATAAGAGTTATGAACGCATAATAAATACTAAAAAAGAAATAGAAGCGCTTAAAGCGGAAGTAGAAGCAGAAAAAGAAACAATTGTTGCAAAAAAAGATGTTGTGGATAAGAAAAAAGCAGAGCTTGACGGCGAAGTTTCAAAGATGAGCACAGCTATTGGAAAAATAACAGGCAATATTGAAACATTAAGAATTGCTTACGAAGAAGCAGAGCGTGAAGAAGCCGCACTCAAAAGAAGATTGCAGGCTGAATTGAGCGGAAGCACAACAACCGCTTCCTTTGACGGCGGAACTTTTGCATGGCCAACACCGGGTTATGCAACTATTACAAGTGAGTACGGCGGAAGAATGCATCCAACCCTTAAAGTGTATAAAGTACATACGGGAATGGATATAGGTGCACCTTCGGGCGCAAAGGTTGTTGCAGGTGCAGACGGAACTGTTGTCAAAGCGGAATATAATGTTGCATACGGTAACTATATTGTAATTAACCACGGTAACGGATACAGCACACTTTATGCACACAATTCAGTTTTAAATGTAAGCAAGGGTGATTTTGTTGTAAGAGGACAGACAATCGCAAAAGTTGGAAGCACAGGATATTCAACAGGTCCTCATTGCCATTTTGAAGTAATGATAAATGGTCAGCACACAGATCCAAAGCCGTATCTTAAATAGGAGCGCAATTTAAATTATGAAAAAACCTTTAATGAAACAAATTATTATCATACTGATTACGGCGATGCTGTCTTCAACTTTAACACTTGGTTATGTGTATAAAGAAAATTTTTCTGCCATGTATCTTCAGAAGATAATTGAAGAAAATTATTATGGCGAGATTGACGAAGATAAGCTTGCAGAAGGTGCAATGACAGGGATTGTTGCATCTCTTGAAGATGAACATTCATTTTTTGTGGATGCAGAAACAGGCTATAACACATACAGAGAAGAGCTTGACGGCGAATTCAGCGGTGTGGGGATGCAGATTGCCCAGACTGAAGAAGGTTGTCTTATAACAACTGTATTCAAAGGTTCTCCTGCATCAAAGCAGGGACTTATGGTGGGCGACATAATCACAGGTGTGAACGGTGAAGATGTTTTGAAAATGAACCCTACAGAAATAAGCAACAGAGTTAAAGGTGAAATAGGAACAAGTGTAAGCATAACAGTTGAAAGAAACAATGAAAGCTTAACATTTGAACTTATGCGTGCAAAAGTTAATATTCCTACTGTAGAAACAAAAAAATATGATAATGTGGCTTATGTGAAGGTAACGGAATTCAACAGCGGTACAGATGAAGATTTTAAAGCAGCACTTGAAGAAGCGGAAAATTGTGATGGCGTTATTGTTGATTTAAGAAACAATGGCGGAGGCTTGCTTGATACAACTGTCAATATGCTGGATATGGTTATAAACGAAGGGGACTTCATCACAACAAAATATACAGATGGTGAATTTACTTACAAAGCATCAGGTAAACAGATTTACACAAAGCCGATGGTGGTACTTGTAAACGGATTCAGCGCAAGTGCATCGGAGTTTTTCTCTGCGGCAGTTAAAGAAAACGACAGAGGGGAAGTTGTTGGAACAACAACATACGGAAAAGGCTCAATTCAGAGCAGCTTCAGATTGCCTGATAACAGAGGTGTTCATCTTACTATAGGAAGATTCTATTCACCAAAAGGAAATGAAATAAATAAAGTGGGTGTAACGCCTGACCATGAGATTAAAAATCCTGAAGCTTATGAGCTTTATGATGTGAGTGCAATACCATTTTCAGATGATTTGCAGTTGAAAAAAGCAAT
This sequence comes from Clostridia bacterium, assembly GCA_045648505.1. GTDB lineage: Bacteria > Bacillota > Clostridia > RGIG6154 > RGIG6154 > RGIG8700. Next base: position 31,901 of record JAZROD010000044.1, on the reverse strand, counting down.
AGAATTAATAAAAAATAAAAAATAATAAAAATTTTTCAAAAAAAGGCTTGACAAATTACAGGATTTGTATTACAATAAGTCCTGTGCTTGAAGCACGGGGCTTAAAACAAGCCAAAGTAAATAACATAAGCTGGTGTAGCTCAATCGGTAGAGCAGCTGATTTGTAATCAGCAGGTTACAGGTTCAAGTCCTGCCACCAGCTCCATTTTTTGGGGAGGTTCCCGAGTGGCCAAAGGGGGCAGACTGTAAATCTGTTGCGTCTCGCTTCGATGGTTCGAATCCATCTCTCCCCACCAAAAAATCCGTACACGATAGTGTGCGGATTTTTACTTATTCACTATTACCTCTGCACTCTTCACTAAAAATCCTTTTCGTGTACGGATTCTTTAAAGTGATAGTTAATAGTGAAAAGTGAAGAAGTGGACTACTGCTTTGCTTGTGCAAAGCTTTTTTATGAAACATCTTAAACATAACAATTTTATTATTCTTCCAAACAAACTATAAACAAATATTATAATGCATAAAATATAACAATTTGACACTTTTCCCCAAGGAGTGTAGAATAGTTGCGGTCTTAATACAGGGGGAATTATTGTGAAAAAATTTAAAGAATTACTTATGATGCATTTAGGAATTGTTCTTCTTGCAGCTGGTGTGTATTTTTTTAAAATACCAAACGGCTTTTCAACAGGCGGGGTAACGGGTATAGGTACAATCCTTGCGGCTATTACACCTATTACGGCGGGTGCATGGATATGGATTTTAAATGTGGCGCTTTTATTAGTAGGTTTTATATTTCTGGGCAAAGAAACAGGTATTAAAACAGTTTATTGCAGTATGGCTTTTTCTGCACTTACATTTTGTTTTGAAAAAATATTCCCAATGACCGCTCCAATGTCAAATCAGCCATTTTTAGAGCTTTTTTATGCAATGCTTTTAACATCTATCGGTGCGGCATTTATCTTTAATAGCAAGGCGTCATCCGGCGGAACAGATATTATGGCACTTGTGCTTAAAAAATACACAAGTATAGATGTAGGCAAAGCTCTTTTATATACAGACTTTGTTGTTGCAACAAGTGCATTTTTTGTATTCGGTGTTGAAATCGGACTTTTCTCTTTACTTGGACTTTTCGCAAAAGCATTTATAGTTGATGCGGTTATAGAAAATCTTAACACCTGCAAGTATTTTGTGGTTATCACATCTAAAGGTAATGAGGTTTCAAGATACATAATAGAAGAAATCCATCATGGTGTAACTTCTCACATAGTTAAAGGTGAGTATACAGGAGAAGAAAGAATGATGCTTCATACAGTTTGCAAGCGAATTGAAGCCATAAGACTTCGAAGTAAAATAAAAGAAATAGACTCTCACGCATTTATAATAATTTCAACAAGCAGTGAAATTATCGGCAGAGGCTTCAGAAGTGTATAATAGAAACCGCAGAGATTACTCTGCGGTTTTTATTATAAATAATTGACAACATAAACATAATATAGTATAATTTTATAGAATTGAGTGTTATAAAATGGATAAATAGGTGGTTGTTTTCAGACAACCTTTTTCAGAGAATACAGGAAGGAAATAATTGTGAACAAAAGACTATATTTCAGAACACTTCTCATATCAACAGCACTTATGCTTGTGGTTGCTTTCGGGATTATTGTATACTGTGCTACCAATTTTATAAATATTGGAGGCGGTGCAGATATTAAGGAGCTTGATAAAGCACAACCTAACAGCAGACAAAACATAGTTGTATTTGGTACAGATAAGAGTGGCTTGAGAAGCGACACTATAATGATTTTTTCTCTTTCAGAAAAAGAAAATAACATAAATGTAATATCAATTCCCCGTGACCTTAAAGTTAAAATCAAAGGCGGTTTCCAGAAGATAAACACTGCTCTTGCTCTTGGTCAGGAAAGCCTTGCGGTTCAAACCGTTAAAGAGGTAACAGGCGTTCCTGTTCACGACTATGTAACAGTTAACTTTGATGCGGTTGAAGATATAATTGATGCAGTTGGCGGAGTTGATTTTTATGTTCCGCAGAATATGCATTATGAAGACCCTTACCAGGACCTTTATATTCACCTTAATAAAGGGCAGCAACATTTGAATGGTAAAAAAGCTGTACAGCTTTTAAGATTCAGAAGCTATCCTATGGCGGATATTGAAAGAACAAATGTGCAGAGAGATTTCATACAGGCACTTATTAAACAGAAACTCAATGTTTCAAATGTTGATAAAATACCTGAAATCTACAATGCAGTTAATAAAAACATAAAATCAAGTATGAGTCTTGCAGAAGTTATGGGCTATGCTACAACAGTTCTTAAAATGGATGATATGAAATTCAATTCATTCCCTTGCCCATACTATCTCGCTGATGATTATGTTCAGCTTAATTATGAAGAAGCAACAGAAATATTCAACAGAAATTTCAAATAAGAAGGCGATTTTTTGAACAAAAAAATGTATTTCAAGGTGCTTGGTCTTGCAACCTTTTGTATGCTCAGCGTTGTTATGCTTATATATTTTGTTATATCAGCAGGAGGGAACAAAGAGCTTGATAAGGTGATGGACACCAAACAGGCGCACGAAAGACATAACATTCTTGTTATGGGTACAGACAAGGACGAAACAAGGTCTGATGTTATGATGATTTGTTCTGTAAGCAAGAAGGACAATACAATCAATATTATGTCTGTTCCGAGAGATGCGAGAATTTATACGGGTAAAACATATCAGAAACTTAATGCGGCTATCGGTATAGGTGATGATGAGTTTGCCATTGAAAAAATCAGGGAACTGACAGGTATTGAAATTCACGATTATGTAAAAGTTAATTTCAATGCGGTGGTTGATGTGATAGACGCCCTGGGCGGAGTAAAGTTTGATGTTCCGCAGAATATGCATTATGAAGACCCTTATCAGGACCTTTATATACACATAGAAAAAGGTATGCAGAAGCTTGACGGAGAAAAATCACTTCAGCTTTTAAGATTCCGTCAGTATCCAATGGGCGATTTGCAGAGAATTCAGGTTCAGCAAAGCTTTGTTAAAGAATTGGTAAAGCAGAAAGCAAAACTTCGTTATATTCTTAATGCAAAAAAAATATACAAAGCAGCTTCGAAAAATATGACCACAACTCTTACTGCAGGTGATGTGAGCGGACTTGCGTTTGGACTTGCAGGAATAAAAATGGAAGATGTAACAAGCTTTGAGTGTCCTTACTATTTTTCGCAAAGCGGTATATATGTTATAATAGATAGAGAAAAACTTGATAGTATTGTGGAGAAAAACTTTAAATAAAAAAGCGACTTTTAAAGTCGCTTTTTTATATTAAACCATTTTCTTTGAATGAGTAATAATCATATTCATCAAAAATGATGGAGTCTATGAGATTTATGCCCAATGTGCCAAGCTTTCCTGCAAGCACCGAAGACGAAGAAATATCTTCTTCAGACGGAAACAGTTTGCTTGTTATATGGTTGTGTCCCACTATAACCGAAGAGGCTTTAAGGCTTACTGCCTTTCTTAAAATGCGTTCCATACCGACCGAAACAATGCTCCAGTCATCGCTTGAGAAAATTTCGTGTCTGATGAGTGTGATTTTAGGGTCTAAATATAAAACTATAAAGTCTTCGCATCTTGCACCAAGGGTCTGAACTCTTAAAAATGTAAGACAGTCGGAAAGTTTTGAAAGTGGTTTCTTTTGTATGAATCCGCCTGCGTGATAAGCTTTGAATGCAGGTATGAATGAGGTTAAGAAAAGTGCACTTTCTTTGCCGATGCCGTCAATCTCGCGAAGTTCTTCAGATGTTGCATTGAGAACTTCTCTGAAACTGCCGAATTCTTTGATAAGTCGTCTTGAAAGACTGTATGTATCGCATCTTGGAAGAGCAAAGAATAAAAGATATTCTAACAAATCAGTTTCAGCCATATTTTCGAAGCCGAATTCTTCAATTTTTTCGCGGATTCGTTCTCTGTGTCCTAAATAAGCCGGTTTTTCTTTTTCCGCCATAGATACAGTCTCCTTTCGATAAAAAAATAACCCTTTTAAAGGGCTTGGTGACTCTAAGGGGATTCGAACCCCTATTACCGCCTTGAGAGGGCGATGTCCTAACCATTAGACGATAGAGCCTTGTATGTAAAATATTATAAAGAAACCACGAGAAAAAGTCAATAGTTTTAAGAAAATATTTTGACTTTTTCGGGATAAGGTGTTATAATATATTTCGTATGTTTGTAAATAAATTTTTCGGAGATGAGAAATATGAATTATATGGGATTAAACGAAATAAGAGAAAAGTTTTTAAGCTACTTTGAATCAAAAGACTGCTTAAGACTTGACAGCTTCTCACTTGTGCCAAAGAATGATGCAAGTTTGCTTCTTATCAACTCAGGTATGGCACCTATGAAAAAATGGTTTACAGGAGCAGAAGTTCCTCCAAGAAAGAGAGTTACCACTTGCCAGAAGTGTATCAGAACACCTGATATTGAATGTGTTGGTAAAACTGCAAGACATGGTACATTCTTTGAAATGCTGGGAAACTTCTCATTCGGTGATTACTTTAAAAGAGAAGCTATTGCGTGGGCTTGGGAATTCTTTACAAAGGTTATGGAAATTCCTGAAGACATTCTTTGGGTTACAGTTTATGAAGATGACGATGAAGCTAAAGATATCTGGGTAAATGAAATCGGCATCAACCCTGAAAGAGTTGTTAAAATGGGTAAAGAGGACAACTTCTGGGAACATGGTACAGGTCCTTGCGGTCCTTGTTCAGAAATCCATGTTGACAGAGGACCAAAATACAGCTGCGGAAAACCTGACTGTAAGCTTGGTTGTGATTGCGACAGATTTATGGAAGTATGGAATCTTGTATTTACACAGTTTGATAAAGATGAAGAGGGTAACTACAACAGACTTGCAAACCCTAACATTGATACAGGTATGGGTCTTGAAAGACTTGCTTGTGTTATGCAGGGCGTAGACAACCTCTTTGAAGTTGACACAGTTCAGAACACAATGAAGCACATCAGCAAAATTGCAGGTGTAAATTATAAAGAAAACGAAAAAACAGACATTTCACTTCGTGTTATAACAGACCATATCAGAAGCACAGTTATGATGGTTTCTGATGGTGTTATTCCTTCAAACGAAGGCAGAGGCTATGTTTTAAGAAGACTTTTAAGAAGAGCTGCAAGACACGGCAGACTTTTAAATGTTAAAGGCGAATTCTTATATAATGTAGCAGATACAGTTATTGACGAATCAAAGCAGGGCTATCCTGAACTTGACGAAAAGAGAGAATATATCAAGAAAGTTATCAGAATTGAAGAAGAAAAATTCTCAAAAACAATTGATAACGGTCTTGCTATCTTAAACACATATATCGAAGAAACAAAAAATGCAGGCAAAGACACATTAGATGGTAAAGATGCATTTAAGTTAAACGATACTTACGGTTTCCCTATCGACCTTACAGTTGAAATCTGCGAAGAGCAGGGACTTAAGGTTGACAGAGAAGAATTTGACATACAGCTTAAAATCCAGAAGGATACTGCTCGTGCAAGCAGAAAAGATGGTTCGAGCTGGGATGATGACAGTGCAGTTAATGTTAAAGCAGAAGCAACAAAATTTGTTGGTTACAACAGTCTTGAAGCAGAATCTGAAATCGTTGCACTTGTAAGCGCAAACGAAGAAGTTGAAGCTATCGGTGCAGGCGAAGAAGGTATCATAATCGTAAAAGAATCACCATTTTATGCAGAAATGGGTGGTCAGGCAGGCGATAAAGGTAAAATTACAACTAAAAATGGTAAAGCAAAGGTTGTTGACACAAAGAAAAACGGTGATGATGTGTATTTCCACATTGTTTCTGTTGAAGAAGGTTCAATTTCAAAGGGTGATATTGCAACACTTTCAGTTTGCAAGAAGAACAGAATGTCAATCTGCAGAAATCACTCAACAACACACCTTCTCCATAAAGCTTTAAAAGAAGTTTTAGGTTCACACGTTGCTCAGGCAGGTTCAGAAGTTACATCAAAACATTTAAGATTTGACTTCTCACACTTTGAAGCTATGACAGCTGATGAAATCAAGCTTGTTGAAAAGAAAGTAAACGAAGCTATTTTAGAAGCTATGCCAATCAATGTTCAGGAGCTTGATATTGAAGAAGCTAAAAAACTTGGTGCTACTGCACAGTTTGGTGAAAAGTATAAAGATGTTGTAAGAGTTGTATCAATGGGCGATTATTCAATCGAATTCTGCGGTGGTACACATCTTACAAATACTGCACAGGCAGGTCTCTTCAAAATTGTTTCTGAAAACGGTGTTGCAGCAGGTGTTCGTCGTATTGAAGCATTAACAGGTGCAGGCGTTCTTGAATACATCAAGTCAAAAGATGAAATTGTTGAAAGAACTGCAGCAGTTTTAAAGACAAATCTCTTAAATGAAATTGATAAAAAAGCAGAAAATATGGCAAATGAACTCAAGGCTCTTCAGAAAGAGATTGAATCATTAAAGGCTAAAGCTGCCAATGCAAAAGCAAATGATATTTTATCTGCTATGAAAAATATTGACGGTGTTGATGTTCTTGCGGCACATATCAGCGGTATGAGTGCAGATGATTTAAAGACAACTGCAGACGGTATCAAAGAAAAATATCCTTGTTGTGCAGTTATGCTTGCATCAGACTGTGACGATAAAATCACTTTTGTTGCAATGGCTACAAAAGAAGCGGTTGCCAAAGGTGTTCACGCAGGTAATATCATAAGAGAAGTTACTGCAATCGCAGGTGGTAAAGGTGGCGGAAAACCTGATATGGCACAGGGCGGCGGTAAGGATAAAGATAAAATCGCTGAAGCTATTGCAAAAGTTGATGAAATTATTAAATCACAACTCAAATAAGGAGAAAAACATATGTGCATATTCTGTAAAATAATTGAAAAAGAAATTCCAAGTGCAATTTTATATGAAGATGATAAGGTTATAGCATTTAAGGATGTTAACCCTGTTGCACCTGTTCATTTTCTTGTAGTTCCTAAAAAGCACATTTCATCACTTGCAGAAATTGAAACAGGAGATGAAGCACTTCTTGGTCACATTTTAAAAGTTTGCAGCGATGTTGCAAAAACTTTACCTGAATGTGAAAATGGCTACAGAGTAATCAACAACTGCGGAGAAAATGCAGGACAGACAGTTCATCACATTCATTTCCACGTTATCGGCGGAGTGAATATGGGCGAAAAACTTATTTAAAAAAGCACTTGACATAATCAAGATTTTAGTGTAATATATAAATGTTACAATTTTTGAGTTATAGATACCAAATTTTTGGTATGCATATAGCGGAGGGAGGGGAAATAAATGTCAGAAGTAAAGATTAAAGAAAATGAATCTTTGGACAGCGCTCTTCGCAGATTTAAACGTCAGTGTGCAAAAGCAGGTGTTTTATCAGAATTAAGAAAGAGAGAACACTACGAAAAGCCAAGCGTTAAGAGAAAAAAGAAATCTGAAGCAGCTAGAAAAAGAAAGTTTAAGTAACAAATTGAAAGACTGATGCATTTTGCATCAGTCTTTTTTTATCTTATATAATGCTTCCCAGTTTCCATCGAGTGCAAGGGGGACATCTCTTATAAATATTCCTTTGTAGCCATATTGCTTTATAATTTTAACCTTATTTAAAAGAGTTTCGGTGTTTTCTATCCACACAATATGAAGTCCGCCTTTTTCATAAGTATAATAAAAAATATCATCTGCTTCGTTGTAAAAAATGGAACTTTGATATGTAAAAGAATTCATTGTTGCCTGATTGTGGGAAAGATAAATTTTCTCGCCTGTAGAAAAATTTACGTCTGTGCAACAAAACATAAGCTCAATAATTATTTTATCCTTTTGATTTTTGAATTTTTCAAGAAAAAATTCAAGCATCCCTTTAGGTAAATAAGGGGATTTATCATTTCGTTTGAAGGAAAGAACTAAATTCTTTCCGGTGTCTTTTATTTGCATAGGTGTTGTGAAAAAATAATTTTTTACTTTGTCACCGAAAACAGGGTAATCTATGTGTCTTGCTTCTCTTTCGGAGGGGGGAGAATTAAAATATCCGTGTATTTCTATTTTAAACACCTCTCTTGTTGCAAAAGGATTTTATTTATGATAAAATAATAAAAAATGATTTTAGGAGATTTGATATGAAAATTTTATATCCTGATTTATTATATGACAAAATAGAAGATATAGACCTTGCATATCTTAAAACAAAAGGTATAAAAGGCTTTATTCTTGATATAGATAACACACTTGTAATTCCCCACACACCTGCAGATGAAAGAGCGAAAGCCTTTGTCAGAAAGCTTAAAGATGAAGGCTTTAAAGCCTGCATTGTTTCAAACAATATTCCTGCAAGAGCTAAAAGCTTTGCAGATGGTGTTGAGCTTGACTGGGTTTGTGACGGTAATAAACCGTCTGCAAAGCCATTTCTTCTTGCCATAGAAAAGCTTCAGCTTAAAAATGAAGAAATCGCAGTTGTGGGCGACCAGATTTTTACAGATGTATGGGGTGGAAACAGACAGAATATGACAACCATTCTTGTTCAGCCTGTCTGCGATAAAGAAAATCAATTTGTAAAATTCAAAAGAATTCTGGAAAAACCTATAATTAAGAGGTGCAAAAAATGATTAAATTCGGACCTGCGGGAAATCCCGATAACTTTTATAATAAAGGTTTTAAGGCGTCAACAGATATGCCGAAATGGCTGAACGAAATAGGTCTTAATGCTTATGAATATCAATGCAGTAAAGGTGTTAAAATAACAGAGAAAACAGCTAAAGAGCTTGGTAAAAATGCAAAGGAAAACGGAGTTTCCCTGAGCGTTCATTCCCCATATTTTATAAGCCTTTCTTCTGTTGAAGAAGAAAAAAGAGATAACAGCATAAATTATATTTTAAGCACTCTGCGTGCGGCAGATTATATGGGAGCAACAAGGATTGTTGTTCATTCAGGCTCTTGTGCAAAAATATCAAGAGAAGAAGCTTTAAGTCTTGCAGAGGACACTATAAAAAGAGCAGTTGATGCTGCAAAAGCAGAAAATCTTGACCATATAAGAATATGCCCTGAAACAATGGGTAAAATCAATCAGCTTGGAACAGTTGATGAAGTTATACAGTTGTGTAAGATAGATGAAAATCTTCTTCCTTGCGTAGATTTTGGCCATGTAAATGCAAGAGAAATGGGTTCTCTTAACAAAGCAGAGGACTTTGAAAATATCTGCAACAAAATCCATAATGAACTTGGTGAAGAAAGAGGTAAAAACTTCCATGTTCACTTCACCAGAATTGAATTTTCGGCAGGCGGAGAGAAGAAGCATATTGTTTATGATGACGATTCATTTGGTCCTTGCTTTGACCCGTTTGCGGAAATTATTGCAAAGAAAAATCTTACACCTACAATAATTTGTGAATCTCCGGGAACACAGGACATGGATTCATTAACATATAAAAGAATACTTGAGGGGATAAAATGACGGAGAAATTAGTTCCATATATAAAAGAAGGATGTTTTGCATATCTCACCGAGCCTGAAGATATGAGATATTTCACAGGCTTTACAGGTGAAGGCGGTGTGCTTATATCAAAGGATAAAAAAATAATATTAACCGATGGCAGATATATAACTTCTGCCCAAAGAGAAACTAAAGACTGCGAAATTGTAAACACAATAAACCACGGCGAATTCATTAAAGAAAATAATATGAAAATCTGTTTCAAACCGCAGATGAGCTATGGTGCAGTTAAAAGATTTGAAAATCTTGGGGTGGAGCTTTCGCCTTTTGATGTTAACTTTGATATGCTCAGAAGAAGAAAGACGGAAGAAGAAATTTCATATATGAAAAAAGCTGCAGAGATTGCAGATGAAACTTTTTATGAAATCCTTAATGTGATTGATGAAGGAATGACAGAAAAAGAAATTGCGGCTCATATTGATTATGTTATGGCACTTAAAGGAAGCGAAAAACCTTCTTTTGACACAATTTGTGTGGCAGGGGTAAACACTTGTATGCCTCACGGTGTTCCTTCTGATTATAAGCTCAAAAAGGGCGATTTTATAACAATGGACTTCGGTGCAACATATAAAGGATACCACAGTGATATGACAAGAACAGTTGCTCTTGGTGATTTAACAGAAGAAATGGCTCTTGTTTACGAGGTGGTTCATATTGCCCAGGGTGAAACACAGAAAGAAATAAAAGCAGGCAAAACTGCGAAAGAAATAGATACGCTTGCACGGGATATAATAAAGGTTAACGGCTATGAAGAATATTTTGTTCACGGCACAGGGCACGGTGTAGGACTTAAAATTCACGAGTATCCGAATATTTCTTCAAGAAGCGAAGCTGTGCTTGAAGAAGGGGATGTTGTAACAGTAGAACCGGGAATTTATTTGCCGGGTAAATTCGGTGTAAGAATAGAAAATACGGTGATTGTAAGAGAAAATGGGGCAGAAAGCTTACAAAATACACCTAAAGACCTTATAATATTGTAAAAAACACTTGAAATTTTTGCAAATATGTTATAGAATATACAGAGAATAATTTTAATTGGAGGATTTGTACTTATGATATCAGCAGGTGAATTTAGAAATGGTATTACATTTGAATTTGAAGGCAATGTATATCAGATTGTAGAATTTCAGCATGTTAAACCTGGTAAAGGCGCAGCTTTCGTTAGAACAAAGCTTAAAAACGTTATTACAGGTGGCGTAGTTGAAAAAACTTTCAGACCAACAGAAAAATGTGAAAAAGCTCACATTGACAGAAGAGATATGCAGTTCTCTTATGTAGATGGCGATCTTTACTATTTCATGGATAATGAAACATTTGATATGATGCCTATCGCAGCATCACAGATTGGCGATGCTCTTAAATTCGTTAAAGAAAATATGGATTGTAAAATCCTTTCATACAAAGGAAATGTGTTCGGTATTGAACCACCAAACTTTGTTGAACTTTTAGTTACAGAAACAGAACCAGGTGTTAAAGGTGATACAGCTACAGGTGCTACAAAACCTGCAACACTTGAAACAGGTGCTACAATCATGGTTCCTCTCTTTATCAACGAAAACGATATGATCAGAGTTGATACAAGAACAGGCGAATACATGGAAAGAGCATAATAAAAATCAGAGAGGAGATATTTTAATGGGTACATTAAAAGAAACTGCTTCATATTTAAACGGTCTTACAGAAGGTCTTGAATTAGACGAAAGCAAAAAAGAAACAAAAGTTATCTTCAAGCTTATCGAAATGGTTAACGAATTAGCTGAAAGAGTAGAAGATCTTGAAGATTATGTTGACGAACTTGATGAAAAGGTTGACGAAATTGACCACGATTTAGGCGAAGTTGAAGAATATGTTTATGACGATGAAGACGAATACGACGATTATGACGACGAAGACGATTTCGACTTCGAAGATGATGATGACGTATATGAATTTTCTTGCGACAACTGCGGAGACAGCGTTTTCATTGATGGTGAACTTTTAGATTCAGAAGAACCTGTAATCTGCCCTAACTGTGGCGAAGAAATCAAATTTGATTTCGGTTGCTGCTGTGATTGTGAAGATTGCGAAGACTGCGAATAATCAAATCAAATAAACACTTGTGTTTCACAGGTGTTTATTTTTTTGTAAAAAAATGTTGACAAACAGAAAAATGTATGTTATATTATATTTGTAATCATTACAAAAATGAAACGGTTACAAAAGGGGTGATTGCGTGGATGCCAGAACAATGCTCACAGATAAGAGCATAAGGCCGTCGGTTACAAGGCTGAAGATAATGGAATATCTTTTAAGTGTAAGAACTCATCCTACAGTTGAAGATATATACGAATATCTGCTTCCTGAAATGCCAACTCTTTCCAAAACTACTGTCTATAACACATTGAAGCTTTTTTCCGAAAGTGGAATAATCAAGCTTCTGACAATAGATTCACAGCAGGTAAGAGCGGACGGATTTAACGATGTCCACGGTCATTTTCTTTGTGACAAATGCAGAAAGCTTTTCGATTTTCCACTTTCAGATTTGGCAAGGGAATGTCTTGAAGGGTTTGATGTAAAAACAAGAGAGGTGTATTACACCGGACTTTGTAAAAAATGTAAAAATTAAAGATAAAAAAGGAGAAAAAGTTATGAAAAAATTTGTATGTTCAGTATGCGGTTATGTGCATGAAGGGGAAGCAGCTCCTGAAAGTTGTCCTGTTTGTAAGGTTCCTGCAGAAAAATTCAACGAAGTAGTAGGAGAAATGAAACTTGCAGCAGAACACGAATATGGTGTTTATGCTAAAACAGTAAAAAACAATCCTGATATTTCAGAAGAAGATAAAAAGTATATCTTTGAACAGCTTATGGCAAACTTCAACGGCGAATGTGCAGAAGTTGGTATGTACCTCTGTATGGCAAGAATTGCTCACAGAGAAGGCTATCCTGAAGTTGGTCTTTACTGGGAAAAAGCTGCTTACGAAGAAGCAGAACACGCTGCAAAATTTGCAGAACTCCTTGGTGAAGATTTAGAACCAAATATGAAAGCTACAACAAAAGATAACTTAAAATGGAGAGTAGACTGCGAATATGGTGCAACACAGGGCAAATTCGATTTAGCAGCTTGTGCTAAAAAGAACGGTCTTGACGCAATCCACGACACAGTTCACGAAATGGCCCGTGACGAGGCAAGGCACGGTAGAGGTTTAGAGGGTCTCTTAAACCGCTATTTTAAATAAGATTAGATACAAATAGATACGATTTGATACAGGGGTTGAGGTTTCTCAGCCCCTGTTTTTATGCGATTTTTAGGCTTGAATGTTTCGTGTACTTCCTGGTCACGAAACTACGGTAAATTTTTGCATAGAAAAATGATAATTTAAGGGCAAATAAGGGATAGACAAGGGAAAGGAATTTTTACGATGAATTTTCTTGTGTCATCCCTTATTTTGCGTTCAAACGCAGATGCACCAAGGATTTCAAGACTTCTGTATAATGTGAATAAGGGAAACCTTAATATATTACAGGAGGATTTATTATGAAAGGAAGTATCAGAAGAAAGGGAAAAACATGGTCATACCGGGTATATGTAAGCACGGTTGAAGGTCAGAACAAGCAAATCGAGAAAGGCGGCTTTAAAACTAAAAAGGAAGCACAACTTGCACTAACAAAGTTTGTAAATGACTATGAAGAAACGGGTATTTATCCCGAAAACAAGAAAATAACCTTTAACGAGGTTTATGAGGAATTTATTGAACTTGAGGGGAAACTAACAAGAGCTTATGCAACTCTTAAAAAGTATGATTCTATGTATCGGAATCATTTCAAACCTGCATTTGGTGATTTCTATATGTATGCAGTTACGCAAAAAGTGCTTGAAAGATTCGTTAATGAAAAAGGAGAAAAATATAGTGAGGAATTTGTAAAAGGATTATTCAAAACGCTAAAATGTATTTTTGATTATGCCCACAGGAAAAGATATATGAAGCGTAATATATTTGATGATGTTACACCACCGCCCGATCCGAGACACATGGGAGAGATTAAAGTATATTCACCGGACGAATTGTCTGCTATGTACAAACGACTTGAAAATACAAATGTAAGAATCCCGTTTTATATTGCTCTCAGTACCGGACTTCGTGAAAGTGAATGTATGGGACTTCGATGGCGTGATGTGAATTTTGAAAAGAAAACTATAAGTGTTAATAAGCAACTTTTATATCAGGATAGAAAATGGTGTTTCTGCCCTCTCAAAACTAAAAACTCATACAGAACAATAAATATATCTGATAACTTTGTGAAATTCCTAAAGGAATTAAAAGAACAACAAACAAAGAATAAGAAACTCTATGGCGATGGATATAAAAGAAATTTCATCACCGAACGACTTAAACGAAATAAAGAAAACTATATTGAGGTAAATGACTTAATCAATGTAAAAGAAAACGGTGAAATGCTGACACATAACAGTATTAAGTTTTTGGCAAGAATAATCAGAGATGATTTGCATCTTCCGTTCAAGTTTCATAATCTTCGCCATACATATGCAACGATATTAGCTGAGAGCGGTATAAGTCCAAGGTATGTTCAGGAAATGTTAGGACACTCAAAACTTGAATTTACATTGAAGTATTATACACATATAACCGGACATATGGCAGATATGGCAAGAATGGCGATTGATAAAAAACTAAAAATTGTATAGTTACAGGTGTAAATAATTGCAACTGTTAATATTTACAGTTGCAATTATTTACATAATGTGTTATAATATTATAGAGGTGATAGAATGGAGACGATAAATACAGAGTATGGATATTTCCAAATCACTCTTGAAAATGTTTTGAAGCAAAGAAACATAAGTAAAAATAAATTAGCTAATATGGCAAATTTGCAAAGGACGCAATTGAATTCATATTGTAACAACAAAATCAAAAGACCGGATTTTGAGGTATTGGCTAGGATTTGCTATGTGTTAAAATGTGATATCGGCGAAATAATTCAATATGTAAACCCAAATACTACAAATGATATAGAGAATTGGAGGTGAAACTATGTCCGTGATTGAAATATACGATGGTTATAAAGCGTTAGGAATAAAATCTCGAACCATAACCAAAGGTGAAGAAATAAATATGGTAAAAGAATTTGTGGAATATAGAAAAGATCATTTTACAGAGTCTAAAAACAACCATTTGGCTGTATTTTTAGAAACGAAAATAAATAACAATTATCCGGATATAGTCTTCGCGGAATATAATCCTGAAAGTTATAAGAATTGGAATAATTATAGAAATTCTCTATCTGTAAATGATTTAAAAGTTTTATATTATATAGCGACACACAGGCAAGTAACATCACAAAAAATTATATCAGATTTATTTTTAAATTATAAAGAACTTTTGTTATCCTTAGAAAAGCTATATGATGCGGAATTGATAGATCGAAAAAATAAAAAATGGGTAAAATATTCTAATGATTGGATTGGCATAAAAAAAGTGGAGGCCGTAGAAGCTAAAATATGTAATTGTAGCCAAGTTATGCAGCAGGCTATATTAAATAAAACTTTTGCTTCAGAAAGCTCAATTTTAATTAAAAGAAAAAATACATTATCTGATGATTTTATGAATAAAGCAAGTGAGTTTGGACTTGGCTTATATATTTATAATGAATTGAATTTTGCTAAATTGCTTGCTCCTAAAAAAAATAAAGTACTTAGTAATTATAATTCAATTTTTATCAACGAATGCATCGGAAGAATTTTGAATCAATAGTGCCAAAGGAGAATATAATGGATAATATTGCTAAACAAATACTTAAAAAATATACTAATGCTAGTATCGTCACTAAATTTCCTGAATCGGGGCAAAAAAGTGTTTATCTCATAACTACAGATGAACATGGTAGTATTATGTTAAAAGTAATTAAAGAAATGAACGAGCGTATCAAACGGGAAATTGATATTGTGAATCAGAATAATATCGTTGGTGTGCCTAAAGTGCTACTGTTCGATTCAGTGCTATACAATGGAGAAGAATATTATTACATATTAGAAGAATATGTCTGTGGGCAGAGTCTTTCAGAGTATTTGAAAAAAGGTGTTTTATCTCTTGATGAATCTTTGAAACTAATGGAATACTTGTTAAAAGCTGTATGTGAACTTGAAAAGATTGGTATTGTTCATAGGGATATAAAACCTGATAATATTCTTCGTGACAATGATGGCGAATTCCATTTAATAGATTTTGGGATTGCTAGAAACCTTAATTTGTCGTCATTAACATATACAGCTATTGCAGTTGGACCACATACACCGGGGTATGGGGCGCCTGAGTTGTTTCAATATCAAAAACAAAAGATAAATAGTAAAGCGGATTTGTTTTCTATAGGAGTAGTTATTTATGAATCAATATTTGGACAACATCCCTTTGTTACAGGTAGAGAATTTGACGTGAATGAAATTTGGTATAAAACTGCTACGGTTACTCCACGAAACTTTAACATACCGGGCGATGATAGTGGACAACTTATGGGGTTGATTCAAACTTTAATGCAAAAACAGCCTAGTAAAAGACCACCAAGTGCAAATAAGGCATTGGATTGGTTTTATGCGGTTGAAAAAACACTATCAATTTAGTAAAGGTTGGTGAATTTTAATGGATTTATATCTTCAGTTTGGACATGGAATGAAAAGTCTTACAATTGATTTGGCAAAAAGATGGGGAGAAGCTACTGTAATCTTAAGCCCAAGAGATATGACCGAAACACAATTGGTATCTTGGTGTAAAGAATTCGAAAAGAATAATGTTTCTCGTCTTTTTGATCCTCAATGTTATTGTCCAAAGACGGAACCTAAACGATTGTCTAAATATTCGTATTGGGATAATCACTTGAAAACAATTACGCAAAGTAATAATACAATTGTAGACTCAAGGATTTTGGAAATAAAAAAATATAATGATATAGCTGGAACTATTGCATATATAATTCCTAATATGCTTATAGAATATGATGGTGATTGGCAGAAGAATTGGTTGCGTTGTTCAACATCTTTAGTTAACTCAGCAAAAAAAATAATGAATGATAAACCCCGTTATATGACATTAACGTTTCCAAAAGAATTTTTAACACAAAGTGAGGATACAATAGAACCGATACTACAAGAGATTTTAGAATGGGATGTAGATGGATTCTATGTAATTGCAGAAGCTTTTGAAAAAAAATATTTAATTGATAATCCTTTGTGGTTATCAAATGTATTGCAGATTTGCGCATCCCTCAAGCTTAATAATAAAAAGGTTATTTTTGGATATGGTAATCATCAAATGTTGCCATTATCTTTAACAAAAGTTGATGCTATTGCTTCCGGAACATGGATGAACGTAAGGAGTTTTACAAATCGATTTATTGATGCGGAAGGAATGAAAAAACGAAGTACATGGGTGTATTATCCCGTAGCTTTATCTGAATACAAATTGTCATTTATGGATTTCGCTTTTAGTAACGATTATCTAAAGACTATGAAACCTACTGATGAAGGCTTTTATAATGAGTACATTTCAAAAATCTATAATTCGTCTGCTCAACCATCGGCTACTACCTTCAACGAAACTGATGCATTTAAACATTATTTGATTTGCTTAAAACATCAAATTGAGATGCTTTCGGAGAGTAGTTATAAAGACACATTGGCAATCAATGAAATGATTTTAAATACAGCTGAACGTGAAATTGAACGATTAGAAAAAGGCGGAATATATGCGCAAGGTCGTAGTTTTAGAGATGTAGTTGATGTAAATAGAGCAGCTATAACAAAATTGGACACTAGTCGAGGTTTTTCTCTCAATATGTCATGGAATGAATTATAATATGTATTAAAATGTGCGACCTTTATATCAAGGTCGCACATTTTTATGGGAGGCATGATATGGAAATTCTCACAATTATAGGCAATGGCTTTGATAAAGCACATAATCTACCGACAAATTTTGATGAATTTATAAATTACGACTATACTGTATTAAGTGAAAAATATGACATTTTTAAAAATGGCAGAAATAGTTGGAATGAAATTGAACACACGTATGCAGATTTACTGTTAGAAGCTATGAATGAACGCAATTATTTTGATGTTTTAGAGGAAGTTGATCAAATAATACAGAACTATGGTTTGAACGAATATGGTGAGGTTGATTATTATAATTATTCATCAGATGCGTTTAATGAAACATATGAAAAAATCATTTCGTACATAAATTTGTTGAAAAAATTTGAAAATGACTTTTTGGAATATCTAAGAATAACATGTAATGATGTTATGCTAACGGAAATTGCTCCGTTTAAAAAGGTGTCTGCAATTATTAATAAGTCAAATAAAATAATTAATTTTAACTATACAAACACTGTTGAGATTGTTTATAAGAAAAAAGATGTTATACACATACATGGAAGCATAAATGATAACATTGCAATAGGCAGTGGTGCGTTAGATGATGCGAAAACTTCTGTTGTTGATTATGAATATCCAACTATGAAACATTTTAGTAAAGACAAACATGGCTTTGCTGAAATGATGGGATATTATGAAGAAGACATGGAAGGGAATCTAGTTGAACGACATTTTCTGAAAAGATTTTTTGATGAAGTGTCTGCAGAAATATCTGAAAACGAAGATAAAGTTTTTGCGTTGCTGGATGAAAAGAGTAAAAGTTCATTAGAATTGCGGAAAGAGACAATAGAGACCTTACGTAAGGAGCATTACGATGTAGTATATATAATAGGTCACTCTTTAGGTTTTGCTGATTTTGAGGTTTTAAACTCTATAAATCCTGATGCAAAAATCATTTGCTATTATCATGGGTCAAAAGATGATTATGATTACTTGACGAAGCTTAAAAGGATAAAAGAATATGAATGGAAATGTGAATTGGAATCTGATATCGATATATTCGGATGTTAAAATATATTTCTTGCACTATTCTACAAAATATGCTATAATATGACCATAAAACAGATGCAACGACAATCTGTGGGCAAAAAAATCTTGTGGGCAAACGGTGGGCAAATTCAACACCAAGAACTCGCAAACCCGCATAAATAAAGGCTTTCTGATTGGATTTCTGTGACGAAGCTCGACATGGTAAAGGTCTTGAAGGTCTTTTAAAGAGATATTTCTGATAATTTAAGGAGGTTGAAAAATCAACCTCCTTTTGTATAATCATCATATATAAAGCAGAAAAAAAGGAGCTCCGTTAAGGATGCTCCTCTTTATTTGTTTCTGCAGTGATTGGCTTTGGTTTCTGTTCTTCAATTTTGGTGTGAACATAAGCTCTTATAAGGCAGTAGATTATGGAGAAAACCGGAACGCTTATCAAAAGGCCTAAAGCACCGAAAAATCTTCCGCCTACAGTAACTGCAAATAATACCCACACGCCATCAAGACCAACAGATTTGCCAACAACTTTAGGATAAATCAGGTTGGATTCAATCTGCTGAAGAATAAGCACGAAAATAACAAACCACAAAGCTTTTACAGGGCTTATGAGAAGAATTAAAAATGCACCCAGTGCAGTACCAATGAATGCACCGAAAATAGGAATAAGCGCTGTAATTGCTATAAGTGAAGAAATCATAATCGGATAAGGAATTCTGAAAATGCACATACCGATGTAGCAAAGAACACCGAGAATAACTGCTTCTGCACACTGGCCTACTAAAAACTTTGAAAAAGTTTCATTTGCAAGGCTTAAAACAACCATAGTGTTGTCAAAAGTTTTGTGTTTGACGATTGATGCATAAAGCTTCTGGAGTTGTTTTGTGAGAGATTCCTTTGAAACAAGGAAATAACAAGAGAAAACAAAACCAAGAAGAAGATTTAAAAGTGTTGAAAAAACGCCTGTTGTGATTGTAACTGTTTTACCAACCAGGGCAGTTCCTGCATTCTGAATATAATCTGCAATCTTTGTGCTTAATGAATTCCAGTCAAAGTTTCTGAGATTCTGGGCATTGAGATGTAATGTATCAAGCCATTTTGTCACATTATAACCAAATGAATCCATATAGTATGGAAGTAATCTTGAGAAATTCATAATCGCCTTATAAAGTTCAGGGATAATGAGCATGAGAAAAATGGTGAAAATAGATAAAATAAATAACCATCCCAGGGTTAATGAAACAGGTCTTTTGATTTTTCTGAGCCATTTATGTTTTGCTAAAGCCTTTTTTCTGAAAAGCTTTTTTTCGATAAAAGACATAGGAAGATTAACAATAAATGCCATACAACCGCCAAGTATAATTGGCGCAAAAACACCGGCTATGATTTTAAGACCCTGCCATACAGAAGAAAAGTTCTGAATAAAAACATAGAATATAACTGTAAGGCATGTGATAAGTAAAATCTGAGTGAAAATTTTTTTGTTAAGATTCATATTCACCCTCCTTATTGAAATAAAGGCACAACTTTGTTGTGCCTGATCATCAGATGCTTAACATATTTGCAAGGTCAATAAGTTCTTTAGGAAGTTCTTTTTTCATTGCGAGACCTTCTTCAATATCAATATCGCTTATTTCACCTTTTGTCATACGAACAACTCTGTTTGATTTGCCTTCAAGGAGAAGCTCAACAGCCTTTGCACCCATCTGGCTGGCAATAACTCTGTCACGCATAGTAGGAATACCGCCACGCTGAATATGTCCGAGGATTGTTGCTCTTGTTTCCATACCTGTTTCAGCTTCGATTGTTTTTGCAAGCTCTGAAGGGTCTAAAAGCTGTTCAGATACAATAACAATACAATGCTTTTTGCCTTTTTTATGTCCTTCTTTGATTTTTTCGATAACATCTTCACTGATACTGAAAGGTATTTCAGGAATAAGAACGCAGTCTGCACCGCAGGCGATTGAAGCATAGATTGCTATATAGCCTGCACCGTGACCCATAACTTCAACAACTGAACATCTGTTATGGCTCATAGAGGTGTCTCTTAATTTATCAATACATTCTTTAACTGTATTAAGACAGGTGTCAAGACCTATTGTATATTCACTGCATGAAATATCGTTATCAATAGTACCCGGGATTGCGACGGTAGGAAGACCTGCTCTTGTTAAATCTCTCGCACCTCTGAAGGAACCGTCACCACCGATAACGATAAGACCGTCAAGGCCGATTTTTCTTGCTTGTTCAACTGCACTTAAAACAACATGAGGTTTTTTAAACTCCTCACAACGGGCGGTTCTTAAGTATGTTCCGCCTTTCTGAAGTATGTCACCAACGCTTCTTGCATCAAGGATTTCGTATTCACCTCTTAAAAGACCGTTGTAGCCTTCCTGAATACCAACAACCTCAAGTCCGTTATATATAGCGGTTCTTGTGATGGCACGAATAACTGCATTCATACCCGGAGCATCACCGCCGCTTGTTAAAATACCGATTTTATTTAATTTGTTATTCATATTCTGTCATTGCCTTTCTTATTACATTTAATAAATTCTATCATAAATATGTCAATTAATCAATGTTTTTTTACATATTTTTCAGTTCTGTTTTCTTACTACAGAATATTCATCGCCGTTTTTATAATAGGGGCAATCAAAGTTTTTGCCGCTTAAAAAACGCATCATTTCGTCCTCGTCAAGATTGACGGAGCAAACATAACATTCATAATAATCATCGTACATATAGTATGCACAGTCTTCACAGTTTGTCATAATTAAATCTCCATAATATATTTTTCCACAAGCTCAAAGGGTTTAAACTGCCTTTTAAACTGTCTTAAACCCTCAATGCCGATATCAGGTCCTAAGTTGAAATACTTACAATCTGAAAAAGTGTTTTTGATTGCCTCAATATAAATTGCATAGCCAATGCCTGTATAGCCGTGCAGAGTTTTCTGGTGATATCCCATAAGACAATCACCCACAACCTCGCCCACAAAAAATGCAATCGGCAGGTCATTTTCATACATTATTCCGCCTTTGACGGGCAAAGAATCATAATTGCTGAATATATATCTTAAAACTGCGTGCTCGCAGGCGTATTCGCAGTTTACACAACTTTTTGTTTTGCACCAGCTTGTTAACACCGAGAAACAATCCTGGAAATTATCCTTTGTAAGCTCTTTGTAAACAAAATTATAGTTGTTTATAAATTTATTGTAATTTTCTCTTTTGTGGCGTACTTTCTTACCACTTAAATTAAGAAAATCATTTATTTCATACAGATAGTCATACTGACCGATACCCTTATCGTCAACCTTCGCATCAGGGAAATGTGTCAAAAGAAAATCAAGTTTTTCTTTGGTAAGATTGTAAAGAAGAACATTACCAAGTTTTTCTTTAAGCTCATTTAAAAGCATCGGAAAGTTATCTTTTTCACCTGAAATGCAGTAAAAATGTTTGCCGTCATCAAAAAATCTTGATATAAGACAGTTATCTTTAATACAAAAGTGAGCGTTATCTGCACCTGAGTAAGTAAAGGTGGGAATAATTCCGTATTCATTTATTTTTTCGTCTTTTATATACAAAGCCATCTGCTCTGCATATTTCAAGTCAACAGGTTTAAATTCAATCATATTTTCACATCCAACATATATTTTAACACATTTTGTGTATTTTTCAATAAAAAAATTAAATAATGATTGAAAATATCATAGATTTGTAGTAAACTATATAAGTTAATATGAAAGAAGGCGAGAAAGTGTATACGAAAAATGAAATAATATACAAAAAAGTTCTTAATGACCAGGTTACACTTTTAAAAGTATATGCGCCTCTTATTGCAAGAAAGGCTCAGCCGGGTCAGTTTATAATTTTCCGTGTTAACGAAACCGGAGAGAGAATTCCACTTACTATAGCAGACTTTGACAGAGAAGAAGGAAGTATTACAATAATTTTCCAGAAAGTGGGCAAAAGCACTTACGAACTTGGTGAACTCAATGTGGGAGATATTCTTCTTGATTTTGCAGGTCCGCTTGGAAAGGCTTCTGAACTTGAAGGATATAAGCGCGTTGCAGTTGTTGCCGGCGGTC
Source organism: Clostridia bacterium (assembly GCA_045648505.1). Lineage (GTDB taxonomy): Bacteria > Bacillota > Clostridia > RGIG6154 > RGIG6154 > RGIG8700. Next base: position 9,334 of record JAZROD010000044.1, on the reverse strand, counting down.
TTGGTACTGCAATTGCATATCCGCAGGCTAAAAAGCTTAAGGAACTTGGTGCAGTTGTGCATATGATTTGCGGTTTCAGAAATAAAGATATTATTGTTCTTGAGGAAGAATGCAGAGAGATTTCCGAAGAATGTATCATAGCAACCGATGACGGTTCAAACGGCAAAAAAGGTTTTGTAACAGATGCGTTGAGAGAAATGATAGAAGCAGGCAATGAATATGATTTAGTTATTGCAATCGGACCTCTTCCTATGATGAAATTTGTATCTCTTTTAACAAAAGAGCATAACATAAAAACAATAGTAAGCATGAACCCTGTTATGATAGACGGAACAGGTATGTGCGGAGGATGCAGAATAACAGTTGGCGGAGAAACAAAGTTTGCTTGTGTTGATGGTCCTGATTTTGACGGACACTTAGTTGACTTTGATCAGGCGATAAGACGCCAGCTTAACTATAAAAATCACGAGGCAGAAGCTCTTAAAAAGCATCTTTGCAGAATGGAGGGTATGAAGAATGCCTAATATGTCTGATAAAAAAGTAAGAATGCCGGAGCAGGCACCTGATGTGAGAAATAAGAACTTCCTTGAAGTTTCTTTGGGATATACCGAAGAAATGGCACTTGAAGAAGCAGCGAGATGTTTAAACTGCAAAACAAAGCCTTGTGTTGAGGGATGTCCCGTAAATGTAAAAATTCCTGAATTTATAAAGCTTATCTGTGAAAAGAAATACGAAGAAGCTTATTATAAAATCAGTGAAACAAGTACCCTTCCTGCAGTATGCGGAAGAGTTTGTCCACAGGAAAATCAATGTGAAAAATATTGTGTAAGAGGCAAAAAAGGTGAGCCTGTTGCAATAGGCAGACTTGAAAGATTTGTTGCAGATTACTTTATTGAAAATTGTATTCCAAAAAAACTCAAAATAAATAAAAATGGTAAAAAAGTTGCCGTAGTAGGTGGTGGACCTGCAGGTGTTACCTGCGCAGGAGACCTTGCCAAAATGGGCTACGAGGTAACAATTTTTGAAGCATTCCATAAGGTTGGCGGTGTTCTTGTTTACGGAATTCCTGAATTCAGACTTCCAAAAGACCTTGTGCAGACAGAAATAAACAAGCTTTATGACCACGGCGTTAAAATCGAAACAAATACCATTGTGGGTAAAACACTTGATGTTAAGGATTTGTTTGAAGATGGTTTTGATGCGGTTTTCATCGGAAGCGGTGCAGGTCTTCCTTCGTTTATGAAAATTCAGGGCGAAGATTTAAACGGTGTTTATTCTGCAAATGAATTTTTAACAAGAATAAATCTTATGAAAGCATATAAATTCCCTGAATATGACACACCTGTGTTTATAGGGGATAAAGTTGCGGTAATCGGTGGCGGTAATGTTGCTATGGATGCTGCAAGATGTGCAAAAAGACTTGGTGCGAAAGAAGTTTATATTGTTTACAGAAGAAGCGAGGCAGAAATGCCTGCAAGAAAAGAGGAAGTGCACCACGCCAAAGAAGAGGGAATTATCTTTATGCTTCTTAACAATCCTAAAAAGATTCACGGAAATGAACAGGGCTGGGTAACAGGTCTTGAATGTGTTGAAATGGAGCTTGGGGAAGCAGATAGCTCAGGAAGAAGAAAACCTGTTGAAAAACAAGGCTCTGAACATATAATAGATGTTGAAAATGTAATTATTGCAATAGGGCAGACACCAAATCCATTGGTTACATCAACAACTAAGGGTCTTGAAACACAAAGCTGGGGCGGAATTATTGCAGACCCTGAAACAGGCAAAACTTCACTTGAAGGTGTTTTTGCAGGTGGAGATGCCGTAACAGGTGCAGCAACTGTAATTCTTGCGATGGGTGCAGGAAAAGCTTCTGCAAAAGCAATAGATGAATATTTAAAAAACAAATAAAAGGGAGTAGCCGACAGGAAACTGTTGCTCTTTGCGTCAGAACGACGGGGAACCGTCCGCATGAGTATTAAATGGCAAGACTTTTATTGTGCGTATATGTGCAGTAAAAGTCTTGCTTTTTATATATAAATAACGAAAGGATGTTATGAAATGGAATTTTTAAGCGAAATGTTGTCAGTTTTCGGCAATGTAACAAACCTCACATGGCAGATGGTGGTTATGTGGGTAATCGGTGGTATTTTAATATACCTTGCAATCAAAAAGGATATGGAACCAACTCTTCTTCTTCCAATGGGTTTTGGTGCTATCCTTGTAAACTTACCTTTATCAGGTGCAATCGGACACGAGGGCGTTCTTACAACACTTTATAATGCAGGTATTGCAAACGAGCTCTTCCCACTTCTTTTGTTCATCGGTATCGGTGCTATGATTGACTTCGGACCACTTCTTTCAAATCCGAAGCTTATGATTTTCGGTGCAGCGGCACAGTTTGGTATTTTCTTCACACTTTGTCTTGCATCAATTTTCTTTGATGTTAATGATGCAGCATCGATTGCAATTATCGGTGCGGCAGACGGTCCTACATCTATCGTTGTTGCGCAGGCACTCAACTCAAAATATCTTGGTGCAATAATGGTTGCAGCTTATTCTTATATGGCACTTGTTCCAATCATTCAGCCACCTGTAATCAAACTTCTTACAACCAAAAAAGAAAGAATGATTAAGATGGAATATAAGCCAACACAGGTTTCACAGACAACAAAAATCTTATTCCCTATTATCATTACTGTAATTGCAGGTCTTGTTGCTCCTGCATCAGTTGCACTTGTAGGTTTCTTAATGTTTGGTAACTTAATAAGAGAATGCGGTGTTTTAAACAGCCTTTCTGAAACAGCACAGAAAGTTCTTGCAAACCTTATTACAATTTTCCTTGGTATCACAATTGCATCACAGATGCAGGCAGACAAATTCTTAGCACCTGAAACACTTCTTATTTTAGGTCTTGGTCTTGTTGCTTTCGTAGTAGATACTGCAGGCGGTGTAATTTTTGCTAAAATTCTTAATATTTTCTTAAAGAAGAAAATGAATCCTATGATTGGTGCGGCAGGTATTTCTGCATTCCCAATGTCAGGAAGAATTGTTCACAAAATGGGTCTTAAAGAAGATTCAAGCAACTTCCTTTTAATGCACTCAATGGGCGTTAATGTATCAGGCCAGATTGCATCAGTTATAGCAGGTGGTTTAATACTTAACTTCTTCGGTTAAGTCCGCAAAAAATCACCCGGCTTGCACTGTTTTACTTCCTTATGTACCCTATGTACACTACGGTCGTAAATCAGCACAATCTGAATGATTTTATTGCAGACTATGGTAAATAAGAAAGGAGAACTAATATGAATTTTAATTTTGAACCAATGAACTTTGTAAGTAATCTTGGCTATATGGGCAAAGGTATGATTGGTATATTTGTTGTTATCGGTGTAATTGTTATTTTAACAGTGTTGCTTAACAAGATAGCAAATAATGTAGGAAAATGAATAAAAAATTTCTGTTTTTAATCTTGCTGGTGGTAGTTGCAGTTTTTATGATTTCAACTTTGACTGAAAAGGAAGAAAGACTGTCAGAGTCAGAGATTAAAGAAATGAGAACACAATATCAAGTCTATGGCGACATTAATAAAGTAAATCCACTTGTTGAAGTAGGCACTGCTAAAACAACATTAAAAGAACTGTCAGAAAAATCAGACACCTTTGTATATGGAGAGGTGGTTGAAGAAGTTCCTGTATATTCTGCTAAATCATATGCAAAGTTCTATGGATATAAAATACGAGTTATCAGGGATACAAAAAACATATTTTCAACAGGCGAAGAGATAACAATAATTGCCAATACAGTATTTAAGGAATATTTTCCTCTGCTTTCGGAAGGAATGAAAGTTGTTTTACCTATCAGCGGGAACAATGGAAGGTATTACTTTGACCTTTGTGTTTACTATGTAACTGAAAATGGTTTTATTATTTCTGTATTTGACGAAAAAGAAATTATTGATAAAGAGTACAGTGGAATTAAAGTTGAAAAGTTTTTAAATGAAATCAAGAAATATCCTTTGTGATTCACAAAGGATATTTCTTTGTTGTTATGTGGCGGTTTATTTGACAATAAAAAACTGGTGTGGTATAATTTTAAGGAAATGTAAGGACATAAGGAGACTATAAATATGAGAATAATATTTGTTCGACATGGGCATCCGAATTATGAGGATGACTGCCTGACAGAACTTGGACATAAACAGGCAGAGGCAGCTGCACAGCGTCTTAAAAACGAAAAAATCGACCATGTTTTTTCATCTTCATGTGGTCGTGCGGCAGAAACTGCTGAGCATATTGCAAAGCTTCACAATAAGGAAGTAGTTTTATGCGACTTTATGCAGGAAATAGGTTGGGGACATGTTGATGGTGAGCCTATTGAAGATAATGGTCATCCTTGGACAGTTTGCTCAAAAATGGTTGCAAAAGGAGATAGCCTTGTGAACGCAAACTGGGCGGAAGAAGAACCGTTTCTTAAAAATAAATTTAAAGTAAGTGCTCTTCGTCTTGCAGGCGACCTTGATAAATGGCTTTCAGAGCTTGGCTACGAAAGAGAAGGAAAATACTACAGAACTAAGAAAGTCAACACAGAAAATGTTGTTATGGCGTGTCATGGAGGTTCATCAACTGCCGCGCTTTCACATCTTCTTAACTTGCCTGTACCTTTCGTGTGCAACTCAATCGCTTTTGGATATACAGGAATACACATTATAAAATTAAGTGAAAAAGAAGGAGTGCTTACTGCACCTCGAATTGAACTTATAAATGATGTGCGTCATATAGCAGGTCTTGAAATTGAAAATGTTTTTGGAATATAATTAAAAATCCTTTGTGGAATTCCACAAAGGATTTTTTTTATAGCTTTAATATTCTTTTTGTATTTCCTGAAAAAATCATTTCTTTTTCTTTGTCTGTTATAAGAGAGTCAAAAAGTACACCGCCTATAAACATTGCAGGGTTGCAGGTTGGATAGTCCGAGCCGAAAATAAATTTTTCAACACCGCACTTGTCAATACCATAGCGGAGCATTCCCTGTCTGAAAAGACCGCCACCGGATAAATCAAGATGATAGTTTTCGCTGATTTTCATTCTTTCAAGATGTCTTAAAAATCTTGCTTTTTCACCCGGATGTGCCGCAACGAAGGTTATGTTTTTATGTTCTTTAACCATTTTGTCCGCCTGATCATCATCGGTCATATTATGAAAATTAACAACCATATTATAGTTATCTGCAAGGTCTAAAATTTCAGCAAATTCCTTGCAGGAGTAATCACTCCATCCATCCCAGTAGGGAACAAGCTCACCTATTAAGTTAACACCTTTTTTGTGCATTCTTTCAATTTCTTCAAGAGATTCTTTAACAAATGCAGGATGAACATGAAAGCCCGGCACATAAAAGCCTTCATACTTTTCTTTTAGCTCTAAAGCTTTGTTGTTTCTTAAATAAAGTGCATCCAAATCTGCTTTGCCGTAAGTATCCCAGCTTACAACACTTCCGCATATTTTTGAAATACCCATACCTTTAAGATATTCAACGGTACTGTCGGCATCCATAGGAATATGGTCTCTGTAATTGCAGATGTTTGTATTTAAATCGTCAAAAGGGTGGGTGTGAAAATCAATAATTTCAAAATCCATAATATCACCTCTAAATTTAGGGGCGACCCTGTGTGGTCGCCCGTATTTTAATCTAATTTTAAAACTGACATAAATGCTTCTTGTGGAACTTCAACAGTACCTACCTGACGCATTCTCTTTTTACCTTCTTTTTGCTTTTCAAGAAGCTTTTTCTTTCTTGTGATGTCACCACCGTAACATTTTGCAAGAACGTCTTTTCTCATAGCTTTAACAGTTTCTCTTGCAATGATTTTATTTCCTATACAAGCCTGAATTGGGATTTCAAAGAGCTGTCTTGGAATAACCTCTTTAAGTTTTTCCGCAATTCTTCTTGCTCTTGGGTATGCTTTTTCTGTATGAACAATGAATGAAAGGGCGTCAACCACATCACCGTTAAGCATAAGGTCAAGCTTGACAAGGTTTGATTTTTCATAGCCTTTTAATTCATAGTCAAAAGATGCATAACCTTTTGTTCTTGATTTTAAAGCATCGAAGAAATCATATATGATTTCATTTAATGGAAGCTCATATTTCAAAGTAACACGGTCAGTATCTAAATACTCTGTGTTAATGTATGTTCCGCGTCTTTCCTGACAAAGCTCCATAATGTTGCCCACATATTCTGTAGGAAGCATAATAGATGCTGAAACAATAGGCTCTTCCATATAATCAATTTCTGTTTGGTTTGGCATATTTGTAGGATTGTCAAGATTCATTATTTCACCATTGGTTTTGATGATTTTATAAATAACCGATGGCGCAGTTGTAATAATATCAAGATTAAATTCTCTTTCAATTCTTTCCTGAATAATTTCCATGTGAAGAAGTCCTAAAAATCCGCATCTGAAACCAAAACCAAGAGCAACAGATGTTTCAGCCTCGAAGCTTAAAGATGCATCGTTAAGCTGAAGCTTTTCAAGAGCATCACGAAGGTCACCGTATTTAGAACCGTCTGCAGGGTAAATACCGCAGTAAACCATAGGGTTAACCTTTCTGTAGCCGGGGAGTGCCTCTGTAGTTGGATTGTTTGCATCTGTAACAGTATCACCAACCTGAGTGTCCTGAACATTTTTAATACTTGCCGCAAGGTAGCCTACTTCACCTGCCATAATGCTTTGTGAAGGAGTGCATCCGTTTGGATGGAGATATCCTGCTTCAACAACTTCAAACTCTTTGCCGGTTGCCATAAAGCGAACTTTCATACCCGGTTTAAGTTCACCTTCAACAACTCTTAAATAAACAATAACACCTTTATATTGGTCATAGTATGAGTCAAAAATAAGAGCCTTAAGTGGTGCATCTTCATTACCGCTTGGTGCAGGGATTTTCTGAACTATTTCTTCAAGCACATCTTCAATGCCGATGCCCTGTTTTGCAGAAATAAGAGGAGCCTCCTGAGCTTCAATGCCGATAACATCTTCAATTTCGTTTTTGACGAAATCAGGACGGGCAGATGGAAGGTCAATCTTATTTATAACCGGTACGATTTCAAGGTCGTGGTCAAGGGCTAAATATGTGTTTGCAAGGGTCTGTGCTTCAATGCCCTGAGCCGCATCAACAACAAGTATTGCACCTTCACAAGCCGCAAGGCTTCTTGAAACCTCGTAGTTAAAGTCAACGTGCCCCGGAGTGTCAATAAGATTTAAAATATATTCCTCGTTGTCTTTTGCTTTGTATTTAAGTCTTACTGCTCTTGCCTTAATGGTAATGCCTCTTTCTTTTTCAAGATCCATATTGTCAAGAACCTGCTCCTGCATTTCTCTTTGAGTTAAAACGCCTGTTTTTTCAAGGAGTCTGTCTGCAAGAGTTGACTTACCGTGGTCAATATGAGCAATAATAGAAAAATTTCTGATTTTATCCTGTCTTTGGGACATAAGTGTACCTCTCTAAATTAAGTTATATAGAGATATTATATCATATTTGTACTGCAAATGCAACATTTCTGTTGACTTGGTATGAAAGATATTGTAAAATCAAACCGAAAGAGGGATGAGCAGATGATTAAATTAACAAAAACATCAGATAAAATGCCGGACAGCATATTTAAAAGCATATCAGCAGGCAGAGCATATGAACTTTTAAGACGAAGACATTTTAATCAGTTTAAAATGCTTCAGGAAGAAATGCATTTTGAATATGTAAGATTTCACGGACTTTTTCACGATGAAATGGGCGTTGTTATAAGAGATGATAAAGGCGAAATAAGATACAGATGGCAGGCAATGGATGAATTGTTTGACAATCTGAAAGAACTTGAAATAAGACCTATTGTTGAGCTTGGTGCAATGCCTGTTGAACTTGCGAGTGAAGATAAAACAATCTTTCGTTGGAATATGAATGTATCAAAACCAAAGGACTATAACGAGTGGTACAATCTTTGTTATGCATCTGTAAGTCATATGGTTGACAGATACGGGCTTGAAGAAGTTAAAAAATGGTACTTCGAGGTATGGAATGAGCCGAATATTTCAGGCTTCTGGCCTTATGATATGGAAGAATACTATAAATTGTATACATATTCTGCAAAAGCGGTAAAGGCAGTAAATAAGGATTTAAGAGTTGGCGGACCTGCATCTGCAGGTGGAGCACATATAAAAGATATAATAGATTATTGCACAGAAAAGGATGTTCCACTTGATTTTGTAACAACTCACGCATATCCAGTTGGTGACCAGTGCGAATTCCCTGACAGAAGAAAAGCACCTTATGAAACAGGAAGATACATAAGAGAAAGATTTAAAGAGGTTTATGAAATTGTAAAAAATTCAAACCATCCTGACCTTGAAATTCACTGGACAGAATGGAATACCCAGTCTGCAAAATCCAAAAGCGATATTGATTGGGATTTAGACCCGTCTCTTGATCTTAGCTGGAGCTTAAATCCAACGGTTGACCTTCATTTCGGTGCAAGCTCTGTTGCCAAGGAAATGCTTTCTGTTATGAATTATTGTGATTCTGTTGCATATTGGGTTGTTTCTGACTTTTTTGAAGAATATGGTGCAAAATTCACACCTTATTCATGCACTTACGGAATGATTACCCGTGATGGAATTAAAAAAGCTACTTATAATGCATATAAGTTTTTAAGAAAATTAAGAGGTGATTTATATAAGGCAGAGTTTGAAAAAGAACCTCCAATGCTTTGCGATGTATGTGCAACAAAGGAAAATAATGTAATAAGAGCAGTTCTATACAATCACAAGGAATTAGATGTGGAAAATCAGCCTGATTTTGAAGATGTTATGTGCTTTGATGTTGAAGAGGGCGAATATATTGCAACCTTCGGCGTAATCAAAGAACATCAGGGAAGTGCCTATGAAACATGGATTGAAATGGGATATCCTGATAATCTTTCAGAGGTTCAGCTTGAAATGCTTAAAGCACACAGCACACCTGAATATTCTTTCAAAGTGTTTAATTCAGATAAGGGAAAACTAAAAGTGCCTTTCTGCCTTAAACCTAATGAAGTTATGTATGTTGAAATACAGAAAAAAGCACCAAAGGGTTATCTAGGTGCAGAAAAAGATTCAAGCGCGAAGCCTCTTCGAGAAATACTTGGATAATAAAAAACTCCTTGAATTTGAAGTGAACCCCATTTAGTTCACAAAAAATAAAAAACGAAAACCTCTTATGGTATAATAAAACCATAGGAGGTTTTTAATTATGGCTAAAAAAGGACAGAAATTCAACAACTATACAAAAGAAACGAAAGAGGAAATATT
>JAZROD010000043.1:0-35799 GCA_045648505.1 Clostridia bacterium | reverse complement strand
AGGCAAAAAAGACAGCCGCACGTGAGCGGCTGCCTGTGATTGTAATGCGGTGTCAGGCTTCGAAGCCCCTTGTAGGGGTTAAGCCTGCAAAAACCCCTTATAGGGGTGGTGCAAACCACTAGTTTACTAGTGGTTTTGATTTATACATATGTTATATCATCAGGAATTTTTTCCTGTTTGAATTCTGCCCGGTACTGACTTGGTGTTATATTACAGTATTTTTTGAACACCCTTGCAAAATATGAGGTATCTGTTATACCGACTTTCTTTGAAATTTGTTCTATAGGCAAGTCTGTACCTGAAAGCATACCCATAGCTTTATACATTTTCATTCTGTTAAAATAGGCAATAGGGGGGAGCCCGTAATTCTTTTTGAATCTTTTTATAAAGTAAGTTGTCTGCATATGTACAAGAGAAGCAAAGTTCTCTGTTTTTAACGGTTCATGGTAATGTGCAGACATATAATCAAGAACAGGCTTGAATAAATGACTTTCAGGGTTATCCTGTTTCTGTCTTTCATTGGCATACATACGGATAATGTTGATTATGTTTGCGCACCATCCTATATCGTATAAAGGATTTTTGTACATTTCTTTTCTGTGAGAGCTTTCAAAAAGTGAACTGATTTTTTGAGTGTCTGTTATGCTGACAACAAAATTATCTTCAGTAAGACCTAATAATTCCATAAGATTTCTGTCACCACAGGTTGCAGAAAAAGCCATTTCATACATAGAAAAAGACTTGGAAACATGGGTGTAGGCTCTTTTTTTTCCTTTGGGGAGATATGCAAGCTGACCAGGTTTGATGATATAGTTTTCAGAATCTATACTTAAGAAACATTCACCTTCAAGAACAAAGAAAAATAAATCATTGATGCCTATGTGGCCAACTGAATCACCTTTCCATACAATTGGAGGAACATATAAGCTTATTTGTTTAGGTTCTATAGACAATTTTTCAAGTGAAAACAATTCTTTCATATAAGCTACCTCCAAAAATATGCTCTAATATGCAATAAAATCCTGACTAATGAAAAATAAGCCTGAATTTAAAGCAAACAACAAAATGCAAAAGTGCAAAATAGTTTTTTAAAAGACAAAAATGTCACTTTACTTTTTTGAATATATCATAGTATAATCTATTTGTCAAGGTATATATAGTGCTTCGGAAAAGCAGTGTTAAAGCTTTTATGTGATTGACATTTACAAATAAATTTATATTAAGAGAGGAAGAAAAAAATGGAAATCAGAATTTGTGAAAATCCTGAAATGTTAGGAAAAAGTGCTGCTAAAGAAACAGCGGAAATTTTAAGAAAATGTATTGCAGAAAAAGGATGTGCAAGAATTGCACTTTCTACAGGTGCGTCACAGTTTGACACAATCAAAGCACTTGTAAATGAAGATGTTGACTGGAGCAAGGTTGAAATGTTCCACCTTGATGAATATGTTGACCTTCCTATTACACATAAGGCAAGCTTCAGAAAATATTTACAGGAAAGATTTGTTGATTTCGTACCAACACTTAAAAAAGCTCATTTTGTTGACGGTACAGTTGAAGGTATTAAAAATTTAACAGAAGAAATCACAAAATCACCTATCGATGTAGGTTTAATCGGTATCGGTGAAAATACACATATCGCATTTAACGATCCACCGGCAGATTTTGATACAAAAGAATCATATATTGTTGTAAACCTTGATGAAGCTTGCAGAAAGCAGCAGATGGGTGAAGGTTGGTTTGAAACATTTGACGATGTTCCAAAACAGGCAGTTTCAATGACAGTTCACCAGATTATGAGCTGTGAAAGAATTATTTCTTGCGTCCCATACGCAGTTAAAGCTTCTGCTATCGAAAAAACAATTCACACAAAAGAAATCACACCTTTAGTTCCTGCAACAAAATTAAAGGAACACAAAAACTTTATTTTATATGTTGATATGGATTCAGCTAAGGAGATTTTAAAATGAAAAAGTTTGCTTTTGTTGGCACAGGCTCAAGAGGAACACATGCATATCTCAAACCAATCTGCGATAAATATTCAGATTGTGCAAAAATATGTGGTGTTTATGATATTGACAGAAAAAGAGCAGAGACAGCAGTTGAAATGACGGGCTGTGACATTCCTATTTATGAAGACTTTGATGAAATGCTCAATGAAATCAAGCCTGATGCAGTTATTGTTACAAGTATAGACTGCACACACGATGAGTATATTGTTCGTGCTTTAGAGTTTGGCTGTGATGTAATAAGTGAAAAACCTCTTACAACAACACCGGAAAAGTTTATGAAAATATATAATGCGGAAAAGAAGAGTGGTCATAAGGTTACTACAACTTTTAACTGCAGATATATGAATCATTTTGAAAGACTCAAAGAGATATTGATGTCAGGCATACTTGGTGATATATGCTCTGTTCATTATGAGTGGATGTTAGACAGAGACCACGGTGCAAGTTATTTCAGACGCTGGCACAGAGAAAGAAAAAATTCAGGCTCACTTTTAATACATAAATCAACTCATCATTTTGACTTGTTAAACTGGTTCTTAGATGACGAACCTGAAATTGTAAACGCATTTGGAACAAAACGAGTTTATGGCGATACTTCAAGAAAGAAAAATGAGCGTTGTTTTGGATGTCCTGCAAAGAATACCTGTGAGTATTATTATGATGTATGTGCAAATGAAACGGATAAACAGCTTTACTTTGACTGTGAGGACAGCGGTGGTTACATAAGAGATAAGTGTGTATTTTCAGAAGAAATAGATATTGAAGATACAGTAAGCGTTAGTATCAAATACAAAAAAGGAACAGTTGTCAGCTATTCACTTACTGCTCACTCTCCATATGAAGGAGCAAAAATTGTATTCAACGGTACTAAAGCAAGAGCAGAATTCAGAGTAGTACACGGTGGCGGTATGTACGGCGGTGCAGTTGCCAACGAACTTGAAATTTTCTTCCCATCAGGAGAGGTTCAGAAAATTACAATACCTAAAAAGAAAGGTTCACATGGCGGTTCGGACATAAAGATGCTTGATGATATAATCAATGGCGTTGAAAGTGATCCGCTTGGACAGATTGCTGATACAAGAGCAGGCGGAATGTCCGCAGGTATCGGTATGGCTGCAAATATTTCTATGAAAGAATGCAGAAGCGTAAAAATAAGCGAAATACTTGATATATAAAGACTCAAAGCCGGTTTTTTAGCACAGAAAAAATCGGCTTGTTGAATTTTTGTTGAATTTTTGGCTGTTTTTGGGCTAAAAAAATAAACCCTTGAATGTTTAAAATTCAAGGGTTTACTATGGTTGCGGGAGCCGGATTTGAACCAACGACCTTCGGGTTATGAGCCCGACGAGCTACCAGACTGCTCCATCCCGCGATATCTCCAATCAGCTTAAATAGAATAGCACATATATTTTGTTTTGTCAAGCTTTTTTTGATAAATTTTATTCACATATTAAAATTTATGCAATTTTTTTAAAAATATGCAATTTCTGTTGTAAAATTCAAAATAATTTGTTATAATGTTAAAAAATGAGTCGGTATATGTTATTTTTCTATTGACAAATCGGCTATTAAATAGTAAAATTTATTAAGTTGGTGTTGTATGCACAGAAGTTATGCTGAAGAGATTATTATAAATAGTATTGGTCAGGAGCTTGAGCTTTCTTTGGATGAATCAAAACATGTTTCTAAAGTTTTGAGAATCAGGGAAGGTGAGAAGATTGAACTTTGCGATGCAGCCGGCAAAGCTTACATTGCTGAAGTTGTTGCTTCATCAAATCCTGTTACTGTTAAAATAATCGATGAAATTGATAATAATGAACCGTTGAAAAAGGTTGTTCTTTTTCAGAGCTTGTCCAAAGGGACAAAGATGGATCTGGTCATTCAGAAGGCGGTAGAGCTTGGCGTTTCTGAAATCGTACCTGTGGAAACTGAATTTTCAGTCGTTAAGATTAAAGACGAAAGTTCCAAAACCATCAGATGGAAAAGAATTGCAGTTGAAGCGGTTAAGCAGTGCAAGCGCTCAAAGGTTCCGTATGTATACGAGCCTGTGAAGTTTGATAAGGCACTGGAAATAATGAAAGAACTTGATTTGTCTGTTATCGCATATGAATGTGAAAAAAAGAACAAGTTTGATGATTATTTTAATAAAGAAATAGACTCTGTTGGAATAATGATTGGTCCTGAAGGCGGTTTTTCTGTTAAAGAAATAGAAAAAGCAAAAGAAAACGGCATCAAAACAACAACACTTGGAAAAAGAATTCTCAGAACAGAAACGGCAGCAATTACTTTGCTTGCAGTTACTATGTTTAAATTACACGAGTTAGATTAAAGGAGTATTTAAAATGAGCAAAAGAGAAAATGAAGCGGTAGTTAACAGATATTTATTATCAACACTTTATTTTGTGATTATAGAATTTTTATTTTACATTATGAATAGATTGAGTTACACAGTATATGCTCATTCATGTTGGTACACATTAATATTTGTTGGTGCAATCGGCGTTGTTGCGTTTGCAGTTGCAGGTCTTTTAAAGAAAGTTCAAGTATCAACCGCTGTTTATTATGCAGTTGTTTTTGCAGTATTGTTGTTCTCAGGCTTGTTCGTTAAATATTATTATATAATGCCAAGTCCTTATAACGAACTTTTTATTCACACAGCAAGAAGATTCTTGGTTTCTGGTGCAATTGCTGCAGTACTTTATGTGTATGAAATTATCAGATATTTCTTAAATGTTAATAAATAATTATGAACAGGCACGCAAGTGTCTGTTTTGGTATTCGGAGGTATAGCTATGAAAAATGAATTAAATCTTACGATGCTTACTGATTTTTATGAGCTTACTATGGCTAATGGGTATTTTGCCTATGGTATGGAAAATACTATTGGCTATTTTGATATGTTTTTCAGAAAAGTGCCTGATGACGGTGGATATGCAATAATGGTTGGTGTTCAGCAATTATGCGAGTACCTTGATAATATAAAATTTACCGAAGAAGATATTGAATTTTTAAGAAATAAAGGTATTTTTTCTGAAGAGTTTTTAGAATATCTGTCAAATTTTAAATTTGAATGTGATGTCTGGGCAATTCCTGAGGGTACTCCTATTTTCCCCGGAGAGCCGATTGTTGTGGTAAAAGGGCCAATGATACAGGCACAGTTCCTTGAAACAATGATTCTTCTTACTATCAATCACCAAAGTTTAATTGCAACTAAATCAAACAGAATTGTAAGAGCGGCGCAGGGAAGACCTGTTTTTGAGTTTGGTTCAAGACGCGCTCAGGGAGCTTTTGGTGCAATATATGGTGCGAGAGCTTCATATATTGGAGGTTGCGCAGGAACTGCGTGCACAATTGATGAAAAAATGTTTGACATTCCTGCCGTAGGAACAATGGCGCATAGTTGGGTTCAGGCTTTTGAATCTGAGTATGAAGCATTTGCTTCTTATGCAAAATTATATCCTGAAAAATGCGTGCTTTTAGTTGATACTTTTGATGTATTGCATTCAGGTGTTCCAAATGCTATAAAAGTGTTTGATGAATATCTTAAACCTAATGGATACAGACCTGCAGGTATAAGAATTGATAGTGGTGATATTACTTACTTATCAAAAAAAGCAAGAAAAATGCTTGATGATGCAGGATATGAAGATTGTAAAATTATGGCATCCAATTCACTTGATGAGTATATTATTAGAGATACTCTTAATCAGGGAGCTAAACTTGATACTTTTGGTGTTGGTGAACGACTTATTACATCTAAATCTGAACCTGTTTTTGGTGGGGTGTATAAGCTTGTTGCTGTTGAAAAAGATGGAAAGATGATTCCTAAAATCAAAAAAAGCGAAAATGTTTCCAAAATTACAACACCTGCTTTTAAAAAGCTTTACAGACTTTTTTCAAATGAAACAGGAAAAGCTATAGCAGATGTTATTACGCTTCATGATGAAATTATTGATGACACAACTGACTACACAATTTTTGATCCTGAACATACCTGGAAAAAGAAAAATATAACTAATTTTACTGCAAAAGAGCTTCTTATTAAGATTTACGAAAAAGGTGTCAGAGTTTATGAGTCACCTTCTTTGCATGAAATCAGGGAGTATTGCAGTAAGCAGATTGATACACTTTGGGACGAAGTGTTGAGATTCGAAAATCCTCATAAATATTATGTTGATTTATCAAAAAAACTATGGAATATTAAAAATGACTTGTTAGAGGGTAAATAAATGGCAAAAGAAAGTAAATATATATCTCCTGAAGAAATAAAAAATCAAAAGGAATATATTGCTAAAATCAAAGAAAAAATTAAAGATAAAAAAGCGTGTGTTGTAACATACGGATGTCAGCAGAATGAGAATGATTCCGAAAAATTAAAAGGTATGCTTTCAGAAATGGGTTATACACTCATTGAGGAAAGAGAAGATGCCGATGTTATTATTTTCAACACTTGTGCTGTTCGTGAAAATGCAGAACTTAAGTTAAAAGGTAATGTTGGAGCACTTAAATATCTTAAAGCTAAAAATAAAAAAGTTCTTATTGGTGTTTGCGGATGTATGGTTCAGCAGGAAAAAGCTGCAATTACACTTAATCAGAAATTTAAGCATATTGATATGGTTTTTGGCACACATTCATTATATAAATTCCCTGAAATTCTTTTTAAGGCGATGAATGAAAGAGTGCTTGATGTTATGGACTGCGACGGATATATTGCTGAGGATATTCCTGTTAAAAGAGATGATAAGTTCAGAGCCTGGGTTAGCATTATGTATGGATGCAACAATTTCTGTTCTTATTGTGTTGTTCCTTATGTAAGGGGCAGGGAAAGAAGCAGAAAACACGAGGATGTTCTTAAAGAAGTAAAACAATTGGCAAGTGAAGGCTATAAAGAAATTACTTTGCTTGGTCAGAATGTTAATTCTTATGGTAATGATGATGAAAATGAATATAATTTTGCAAAACTTTTAAGAGAGGTTTGTAAAATTGACGGTGTTGAGAGAGTGCGTTTTGCAACATCGCACCCAAAAGATATTTCTGATGAACTTATTGAAACAATGAGAGATTGTGAAAAAGTTTGTCCGCAGCTTCATTTACCGTTTCAGGCAGGAAGCAACAAAGTTTTAAAGGATATGAACAGAGGATATACAAAGGAAGAATATCTGGCTAAAATTGATAAAATAAAGGCTAATATTCCCAATATTTCTCTATCAAGTGATATAATAGTAGGTTTTCCGACTGAAACAAATAAAGATTTTGAAGAAACAATAAATGTTGTAAAGTATGTTGAGTTTGACTCACTTTTCACATTTATATATTCAAAGAGAGATAAAACAAAGGCTGCTCTTATGGAACCTGTTCTTTCAGAGGAAGAAATACAGAATAATTTTGACAGATTGCTTGAAACTCAGAATGAAATTTCAAAGAAGATAAATGAAAGCTTCCTTGGAAGAGAAGTTCAGGTTCTTGTTGAAGGAGTTTCTAAAAATAATCCACAGGCTTTGCAGGGAAGAACCCCTGAAAATAAAATTGTTAATTTCTATGGTGACGAAAAACTGATTGGTAAACTAGTAAATTTAAAAATCACTGATGCAAAGACCTGGTCACTTAATGGAGAAATTATCTGATATTTTTATAACGAGGTGTATGTTTTGAAAAAGTACAAATCAATGATTGACGGAAATGGCAGAGTTGTTATACCTAAAATTTACAGAGAAAGTATTGGGGTAACCAATAACTCGGCGGTTGAAGTAACTCTTGAAGAAGATAAGATTGTTATAACAAAGTCATACCACACTAATGTTTGCTCATTGTGCGAGTCTGATAAAGAACTTGTTAAAATTAAAAAAGGTTATCTTTGTCAAAAATGTATAAATAACATTAAAAAGTGCGACTGTTAAGTTGCACTTTTTTTGTTTAATTGTGTTGAAATTCCCACAAGATTGTGATATAATAAATAGAATTTATTGTGGGGAGGTATGTAAAAATGCTACAGAAGATTTTAAGTGTATTATTATTTTTAGTAATTTGCTTTAATTTCTCCGCTTCAGCTCAAAGTGATTTTTATATACCATCTCTTATGTATCATAATATTAATGATGATTATGACCCTAAAAATTCAAGTGTTGAAATCTCAGCGGAAAAATTTAAAGAGCATATGCTTGCATTGAAGAATGACGGTTATACTGCCATATTCTTTGATGAATATATTTCATATCAAAATGAAGGGAAAAAGCTTCCTGAAAAACCCATAATTATTACTTTTGATGATGGTTATTTAAATAATTATACAGTTGGTTTTCCAATATTAAAAGAAACCGGAATGAAAGCTACAATTTTTATTGTTACAGGTCGAATGGGACTTCAGGGTGCGGTTACATATCCGCACTTCACCTGGAAACAGGCACAGGAGATGGAACAGGCAGGTGTTGTTGATATTCAAAGTCACACACAGTACCACGGATATTTAACTACACTGTCGGACGCATCATTAATTCTCGAATTACGAAAATCAAAATTTGTTATAGAAAAGAATTTAAACAAAACAGTTGAATTTCTTGCATATCCTTATGGCGAATGTGATGAAAGAGTTATTGCAGCTGCAAAAAAAGCAGGCTATAAAGCGGCTTCACTTGCGGATCCTGTTAACCCGGGTGTTAACAGAAAGGGAGATAACACCTTTTTAATAAAAAGAATTACAGTATATGGACATATGTCAGGCGCTGAATTACTGGAAGAAATCAAAAAGAATGAAAGTTGGTAATTTATGAAAACAGATATTTTTGGAGTATTGTTCGATAATTATACTATTTCAGAAGCGATAGAAAAAGCAATTGCATCCTTGGATAATAATAAACCTTTTGTTATTGCTACACCTAATCCTGAAATAGTTGAGGTTGCAAGAAAAGACAATGAATACAGAAATATATTAAACTCAAGTGATATTGTCACACCTGACGGAATCGGCATCGTTTACGCATCAAAGTTTCTTAGAGGAAATATCAAGGAGCGCGCTGCAGGATTTGATATTGTATGCGGAATAATTGAAGAACTTAATAAAAGAGACGGAAGTGTTTTCTTGTTTGGAAGTAAACCGGGCGTTGCAGAAGATGCGGCAAATAATCTTAAAAATAAATATCCGAACTTAAAAATAGCAGGTTGCAGAAATGGTTATTTTAAAGAAGATTCAGATATAATCGAAGAAATACAAAATGCATCACCTGATTTACTGCTTGTTTGTCTTGGTGCACCGAAACAGGAAAAATGGATTTTTAAGAATAAAGATATTCTTAATGCTAAAATCCTTGTGGGTGCAGGTGGTACTCTTGATGTTCTTGCAGGAAATGTTAAAAGAGCTCCTGATATTTTTATCAAGCTTGGAATGGAATGGTTTTACAGACTTGTCAAAGAACCAAAAAGAATAGGAAGAATGGCAAAGCTACCATTGTTTCTTTTAGATGTTATAGTAAAGAAAGGTAAGGATAAAGTATGAAAGTTAAAGTGATCAGATATACCGAAAATTTAGAGAAACTTATTGCGGCAAGCGCAAAGCTTTGTTATTCATCAGCTACTGTAGACGATATTTTTGATAACTTAAATGATGAGAATACTGAAAAGTTTTTAAATATGTTGCTTAATATGGGGCATGAAAGTCCAATTGAGCATGCAACTTTTACTTTTGCAATTGAAGGTGTAAGCAGAAGCCTTCTCGCACAGCTTACAAGACACAGAATTGCAAGCTTCACAGTAAAATCTCAGAGATATGTTAAAGAAGGTCAGTTTGAGTATGTAACTCCACCTGAAATTAAAGCTATCCCTGAAGCAGAAGCGAAATATATTAAGTCTATGGAAGATGCGCAGAAGTATTATAATGAGCTTGCGGATATACTTTTTGATAAACATTATAAAACTTTCTTAAATGAAGGTATTGACGAAAAAAGTGCTAAAAACAAAGCAGAGAAAAAAGCAATTGAAGATGCAAGATATGTTCTTCCGAATTCTTGCTCAACTCAATTGATTATGACATTTAATGCAAGAAGTCTTTATAACTTCTTTGAGCACAGATGTTGTGAAAGAGCACAATGGGAAATAAGAGCAATGGCAGATGAAATGCTTACTCAGGTTAAAGAAGTTGCTCCGGTATTATTTAAGAAATCAGGACCATCATGTCTTAAAGGTCCTTGCCCGGAAGGAAAAATGACTTGCGGTAAATCACAGGAAAAGAGAAAAATGTATTTAGGGGAATAGGTGTGTTATGAAAGGTAAACTTATTGTAATTGAGGGTTTGGATTCTTGCGGAAAAGCTACGCAGACAAAACTTATTGCAAAAAAACTTGAAGAAATGAATTACAAGGTTAAACTTGTTACATTTCCTGACTACAACAGTGATTCTTCAGCTTTGGTTAAAATGTATTTAAACGGCGAAATTTCTGATAAGGCAGATGATGTAAATCCTTATGCCGCATCATCTTTCTATGCAGTAGACAGATATGCTTCATACAAAAGAAACTGGGAGCAGTTCTATCTTGATGGTGGAATTATTATTGCGGACAGATATACAACATCTAATATGATTCATCAGGCTTCTAAGATAGAAGGAACAAGAATTAAAAATCTCTATCTTGACTGGCTTACAGATTACGAGTACAAGCTTCTTAAACTTCCTTCTCCTAATAAAGTAATATTTTTAGATATGCCGCCTGAGTATTCAAGCGAACTTATGAAGGAAAGAGCAAATAAGTTCACAGGTGAAAAAGAAAAAGACATTCACGAGAGAGATAAGGATTATCTTGAAAAAACTTATGAAAATGCTCTTTACATAGCAAAAAAATATGACTGGAATGAAGTTTTCTGTGTAGAAGAAGGTCAGTTGAGAACAATTGAAGATATCAATGATGAAATTATGAATTTGATTTTTAATGATGTCTTACATAGAAAATATAAGAAAAAAGAAAAATAAGAGGTATAATATGCTTAATATTTTATTTGCAGACGGATTTGAAGAAGTAGAAGCTTTATCAGTAGTTGATATGGCAAGAAGAGCAGGTATTGAAGTTCAAATGATTTCTCTTAATGAAACAAAAGAAGTTGTTGGCGGACACAATATTAAAATTGTTTGTGATCGCTTGCTTGAAGAAGCTTTGCTTGGTGAAGGAATAGTTTTACCGGGCGGAATTCCCGGCGTGCCAAACATTGAAAAAAATGAGAAGGCAGTTGAGTTGATAAATAAGCACTATGCAGAAGGTAAGCTTGTAGCCGCAATCTGTGCAGCACCAACTCTTCTCGGAAGAAAAGGTATTCTTGATAACAAGAAAGCAGTTTGCTATCCAAGCTTAATGGACGAGCTTATTTGCGGAGAAAAAGCAGATTACAGCGTTGTTACGGATAATAATGTAATTACTTCAAAAAGTGCAGGAACTGCTCTTGATTTTGCTTTTGAAATTATTAAATATTTAAAGGATGAAAAAATTGCAGAAAATGTTAAAAATTCGATTTACTACAATAATTAAATCTTTAGCTATTATCTTTTTATTATTGTTACTTTTAGCTACATCTGAGGTTTTTGGCTTCTTTAAAGGAAATTCTGATAAGAATATATCTGTTCCTTATGGTAGCTCATTATCCCAGATTGCAAATGCATTAAAAGAAGAAAAGTTGATTGGTTCTGAAACTCTGTTTAAAATTTTTGCATATAACAAGGTTTCATCATTCAAAGCAGGAAATCATACATTTTCTTCAGGTAACTATTTTAAAATCATATCTGAACTTGAAACATCTCCTATAAGCAAAGGTATAAACATTACCATTCCTGAAGGTTATGAACAGCGTGAAATCGCTTTATTGCTTGAAAAGAATAACATTTGTTCTTCGGAAGAGTTCAACAGTACTGCAAAGCTTAAAAATTTTCAGGAATACTGGTTCTTAAATGGTGTGCCTAAAAGAGAATATGAGCTTGAAGGATATTTGTTTCCTGACACATATACCTTTGGTGAAAATGAGTCAGTTGAAAGCATAATTAAAAAAATGCTTGATAATTTTGACAGTAAGATTACCGAAGAAATGAAAATTAAAGCACAGAATATGAAAATGTCTTTTGATGACATTGTAATAATGGCATCAATTGTTGAAAGAGAAGCCGCTGCGGATAATGAATATAAAAAGGTTTCAGGTGTTTTTTATAACAGAATGAAAAATAATCCTGAAACTGCAGGTTTTCTGCAATCCTGTGCAACGGTTCAATATATTTTAAAAGAGAGAAGAGATGTTCTCACTTTAGAAGATACAAAAATTGATTCACCCTATAATACCTATAAATATAAAGGGTTACCGCAAGGTCCGATTGCTTCACCGGGAATAAAAACTATTGAAGCGGCGTTATATCCTGAAAATACAGATTATCTTTATTTTGTTGCAGATGGTGACGGCAGACATTATTTTGCAGTTACCTATGACGAACATCAGAAAAATATGAGAAAGGCCGGTCTTTGATTTTGGCAGGAGAAAAAATAAATCTTGATTATATAACTGAATATTTACACAAGCTTATTCCAGACAGCGATTCTCATTTGAAAAGTCTTGAACTGTATGCTGAACAAAATGCAGTACCTATTATTCACAAAGAGGTTAAAGCAATGCTTGAGGTTCTTTGTATGCTTAAAAAACCAATGAAAATCCTTGAAATTGGCACAGCAATCGGATATTCTGCTTCTGTTATGGCAAAAGCTTCACCGGAAGGTGTTAAGATTACATCAATTGAGCGTGAACCTGAAATGACAAAGCTTGCAATTAAAAACATAACCGATGCAGGCTTAGAAAACAATATACGAGTTATAGAAGGCGATGCACTGGAGGTGCTTCCTCTTCTTTCAAGTAAATACGATTTGATTTTTATGGATGCGGCTAAAGGTTATTACAATGAGTTTTTTGACAGTGTAATCAATTTACTTAATGACGGCGGATTGTTAATCTGTGACAATGTTCTTTACAAAGGAATGACGGCTACGGATGACCTTGTGAAAAGAAGACAGAAAACAATAGTCGGCAGAATGAGAGAGTATCTTGAAATGCTTTGTAATCATAAAAATTTAAAAACATCGGTTATACCGATAGGTGACGGTGTTACAATTTCTTATTACAGCGAGGAGGAAAAGTTTTGAAAAAACCTGAATTACTTGCTCCTGCAGGGAGTCTGATTAAACTTAAATATGCTTTGACTTATGGTGCAGATGCAGTGTATATCGGTGGCGAATCCTTTTCCTTGAGAGAAGCTGCTGAAAATTTTACTATAGATGAAATTAAAGAAGGTATTGAATTTGCACATAATCTTGGTAAGAAGGTTTATATAACAGCTAATATTATACCTCATAACAAGGATTTAGACGGATTTTGTGAATATGTTAAAGAAGTTTACGAACTTGGCGCAGATGCAATTATTGTCAGCGATTTAGGCTTGTTTGACTTGGTAAAATCAATTGCACCTGACTTTGAAATTCACATAAGTACACAGGCAAATAACACAAATTATGCTTCTGCTAATATGTGGTATAAGCTTGGTGCAAAAAGAGTTATTCTTGCAAGAGAACTTTCACTTGAAGAAATAAAAGAAGTAAGAGAGAACATTCCTGAAGATATGGATATTGAATGTTTCATTCACGGTGCTATGTGTATCTCTTATTCAGGAAGATGTCTTATGTCTAACTATCTCACTAACAGAGACAGTAATATGGGCGCTTGCTCTCATCCTTGCAGATGGAAGTATTATCTTATGGAAGAAAAGAGACCTGGTGAATATTTTCCTGTTTTTGAGAATGAAAGAGGCACTTTCATCTATAATTCAAAGGATTTATGTATGATTGAGCATATTCCTGAACTTATCAAAGCGGGGATAAGCAGTTTTAAAATTGAAGGAAGAGTTAAAAGTGAGTATTATGTTGCAACAATCACAAAAGCATATCGTGATGCAATAGATGCTTACTTTAACGGAGAAGAATATAACGAAAAATTCGGTGCTGAACTTACTAAAGTAAGTCACAGAGAATATACAAAAGGATTTTTCTTTGGAAAACCTGATGCAAATCAGCAACTTTATACCACAAATTCTTATGTGAGAGATTTTGATCTTGTTGGCGTTGTTGATGGTTATGATGAAGAAAATAAAATGCTTGTAGTAACACAAAGAAACAAATTCTTCAAGGGTGACGAGCTTGAGATTTTAATTCCGGGACAGGACTTTAAAACCATTAAAGTTGAAAAAATGTTTAACGAAAAGATGGAAGAAATTGAAAATTGTCCCCATGCAACAATGAGACTTTATATTCCTTGTGAATTCAGTTGTCCTGAATATTCTATTTTGAGAAAAGAAAAGAATAATTAATATGAATTAAAGACACCATAAAAATGGTGATTTAATGATAGAAAGAGTATTGACTTTAAGAACATTTATTGTGTTCTTTGCTATGGTTATTATAACAAGGCTGTATTTTATATGTATTGTCAGTCATGATGAACTTTATACTAAAGCCAAAAATCAAAATACAGTTAACATCAGTGTTTCTGCTGGCAGAAATGATTTTTTAGACAGACATAACCGTCATATAACGGGTGTTGAAAAGAAAGGCTATATTGCGATTTTTTCATCTAAGGATGAAGAACTTGATAAAAAGAACTGTGATATTTTAGAATGTTACACTTATGAAACATCTGAAAAAATTTACAAAAGACTTAAAGAAAACGGTAAAACATTTGTTGAGACCAATGTTGATTTGGAAGATGTAGATGTTGATAAGTTTCGTTATCTTAAAAAGTTTAATCTTCCGTCAAGATATCTCAATGATTATCCTGCGGCTTCACTTGTCGGATATGTTTCTGACAATAAAGGTGTCTACGGTCTTGAACGGGTTTATGATGAATATCTTCTGAGTACTTCAAAAGGTGCAACTGTCAATATAGATGCTTTCAGAAATATGATTGGAGATATGGCTTATGCAGGAAATTCAGGAAGCGAAAAAGTCAAACTTACGCTTGATTTAACGTATCAGAGAATTGTTGAAGATTGCCTGAAAGCTTCTGATAATAAATGTTCTGCAGTTTTGCTTGATGTGGAGAGTTTTGATTTACTTGCTATGGCATCATATCCTACTTTTAAACAAGACAGAATTGGTGCGTATTTAGATAATCAATCAGGTGTTTTGCAGAATAACAGTATGCTTGCATACGATATGGGTTCTATATTTAAGATTGTTGTAGTTGCTGCAGCTTCAGAAAACAATTTACTTGATACAGAAAAGCTTTATAACTGTTTGGGTAAAATGTATGTTGCAGGCAAGGAGTTTGAATGTCATAATGCCTATGGTCACGGGTGGCAAAACATATATGATGCTTTTAAAAATTCCTGTAATTGTGCATTTATAGAGCTTGGGACTGAAGTTGGATATAAGAATATTCTTGATATGGCTAAAAAGTTTGGTCTTGGTAATAAAAATCTGTATCCACTTGAACTTGAGCAACAAAAAGGAATGCTTCCTGATGAAAATAACTATTATCTTGCTGATTTGTCTAACTTGTCAATCGGACAGGGCAAGCTTTCAGGAACTGTGCTTGATGGTGCAATCCTAAGTGCCGTAATTGCAGGAAATGGATTTGTGAAAAATGTTAATTGTGCTGAATGTATAACTGACAGTTATGGTCAGACAATTAAGAATCTTAAAAGTGAAAAAAGTGAAAAAATATTAACAGATTATACTGCGGATATAATCAAGAGTATGATGTGTATTACAAATAAAAGTGGGACAGGTACAAACGCTCAAATTGAAGATGGTGGTTCAGGCGGTAAAACCGGAAGTGCACAGACAGGCTGGTATGTTGATGGAGAAAATTATCAGCACGGATGGTTTACAGGTTTTTTTCCTGAAGAAAATCCAAAATTTGCACTGTGTGTATTTGTTGAAAACGGAAAATCGGGCAGTGAAAGTGCCGCACCGATATTCAAAAAAATCGGTGATAGAATTATGGAGTTGAAAAGAGGTTAATATGGGAATTTGTATTGATACTAAAGATATAAAAAATGTTGTTGTCAAGGTTGGAACATCAACCTTGACATACAGCAACGGAAAGCTTAATTTAGACAGAATAGATAAGCTTTGTTTTGTTCTTGCAGACCTGAAAAACAGAGGAGTTAAAGTTACTCTAGTTTCATCAGGTGCTATTGGTGTAGGTGTTGCAAAACTTGGTCTTGCGGAGCGTCCGAAAGATACAAAAGGTAAGCAGGCGGCTGCAGCAGTAGGACAATGTGAACTTATGTTTTTATATGACAAGTTATTTTCGCAGTATGGTTGTAAAACTGCACAGGTTCTGTTGACAAAAGATGTAGTTGTTGATAACAAAAGAAGAGAGAATGCACATAACACCTTCAAAACTTTGCTTGAACTTGATGTTATTCCAATTGTAAATGAAAACGATGCTGTTTCTGTAGAAGAAATTGAATTCGGTGATAATGATACATTATCTGCTATGGTTGCATCAATCGTAGATGCAAATATGCTTATAATTATGTCGGATATTGATGGGTTATATGATGAAGACCCGAGAAGCAATCCGGATGCAAAAATAATACATACAGTTGAAGTTATTGATGATAAAATTAAGGATATGGCTTCAGGGGCGGGTACAAGCAGAGGTACAGGCGGAATGATTACTAAAATAATTGCCGCAGAAATTGCAAAAGAAAATAATGTAAAAACTGTTATTTGCAACGGAGAAAGTCCAAAAGTTATTGAAGACATTATGTCAGGAAAAATTGACGGAACTATATTTATGTAAAGGAAAATTATTATGGTCAGAGATATAGCGTTAAAAGCGAAAAAAGCATCATCTGAACTTTTGTGTATGAGCACATTTAAGAAAAATGAAATTCTTGTTGCTATTGCAAAAAGTTTGATTTATGAATGTGATAACATACTAAAAGCTAACGAAATAGATATTAAGAATGCAGAAGAAAAAGGTATGAAAGAATCTCTTATAGACAGATTGAGACTTACAAAAGACAGAATAGTATCAATTTCCGAAGCAGTTAAAAAGATAGAAAAGCTTGATGACCCTATTGGTCAGGCAGAAGCATTCGAAAGACCAAACGGACTTAAAATTCTTAAAAAGAGAGTTCCACTTGGTGTAGTTGGTGTTATTTATGAAGCAAGACCAAATGTTACTGCTGATGTAACCGCTATATGCATTAAAACAGGAAATGCTGTTGTTCTTAAAGGCGGAAGCGATGCCATAAATTCAAATAAGGCTATTGTTAAGGCTATGAAAATGGCATTAAAGAGTGTGGGCGTTAATGAAGATATTATTATGCTTATTGAAGCTACAGACAGAGAAAGCACAACAGAAATGATGAAGCTTAATGGTGTTATTGATGTGTTGATACCAAGAGGTGGAAGCGGTCTTATTAAACAGGTAGTTGAAAATTCTACCATCCCTGTAATCGAAACAGGAACAGGTAATTGTCATATATTTGTGGATGAATATGCAGACTTTGATAAAGCTGTTAAAATTATTATGAATGCAAAAACACAAAGAACAGGTGTTTGTAATGCGGCTGAGTCTTTAGTTGTCCATAAAAATATTGCAAGCGAATTTTTACCTTTAATATTAGATAAACTTTCTGATGCAAATGTTGAAATTTTTGGTTGTGAAGAGACTGTAAAATACAGAGAATTTGTAAAACCTGCAACTGAAGATGATTATTATACTGAATATCTTGATATGAAAATTTCTGTTATAGTTAAGGATGATATTGAAAGTGCAATTGCTCATATCAATGAACATAGCACAGGACATTCTGAAGCAATTATTACAGATAACTACACAAATGCTAATCTTTTTACTGAAAAAATTGATTCAAGCGCTGTTTATGTTAATGCATCTACCCGTTTTACAGACGGAGGTGAGTTTGGTTTTGGAGCAGAGATAGGTATCAGTACCCAGAAACTTCATGCAAGAGGACCCATGGGCTTGAAGGAAATGACTACATACAAATATATAATTTTAGGAAATGGTGAAATAAGATAATGTTATATATACTTATTGGTTTAGTTTCTGCACTTATTATATTAAACCTGATTATTTTAGTTAAAGTTTTCACAAAAGACAGTGATGTGGGAAGCTCACTGAAAATCTTTTCTGATACATTTTCATCAGGTCAGAAAAGTATAAGTGAAGAACAAAATAAAAAAATTGAGCAGTTATCAACACAACTTTCATCAAATCAGGAAAAACTTCAGTTAACTGTTACTGAAATATTGAAAATTTATGATGTTAAGCTTGAAAACATTTCAAAACGAAATGAAGAACAACTTGAAAAAATAAGAAATGTTGTTGAGCTTAAAATGAGCTCAATGCAGGAAGATAATAATAAAAAGCTTGATGAAATGCGTGGTATTGTAGATACAAAATTGCAGGAAACATTGAATCAGCGTATTACACAGTCCTTTGGCCTTGTTACTAAACAACTTGAAGAAGTACATAAAGGCCTGGGTGAAATGCAAAGCCTTGCAACAGGTGTTGGTGATTTAAAGAGAGCACTTACAAATGTTAAGACAAGAGGAATTTTAGGTGAAGTTCAGCTTGGTAACATTCTTGCGGATATTTTATCACCTGAACAATACGATGTAAATGTTAAGGTAAACCCTGAAAGCAGTGCAGTTGTAGAATTTGCAGTTAAACTGCCGGGCGGTAATGCAGAGAAAATATATCTTCCTATTGATGCAAAATTCCCACTAGATGCTTATAATGCTTTAATCAATGCACAGGATACCGGCGATGCAGGTCTTATTAGTACAACAGGAAGAGAATTTGAAACAAGAATCAAAAATTCTGCAAAAGATATTTCAACTAAATATATCTGCCCTCCGTATTCTACTGATTTTGCACTTATGTTTCTTCCTACTGAAGGAATATACTCAGAAGCAATTAAGAGAGGTCTTTCTGAATATGTGCAGAATACTTATAATGTTGTAATCGTAGGACCAACCAATATGGCTGCTCTTTTAAATAGCTTACAAATGGGCTTTAAAACACTTGCAATTCAAAAGAAATCAAGCGAAGTGTGGAGTGTTTTAGGTGCGGTTAAAACAGAATTCCTTAAATTTGCCGATGCCCTTGAAAAGGCACAGAATAAAATTGAGGGAGCTGGGGAAGAGCTTGGTAAACTTGTTGGAACAAGAACAAGACGGATGATTAAAAAGCTTGACTCTGTTACTGCACTTACTGATGATGAAACAAAAAGAATCTTGGATGAAGCAGGAGATAATTCTAATGAAACTGATTGAAGAACTTGTTAGCACAGACTATAAATTCAAAGGAAGAATACTTAATCTTAAAGTTGATACGGTGCTGTTGCCTGACGGTCAACAGGCTAGTCGTGAAGTGGTTGAACACCCTGGCGGAGTTTGTGTTCTTGCTATTACTGATGATAATAAAATTCTTACTGTCAAACAGTTCAGAGCAGGTCCAAGAGTTGTAACAACTGAGATTCCTGCAGGTAAGTTTGATAAAAAAGAAAGTCCCGAGCTTTGCGGAATAAGAGAGTTAAAAGAAGAAACAGGTTATGTTGCAGGTGACTTTAAAAAGATTGGTGAATTTTATTTAACACCGGGTTATGCAGATGAATTGATTTATTTGTATGTTGCTAAAGACCTTACTTTTGATAAGAGTAATCCCGACCCTGATGAATTTTTGAAAGTAGAAGCTATTGAGTATGAAAAATTATATCAGATGGTTATAAATAATGAGATAAAAGATGCAAAAACAGTAATGGCTATACTTTTTGCTAAGGAATATTTATATTGAGGTGTAACTATGGAAAAAAACTTAAGAACTACCATAAGATTGCTTGGTATTGATTATTCTGTTATCTGTGATAATTCAGAAGAAAGAATGCAAAGAATCGGTTTTTATGTAGATAAACATTTTAATGAGGTTAAATTAAGAAATTCAAAGTTAAGTACAGCAATGATTGCAACACTTTCTGCCATAAATATTGCAGATGATTATTTTAAACAGAAGGAAGAAAATGATAATCTTGTTGCTAAAAATGCTGAATACTCAAAAAGATGCGAAAAACACGAAAAAGAAACTCAAGAATTGCAAGACAAAATTGATGAACAGGCAAATGAAATTCAGCGACTTAAAATTGAAATTGCAAAGCTCGAAATGAGAAGATAATGGTGAATAAAATGAAGCTTGATGTTAAGTTTATACCAACTGAAAAAGGTAAAACTGTTAATAAGCCTTTTTATGCTACACAAGGAAGCGCAGGGATGGATTTATCTGCTTGTATTGATGAACCCATCTTGTTAAAAAAGGGTGAAATCGCATTTGTTCCAACAGGTGTTGCAATTTCGTTGCCCTCTAATGAATATGTTGCTTACATATATGCAAGAAGCGGCCTTGCTTGTAAAAAAGGAATAACACTTGCCAATTCAGTTGGCGTTATTGACAGTGATTATCGTGGTGAAATAAAATGTGCACTTATAAATCTTGGTAAAGAAGATTTTGTAATAAATTTCGGAGACAGAATAGCACAACTTGTTATAGCGCCTGTATGTATTGCAGATATAAATGTTGTGGACAATCTTGATTCAACCATAAGAGGCACAGGAGGTTTTGGTTCTACCGGTGTTTAAAAGATTTAAAAAGTTTGATTTTTTAATTATAATTTCTGTTTTAATTCTGTCTTTGGGTGTGTTTTTTATATTCTCATCAGATGGTGGAAAGATTGTTGAAATTTCTGTTTCGGGAGAATTGTATGGTACATACTCTTTGTTTGAAGATTCAACGATAGATATAAAAACCAATAACGGAAATCTGACTGTGGTTATTGAAAACTCTGAAGTTTTTGTTCTGGAATCTGATTGCAGAGATGGTGAGTGTGAAAAACAAACTCCTGTTACAGGTAAGGGACAATCAATTATCTGTTTGCCCTTAGAAACAGTAATTTCAATAGGTGAGGAAAATTATGAACTTGCGTTCTGATAAAATTGCTAAAATTGCCATATTGCTTTCTGTTGGGATTTTGCTGGGTTATATAGAAAGTATTATTAATATAATACCTGTCAGCGGTGTTAAAATAGGACTTTCCAATCTTATTATTTTATATGGTATTTATAAGCTTGGATTAACAGACTGTTTAATCATAACAACATTAAAAAGTATCATAGTTGGTTTGTTGTTTAATTCTGTTATGAGTATTATGTATTCGTTGCCTGCAGGAGTTTTATCGGTGATAACAATGTTTTTACTTCAGAAAGTGGACAAAGAAAACATAAGTGTTTATGGTATAAGTATTGCAGGCAGCTCTGTTTTTAATATTATTCAATTTGTTGTAGCATCTTTGGTTCTTTCATCACCTGCGGTTATGGTAAATTTATGGTATGTACTGCCAATATCGATTTTTACAGGATATTTAATGGCAGAAGTTTTTAAAATTATATTTTTAAAGGAATAGATTAAATGAGTAAAGGATTTAAAATTATAATAATTTCGGTTTTAGTTATAGCTTTAATTTTGGTTTCTGTATTTACGCCATTTTTAAATAAATTAGGCGGACTTTTATCATATTGTTTTACGCCCGTTCAAAGTGGTATTACTGTTGCGGTAAATAAAACAGGGGAGTTCTTTGCAAGTTTTGGCAAGGCTGCATATTATGCACAGCAAAACAAACTCCTTCAGGAAGAAATTGATTCTATGAAAACTGATAATGAAGAAGCTGTAAGAATAAAAAAAGAAAATGATTCTTTAAGAGAATTGTTGGAAATCAAAAAAGATACATATAAAGAGAAAGCAAGAGCTGCACTTGTAATTGCAAAAGATGCTGGCAATTGGTTTAATGTTTTTACGGTAAACAAAGGAACATCTGATGATGTTACAGAGAATTGTGCAGTTATAAATAATAAAGGTCTTATAGGCAGAGTAGCCAATGCTTCTGCAAATTCAGCCAATGTCGTTACCATCATTGACCCAAATCACTCTGTAAGCGGAATGATCAGCCGAACAGGTGACCTTGTGCAGATAGATGGTAATCTTGAACTTATGGAAGACGGCCTTTGCAAAATGACTATAATTTCTGAAGATACAGAAATTATGATTGGAGATACAGTTGAAACTTCAGGTGTTGGCGGTATTTATCACAGAGGTATAATGATTGGTATTGTTAAAGAATTCAGAAATAATGAGGAAGGTACAGGACAATACGCAGTAGTTGAGCCTTATGTTGATTTTCAGCATATTTATGAGGTGCTGATTGTTAATACTGACTATGAGGTGTCTGCAGAATGAAAAAGTATCTTAATGTTTTAGTATCATTACTGCTTGTAGTATTGCAGGTAACATTATTCAGCAGATTAAAAATTTTCGGTTTGAATGTAAACTTTGCTTTGATATGTGTTATTGTTGTTGCTTCTTTAACTGACAGTAAAATATCTATTATAAATGCGGTTGTAACCGGTATTTTATATGACTTTTATGCATGCTATAATGTTGGTTGGAATTTGACGATGTTTACAGTTATTGCACTTTTGATGATTTTGATAGTAAAGTTTATGTATAAGGGAAGTATTGTTACAGCTGTGACATTTACTGCCATTTTTACAATAATCACAGAATTGATTTTATATTGGTTTGGCTATTTAAGTAATGGCAATTCATATAATTCATTGATAATTGTTAAAATTATTTTGCCTCAGGCTATTATAAATTCAATTATATCATTAGTTGTTTTTTATTTGTATAAAAAATTCAACAACGAAAACAGGAAATACAGATATTAGGAGATAGTATGTATTATAACAGACAATCAAGGTTATTGATTTTAATATTAATATTTATCCTGATGTTTATAGGTTGTGCAATCAAACTTATAAATCTTCAGCTTGTTAATGGCGAAGAAATGCGCAAAGTTTCAGAGGATAAGCTTTATATGTCTATGTCTATCAAGGCACCAAGGGGTGATATTGTTGACAGATACGGAAAAAAGCTTGCCACAAGCAAAATTGGTTATTCTCTGCAGATAGAAGATACCGCTGAAACTAAAGCTCAGTTCGCAGAAACAATTCATAATTTAATAAGACTTGTAGAAAAAGAGATTGAAATACCTGATAAATTACCTCTTGAAACAACTAAACCATATAATTTTACTTTTTCTGAAAGTGAAGCTAAAAAGTGGAAAAAGAAATATGGTATTGATGAGTCATTAAACGGTGAACAAACTCTTAATAAGCTTGGTGAAATTTACAGGGTTGGTCAGTATTGCACACAGGATGAAAAAAGAAAAATATGTGGTATGATTTTTGATATGAAACTCAGAGGTTTCAGTATCTATAATCCGTATACTCTTGCTGATGATGTTTCTGCAAATGTTGTTGCAATCGTAAAAGAAAACAGTGCATTTTTAGATGGTGTTAAGATTGTGGAATCAAGCGTAAGAGTTTATCCACACGGAACTTTAGCGGCACATTCGTTAGGTTCTGTTGGCGTTATATATCAGGAAGAATATGAAAAGTTAAAAGATAAAGATTACAGTATGGATGCTATAATCGGCAAACAGGGTGTTGAGCTTGCCTTTGAAGAATATCTTAAAGGAACAGACGGTATTAAAGGTTTTGAACAGACACTTGATGGCCTTAGCAATGTTGTTACATCAAAACAGGCACAAAAGGGTGATAATGTTTATCTGACAATTGATTTTAATGTTCAGAGTGCTATGGAAAAGGCACTTGAAAGTACTATCAAAAATTTACAGCAAAGTGTAAGTGACTGTGATGCAGGAAGTGCTGTTTGTATTGATGTGAATTCAGGTGAAATTATTGCAATGGCGTCATATCCTTCATATATACCATCTGAATACAATAAAAAATATAATGAACTTATTAAAAATCCTGCTAATCCTGTGTGGAACAGAGCAATCGGCGGTGCTTATGAACCGGGTTCTACATTTAAAATGGTGACAGGCATTGCATCAATTGAAGAAGGGGTTATTGGTCCTTATGATGTGATTTTGGATGAAGGTGTTTATAAATATTATAATGACTACAGACCACAATGTATGGAATGGAAATATGGTAAAACTCATGGCTATGTAGATATGGCAAAAGCACTTGAACATTCATGTAACTATTATTTCTTTGATGTTGGCAGAAAGCTTGGAATTGAAAAATTAGTGGAATATGAAGAAAAGTTCGGCTTTGGCAAAAAGACAGGTATTGAAATAGGCGGGGAAGTATCAGGTGTTATTGCTTCGCCTGAATACAGAAAGAAAATTAACGGCACCTGGAATCCCGGTGATGTTCTGCAGGCTTCCATTGGTCAGTCAGATAATCTTATAACACCTATTCAGCTTGCCAATTATGTAGCAACAATTGCAAATGGTGGAACAAGATATAAACCGCATCTTCTTAAATATGTTAAAGATAGTGAAACAGGAGAATTGATTAAAGAACAAAGTAAAAATGTTGTTGAAAAAATTGATTTGGATGAAGAAACTATCAAAGTTATAAAACAAGGTATGAAGCGTGTTGCTGATGAAGGTACTGCAAGTTCTGTTTTTGGTGATTTCTTTATTGAGGTTGGAGGCAAAACAGGAACTGCTGAAGTTAGCAAAGGCTCAAATAATGGTATATTTGTAGCGTTTGCACCTTATGATAATCCTAAAATTGCTATTGCGGTTATTATTGAACATGGTACAGGCGGATATTTGGCGGCACCTGTTGCAAAAGCAGTTTTTGAAGAATATTTCGGTGAAAAAAATATTGATGATTCTTATAAAGTTAAAGTGTTAAAGTAATGGTGATAAAATGGGAAAAGTAATTTTAGTTGCATCAGGAAAAGGCGGAGTTGGTAAAACCACGCTTGTTGCAAATCTTGGAATAGCAATAGCAAAAAACGGAAAAGATATTGTTCTTGTGGATAATGACATTGGTTTAAGAAATCTTGACCTTGCATTAGGACTTGAAAACAGTGTTTTTTATGATGTTGCAGATATTATAAATGAAGATTGCAAAATCAGAGAAGCAACTTTGAAGTATGAAAAATGTGGTAAGCTTTCATTTATTCCTGCTTCACAATTTAAAGATGATTTTGTTCTTGATTCGGAAAAATACTCTGCTTTTATTAAAAGACTGAAGGAAAAGTATGAGTATGTTATTATTGATTGTCCTGCAGGCATCGGTGATAATATGAAGAATGCGGCGATTTCTGCTGATATGGCTTTGATTGTAGTAAATCCTGACCCTTATTCACTTCGTGATGCAGATAAGTTGGCAACACTTCTTGAAAAATATGAGAACATTAAAGATGTCAGACTTGTTGTTAACAGAATGCGAAGAGAACTTGTAAACAAAGGAATAATGCTTAATATAGACAGTATCATCGAGGCACTTGGTGTTCGTCTTGCAGGGCTTGTTTTTGAAGATGCTGAAATAATCGAAGCATCAATTAAAGGTGAACCTGTTATAAATAATTCTAAATCAAAATCTGCAAAAGCGTTTGAAGATATTGCTATGAGATTATGTGGAGCAAACATTCCTATTGAAGAAATCAAACCAAGAAAAAGATTCTTATTCTTTTAGCATACACTTAATTAAGCCCGATTATATATATAATTGAGGTGAGTATTTTGAAAG
The DNA here is from genome assembly GCA_045648505.1 of Clostridia bacterium. Taxonomy (GTDB): domain Bacteria; phylum Bacillota; class Clostridia; order RGIG6154; family RGIG6154; genus RGIG8700. The sequence goes on along the minus strand of JAZROD010000043.1, from coordinate 10,121 downwards.
AATATGCATTTAAATGTAAAAATAACAAACAGGATAATTTTGCAGGAAAGTTTTATGGGAAAATATTGTTATGCCTGATGATGTTTTTCTTTATATTCACTTTTTGTAAGCTGAATCCTGATGCAAGTGAATATGTTAAAAATATTCTTAATAATTCTTATGATGTTAAGAAAATAGAAAAACATAAAGATGCAATAATTGACAAGGCTAAAGCAGTTTATAAAAATATTGAGAGTTATATTACCTGGGAGGAATAGTTATACTTACGGTTTGTCCTTATGTAATAATAACATTTGCTTTTGCTTTTCTTACTGATGGGCTGAAATTGTATTTGTTTGCATTTGTTTCTGCAGCTTTGCACGAAGCGGGACATTTGCTTGTGGCAAAAATGTTTGGTTATACTGTTGAAAAAATTACAATATTGCCCATAGGTATAAACGGTAAAATTAAAGAAGAGATAGACGATAAAACTCATAACTTTTTTATTTCTCTCGCAGGTCCGTTTGTGAATATGATGATAGCACTACTTGCATCAACATATAAGCTCAACAACCTGGTTATATGTAATATATATATGCTTGTGCTTAATTTATTGCCCATATTGCCACTTGATGGCGGAAGAATTTTCTCTTCTTTTTATGAGAATGAAAAGTTAAATCAAATAATAAAATTTTTTACTTATGCAGTTGTAATTTTTACATTGTTATTTGACTTTATTAAGAATTCCACAATCAATATTTCACTTGTGTGGGTGCTTATGTTTATTACATGCAGTAATAACACAAAACAGTATCATTCAAGAAAAAAATCAACAAGTGATACAATGATTGTGCAAGGGGATAGTTTGGTTTTAGAATTACTCCGAAACAAAAACAGTTTGTTTTTAGTATATGAGGGGAATTCAATACTTGGAATACTTAAATACGATGATATTTATAATGCCGCACTTGACGGATTATATTATTTAAATACAAAAGAATTAGTTACAGAAAGGATTAAAAATGGATATCCGAAAGTTAGATAAGTTTTTACTTAAAGTACAGAAACCTGCAAGATATACCGGCGGAGAGACCAATATTGTTATTAAAGACTTTGATAAAGCTGAATGTAAAGTTGGCTTTTGTTTTCCTGATACTTATGAAATTGGTATGTCACATATCGGAATGAAAATTCTCTATCATCTTATCAATGAAAGAGAAGATTCACTTTGTGAGCGTTTTTATGCACCATGGCCTGATATGGAAGAAATGCTTAAAGAAAACAATATGAAGCCATTTTCATTAGAAAACAAGAAGTCTCTTGATGAGTTTGACTTTGCGGCTTTTACACTTCAGTATGAAATGTCATATACAAATATTTTAAATATGTTAAGTATGTCTGATATACCACTCAGAAGTTCAGACAGAAATGATGGGCCGTTTGTATGTTTTGGCGGACCTTGTGCCTACAACTGTGAACCAATTGCAGATTTTGCAGATTTTGTTATGCTTGGTGAAGGCGAAGAAATATTTGGTGAAGTTATTGAAGAATATAAGTTATGGAAAAAATCAGGAGAAAGCAGAAAAGCTTTTCTTGAAAGAATAGCAAGAATTGAAGGTGTTTATGTTCCATCTTTTTATGATGTTGAATATAACGAAGACGGCACTGTTAAAAGCATAAAAACAAACAATGCTAATGCGGCAGAAAAACCAAGAAAAAGAATAATCAAAGATTTGGATTCTGTTTACTATCCCGAAAAACCTATTGTGCCATTTACTGAAATTGTGCACGACAGAATTATGATGGAGATTTTCAGAGGTTGCACAAGAAGCTGCAGATTCTGTCAGGCGGGTTATATTTACAGACCTGTCAGAGAAAAATCTCCTGACAAAATAGTTAGTGCTTGTGAAAATTTAATCAAAAGTACTGGTTATGACGAAATAACACTTTCATCTTTAAGTACAAGTGATTATTCTTGCTTTAATGAACTTGCAGATAAACTTATAGAGATTACAGAAAAGCAAAATGTAAGCTTGTCACTGCCATCTTTAAGAGTTGATAATTTTTCTGTTGACCTTATGAAAAGAATTCAGAAGGTGAGAAAAAGCGGTCTTACATTTGCTCCTGAAGCAGGAAGTCAGAGATTAAGAGATATTATAAATAAAAATGTAAGAGAAGAAGATTTATTAAATACTTCAAAAATTGCTTTTTCCAATGGTTGGAATACTATTAAATTATACTTTATGATTGGACTTCCACTTGAACTTGATGAAGATGTAACTGCTATTGCAGAGCTTGCAGAAAAAGTTGTTAATGTGTATTTTGAAGCGGCAAAGGAACTTGAAAAGAAGCGTGGCGTTAAGATAACTGTCAGCACATCAACTTTTGTTCCAAAACCTTTTACCCCTTTCCAGTGGGACGGTCAGGATGAAATTGATAATGTTGTAAGAAAGCAAAATCTTCTTAAAAAATCAATTACAAGAAAGCAAATTTCATACAATTGGCACGAAAGTAAAGTGAGCTTGCTTGAAGCTGTTTTTGCGAGAGGCGACAGAAGACTCTCAAAAGTTATTGAAGCTGCCCATAAAAAAGGATGCAAATTTGATAGCTGGAATGAACATTTCAAGTATGAAAGCTGGCTTGAAGCTTTTGAGGAATGTGGTATTTCACCTGAATTCTATGCCAACAGAAAAAGAGGCTATGACGAAGTTTTACCTTGGTCACATATTGATGTGGGTGTCAGCGAAAAGTATCTTCTTAAAGAAAGACTTAAAGCTGAAAAAGGTGAAACAACAGATGATTGCAGAAATGGTTGTACAGGTTGTGGTGCAACGGTACTTGGAGGTTGCCCATGTATAAAGTAAGAATATGTTTTTCTAAAACTGGTTACTCAAAATATGTATCTCATCTTGACCTTATGAAAACTCTGCAGAGAACATTCAGAAGAGGTGGAATTGATATAAGCTATTCTCAGGGTTTTAATCCGCATCCTGTTATGTCTATAGCACATCCTCTTCCGCTTGGCGTTGAAGGTCTTAATGAGTATATGGATATCTCTGTTGACAGTAAACCAGATTTTGAAGTGCTTAAAATCAAAATGAATAACGCACTTCCGGATGATATAAGGGTACACTCTGTATCTGATGTTACAAAACCTTTAAATGTTTTGGTAAGAGCGGAATATACTGCAATTGTTAATCTTAAAAATCCAATAGAAAATATGGATGATTTGCTTAAGGAGTTTATGGCAAGAGAGACAGTTGTTGTTGAAAAGAAAACCAAAAGAGGAATCAGTGATACTGATATAAGACCTATGATTTTCTCACTTGATATTCTTGAAGTGAACAATTGTGAAATCAAACTTAAATTTGTACTTGCAAACGGTGAGCCTGCCAATCTTAAAGCAGTAACTTTCCTGGAAGCTATTGAAAAATATACAGAGGGTTTTAATATAGATTATTATTCAATTGTTAGAAATAATTTGTACGATGTTAATATGAATAAATTAAATGTTGACAAATAATTGTGTCTATGTTATTATAAGAAAAATAATATTTTAGGTAGAGGTCGCACTTTATAATTAGTAGCATACAGATATGGTTGTCGCAAAGCTTTGTTGTATGTGAAAGGTATGAGTGCCGAAGTCAACTCAGGCGTAAGGTTGTACTGGCAAAGCAAAATAAGATTTGTTTTGTTGTCGCATATATTGTGCGGAGAGCTATCATTAGTTTAAATTTGTATGAATCTATGAGGCTTTCTATATGTATATAGTCAGCCTCTTTATTTTTTTGAAAGGAAGATTTTTATGAACACAAACACAGTATTTAAAGGAGTTGCAACTGCTCTTATTACTCCATTGGACAAAAACGGAGTTAATTATGACAAATTAGGAAAATTGATTGATTGGCAGATTGAAGAAGGAATAAATGCTATTGTAATTTGCGGTACTACAGGTGAAGCTTCAACTCTTACAGATGAAGAACACAGAGCAGTTATTAAATATGCAGTTGAAAGAGTTAACAAGAGAGTACCTTTAATTGCAGGCACAGGAAGTAACGACGCTGATTATGCAGTTGACCTTACAAAATATGCTTGTGAAGTTGGAGTAGATGGTGTACTTGTAGTAACACCTTATTATAATAAAACATCTCAGGCAGGTCTTGTTAAGTTATTTACAACTATTGCTGACAACAGCACAGTTCCTGTTATTTTATATAATGTTCCATCAAGAACAGGTGTAAACATTGAGCCTGCAACTTATGCAAAACTTGCAGAGCACCCAATGATTTCAGGTATTAAAGAAGCCAGCGGTAATATTTCAGCACTTGCAAAAACTGCTTCTCTTCTTAAAGGTAAGCTTGATATTTATTCTGGCAATGATGACGAGATTGTTCCTATTATGTCACTTGGTGGTGTTGGTGTAATCTCCGTTCTTTCAAATCTTTTGCCTAAGAAAACTGTTGAAATCTGTGATAGTTACTTTAATGGTGATGTGGCTAAAGCAAGAGATTTACAGCTTGAACTTTTACCGCTTATTAACGCACTTTTCAGCGATGTAAATCCTATTCCTGTTAAAGCGGCTATGTCACACATGGGATTCTGTGAAAATTATTTAAGACTTCCACTCGTTGAAATGGCAGAAGATAAAGAAAAAGTACTTGTTGAACTTATGAAAGAACAAGGTTTAATTTAACATCTTGAGAGGGAAATTTGATGTATATATTAGATAATTTATCTGTTAATGATAACGGTAATTTAACTTTTGCAGGAAGAGATACTGTTGAACTTGCAAAAAAGTATCAGACACCGTTATATTTAATGGATGAAAATAAAATAAGAAGAAGATGCAGAGAATATAAGGAAGCACTTGCTAAATATTTTAATTGTGCACATCCTTTGTATGCGAGCAAAGCGGCATCTTTTAAAAGAATTTACGAAATTGTTAACGAAGAAAATATTTCTGTTGATGTAGTGTCAGGCGGTGAGCTTTTTACTGCACTTAAAGCAGGTTTCCCATCTGATAAGATTTATTTTCATGGAAACAACAAAACAATATATGAAATAGAATATGCAATTAAAAGCAAAATAGGTTGCTTTATTGTTGATAATTTATATGAGCTTGCTAATGTTGACGAAATAGCAGGAAAATACGGCTTGAAACAAAAAATTCTTTTAAGAATTACCCCTGGAATTGACCCTCATACTTATGAGGCAATATCAACAGGAAAAGTAGACTGTAAATTTGGTTCTGCTATTGAAACAGGTCAGGCTATGGATATTGTTAATGAAGCACTTAAGTGTGAAAATATCTGTTTAGCAGGATTTCATTGTCATATTGGCTCACAGGTGTTTGAACATACACCGTTCAGCGATTCAGCCGTTGTTATGCTTAATTTTATAAAAAATGTTAAAGATGAAACAGGTTATGAAGCTGATGTATTGAATCTTGGTGGTGGCTTTGGCGTAAGATATGTAGAAAGCGACCCTGAACTTGATATTGATACTTGTATTGGTATGCTTGCAAAAACTGTTAAAGAACAATGCACGTTTCTTGAAATAGATGAGCCTGAAATTCTTATGGAGCCAGGAAGAAGCATTGTAGGCGATTGTGGTATAACATTGTATACTGTTGGTAGCGTTAAAGAAATTACAGGATATAAAAAATATGTTGCAATAGACGGTGGTATGTCTGACAATCCAAGATATGCTTTATATGGTGCAGAACACTCTGCAATAGTTGCCAACAAAGCCAAAGAAGAAAAAAATTATAAATGCACCATAGCTGGTAAATGTTGCGAAAGCGGTGACCTTATACAAGAAGATGTTTACATACAAACACCTGTTTCAGGTGATTATCTTGCTGTTCTTTCAACAGGTGCATATAATTATTCAATGGCATCTAATTATAATAAAATCCCAAGACCGCCTATTGTTATGATTCATAATAATGAAGATTATATGGCTGTTAAGAGAGAACAATATGAAGATTTAATAAAAAATGAGCTTTAAAAAGCTTGTAAATTTGTTTGTGCGGTGTTATACTATAATAAGCGACAAACGGAGGCGATATATAGTGGGGAATTATCTACACAAGGACATTGAAACAATGCCCAGAGAAGAAATAGAAAAACTTCAAAGTGAAAGACTTGTAAAGCAAGTTAAAAGAATGTATGAAAACGTTGAACTTTTCAGAAACAGAATGGATGAAAAAGGTTTAAAACCTGAAGATATTAAAGGTATTGAAGATTTACATAAATTGCCATTTTCTTACAAACAGGATTTAAGAGATTGTTATCCTTATGGTCTTTTTGCTGTACCTATGAATGATATTGTAAGAGTTCATGCGTCAAGCGGAACAACAGGTAAAAAGATAGTTGTTGGATATACAGAAAATGATATAGAAATGTGGTCTGATTGTGTTGCCAGAATGATGACGGCTATTGGTCTTGGTAAAGAAGATTTTATTCAGATTTCTTATGGCTACGGACTTTTTACAGGCGGACTTGGTGCTCACTATGGTGCTTCTGCCATTGGCGCAACTGTTATTCCTACATCAAGCGGTAATACACAGATGCAGGTGCAGACAATGGTAGACTTCGGAAGTACTGCACTTTGTTGCACACCTTCTTATGCTATGTATCTTGCCGAAGCAATAGAAGAAATGGGCGTTAAAGACCAGCTTAAGTTGCAGGTTGGTATATTTGGTGCAGAACCCTGGACAGAGGATATGAGAAGGGAAATTGAAAACAAACTTGACATAAAGGCTTATGATATTTACGGTCTTTCTGAAATTATGGGGCCTGGCGTATCTTATGAGTGTGAATATCAGTGCGGTATGCATGTTAATGAAGATATGTTTATTCCGGAAATTATAGACCCTGATACAGGTGAGGTTTTACCTGAAGGCTCAACAGGTGAATTGGTATTTACTACTATTACAAAAGAAGGTTTCCCTGTAATCAGGTACAGAACCCGCGATATTTGTTCACTGGAATACGGTAAATGCAAGTGTGGCAGAACTTTTATTAGAATGAACAAACCTTCAGGCAGAAGTGATGATATGATGATTATCCGCGGTGTAAATGTATTCCCGTCACAGATTGAAGAAGTATTGCTTAAGGTAAGCGGGGATGATATTACTCCTAACTATCAGATTATCATTGACCGTGTAAATAATACAGATACATTTGACATCAATGTGGAAATGAGTGAAAAGCTGTTTTCTGATGATGTTAAATCAATAGCAAAGCTTGAAAGAGAGATTGTTGAAAGCTTAAGAAGTACTTTGGGTATTGGTGTAAAGGTCCATCTTGTTAACCCTAAATCTATTGAGCGCAGCGAGGGTAAGGCAAAGAGAGTTATTGATAACAGAAAATTGCATTAATGAAAGGATTGACGTATATGTTTATTAAGCAGATTTCAATTTTTGTAGAAAATAAATTTGGCAGAATTGCTAAAATTGTTGACCTTCTTAGTGAAAAAAACATAAACATAAGTGCTTTGTCTATTGCTGATACTACTGATTTTGGTATATTAAGACTAATAGTTGACAAACCTGATGAAGCTGTTGTGGCTTTAAAGGAAAGCGGCGTAGCTGCAAAGTGCACAGATGTTATTGCGGTAGCAATCGACGACCAGCCCGGCGGTCTTTCAAAGGTGCTTGATACTTTAACAAAGGCTGAAATTACTATTGAGTATATGTATGCTTTTGTTGGTAAGAAGGCCGACAAGGCGTTGATGGTAGTAAGAACACACGATATGGAAAAATCCTTGGAAGTTTTAAAGGCAGGTAATATTGAACTTGTTACTTCCGCAGATGTGTATTAATATGATAGACAGACGCAGAGCAAAGGAAGTTTTTGCTGAATATGTCAGCAATTATGATATGAATATAGGACAAAATCAGCTAAAAGTAAAGCATACCTACAAGGTAGCTGATATTTCCGAACAAATAGCCATTGATTTAAAGCTAAGTCCACAGGATGTGGACTTAGCTTGGCTTATTGGCCTTTTGCACGATATTGCAAGGTTTGAACAGAACAAACGTTATGGTACCTTTAATGACCTTGTGTCTGTGGACCATGCGGAGCTTGGGGCGGACATATTGTTTAAAGATAGCATGATACGGAAGTTTACAGATGAAGAATCCTGGTATGATATTATAGAAAATGCAATAAGGTTCCATAATAAATATCGTGTTGATAATTCTTTAGATGACCGTACAAAGATGTTTTGCAATATTATCCGGGATGCAGATAAGCTTGATATTTTCAGGGTGAATCTGGAAAGCTCAAAAGAGGATGTTTATGAGGTAAGCGAGGAGGATTTTAGAAATTCCCAATTTTCAAGAGATGTTTTTGAAAGCTTTTTTAATGAAAAAGTTGTTTTAAAACAGCTTAAGAAAAATGCGGTAGATGGACTTGCCTGTCATTTATCTTTGGTTTATGAGCTTGTGTATCCTGTCAGTGTGAAGGTAGCTCTATCACAGGGATTTGTAGAAAAAATGATGAACTTTAAGTCCGAAAATCCAACTGCAAATGAGCAGTTGAAACTAATGTCTAAAAAGCTGAAAGGATATATTAATCAAAGGCTTGAAAAACAGAATATTATTGAATTATAATATACCGCAAGATGAAAAATTATGGAATGTTAAATTTAAAGAGGGACGATAATAAAAAATGCTGTGGAATAATCCACAGCATTTTTTGTTATTTGTTTCTGTATTGTTCCTTAATCTTTTCAATTTCGGCAAAATGTTTTTCCTTTTTTTCTTCGTATTTTTTATTACGACGTGTAACAATTTTGTCCGCAAATGAAAATCCTCTTACACCCATACAGTATGAAAATACACATACGCCAACAGTTATCAAAGTAACAACCGGGGTGGTAATCAAAAACATTGATTCTGTATAAAAACCTGTAAACGGGTAAAACCACACCATTCCAAGCATATTTACATAAAACAATGCAGTTTCCGCACCGATTGCTTTACATACCACAACACTTGTTTCAATAACAAGTGCAATCAATATGAAAAGGCTTATTGATAAAAACAAATTCAAAATTGAATTTTCATTTTTTACCTTATCGTATTTGCCAAATTTCCATACTTCATTATAGATTAACAGGAAAGTAATCAATGCTGTCATACAAGAAAACAGCTTTGGGGAATAGTCAAAAACCATACCCAGACACATTGTCAGAAACAAGCTTGAAAGAATACCGAGAATGTATGACAACAACATTTTAAAATTCTTTTTTAACATAATATCAAAACCTTAAAATTCAATGTATTTTTCTACATAAGCTTCAAGTTCGTCAATTGGAATTCTAACCTGTTCCATTGTGTCTCTGTCACGAACTGTAACTGAATTGGCGTTTTCTGTATCAAAGTCAACAGTTACGCATAGAGGAGTACCAATTTCGTCCTGTCTTCTGTATCTCTTGCCGATTGAACCTGATTCATCATATTCACACATGAATTTCTTTGAAAGCTTTTGATAAATTTCTGTTGCCTGTTCTGAAAGCTTCTTTGAAAGAGGAAGCACAGCAACCTTAATCGGTGCAAGTGCAGGGTGGAAGTGCATTACCACACGAGTATCATTTTCACCAACAGTTTCTTCGTCATAAGCTTCAACAAGGAATGCCAATGTAACACGGTCTGCACCCAATGATGGTTCAATAACATAAGGGATGTATCTCTTGTTTGTGTCAACAGGGTCAATGTATTCCATTGTTTCGCCTGATGTTTTAGCGTGCTGACCAAGGTCATAATCTGTTCTGTCAGCAATACCCCAAAGTTCACCCCAACCAAATGGGAACATAAATTCAAAGTCTGTTGTTGCTTTTGAATAGAAAGCCAATTCTTCAGGTGAATGGTCACGAAGTCTTAAGTTTTCTTCCTTAATATTAAGGTCTAACAACCAGTTTTTGCAAAATTCTTTCCAATAATTAAACCATTCAAGGTCTGTGCCCGGTTCGCAGAAGAATTCAAGTTCCATCTGTTCAAATTCTCTTGTACGGAATGTAAAGTTACCTGGTGTAATTTCGTTACGGAAGGACTTACCAACCTGTGCAACACCAAAAGGTACTTTCTTACGGCTTGTACGCTGGATGTTTTTAAAGTTTACGAAAATACCCTG
>JAZROD010000042.1:0-7865 GCA_045648505.1 Clostridia bacterium | reverse complement strand
TTGAAGAATATCTACTACTCGTTGAAGATTGGTTAATTTTCTACAATTCAACAAGATTAAAAAACAGGAAGAGGTAACTTCCTCTCCCTGTTTTTCTCGCGCCAGTTTTTATTTTTTGTGAACTAAATGGGGTTCACTTCATAATTTCGTTCAGCTTTTTTCATTCATTGTGAATTGTGCATTGTGAATTATGAATTATCTTTTAAATATTCTTTTAAAAGCTTAAGTGCCTTTGCTCTGTGGCTTATGGTGTTTTTCTTTTCAAGTGAAACCTCACCAAGGGTTTTGCCGAAATCTTCATAGAAGAAAATAGGGTCATAGCCAAAGCCTTCTGTTCCTATTCTTTCGTGAGTTAATGTGCCGTAGCATTCACCTCTGAAGGTTTCAGTTTTTCCGTCAGGATATACAAGGGCAACAACAGAAACATATCTTGCGCGTCTGTCGGTCTTTCCTTCCATTTCTTCTAAAACCTTGGCACACATTTCTTCATCTGTAGGGTTTTCTCCTGCATATCTTGCAGAATAAATACCCGGTCTCATATCAAGGGCATAAATCTCTATGCCTGAATCATCAGAAACTGTAATCATTCCTGAAATCTTGCTGATTTCAGATGCTTTTTTTATTGCATTTTCTTCAAAGGTTGTGCCGTCTTCTTCAACATCTGCCACAATGCCTTTGTCTTTTAAAGAATAAACGGTAATTCCCATTTCACCGAGCATTTCTTTCATTTCACGAACCTTGCCCTGATTGTTTGTTGCAAGTAAAATTTCCATTTTTTTCTCCAATTCTTATGAAATAAGAGTCTTTTCGCTTTTGCGAAAAGCTTCAACAATTGTGCATTGTGAATTATGCATTGTGCATTTTCTTAGCTGCGGTGAGTGTGTTTCTCATCAACATCGCAATCGTCATCGGTCCTACACCGCCCGGTACAGGAGTGATTGCTGATGCAACCTTTTCCACATCGTCAAAGTCAACATCTCCGCAGAGTTTACCGTTTTCATCTCTGTTGATACCAACATCGATAACAACTGCGCCTTCTTTAACCATATCTGCTTTAACAAATTTTGGAATACCAACTGCGGCAACCAAGATTTCTGCTCTCTTTGTAACTTCTTTTAAGTCTTTTGTTCTTGAGTGGCAGATTGTAACTGTGCCGTTTTCGTGGAGAAGAAGCATAGCCTGTGGCTTACCTACGATGTTGCTTCTGCCAAGAACTACACATTCTTTACCTGAAATTTCAATGCCTGTTTCTTTGATAAGCTCCATAACGCCTGCAGGTGTGCAAGGGAGGAAATCAAAATCACCAATCATAATTTTACCAACATTTACAGGATGGAAAGCATCAACATCTTTTTCAGGAATGATTGAGTTGATAACCTTCTTTTCGTCAATGTGTTTTGGAAGTGGAAGCTGAACTAAAATACCTGAAATGTCATCTCTTTTGTTCAAAGAATCAATAAGCTCTAAAACTTCTGCTTCCTGTGTCTCAGCAGGGAGTGCATATTCTTCTGAATATATTTCACAAGCCTCGCAAGCTTTTTTCTTGTTGTTTACATACACTCTTGATGCAGGGTCATCACCTACGATAATTACTGCAAGACCTACTTTAACGCCTTTTCCCTTTAGAGCGACTACTTCCTGTCTTACCTCTTCCTTTATTCTTGCTGAAACTTTCTTTCCGTCTATTATCATTGCCATAATTTTTATCTCCTTTTATTATTCTCGGTCTTATTAAACAATTTTTATCAAAGCCGATTAAGTCAGTTCTTCCTGCTTTAATCAGTGCTTTTTTAACAATTTCGTAGTTTTCGGGTTTTCTGTACTGAAGAAGTGCCCTTTGAGTTCTTTTTTCCTCGTAAGAACGGGGAACATAAACCTCTTTCATAGTTCTTGGGTCAAGTCCCGTATAGAACATTGTTGTGGACATTGTACCCGGTGTTGGATAAAAGTCCTGAACCTGTTCGGGGGAGTATTTTATATCCCTTAAATACTCTGCAAGCTCAATTGCATCTTTAATTGTGCTTCCCGGATGGCTTGACATTAAATATGGAACAACATACTGTTCTTTGCCAAGCTCTTTATTTATATCAAAATACTTTTTACAGAATTTGTCATATACTTTTCTTGATGGCTTACCCATATAATAAAGAACATTATCCGAAACATGCTCAGGTGCAACTTTAAGCTGACCGCTTACATGGTCTTTTATGAGTTGTTTCATAAAAGAAGTGTCTTTATCGTAAATTAAATAATCGTATCTTATGCCTGAACGAACAAAAACCTTTTTAACCTTTGGAATTTGTGCAAGTTTTCTTAAAAGCTCACCGTATTCTTTATGGTCTATTTCAAGGTTTTCGCAGGCGGTAGGGAAAAGACATCTCTTTCTTGCACAAGTGCCTTTTTCAGACGCCTTTTTGCAGGATGCTTTTCTGAAGTTTGCAGTAGGTCCGCCCACATCGTGAATATATCCTTTAAAATCAGGATCCCACACCATTTTTTCCGCTTCTTTTATAATAGACTGCTGACTTCTTGAGGTAACAACTGCTCCCTGATGGAAGGTTAATGCACAGAAATTACAGTTTCCAAAACATCCTCTTGAAGATGTTAAACTGAATTTAACCTCTTGTATTGCAGGTATTCCACCATCTTTTTCATAGATTGGGTGATATGTTCCCATAAATGGCAGAGAATAGGTTCTGTCAAGCTCTTTTCTTGTAAGAGGTGCCATTGGTTTATTTACTATAACATATCTGTCGTGATGCTTTTGTGCAAGGATTTTCCCTGAAAATGCATTCTGATTGTCAGATTGCATCATAAAAGCCTCTGCATATTTCTTTTTATCTCTTTTTACTTCTTCATAAGATGGAATTATAACTGCATCCTTTGGTGGCTCTTTTGCAACATAGCAAGTTCCGTCCACAAAAGTGATTTCAGATGCCTTAAATCCTTCATTAAGCTTGTGGGCAATTTCAACAATCTGTTTTTCGCCCATTCCGTATATAACAAGGTCTGCACCCGAATCTATTGCAATAGAATTTCTTACTTTATCGTCCCAGTAATCATAGTGGGCAAATCGCCTTAAAGATGCCTCAATACCGCCGATTATAACGTCAATTCCTTCAAATGCTTCTTTAAGTCTGTTTGTGTAAACTATTGCAGGTCTGTCGGGACGGTATCCGCTTTTGCCACCGGGTGAATAACTGTCATCATTTCTTTTCTTTTTTGATGCGGTGTAGTGGCACACCATTGAGTCTATATTACCCGTTGCAACAAGTGCACCAAGTCTTGGTCTGCCAAGCTTTTTGAAATCTTCACAGCTATGCCAGTCGGGTTGAGCAATAATACCCACACTGAACCCCTCTGCCTCTAAAGTCCTTGCAATAATTGCGTGGCCAAAGGAAGAGTGGTCAACATAGGCATCTGCGCTTACTAAAATAAAATCAAGCTGCTCAATATTCAATTTTTCCAGGTCCGACTTGCAAATCGGCAAAAAATTTTTCATCGCAAACCTCTTCAAGTATATATTATAGAAATTATATCAGTTTTTTTTGCTTCAATCAAGCATTTTTTTGGGGCTTTTACCTGTTTCTTTTGTGTATGCCTTGTAAAATCCTGCATAGCTTGAAAAACCTGCATCAGTTGCAAGCTTTGTTAAGCTTTCGCCTTTTGAGTATCTTTCTTTAACAAAAAGCATTCTTTTGTTTGTGATATATTTATTTAAGGTGAAGCCTGTTTCTTTTTTGAACTTTCTGCAAAGATAGGCTTTTGAGATAAAAAACTTTTCCGCAATTTCATCTATATCCTCAATACTGTTGAAGTTTTCGGAAATATAATCAATTATTTCTTTTATAAGCTTGTCTGTTCTTTTCTGTGGGGATGTACTTTTATTTATTTTTGAAAGACGATATAAAAATTCCGATAAAACTGCTCTTATTATGCTTTCGGGTGCATCTTCTTTTATAAATTCGTCAATTTTCAAAACACAGTCATAAAGACCTGATGAGATGGTGTCCTTTGAGCTTATTAAGTTTCCTTCACCGCTTTTTCTTTCTTCAAAAATCAAAACCGCTTTTTCAATTCCGTTTTCTTCAAAAAAGTTTTTGTCTATGCCAAGAATAATTCGCTCGTATTCTTCATCTTTTGGGAACAACTGATGAAATTCATCGTTTCTTACTATAATCATATCTTTTTTGGATACATTATAGGTATTGCCTTCCACAAGCTGAATAACATTACCTTTGAACACAAAAAGGATTTCATATCCTGTATGATTATGAAGAAGAAATTCTTCTGTTTTCGGATGGGTAGTGAAGCTTTTGGCAATGGAAAAACCTTTGCCTGAATATTTGTATATAAGCGCCAATTTTTTTCACCTCACAGCAATTATATCTCAAAAGGTCAATTTTGGCAATGTTTTTGTCAAAATACTGATAGAACTTTAACAATATTTATATTAAAATACAATTAAGGAGGTGTATATATGTATATTTCAGGATTTTCAGATGAAATAGATAAAAACATAGATATACAGTTTCAGGTTCTTAACAAATTGAATATTAAATACTTTGAACCAAGGGGTATTGACGGAAAAAATATTTCCCTTTTAACCCTTGAGGAAGCAAAAGAACTTAAAAATAAAATGGACAAGGCAGGAATTAAAGCATCTTCAATCGGCTCACCAATCGGAAAGGTTGATATTAAAGACGCTCAAAAAGATTTTGAGCTTTTTAAACACATAGTGGAAATTGCCAAAATACTTGACTGCGGATTTATAAGAATGTTCAGTTTTTACAATGCTTATGAAGAAAAGGATGCAGTTATTTCTGCATTAAAGAAAATGGCAGATTATGCCGAAAAAGAAAATATTGTTCTTCTTCACGAAAACGAAAAAGACATATACGGCGACAGGGCAGAAAGATGCCTTGAAATTTTAGAGGCAGTAAACTCTGAAAACTTTAAAGCGGTTTTTGATCCTGCAAACTTTGTGCAGTGTGGGGAAGATACAATCAAAGCTTTTGAAATGCTTAAAAAATATGTTGCATATATGCACATCAAAGATTCAAGAGATGATGGTACAATTGTTCCTGCAGGAGCAGGTAACGGCAACATTAAATACATCATTGATGAACTTAAAAAAGAAGGTTATGACGGATTTTTAAGTTTAGAGCCTCATCTTGGCACTTTTGAAGGTCTTGCAGATTTAGAGCTTGACAATAAAATGCTTAAGCTTGAAAAGGGCGGGGAAAATACTTTTACACTTGCTTATAATTCGCTAAAGATTTTATTGGAGGGATAAATATGGTTAAAATAGGTATTATTGGTATTGGTAATATGGGTGCAATCCACCTTTCTAATATTGTTAAAGGTCAAGTTCCCGGTATGGAGGTTGGTGCAATCTGTGATATCGCCGAAGAAAGAAAGCAGTTTGCTGAAAAAAATTACAAAGACATTCCTTTCTTTAAGGATGCAGAAGAAATGTATAAATCAGGATTAATAAATGCAGTTGTTATTGCAGTTCCTCATTACGACCATCCACAGCTCGCAATTAAAGCTTTTGAAGCAGGTCTTGATGTTATCTGTGAAAAACCTGCAGGGGTTTATACAAAGCAGGTTTTAGAGATGAATGAGGCTGCTGAAAAAAGCGGAAAAGTTTTCTCTATGATGTACAACCAGAGAACAAATGAATCCTTCAGAAAAATCAAAGAAATGATAGACAGAGGCGACCTTGGAACTATAAAAAGAGTAAGCTGGGTTATTACAAACTGGTACAGACCTCAGGCTTACCACGATTCATCTTCATGGCGTTCAAACTGGAAGTATGAGGGCGGCGGTGCTCTTATAAACCAGAATCCACATCAGCTTGACCTTTGGCAATGGATGTTTGGTATGCCTGATAAGATTTTTGCAAAGGTTTCTTACGGTAAATACTATGACATTGAAGTAGAAGACGATTTAACTGCATTTTTTGAGTATGAAAACGGTATGACAGGTACATACATTGCTTCAACAGGTGAAGCACCAGGAACAAACAGACTTGAAATTGCCTGTGATATGGGAAAGGTTGTTTTTGAAGACGATAAGATTACATTCTTCAGAAACGAAATTTCAGAAAGAGAACACAACAAAATAAACACAACGCCTTTTGCAGCACCTCAATGCTGGAAAAGTGAGCTTTGCAGAACCTTATCATCAGGGGAACAGCATGTTGGTATTTTCAAAGACTTTGTTTCTGCAGTTGAAAATGGCACTCCGCTTTTAGCACCCGGTGTTGAAGGCATAAAAGGTCTTACAATTTCAAATGCTATCCACTTAAGCAGTTGGACAGGCAAAGAAATTGATGTTAACAACTTCCCACACGATGAATTTTATGAAATTCTCAAAGAAAAGATTGCAACATCAAAAGCAGACACATATTAATGCACAATTCACAATGCACAATTCACAATTAAAAGAGGAGAAAAAATATGTTAAATAAGGTTGGTGCGCAGTATTATACTGTGAGAGAATTCTGTCAGACAAAGGAAGATTTTGACGAAACCTGCAGAAAAGTTAAAGAAATCGGCTACACCTTTGTTCAGCTTTCGGGCATTGGTGATTTTGAGCCTGAATTTATAAAAGAAACCCTTGACAAGTACGGTCTTTATGCAGTTTGCACACACCGTGCTCCACAGAGCTATCTTGAAAACATTGAAAAAGAAATTGAGTTTCACAAAACAATCGGCATAAAGTATGCAGGTATTGGCTCAGTATACATTGAAAATGTATGGAGCGATGGTATTACAAAAGAGGGAATGGACAAGTTCCTTTCAGACTTTAACAAGATTGCAGACAGACTTTATGAAGAAGGTCTTGTTTTCTGTTGCCACAACCATCACCTTGAATTTGCAAAATATAACGGCAAATACTGGTTTGATTATATGGTCGAAAACACAGACCCTGAAAAATTCAAGTTTATTTTAGATGTTTACTGGCTGTCTTTTTCAGGCGTTAACCCTGTGGACTACATTAAAAAGCTTAAAGACAGAATTGCCTGCGTGCATCTTAAAGATATAAGAGTTGCAAACGGCAAGCCTGATATTCAGCTTTGCGAGGTTGGTGCAGGTAATATTGACTGGGACGGTGTTATTGAGGCTTGCAGGGAAGCAAATGTGCCTTATGCAGTTGTTGAACAGGATACTTGCGAGGGAAGTCCTTTTGACAGCCTTAAACAGAGCTATCACTTTTTAGTTCCAAAGTATTTTGAAAAATAAAATGCGTAGGGGCGACCCTGTGTGGTCGCCCGTTACATAATGTGGAGGAAAAGTACAATGATTATGACATTTCGTTGGTACGGCAAAGATGATCCCGTAACATTAGAAAAAATAAGACAGATTCCCGGAATGAGAGGAATTGTGTCTGCAATATACGATGTTCCTGTTGGCGAAGTTTGGAGCTTTGAAAGAATAATGGAACTAAAAAAAGAAATTGAAGATGCAGGGCTTGAACTTTCTGTTATTGAAAGTGTTCCTGTTCACGAAGACATTAAAATGGGCACAGGTGACAGAGACAGATACATAGAAAATTACTGTACAACCATAAGAAACCTTGCAAAAGCAGGGGTTGACTGTGTTTGCTACAACTTTATGCCTGTTTTTGACTGGACTCGTTCCGATTTGGCATATCAGTTGCCTGACGGTTCAAATGCTCTTATTTTTGATGAAGCAACTGTTGAAAAAATGGACCCATTAAAGGGTGAGCTTTCACTCCCCGGTTGGGATTCAAGCTATACAAAAGACGGTCTTAAAGCACTTCTTGAAGCATACAGCAAAATCACAGAAGAAGATTTATGGAACAATCTTAAATACTTCCTTGATAAAGTCATCAAG
>JAZROD010000041.1:0-11413 GCA_045648505.1 Clostridia bacterium | reverse complement strand
AGCTATATCTGCCTGCTTGGACTGAATAAGCGTTTGCCACGCTCTTGCATTATCATATCCAAACCTTGTTGCATCTTCTCTTGTGAGAGACAACATTGGCAACCAAACATTACATTTAAGCTCTTTTAATTCTTCTAAAACTTCGTTCAGATTCAGGTCAGTTTTATTTGAAAACAAACCGTGAGTTCCGAACTTTTCTACCTTTGGCCTTGTTGCAATGTAGTTGGCGTTGATGACTATTCTGTTATTGATAGACTTGTCCACCCCTATACGTCTTGCTATGTATCCGGCTTTACCTGCCGCTTTGCCGCCTTTAACATACGGGCTTTTGAAAACTACTGCCACTGACATAAAAATTTCCTCCTTTCTACAAAGCACCACTTTTGCATCCCTTGTTTTCTTGCTATACCTGCATTTGCAAGATATTGGATGCTCATTTAGCACCAATTTTTGAAATCTTCCCCTGATAGGGAATCTCCCGAACGGCACTGCCGGTCGGTGTTTGAGGGCACGGAGATGCTGCTTCGGCACCGTGCCTTTATCCTGCTTATTTTTATTTAGCGGATATTCTTTAAATTAAAGAGTTTCTTTTCATACTTTTCACATCCTTTCAAAAGAAAAAACCTTCGAACCATTGACTTTCGGAGACGGAGATGATATAATCAAGAAATAAAGGAAGAACAACTTTGTTTCTTGGTAGACATAGTTTAACATAACCAAAAACTTTTGTCAAGACATAAAATGTTACAATTATATTTCTTGGATTTTTGAGGTGATAAGATATGAATTTACGAGTTGAATTTACAGGAGAAAAAATTATAATTCATACAGAAAAAAAGACGGTAGAGTATCAGCTTGGAACCATAGCTTGTATGATATCTGCAGGTGAATGGTATGAACTTTTACAGTTTTTAGATGAGGAAAAAGATTATAAAAAGATAGAAAAGTATGCTGTTAATTTTTTAGATAAGTGTTTTTATAGCAGAGAGAAAATTTCAAAAATAAATGGATATATGCTCTGCGATAGTGATTTAAATTTAAGCAATAAAAACTATACTTCAAATAAAAAAGTAAGCGGAAGAATGCTTCAGGGAAAAGCAGATTTAGTTGTTTCAGATATTTATTTAATTGATTCACTAATCGATTTAATTAATCTTGAAATGATGTATGCAGTTATCAACGATATGCCGATTAACAAATGCAAGAATTGCAATAAATATTTTGTTGCCGGCAATGCCGCAGCTCTTTTTTGTGATAGACTTTATACGGAAGATAAGACCTGTAAACAGTTCGGCGGAAAGAAATCTTTTGTAGATAAACTTAAAAAAGATGAAGCGCTTTTAAGGTACGAAAAAGTGTATCAGGCGACATACTATCGTTTACGAAAAGCAGAGAAACAAGATGAAATTAATGCATTAAATAAACGATTAGAAGATTTAAAAAACTGGCGAGTAAAATACAAAAACGGAGAGGTTAAAGAGAAACCTTTTATCGAATTTATTGAAGGATACGGATGGATAAAGAAGGAGTAGTTTTTATGGATTATCTCAAATATTTAATAAGACAAGAAGATATATTAACTGACGATGGAGAAATTGTTGAAGTATATGAATTGTCAGATAACATTGACTCGGTTGCTTTTGATGAATGGGCTAATCATTTTCGCAATCAATATTGTCCGGATGAAATTATAGATGGACTTGTTAAAGGAAGCGGATTAACGAAAGAAGAGTATTTGATAAAGAACAAATTTCCAGATGAGACAGAAGCTTTTGGTCCAGGAACGAGGTCAGGAGATTTTGCAGAATTATTAATTGCAGATTTTTTAGAATTTATATTAGGTTATTTTGTACCTCGTCAACGATACAAAAATAAATTTAATAGAAATAGTTCTACGCAAGGAACAGATATAATCGCGCTCAAAATGTTATCCGAGAAAAGTTCACCAACTGATGAATTTGTTACATTTGAGGTTAAAGCTCAATCAAGTAAAGGAACACCTAAAAATCGCTTGCAGGATGCTATTGATGACTCATATAAAGATGCTATTAGAAAAGGTGAAAGTTTGAGTGCTTTGAAACAAATATATCTCGAAAAAGGCGAGTTCCAAAATGCCACCTTTATTGAGAGATTTCAAAACAAACCTGATCGACCATATGTTGAAAAATATGGAGCCGCTGCTGTACATACTACTGACACTTTTTCTGAGAGTCTAATAAAAGAAGTAAAAATTAAAGATAAAATTTGGATGATAGTAATTAAGAAAAATAACTTAATGAACCTAATTCACGAATTATATAGGAGGGCTGCACAATGCTAATTGAAAAAAGAGCTCAATACTATTTAAAACGTGCACGTGCTTCTGCAAAAGAAAAAGAATTCGATGTACCAGACGAGTTGCAGGCAAGAAAAGATGTTAATATTGACGAGTTATTTCCATTAACGATAGCATGTATTTCCGATTTGTCAGTTAAAATTGCAAAAGAAGACATTTCGGTTGATGAAATAAAAAACTACTATGATGAGTTATATTTTGCATCGAAATTTTATGATTCGTATTTATATATAAATAATTCTGATAATATTTCTGATAAAAATTACTTTTATCTTGTAGGTGCAATAGCATATTATTTATGCGATCAGATAGGAAGTTCTTTAGTATTAGCGAATAAAATTGACATTAAAACTTTAAATCTTTCCTGTAATCAATTGGATATTCTCATTTGTGCTATGCTTCAAAATGTTGAAAAAATTGAGCTGAATTTAAATGAGAACAATATATATTCGAGATATATCAAACAGTTTGTTGAAGCTTATAATAAACTCATGTTAACCTCAATCAAATTAAATCCTAAATGGATTGCTGAGTTTAGAAGCGTTGTATATGATACTAAAAATGATAGGGATATATTTCTAATAGACGTGCTATTGGCCATATTCATTCTAAAAACCAATTATTCTATATTTAATTTATTACCTAGGCATTCGCCAATTTCTTCAGAGGTGCTTACTGAAATAGTTGGGAGTAATCATTTCGTTAGAGAAATGTGGCCGTCACAACGCTATATGTGTAAGCTTGGATTTTTCAATGGAAAATCTGGAGTCGTTCAAATGCCAACGGGGGCTGGAAAAACAAAAGCTGTTTCAATGGCAATTTATTCATCTTTTTGCAAGGATGGTAATAATCTGTCTGTTGTAATTGCTCCTTTTAGAGCCTTGTGTAGAGAAATAAGCGATGATCTAAGAACAGACTTAGAATTTGATGATAATATTCGTGTTAGTGAAATATCTGATTTATTGCAAATTGATTTTGAACTAGAAGATTTGTTTAATCCAGACAGAAAAACTGTAGTGGTCACTACTCCGGAAAAGTTTTTATACATATTGCGTCAAGACGATGGTCTTGTTGATAGTATAAGTCAACTTATTTTTGATGAAGGACATTTGTTTGATGACGAAGAAAGAGGAGCTACATATGAGCTTCTTATAGCATCTATTCTTAACAAAATAGATGTAGAGACTCAAAAAATTCTTATATCAGCAATTATACCTAATGTTGATGAGATAAATACTTGGTTTGCAGGAAATGAAGGTATTCCCTTTAAAGGAGATAACATCTCTACGGTTGATAAACTTCCTGCTGTTTTGCGTTGGGAATATATTGATGGAGGGAATTATTGCTATCTTTATTATATTGATAAAGAAAATAAAGATGACTTTGATTTTTATGTTCCTAGGATGCTTGAGGTTAAACAGATAGCTAATAAACCAGGTGAAATTTCTCCAAGATATTTTCCTTTTGTTGATTTCGCAAAAAATAAGATGAGAGAATCTAACGATATGGCAATTTCATGTTTTCTCAAAATTGCTTGCAAGGATAATGTGGCTATTTTTTGTGGTAGAAAAGATAGTGCAAATAAAATACTAGAAAGAATTATTGACCTTCATGAACGTCAATTCGATATATCTTCTTTACAACAAAGAGCAAACAAAAAGGAAATTGAGAGAATTGCTAATTTAATAAAAGAGAATTATGGAGAAAATAACTTTTTGTACTTTGCTGCTAAACTAGGCGTATTTGCACATCACAGAGGAATAACTGATGGTATAAAAAATTCAGTAGAATATGCTCTTAAAAAAGCATATATTACCAATGTAGTTTGCACATCCACTTTAGCACAAGGAGTAAATTTGCCTATAAAATACCTTATAATATCTAGCATTTATCAAAGTAATGAGCAAATAAAAGTTAGAGATTTTCATAATCTTATAGGCAGAACAGCAAGATCGGGGATGTTTACGGAGGGAACAATTATTTTTTCAGATCCATTCGTTTATAGAAGTTTGAAAAACGGTTGGAAATGGAGAAAATATAAAGAATTATTAGATTTCAATAATTCAGAAAAATGTAGCAGTGTGTTATTAGATATCGTTAGAGTTAAAGAGATTAACAAGATAGAATATAGTTTTTTTAAAATAGCCAAAGTATACTATGATGATCGTGAAAAACTTATTGAAGGTATGGATGAATACTTTAGTAAAAACAATAATGATCAACTTAAAAATTGGTACAATCATATAATTAAGACTCTAGGGAAATTAGAAAACTATATTGCAACAATAATTGCAGATAATGACAATACATATTCTGATGATTTGGTAGACGAAATGTTGAGCGGAACTTTGGCTGAAACTTTGGCGACTGATGACGAGAAGACAAATCTGCGAGAATTGTTTGTTAAAATATGTGAATATCTTATGCGAACTATGCCAGAAGAGCAAGTAAAACGTAATTTTTCAAAATCTTTGATCAAGAGTGAAGACTATGTTGCTTTACAAAGGGAAGTCACTTCGTTGGATTATGATGAAATGACGCATGACGATTTGTTAGAATTTCTATTAAAGATGATTATGAAATATGGTTCGACCCATAATCTTAATAAAATGGAATCAGTACAACAGGTTGTTGATCTTGCAAAACTATGGATGCAAGGTACTAGTTATCATACAATTAAGGATTTAGATTTTTTGTATGATTTTAAAATTATGAAGCGTGGCAATTATGTTGAATTAGCTATAGAAGATATTCTTGCAATCTGTGATGGAGACTTCGGTTATTCTGCATCTCTTATAATAAGCAGTATAGTTGAAATATTATCTTCGATGGATTCAGAAGGTGAATATTTCGAAACGATAGAAGAAATCAAAGAAATAGGCCAACAACTAAAATATGGGTTAGAAAAGCAAACTGAAATTTTTGTATATGAGTTGGGATTCAATGACCGCTTTATAGCTAAAGAAATAACAAAAATTATAGGTGAACATTCAAAGAAGAAAAATGTTAGAAAATCAATAAAAGCTAACGAATTTGAAATCGATGTATTCTTGGATGATTATCCTTCATTGTATCAAGAAAGGTTGGAGAATCTTTAATAGTGGCTATTTCTTCATTTAACCTTTTCGGAGGTGTAACTACCTTTCCCAACATAGTTTGTTGCTCAAACCCCTGTCTCAACCGCTGTAACTGGCGCTTAAAATCGATTTTAGAGGCAGGGGTATTGATGGAGATAAATTGACGATACATTCGAAGTATTATTCATCGAATATATCGTCTTCATTTTCAAAGCAAGCCATAGTAAATCTTGTGCCTAATTTGAATCCTTTTATAAATGTTTGGCATTCTGTGATTTGTAACATTTCATCGTAGCAAGCCTTGAATTTATCAAATAGTTCTTTTTCCTGATCGTTTAAGCATTCAAGCAACTTTTCTTCATTTTTAGTTAACATCCTAAATGCCTTATCAAATCCTCTTTGTTTTTGGAATGGCCTTTCCATCGGGTTGATGTTCCCATACCAGAATTCTTCAAGTATATGCATTATTTTTCCTCCTTACGCAAAGAGAGCGACTCAAGTTCCGGTATATCCGAAATCGAATCGCCCTCTTCAATCATTCTTTTTGCTGTAATCAGTGCGTGTTTGACATAAATTATATTCAGTTGTTCTCGTATCGTCTTTGCATCAACTTTTTGTTCAACCATTCTGAATACTTCTACAAACACAGCACTTTCAATTCCGTATTTGTCGCCGTACATAACTTCTTCCAACGTGTACTTAGCCATTTGTGTCACCTCCTGTGACACAAACAATACCACGAAAGGGAGAGAAAGTCAACGAAGGAATTATTCTATTGAAGCGAAAATCTCTGAAAAAGCATCCTGGACATCTTGTCCTAATTCTTCGCCTAATACTTCCTGAGAATAAGATTCAAACGGATTATATACTAACTCTATAAAAGTCTGTTCATCTGCATCAAATTTTTCATCACCAACCGTAAGTCCTGCATAGTGCATTGAGAAACTTTCCTCATCTTCTATTACAAACTGAATATACACTTTTGCCTCTTCATCATAATATGTACATTCTCCACTGAATTCAACAACCTCTGAGCCGTCATCTGCTTCAAAGCCTCTCCATTGCGGATTTGCAAAAAAATTATCATATGCTTCTTCATAGGTTATATCGGGAATAAGTTCGGGATGGCCATTTTTCACCATTGAAATATTGCTATCAAATATCGAACCTTGTAAATCGCTGTTCGTATCAATGTCTGAACATCCAACAAGTGATGTAATTAAAACTACTATTGCAATTATAGAAACCCAAGATTTCTTAAAAAATACTTTCTTCATACTTTAATACACTCCTTTATAAAACACCTTTGTATACTTTAATTTTGTAACCATAACCTTTATACCTTTGTACTAACAAACAAACCAATGCCATGATTAGTCCGTGTTCCGCCGGCGAACAGGCCATATTATCAATTTCCAAATCCTTGTTCGCGTTAAAATACCATTTTCCATTATTCATAATATGTGCAAGTGCGTGAATGGAATAAATGTCATTTATTGCTAATCTGCGGGAGCTTTTCTTTGAAAAACAAATAATAGATTTATTTGTAATAAAAACACCGCTTTTGCCATTCGCAATAATACCACTATCCTTAAATAATAAAATTTTTTCATCTGCAGGCAATGAACTACCAAACTGTTTTTTTGCTTTGTCTAATAAATTAACATTTACGTCTTCCATAGCCCAATCTGTATGTTCTCTTGCTATGTTTTTTAATCCCTCCAAGCACGACTCTACAGTATCTCCTGCGTTAATCCAAGCACACATTTCTTCAAATGATTTTTGACCATGTTCGTTATCAAAATTCTTTATATTAGACAAATCAAATAATCTTTGTGCAAGGGTTTCGCCACTGTCAGCTTGACCGATTGAATTAGTTTCTATAGCAAACTCAGAACCGCAATAATCACATATTACTTTACCTGGGGATATACTTGTCGTACCACCGCAATTAGGGCATTTATCGTATGACATAATACCACCTCATTTACTATTGAATTTTCGTAATTCTTCTCATATCGTTTATAAATTCATTTGTAGCTTCTTTGTTGTCTGAATAAATTGTGAGCACATTTCCGTTGCGAAGATGAATTTTCATTTTTCTTTCACGATAAAGTAAAAGAACAAAAGCCGTTATCGCAAAACACCAAAAGCCACCTCCGGCAAAACCTAAAACAAGCCCCAAAATAGCTAAAACGATATTGGTAGTTCTCATGTGAAAACTTTCTTGGATTGCCATTATATCTTCCAACATAATAGCGGGTATTTTATTTTTCTTCGCAGGAACTGTTTGAATATTCAGTCTATCTTCTCCAACTGTAACATTATGTTTAACACCCCATCTGCCTCTAATCACCAAGTCATTTCCAGAAAAGCTATATTCCTTACCCATCAATTCATTTTGAGGTTGAACTTGTGTTTGCACTTCAACGGGACTTACAGTAGCTTCTGTAGGTATTTCAATTTTAGAACTACAAAATGGACATTCCATAGCATTTTCCGGCACATTAGCACCACAATTTTTACAATTCATAATCTTTTTTCTCCTTTATGTATACTATTTTTTTATTTAACGTTTAAAGCAGAGCCACAATATTCGCATTCTCCGCTATTTCCAAATACCGTGTTGTTTGCACCGCAACATTGACAAGCAACTATTTTTGTTGCAATACTACTGGAAGTTGCATTTGCGGTAGGTTCCGCCTGAATATGAGCATTGCTATTTGGCAAAACAACCTCTCGTGTACCTTCGTTTATATAAGCATTTTTAAGATAACCTTTGTTTATCAACTTTTGAATATCGTTTTTAGCAACATCATAAGATTTTCCCATTGATGAAGCTATAACATCAATCTGTCTTTCGTTGCCATTTACAATTACAGATAAATATTTCTTAACTTCCTCAGCGTCTCTCTTGATTTTTTTAGAAACTTTCTGTAATACAAATCCAGCGATACCAAAAAACAATATCATACCGATATCATCTGACCCAAATCCATCACTCAAACAAGCAACAAGTCCAATTCCAGCAATGCAATATGACGCTATACCAATACCGCCTATAAGCTTCCCAGCACCCATAGCGGTTTTCTTGTCAACAGAAACACGCTTTATTATCAAAAATATACCCACCGGCCAAAAAATACATAATGCTAAAATTATTACCGGCCATGAATACAATCCGCTGATTTTACCTTGTTCATTCATTGTAACTTACCTCCTGAATTTTAATAACTTCCTCTTTTAGTGCTCTTGATTTTTAAAGACCGTAGCTTTATAGCATTTTTAATTTCTAATATTTTCTGTGGAATACTTTCATCATTATCGGATAATAACTTGCGTAATTCCTCAAGCTTTTCTGATATTAAAACCTCATCATTTGATAATTCACTGTTATCTGAATATCTAAGCTGTTCGCTTAGTTCGTCTAAATCCTTGCTATAAGTGCTTTCTCTGTATTCAATTGCCAAACCTTTTGCATTTGTGTATAAACTATCTACAACCGCTTGATTTTCTGATAATACCTTATTTTTGTTTCCTATGTATTCGCCAAAATAAATAATGATTACATCAACTGCAAGAATAACACCTAACGCAAGTAGATTCAAAAGAATATATGCTTTTATAAGTAACGGAAAAATATTAACAAATATAATTGACACTACCAATACAATACCTAAATGAAAAAGACTTGCTATAATGTTTGCAACTCCAAATATTGATTTCTTTATACACAAGGCCTTTATCGTTCCGATGCCTTCTACAAATATTAAAAACATCAGGGAAATCCATCTCATTGGGATTGTAAAAATATTATCAAATGTCAGTAAGTAAAATATTATTGTTGCAACTATTGAGGTAGCTCCGCAAATCAAAGTAATAGCTTTTGAATTTTTCAACATATTTTCGCCCCCCTTATTCTATCTTAGTCCCACATTCAGGGCAGAATTTTGTGTTATCTTCTATTATCTTTCCGCAACCACTACATTTCTTTACTAATGAATGACCGCATTCAGGGCAAAACTTGTTATTTCCGCTTAACAAATTGCCACAGTTCGGACATGGTGTAGGCACATTTGTACCACATGCAGAACAAGATGTAGCACCATCAGGCAAATCCGATTTACAATTACTACACGGATTATATTTCTTGCCGCACTCCGGACAGAATTTTGTATTTTCAGTTATATCCGCATTACATGATGAACATTTTATTGTTTTATCTGTTGTTTTTGTATCTTCACTAGGAGAAGTAGTGTCAAAACCGCAATGATTACAGAATTTTTCATTTATTCCTATTCGAGCTTTACATTTTGGACATTCTTTTGTATCGTTAGTATTCAGTGCTTGTGTCAGTCCACCAAACTGTTGACCGATTGCTCCGCCAACACCAACACCCATTCCTAAGCCAATGCCTGCGCCCATTAATCCGCCTTGCATGGAATTCGGGTTTGTAGCTGCACCTTCCAAAGTATCAAACGAACGCTCTTGCTGATAGCTATAGCCAACAATATCCATTTCAGCTCTTTTGGCAAGTGCTTTTTTAAGTTGTATAACTGCGTCATCATCTTCCGGAACATTTATATCGTTAACAAAGAAAGAAACCAGTTTAATCCCATATTCATCAAACATTGGTGAAATCTTTTCCTGCAGATATGTAGATATTTCATCAAGGTATGCATTGATTTCTAATATACTGATGTTTTTATGAACCAAATAAGAAGAAATAACATCCTTTGCTTTGGTCAGATATACTCCACGGAAAAATTTTAATATACTTCCCTTATCAAATTGTGGAAGTGTGCCGACAAGCTTTAGCAAAAACTTTTTAGATTCTTCAATTTGTATTCCAAATTGACCAAAAGCTCTAACAGGTACAAACACCTTATATTTTGGATCTTGCAGCTGGATGGGAGTTGAAGTACCCCATTTAACATCCAATGAAAAGACTTTGTTGATATACCACACTTCCGCAGTGAATGGTGAACGACCACCAAAAGGTAGGTTTATCAATTTATTCAAAATTGGGATATTTGCAGTATCTAATGTATGTCTGCCTGCACCAAAAACATCGCAGACTTGTCCGCCTTTTACCAAGATTGCTTCCTGTGATTCGTTGACTATCAATTGTGTCCAGGTTCCCAATTCGCTGTTTGGATATTTCCAGGCAAACACATCAGGATTACCGTCATATTTTATGACATCAATAATTGCCATAGTTAGATTCCTCCTTGTTAACAAAGCAAATACCACATAATCGTGATTATGTGGTATTCATAGGACGGACCATTCTTCATATAAAGATATTTTAATTTCTGTTACCAAGGATTTATAGACCGATGATTATTTTCAACTTCATCGGTCTTGAAAATATGCTATTTTTTATTTATTATGTAGAAATTAGGAATAAGTTTATACAAATCATTGACATAATTCGATTTTTTTAGTATAATATATTTGTTATTTTGCGATTGCACCACCACATAATCACGATTATGTGGTGTTTTTATTTTCAGCAGATTAGTAGCCCAAGTCTTTGTATCTGCTTTCTGTGAATTTCGCCGGTTTCCATTGTGTATATTCGTGTGGTGTTCACATTTGAATGTCCAAGAATATCAGCAAGTCTTACAACGTCCTTTTGGATGGAGTAATAGGTTCTTGCAAATAAATGGCGAAGGTTGTGAGGGAATACTTTATCTTTTGATACGCCTGCACTTTCACATAGCTTTTTCATATCAGACCATATGTTGCTTCTATCAAGTGGTTTTCCGTTTTTGCTTACAAACACGGAGCCACTTTTTATATTGTTTTCTTTTATATAGTCTTTAAGCATTCTGCAAAGTTGCTTTGGTAATATAACTATTCTCATTTTTCCCTTACAATTGATTATTGCCTGTCCACACCTTACGGCATTTGTAGTTACATACTTTAATTCGGACACTCTCAAACCCGATGAACAAATTGTCTGCATTAAATAATATAATCTTTGATTATTTTTACT
>JAZROD010000040.1:0-2511 GCA_045648505.1 Clostridia bacterium | reverse complement strand
GTATGTAAAATACGATGTTCCTCTTGGGTTTCAGAAGCATATAGATGAGGTACGCTCCAAGGCAGAATGCAAGTTCGTGAATCTCCGCCTGTACAATTATATCTCCGGTTTCTGCAGCGAAGGACGTAATTAAGGCGATGAATTCGGAAAGGAAACTTCCCAGCCCGTATTGAGCTATGATGGTCAGAATCATCAACATATTAGCGAGGAGGATTGCAATGAGATTGTACCATATACCTTTTTCCCCAAACACGTAAAGAAATGCAACTGCCGCCAGAGTAAAAGACAACATATTGCTATATACAAAAGCCCCCGACAATCCTCGGGAAATAACCACGGTGTCAACCTGGTCTACGAACCATATAAAAAGGGAAGCCAGAATTGTCACCAGCAGGGGAATGCAATACACTAAAGTTGACTTTATGGAAGATGCACCACGAGCTATATTTGGCTTGTATAAAAAGGAAAATAATGCCGATGCAAAAAGGACGAGGGCAAATGCATGACGATATGTAACAAAAAGACCAAGGTTAATTACTTCTGTAAGAAAATAGTACATAAGTACTGCTAACGCCATAAAGTAAACCTTAAAAATTGTTTGTGTAAATTTATTTTCCATATTTCATTTGCCCTCCTCTCTTTTTTTATTCTGAAATAGTTTCCTTTTTCAATGGTTGTGATACATATTCCTTTTTGTTTTGTATTGCAGCTGAAAGCAATTTTCTTGCCGTTTGATTTTCCTTGAATGTTTCCGCAATACCAACCTTATATTCTATCCCGATATCCTTATAATCTTCACGGTCATCAAGTCTTAATCCAAACAACCTCATTATATCTTCAACGGTAATATAATCAGTATCCTTTGCCAAAATTACAAAGCTGCCGTTTCCGTTATAAATAAACTCTGCATCTGTTTTTCCAAAGGTTTCTTTCAGGTACATTGTAAACATCTTTATGATGTCATCGCCGGTCTTTCGGGTATGCTCGGCATTTATGGCTACAAGGTTTGCTATATCAACCATACAATACACCGCACCGTCATCTAATAGTTTTTTGTCCATAGATTTCAAATACTTATCAAAGTATGCACGGTTATTAAGCTCTGTAAGATGGTCTGTGTAGAAAATATAATGTATAATATCTCCAAGTCTTCCTAATACAATCGCACCGCCGCAGCAAAGGATTATCAGGAAGAAAAAAGCAATCAATGTATATAAGTTTACATTAACACTTGGTTTAACCGAAGCGGAGGACAATACCGAAATATAACTTGCACCAAGATATTCGTTGTATTCGTCGTTGGTTTTCATAGTTGTACTGTATAAAGCACTTAAATCAGAAATAAGCGATTTGATTTCTGCATCAATCTCTTGCTGAATTTGTGCATAGTTCTCATTGTGTAACTGTGTGCAAGTCTGACCGGATACCTGACATTCATTATTTCTGCACGCTCCGGTACATTTCTGGAATGTGTCAATAACATACTGACAATAAGCAGAATCGATAACCGAATGTTCTTTCTTTTCGTTGTGATCTCGCCAAGCATATATAAGCTCATCGTATGTTACTGTCTGATCACCGGGTGCATAAGAGTCTGTTAAATTACGGTCATGTACATTATCAAGAATATACTCATAAGTAATATTTGTATTTCCTGATTCTCTCATTTTTTCCACATAGGCATCAATAACTGCAACAGTATCTTTTACAATACTTTCTTCCTTTGTGTTTAATATATCGTTGTTATCAATTCTTGTGGTATAGTCTGAAATCAGTACTGTTTTATTCTTGGTTATCTGATACTTATATATTTTTGAAAATAGTGCAGAAAGCTTAACATGTCTTATATAGCTGAATTCATCTGCCAAATCGTTAAAAGATACCCCTGTCTTTGTTGCTCTGTAGTAAGGATTCTGATCCATTCGTTGATAGAGTGTTGTCAATGTTTCGTCAATACCCGTATCTATCATTTCAACCATTTCAATGTAGTCATAGTTTTCGTTTTCTATATTATCTATGACATTTTTTGCAGGAGCAACATTAACATATTTCTGACTGTATTCTGCAAAATACACATCTAATGTTTCATCAAGAATAGTTCTTGCAAAATCTGTTCCTTCGTTATTTGTAGCAGTAAAAGAAACAATATATGTGCTTGGTTCATAAACATATTCTTCGCCTTCTTCAAGTTTTGCCTCTTTTTGTGCAATCTTATCTTCATCTGGAAGCGGTGTTATAGATATTCTTGATATAAGACTATCAACTGAATAAATACCTGTAAGTCCCATTCTGTCAACCACTTTGGACATTACAGCCGATGATTTAATTTCATTAACATCAAGCTTGGACCCCGTTGGAGTAAGCCCTTGTTCTGCCGCAGGATCATTGTAATGAATAACTTCCGATGCAACAAATGTATTGGAATTTTTAAGCTTAAAATTTATTGCATAAGTGGCTAAAACACAAAAAATCACAATGATAGGCAGAATCTTTTTTAAATATCTCATAATC
>JAZROD010000039.1:0-4259 GCA_045648505.1 Clostridia bacterium | reverse complement strand
TGGGACGTTTCTTTCCACCGAAGAGGCGTAATCAAGTCGTTGCATTATGCTACGTGCACAACACACACGTGGTGACGTTTCATTTTGAATACCTAGGGGTTTCTTGGGTTTCCCGCGTAGAGTAGGTGATCGTTCACCTCGAAGGTCACTTCGCGTGTTAGGAGCCGCATTAGATAAACACGCTTCATCATTACATCGTTCTGAGTGCGCCCTTAATACACTAGTGCAAAAAGGGTCTTTTACGGCGGTTTTTTAGGCCTTTTTACGGCGGTTTTACTTCAGCCGTTGAACTTGAAGCCGTAATAAGTCTGGATTTTTAACGGCGGTTAAAAACCCGCCGTGAAAAGGACTTTTTAACGGCGGTTTTTTCATATAACCGCCGTAAAATCCATTTTCGTATTAATTTTTTAATTTTTTTTAAAATTTTTTGGCAGTGTTTAGACGGCGGTTTTTAGTTAAAAACCGCCGTAAAAGTATTTTAACGGCGGTTTTTAGTTAACAACCGCCGTCTATAGTTCATTTTTTGTTTTTTTTTTATTATTTGTTTTTGTTCTTTCCCAGTACCAATTGGTACCCAATTGGCACCAATTGGTACCTCAATTATCATAACAACCTGCCATCAGACATATACATGATCTCTTGCTCATTTTTCCTCCAGCAAGGAGCAGAACCAGTTCAATTATCACATATACCACAATTACATAAACATATATAACATATATAAAACATAAATTTAAATTAACAACTTAACTTATCAATATATATAATAAACATAACTTATCAAGTCATGTAAATCCTAAATTGTTACATAACATAAAAACATCAAAATTTATAACATAACAACATCAAAATATTCATATATATAAATATATATATGAAATGCATGCCTAAATTAAAGTCTTTCTATCAATATTTTCTTATTTTCATAATCCTTCAAAAAAAGTGTTGCCCAAGTAAGTCGGAAATCATTGATTCTGTCCTCTGAATATGGAGATTCGTCGGAATAAATCTGCAAATTAAAAGAATAGTTTTGTGTCATATTAAAATCTGCTCAATCAAGTAAACCAACATCTGCTCAATCAAGTAATATGCATGGAAGTAATGTCAAAATTAGTCCCTATAGTTATAAATGTTTAAAATTAGTCCCTATGAGAAAAGTCAACTTACCCTTTCAAAATTATCGGTGTACCCATTTACAACAATATCGGCTGCAGTGATCATAGCAATATATCCGCATGACCACGAATCTCTCTGCTGTAGTCCCTAAAAATTAAATAAAAATATAAACAAACAAGCATTAAAAAATATCCAGAAGCCAAAGCTCTAAAAAAAGAAGCATGCACAAACTAATATTCTTCTAATTTAACAAGTAGTTTATACATTCGATTAATTAACCTAACACACACATGAATGAAAGATTCAGATTGAAGAACGTATATTTAATGAGCTAATATTTACCTTTGTCTGTATAATGTTAACCTTCCCCCTTTTTCTCTGACCACCACCATAAAGGTTATTATAGTCGATCATAGCCCTACATATGTAAAATTGTAGATATATAAATAAGATATACTAACACACACACACACACACACACATATATATATATATATATTACAACTATCATTCTTACGTTTGAAGTGCAAGCCAAATATGTCTTGACGGTTGACGTTGAGATTTGGAGTCAATCCACCAAATTTTATTCAGCGGCAGATTAATAACGAAGAGGGACCAATGTTGGCTGAAAAAGTGTATATGACAATTAATATGTTAATCAATTAAATAACTATAAAACCTCCAGACTACTTAGAATTAATACTTACTTGTCGCTAAACGCTCCGATATAACATTCCCTTCGCAACGCAAACTTTTCTAACATCAATGTTGCCATTTTTTGTGAACTTGTCCCCCCATTACACTCATTCAACCAGTATGTTGGGTCTAGAAAGTAATATACACTATCCATCCCCTTTTCCATTAGGGTCCGATACAAGTGCCTAAAATTAAGCAAACAATATTCATAATAAATTAAGCAAGCAATATTAATAATAAACTAAGCAAGCAATGTTCATAAATTATAATACAAAACTGAAACTTACTGGAACCAGAATGAAATGTGGAAATCCGTCAGCCATCGTTCCCCTCCAGCAATAATAGTCATGTCATCTCTATCAACCAGACAAGACTGTGTCAAATGATCCAACGGGACAGTCATTCCATTTTTTGGAATTCCAGAATCAGAGAAGGCGAGACGAGCCAATTCGCCGAAGACATCAACATTTTTGGGCGGCGAACAACTGGACCTGGTACTTGCTTTCTTGGCTGATGAAGGTGACGGTGCTAAACGGTTTAGGTCTTGCTGCTGTGACTGAGAAATCTGTTGTTGACTGGATAATTGCGACATAAATTCCGTACAAAATGACCGCATGCGTTCTTCGAGGCGTTCTTCGAGACGTTCTTCGATGCGTTCTTCGATGCGTTCTTCCAATTCATTCTGAAACCTTTTTTGCATCTCCACAAAGTCGAACGCCATATTTTTGCGCTTGGCGGATCCAAAATATTTTTTCAATCCAACTCCTTTTCCTGCTGTCCGCACACGACCAGGATGCTCATCTGTCCCTAAAGCTTCAGTCAATATATCGTGACGTCCTTCTGGGACAAAGGTGCCCTGTGTGGTCATGTCTTGCAGTTCGTCCTACAGTTGACACACATGAAAAAATTGATGTATTAGAATCAAAACTGGTATAATTAATTGGCATACATTATTGTTAAAAAGTTGTGAATTAACTTACAATTCTTTTTGCCACCTCGGTTGTGGCCTCATTGGGGTATTCACCCTTCTCGTTCACTCGAGCACCAGTCCAAAGCTCATGTCTAGTTGGCTCGGGAATTTGAATTACCCCTGAGACACTCCCACTCTCATCAGTAACTTCTTTCACTTTCTTTTCAACCAACTTCTTCTTCACGCCCCGATAACCCGCACGAGACGATCTAGTAGGGTATAAATTCTTTGACGCATTATCTATAGCCTTTTCTCTCTTTGCCTATTATAAGAAACGTTTCAAAGAATTATTTGTAAAAAATATATTATTACAGCACAAAGTTATGAGACTAAATTAAGAGTTAAGGTTCGAACTAACCAGACAGTCAGGATTCTGTGTACGAATCTTGAAAAACTTCTGCCATGTATCCTCATCTATGGCTGGATATACCCCAACCGGAGTTTTATTCCCTTCCTTATCTCCGTCGCCATATATATATGTGTTGGCCAAATCACTTTTGAAGTCTTTCCAAGCACGCCCTGCACGTTTGAGCCATGCCTTCTTAGATTTTGCACATTCAAAGGGAATGTCAAATCTTGACTGCATACAAATATCACAAAATGTTAGTATATACATACATAGAGCTGATAATAATAATATCACAAAATGTTTTATTTCATACATACAGTGAGATCTTGCCATATTCTTGTCTTTGAATCGCTATCTACCTTCCTCCAATCATCGATCAGTATACTTATCTTGTTCCTAGTAACCAATGACGTATAACTCACAAATACGTCATGCCAGATACCCTCAGCTTCTCCAGTACCAGGATCAAAGTCAACGTGCCACTTTCCATTATCAGGAGGAGGCATTTTATCAAACCAAGCCAGTGTAGTAGGACCTCTACCCTTCTTTTTCTTGGTGGACTGTGATGCCAAAGGTGTACTGTCAGCCATGATATGTGTACCTGCGTAAACAATAAAAATTAAAACAAAAAATCAGTGAGAGAATAACTTACAACACAAGTGATGAATTAGTTAAGTGATAACAACATATATACATATAAAATAATAAACTAAGAAAATAACTTACAAGACACAAGTGACAAATCAATAGTGCTTAATCCACATCTATTCCTTCGTCATGGTCATTACCAGTTGCGTATACGTCATCAACTTTATTTTCACCAGTGAAAATTGGCATTTGAGTTGAAAATGATGGGGTCTCATTAATATCAAGTGACAATTCTAGATCTTCATCAATCTCGTGCATGCTTCTCCTTTGTAGAACAACAGAGAGGCATGAACTAGACGGATCTTTCGCATAAAACACTTGTTTGGCATGAATTGCCATTATGAAGGGCTCATTTGTAAAACGACTGTTATTCAAATCAACCAATGTAAATCCCATATCATCGGTCTTTACGCTGCTATTGTTAACCCACTTACACTTAAAAACTGGTACTTTAAATGTTACGTAATTCAATTCCCAAGT
>JAZROD010000038.1:0-48643 GCA_045648505.1 Clostridia bacterium | reverse complement strand
AAAGTTGAATTTGTGATAACTTCATAAGCAGTTCTTAATGCTGCTTCCATAACACCACCTGTTGCACCGAAGATAACAGCAGCACCAGTTGCTTCACCGAGTGGGCTATCAAATTCTTCATCAGGAAGTTTTGTGAACTGGATACCAGCGCGTTTGATCATTCTTGCTAATTCTCTTGTTGTGATAGAAATATCAACATCAGCGCGAAGCTCATCTCTTTGAACTTCAAATTTCTTAGCTGTACAAGGCATTACTGAAACAACTACGATATCATCAGGATTGATATCAAATTTTTCAGCATACCAAGATTTGATAAGAGCACCAAACATATTTTGTGGTGATTTACAAGTTGAAAGGTTTGGAATAAATTCTGGATAATGATATTCACAATATTTAATCCAACCTGGTGAACAAGATGTAATCATAGGAAGAACGCCACCGTTTGTTACACGGTTGATAAGCTCTGTTCCTTCTTCCATAATTGTAAGGTCTGCGCCTGTATCTGTATCAAATACTTTATCAAAACCTAAAAGTTTTAATGCAGTAACCATTTTACCTGTTACAGGTGTTCCCATTGGGAGACCAAATTCTTCACCAAGAGCTGCTCTTACAGCAGGTGCTGTCTGAACAACAACGTGTTTTTCAGGATTGTCAATAGCTTTGATAACCTTTGGAATGTGGTTATTTTCTGTTAATGCACCTGTTGGGCAAACATTGATACACTGACCGCAATAAATACAAGCAACTTCGTTTACAGGAGTATCAAAAGCAGTTGTAATTGTTGTAGCGAAACCTCTGTTTGCAGCACCGATTACTGATACAGCCTGCATATCACAAGCAGCAACGCATCTTCTACAAAGTACACATTTGTTGTTATCACGAACATAAGAAGGTGATGATGTGTCTTTTTCGTAAACAGGGTCATTTTCACCTGAATATTTAATTTCTTCAATACCAAATTCTTCAGCAAGCTGCTGGAGTTCGCAGTTTCTGTTTCTTACGCATGTAAGACAGCTTCTGTCGTGGTTTGAAAGGATAAGTTCTAAGTTTTCTCTTCTTGCACGTCTAACTTTTGGAGTGTTTGTAAATACTTCCATTCCTTCGCTTACAGGATATACGCAAGCAGCCTGAAGCGCTCTGGCACCTTTGATTTCAACAACGCAAAGACGGCATGAACCGTATTTGTTGATACCTTCAAGGTAGCATAATGTAGGAATGTCGATATTAACACTTCTTGCAGCCTGAAGAATAGTATAATCACTTGGTACAGAAACTTCTATACCGTCTATTTTAAGGTTAACATTTTCCATTATCAGTATCTCCTTCCATTATTTGCTGATAGCACCAAACTTACAGCTTGATTCACAAAGTCCGCATTTTACGCACTTAGTTGTATCAATTGTGTATGGGTTCTTAATCTGACCTGAAATAGCGTCAACAGGACAATTTCTAGCACAAAGGCTACATCCTTTACATTTTTCAGGGTCAATCTTGTATGAAAGTAATGCTTTACATACGCCTGCACGACATTTCTTGTCACGTACGTGTTCTACATATTCATCTCTGAAGAACTTGAGTGTGCTTAAGATTGGGTTTGGAGCTGTCTGACCAAGACCGCAGAGAGCACTGCTCTTAACTGATTCGCAAAGTTCTTCGAGCATATCAATATCTTCCATTTCACCTTTACCGCTTGTAATCTTTTCTAAGATTTCAAGGAGTCTCTTTGTACCAACTCTACAAGGTACGCACTTACCGCAAGATTCATCAACTGTAAATTCAAGGAAGAATTTAGCGATATCAACCATACAAGTATCTTCGTCCATAACGATAAGACCGCCTGATCCCATCATAGAACCGATAGCAAGAAGTGAATCGTAGTCGATTGGTGTATCAATAAGGTGTGCAGGGATACATCCGCCTGAAGGACCACCTGTCTGAGCTGCTTTAAATGGCTTACCGTTAGGGATACCGCCACCGATTTCATAAACAACTTCTCTTAATGTTGTTCCCATTGGAACTTCAACAAGACCTGTGTTCTGGATTTTACCACCAAGAGCAAATACTTTTGTACCTCTGCTCTTTTCTGTACCCATTGATGTGAACCATTCAACACCATTTAAGATAATCTGTGTGATGTTTGCATAAGTTTCAACGTTGTTTAAAAGTGTTGGTTTTTCCCATAAACCTTTAATAGCTGGGAATGGAGGTCTTGGACGTGGTTCGCCTCTATCACCTTCTATAGATGTTAAGAGAGCTGTTTCTTCACCACAAACGAATGCGCCGGCACCAAGTTTGATGTCAAGGTCGAATTCAAAGCCTGTACCGAAAATATCTTTACCTAAAAGACCATATTCTCTAGCCTGTTCAATAGCAATTCTTAATCTATTAACAGCGATTGGGTATTCTGCTCTGATGTAGATATAACCCTGGTTAGCACCAACTGCATAACCTGCGATTGCCATAGCTTCGATAATTGTGTGTGGATCACCTTCAAGTACTGAACGGTCCATGAATGCACCCGGGTCACCTTCGTCGGCATTACATGCAACATATTTCTGGTCACCTTTAGCATCGTGTGTGAACTGCCATTTCATACCTGTTGGGAATCCGCCGCCGCCTCTTCCTCTTAAACCTGAATCTTTAATCATCTGGATAACTTGTTCAGGTGTCATTTCTGTTAAAACTTTACCAAGAGCCTGGTAACCGTCAATTGCGATATATTCATCAATGCTTTCAGGATTGATAACACCGCAGTTTCTTAAAGCAACACGCTTCTGTTTTGCATAGAAGTTTGTTTCGTTAAGTGATTTAATGTTATCTTCTTCAACTGTTTCACTGTAAAGAAGTCTTTTTACAATACGGCCTTTAAGGAGATGTTCTTCAACGATTTCCTTAACATCGTCTTTTTCTACACGGCTGTAGAAAGCACCTTCAGGATAAACAACAACGATTGGACCAAGTGCACAAAGACCAAAACAACCTGTCTGAACAACTTTTACTTCGTTTTCAAGACCATTTTCTGCAAGACGGCTTTCGAATTCATCCTGCAGAGCAACAGAACCTGATGATGTACATCCTGTACCGCCGCAAATCAATACATGAGATCTGTATATGTTCATTACTAAAACCCCCTAAGATTTATATTATTTTTCTTCAGCGCCAACTGTGAATTCAGCAACAGGCTTATTGTTGATAATGTGTTCTGCAACAACTCTTGCTGCTTTTTCTTCTGACATATGAACATATGTCACTTTTTCAGCACCAGGTACATAAACTTCTACGATTGGTTCGTATTTGCACATACCGATGCAGCCTGTCTGTGTTACTGTTACGTTTGTAAGTCCTCGTTTTTCGATTTCCTGTACAAAAGCATTTAATACAGGACGAGCACCTGCAGCGATACCGCATGTAGCCATACCAACTACAACTCTTACGCCGTCTTCACGGTCTTTTCGTAAGTTAACCTGACTTAAAGTTCTGTTACGAATTTCTTGTAATTCTGCCAAACTTTTCATAATTTACCTCCTGAAACACTATATAAAATTTTTATTATAAACAACTTTGCGTTTTTAATTAATTTCGCCAAGTCCTTCATTTACATAACCTTCAATCCACAATAAAACCTCCGGAGTATCAAGGGGAACTTCCCCAAGAACTTGTTTAAGTTCTCTTGTATCAAGAACAAAAACCTTTGAGTTTTTTTCGTGTCGGTATATAAATTCTATGGCAGGTGAACCTGAAATAAGTGTTTGCATAGTTCCCGCCATATCTCCTATTGGAGCTCTGTCTATATTGTCAAGTTCAAAGGTAACTGTAAGTGTTGTTCCTACACCAACCTTTGATGTTATATCCAGTTTTCCGCCACATTGAACTGCCGCAGCTTCGAAAAGGGAAATTCCCATTCCCACTTTTCTTGTTGTTCGTGTGGTTGAAAACGGGTCTTTAACTGTTTTTAAAAATTCTTCACTCATTCCGCAACCGTTATCTTTGATTACTATGGTAAGAAGATTTTTTTCTTCATTTTCCGTTACATCAATTTCTATAAGCGTTGCCTGAGCTTT
Source organism: Clostridia bacterium (assembly GCA_045648505.1). Classification (GTDB taxonomy): domain Bacteria; phylum Bacillota; class Clostridia; order RGIG6154; family RGIG6154; genus RGIG8700. The sequence goes on along the minus strand of JAZROD010000038.1, from coordinate 44,582 downwards.
AACTGAATTTTTTGCTATATCAAGTATGTGTAATGATAATTCTTTCATATAAAATACCTATCTGAAAATATCTTCTGTGTTATCAATATCAAGAAATGCTTCCTTCATTGATATATCACCAAGATAATGAGCATCTGAATTTCTGAAAATTTTATACTTTCTCAAATCGCCTCTCGCATTAAGATAAGATTCAAGGTCAGTTGTTGATTTTGATATTTCAATATGCTTTATATCAAGGTCATCAGGTATGAAACCAAGATTTGTCAGCACACTGTAGGAGTGCCTGTCCACATGGGCAGGAATAAACAATCCGCCGGCTGATTTAACAAGGTCGAACAAATCTTCAAGAGCAAGAGTTGTTGGTGAAATAAGAAGCTTTTCTTCATAACCTGTTATGTTATCTTCTTTATCCATATAAATCTGCTCACCGAAAATATCCGGTCTGTTTTTAATATCGGGGAGTTTTTTGTAAACTTCCTTTGCCACATCCTCTGCAATCTCAATTGAGGGATAGAGAGTTAAAATGTGTACTTCTTCAGAAGTTTCAACTTCCATACCCGGAATAACATTTACTCCGCAAGTTTTACCTGCTTCAATCGCAGACCTTACATTTCCTACCGTGTTATGGTCTGAAACTGCTATGGTATCAAGTCCTGAAATTGCCGCCATATTCACTATGTTGTTGGGTGTCATATCTTTATCCCCACAAGGCGAAAGCGCCGAGTGAATATGAAAGTCATAAAAAATCATTATATTGTACCTGCAAGCTTTTCTGCAAGTTCGTATGCAGTCAAGCCGCTTGACAGTATTATAATATCCTGACTGTTTGCCTTATCAATAATGCTTTGGTCAACCTTAACATCTTCACAAAGAAGTATGCAGGCAACATCCGCAAGAGCCGCAACTGCAACAATGTTGATATTATTCATAATTGTTATCCACACATTGTCCGCCTCTGCTCTTCCCATTACCCAGCTTAAAAGGTCACCGATGTAGCAACCATTTATTTCTCTGTCCTCATAGTCAGCTTTAGTAACTACGGTAAGGTTGAGTTTTTCTGTTAATTCTGATACTTTCATAATCATTACCAAGACTTTCTTATGAATTATCTAGTTTTTCTTTAAACTCATAAAGCTCTTTTTCAAGCTGTGTGAGTTTCTTTTTCATAATGAAAACACATTCGTCTTCATCGCCAAAACCTCTTACAATATCTTCTGCAAAAGCAAGGCATGTAGGTGAACCGCAAGAACCGCAGTCAAGCTTTGGAAGTCTTGCATAAATTTCATCCATCTGTTCCATTTTCTGCATTGCAACCTCTAAATCTTCGTCAAGTTTTGAATGCTGTCTTGCTTCAACATTTTTCTGCCAAGCAAGTTCTTGTGCATCAACATCAACTGATTTAACAGGTATATTATCTGATTTTTTGGACTGAAGCGCAATTCTTCTTGTTGCAACAAAAGAATTGGCTATACACAAAGCACCGCCGGCACAACCGTTAATACAGGCAGAAAGCTCAATGAAATCCACGGCATTAAGTTTACCGTATTCAATTTCTTCAAGCACCTGAATAACATTGTGTATTCCGTCAACTGCTATGTAATCTTCAACACCGGTACCTCTGCACTCTCCACCGCTTCTTGCCCAGAAAATACCTTCACTGCCTGAAACGGCAAGTGGTTTTTCATCTTTTATACCGTCAATCAACGGATAAATTTTTGCAAAAGCATCTTTAACTGCAATAGCACCTGACACGCTCGATTTTTCCACCGTTAAAGGAGCTTTTATACTTGTAACCTTTGCAGGACACGGAGTAATAAAGAAAACTCCTATTTCTTCATCTTTAAGACCTGTTTTTTCAAGAGCTTCTTCCCTTGCAAGTCTTGCAGCTGCTTCCATTGGTGAAATAAGCGGCAATATGTTTTCAAGTAAGTTGGGGAATCTTTCACGAATAAGTCTTAACACTGCCGGACAGGCAGAACTTATAACCGGTTTTTTACATTTTCCTTCAGCTAATATTTTTCTTGTTGCTGCACTGACATATTCAGCTCCCCTTGCAACCTCAAAAACATCATCAAAGCCGATTTCAATAAAACCGTTCAATATTTTATTAACACTTATTTCTGAAGAAAACTGACTGTAAAAGGTTGGTGCAGGTATTGCGATGTTATATTTAAATTTCTTTAACATATCAAAGCTGTCTGTCGTAACAATTTTAGCGTGCGACTGACATACTCTTACACACTCTCCGCAGTCAATACATCTTTCGTTTATAATTTTGGCTTTACCGTTTTGTACTCTTATTGCCTCTGTCGGACAATGGGTAATACAATTGGTGCAACCGTGACATTTATCTTTGTCCAGAGTAACCGAATGGAAATAATCCATATTATCACAGTCCTTCTGCCCACATATTTGTCTTTATTTCCTGTCCGTAGGCAAACAGGAGACTTTTTTAAAGGTTAACAACCAGTGTGATTGTTGTTCCTTTTCCCGGTGCAGTATCAATAAGCATATCATCTGTATATTTTTTGATATTTGGCAAACCCATTCCGGCACCAAATCCAAGTTCTCTGATTCTGTCACCTGCAGTGGAATATCCTTCCTGCATGGCAAGATCGAGATTTGGGATTCCGGGTCCCTGGTCTTTGAATGTAACGGAAACTTTTCCCGGCAGAATTTCTGCTTCACACTCTCCGCCTCCACCATGTATGATTGTGTTGATTTCAGCCTCATACATCGCAATTGAAACCCTTCTTATAACCTCCGGTGAAATACCAAGCTTTTTCATTACTGATTTAAAGTTACTTGATGCTTCTCCCGCCAATGAAAAATCATCGCCCGAGATTATATACTTTTTAATCATTGCAGTTGCCTCTTAAACCTTCGCTATAAAGCTTACCGCAAGAAAGATAGAGCGGATACTCTGTAGAAAGAATTGTTATTCCCTTTTCTTTTGCAAGTTCAATAACATCTTCTGTAGGCACTTTGCCTCTTACAAAGCAAACTGCTAAAATATCCATCATTTCCGCAGTACGGATAACCTGAGAATTGATAAGCCCTGTCAAAAGCAATGACTGGTCTTTAACAAAAGCAAGTACATCACTCATAAGGTCACATCCACAAGCTGTGTGAATGTCTTTTTCAGATAAAGCTTTATCATCTTCTCCGCTTAAGACTTCTGCATTTAAAAGTTTTTTAATATCAGATAATAGCATATTAATTCCTTTCACAAAGCAAGTCTGAAAGAAAATTGCGCAGATTGTGCTGATTTACGACCGCCGTGTACTTTGTGTACACAAATGAGTAAAACAGTGCAAGATGTGTGATTTTATTCAGACTTTCTGCTCCTTAGTCGTTATATTTAGCAAGAATATCGTCTACATCGTCAACAGTAAGACGGCCATATACATCTTCGTTTACTGTAAGAACAGGTGCAAGACCGCAAGCACCGATACATCTTGTAGCCTCAATTGAGAACTTACCGTCCGGTGTGCATTCACCAACTTCAATTCCAAGTCTCTGTTTGAATTTGTCAATGATATCGCCTGAGCCTTTAACATAGCAAGCTGTACCAAGACAAACTGCAATATTGTATTTTCCCTTTGGATAAAGAGAAAACTGTGCATAGAAGGTTACAACGCCGTAAACTTTTGAAAGCGGTACATCAAGACCTTCCGCAATCATTGTCTGAACTTCAATAGGCAAATAACCATAGATTTCCTGAGCTTCGTGAAGTACAGGAATCAAAGCACCTTTTGATTCTTTGTGTTTCGCGATAACTTCCATAAGTTTCGCTTCCTGTTCTTTAGTTCCGTTAAATACAGGTACCTGTTTTTCTGACATTTTTATGCCCCCTTTTTAATAATTGCATTAACACCTGACATTATATCACAAATATATACAAAAAGCTATACTTTATATAAAATAAAATCATTATATTTTTATGAAATTTGTGCGAATTTAACATATTTTTTCCTGAATATGATAAAAGTGCAACCCCATATTGTGCATAGTGTTCTAAATAACACTATGCAACGATATTAATTTCTGACAAAATCAACGATATATCTTCGATGCGATATTGTGCATTGCACAGCGATATTCCCTTCGGGAGTTAATTAATATCATATCGCTACGCAGTAATATCGTTTTCGCAAAGCGAAAATATCGTTTGAGCAAACGCGAGAATATCATTTAAGTACACCAACCAAACGGTTGGTGTATTTAAATTTTAGAAAAAAGAAAGTGTCCCTAAGGACACTTCTCATGTGAGATTGCACATTTTTTGTTATTCTATTACAATTTTATAGTGTTTCTTTTTACCTACTCTTACAATAGGTTCACCGTTTTCAAAATCTGCTTCTGTAAGTCTGAAATCAATAGCTTCAACACGAACATCGTTTGCATAAACGCCACCCTGCTGAATAAGTCTTCTGCCTTCACCTTTAGATGGAATAGCTTTTCCTTCTGCAAGGATGTCAATAAGAGGCTTTTCAAGGTCTGCCTTTGAAATAGTGATAGTTGGAGCATTGGCATCTGCAGCACCTTTTGAGAATAATGCTTCTGCAGCCGCTTTTGCCTTGTTTGCTTCTTCTTCACCGTGAACGATTTTTGTGATTTCATAAGCAAGAATAGCTTTAACTTCGTTAAGCTGAGCACCTTCATAGCTTTCGTATTTTTTGAGTTCTTCTACAGGAAGGAATGTGAAGATTTTAATAAGCTTATTAACATCGTTATCTGCAACATTTCTCCAGTACTGATAGAATTCATAAGGTGTGCATTTTTCTGCATCAAGCCAGAGTGCACCCTTTTCTGTTTTACCCATTTTCTTACCTTCAGATGTTGTAAGGAGCTGCATTGTAAGACCATAAACTTCTTTACCCTGGAATTTTCTTACAAGGTCAATACCGCCTAAAATATTTGACCACTGGTCATCTCCGCCCACTTCAAGGTTACAACCGTATTCTCTGTTGAGCTGTAAGAAGTCGTAGCTCTGCATAAGCATATAGTTGAATTCAATAAATGAAAGACCCTTTTCAAGTCTTGTCTGGAAGCATTTTGCACGAAGCATTTCGTTTACAGAGAAGTGAACACCGATTTCTCTTAAAAATTCAATATAATTGAGTTTTAAGAGCCAGTCGCCGTTATCTACCATAATTGCTTTTCCGTCAGAAAAGTCAATAAATCTTGAAAGCTGTTCTTTGAATTTTGCGCAGTTCGCCTCAATTTCAGGTCTGCCCATAATTCTTCTCATATCAGTTTTACCTGTTGGGTCACCAACCATAACAGTACCGCCACCGATAAGAGCGATAACCTTGTTGCCCGCATCCTGAAGGTGTTTCATGGCAATCATAACCAAAAGATGGCCAACATGAAGGCTGTCTGCAGTAGGGTCAAAACCAACATAAAATGTTGCTTTACCATTATCAACAAGTTCCTTTATTTTTTCTTCATTTGTCATCTGCGCAAGCATACCTCTTGCACGCAATTCTTCAAATTTACTCATAAGTATAACTCCTTCACTAATTAAAAGTTTCCTTTTGCAAGTTCATTGATGTCTATATCAAAGCTTTCGCCTGTTTCCATATTCTTGCATTTTGCTTTCATCTGTGCAATTTCATCGTCACCAAGTACCATTGAGAATTTTGCACCGATTTTATCCGCATATTTCATCTGTGCTTTTACAGATTTTCCAAGATGGTCAAATTCTGCAGATACATTGTTTTTTCTTAATGCAGTTACACACTTGAATGCAAGTGCGGTTGCCGCTTCACCCATTGATGCAATATAAAGCTTCGGAGCAGGTTTTTCTGCTGAAACTGTGTTTTGCTTCTGCACAATGCTGATAAGTCTTTCAAGACCAATAGAGAAGCCGATACCAGGTGTTGAAGGACCGCCAAGCTGTTCAATAAGACCGTCATATCTTCCGCCACCACAAACTGTTGACTGCGCACCAAGGTCTTCTGATTTGATTTCAAAAACAGTTTTTGTATAGTAATCAAGACCTCTTACAAGTCCTGTATCAACTTCAAAGTCAAGACCAAGCTCTGTCAATGCGGTTTTAAGAGTATCAAAATGCTTAACACAATCATCGCAAAGAACACTGTCAACTGTTGGTGCATCCTCAAGAATTACCTGACAATCTTTATTTTTACAGTCAAGAACACGAAGTGGATTTCTGTCAATTCTGTCCATACAAAGACCGCAAAGGCTCTCTTTTTTACTGTTAAGGAAGTTCTTTAAAACTTCGTTATATTTTTTTCTGCACTCAACACAACCGATTGAGTTTATATAAAGTTTAAGACCTTTAACACCTGCAGATGATAAAAGTTCCATAGCAAGTGTAATAACTTCTGCATCAGTATATGCCGAATTACTGCCGAAGTTTTCAACACCAAACTGTCTGAACTCTCTGAATCTGCCTGCCTGTGGTCTTTCATATCTGAAGCATGAAATAAGATAGCACATTTTTGCAGGAAGTGCCTGACCGTAAAGGCTGTGTTCAATAAAGCTTCTTACAGTTGAAGCTGTACCTTCAGGTCTTAATGTGATACTTCTGTCTCCCTTATCATTAAAGGTATACATTTCTTTCTGCACAACATCAGTTGTATCACCTACACCTCTGTTAAAAAGTTCTGTGTGCTCAAATGTTGGAAATCTGATTTCGTTATAACCGAAATTTCTGCAGATTGCCATCATTTTGCTTTCAATATCCTGCCAAATATATGATTCATCAGGCAACACATCATGTGTGCCTTTAGGCGCAAGAATTTTAATATCTTTCATAGCTAGTCCTCTTTATAAAAAATTTACATTCTAATTATTTTAACATACTTTGCAAAAATAAACAAGATTATATTGCTAAATTTTCAAGAATGGCAAGAATTCTGTCCTTTCCTTCCCCTGTTTCGGAAGAAAACGGAATAAAATGCTCATCATCCACAATCATAATTTCTTTGATTTTATCAAGACACTCTGCTTTCTGCGAAGGTTTGAGCTTATCTGATTTTGTTGCCACAACATAGAAATTCTTTGAGTATGCTCTTATCCATTTAAGCATTATAATATCGTCTTCAGAAGGCTCGTGGCGTGAATCCACCAGAAGGAAAATCGCTTTCATACAATCCCTTGATTTCAGGTAGAACTCAATCATTCCGCCCCACTTTTCTTTTTCTTTTTTGGATACTTTTGCATAGCCGTAACCCGGAAGGTCAACAAGCATAAGCTTTTTATCAATTGAATAAAAGTTAATGGTTGTTGTTTTACCCGGCTTTGAGCTTACTCTTGCAAAATTTTTGCGGTTTAATATTTTATTTATAAGTGATGATTTGCCCACATTAGATCTGCCAACCATAGCAAGTTCAGGCAATTCACCCTTTGGATACTGTCTGTCCGAAACTGCCGAAATAATAAATTCTGCATTATGAAGATTCATAATTTACTCCTTGTTAAGTGCTGTTTTAAGCACCTCTTCTATATTTTTAACATAGTGAATGTTAAGTTCAAACTTAACGCCCTGCTTTTCATATTCTTCTACATCTTTTCTGTTAGATGCAGGAACAATTACATCAGTAATATTCTTTCTTTTTGCGGCAAGCAGTTTTTCTCTTACACCGCCGATTGCAAGTACAGAGCCGTTTAAGGTTATTTCACCTGTCATAGCAAGCTTTGCTTTTGGTTTTCTGCCTGTTATTGCAGACACTATTGCAGTTGTAATTGTGATACCCGCAGAAGGACCGTCTTTAGGAACTGCACCTTCAGGAAAATGAATATGAAGGTCGTTCTTTTTGAAGAATTCTTCGTCTGTATTAAGCTTTGGCATAAGTGCTTTAACAACTGACAAGCTTAAATTTACAGATTCCTTCATCACTTCACCAAGGTTACCTGTAACATCAACCTTTCCTGCACCCGGAACTGCACCTGCTTCAACCTTCAGCACATCTCCGCCAAACATTGTCCAGGCAAGTCCGTTTACAATACCAACTTCAGCCTTTAATTTGCCATCATCATCTTTTGTGAAAGGTTTGCCAAGCAAATCTTCAAGATTTTTAAGACTAACAGAAAGCTTCTTGTCTTTAAGAAGTTCTCTTATGGTTTTATTGCAGATTGTTGAAATGCATCTTTCAAGTTGTCTTACCCCTGCTTCTCTTGTGTAGTCTTCAATTATTTTAAGAATAACTGCATCAGAAAGCTTAAGGCCTTTTAATTTATGGGCTTTAAGCTGTTTAGGAATAAGATAATCTTTTGCAATGCTTAACTTTTCGGGAACTGTATAGCTTTCAAGCTCAATAATATCCATTCTGTCACGAAGAGGATATGGAATTTCCGAAAGGTCATTTGCAGTTGCTATAAACAATGTTTTTGATAAATCAAATGGTATTGAAATATAATTATCTGTGAAAATTTTATTCTGTTCAGGGTCAAGAACCTCTAAAAGTGCAGATGTAGGGTCACCCTTGTAATCACTGCTGAGCTTATCAATTTCATCAAGCAGAAATACAGGGTTATTGCACTTGGCTCTTATGTATGCAGAAGCAACCTTGCCGGGCATTGCACCCACATAGGTTTTTCTGTGACCTCTTATTTCACTTTCATCTTTAACCCCGCCAAGAGAAATTTTAACAAACTTTCTTCCAAGAGCCTGTGCAACAGAATTTGCAATTGATGTTTTACCAACTCCCGGAGGACCTGCAAGGCAAATAATATTGCCACTGTATTGGTTGTTAAATATTCTTGCAGCTAAATTATCAAGTATTCTTTCTTTAACTTTAACCATTCCGAAATGAGATTCATTCAAAAAGGTTTCCGCTTCTTCAAAAGATTTGAATTCTGAATATTCTGTATTAAAAGGAAGCTTTAAAACTGTGTCAAGATGGGTTTTAAGCACACCATATTCCTGTGACATAGGTCCCACATAATTAAGTTTTTTTGCTTCGTTTAAAAGCTCTTCTTCGTACTGACTTTCAAGGTTAAGTGCTTTGATTTTATCTTCAAGCTCTGCTTCGTCTTCATTTGCATCAAAGCCCATACCAAGCTCGTCTTTAATAACTTTAAGCTTTTCTCTTAAATAATAATCTTTCTGATTTTTGTCAATGCTTTCACTGACATTTTTATCTATAACTTTCTCATACGCAAATATGTTGATTTCTTTTGTAAGAGTTACAATCAATGTTTCAAGACGTTTTTTAACATCTGTTTCTTCAAGAAGCTTCTGAAGCTCATCTGTTGTAACATTTAAGGTACTGCAAATAACATCAGACACTGCTGATGGTTTTGATATGTTTAAAACTGCCTGTGGAGATTTGATATATTTTTTTGTGTAATCCATATATTCAATATAAAGATTTCTTGCCTTTCTGCAAAGAGCGGCAATTTCCACATCGCTTTCATCGTTATTTATATCTGTTATGTAGGATGCAATACAAGTAAAATATTCACTGCCCGAAAGCATTTCAGAAACATAAGCTCTGTTTATTCCTTCGGCAATAACACGATATACTTTTTCACTTACTTTAACTACTTGTTTTACTCTTGAAATTGTTCCTGTTTTATGTATATCCGAAACGGTAATTTTTTCTTTATCTGCATCCTTCTGGGCACAGAAAACCACCATCTGGTTGCTTTCCATAGCTTTTTTAAGGGCGTTAATGGATTTTTCTCTAACTGCATCAAACTGAATTGTCATACCCGGAAAAACAACTAATCCTCTTAACGCTATTAAAGGTAAACTAATGTCACTCATTTTTTACTCCGTTATAAATATAATGTGGAGAGGGGTATAAACCCCACCCCACACTTTTTAGTTTTAATTATTCTTCAGTTGTTTCTTCAACTGCTGTTGCTTCTTCAACAACTTCTTCTGCTACAGGTTCTTCTTCCTGAATTAAAGCTCTGATGCTTAAACCAACTTTCTTTGTTTCATAGTTGAGTTCAATAACTTTAGCTTCAACTTCTTCACCTACTGATAAAACATCTGCAGGTTTGCCGATTTTACGGTTAGCAATCTGAGAAATGTGAATTAAGCCGTCAATACCTGGGATAACTTCTGCGAATGCGCCGAATGGTGTAAGTCTAACGATTTTACATTTAACAACATCACCTTCGCTGCAAACATCTTTAATTTTAACCCATGGATTGTCTTCTTCTTTCTTGTAACCAAGAGAAATTTTACCTGTTTCTTTATCGAAAGAAAGGATTTTAACTGTAAGTTCATCGCCTACTTTAACGATTTCACTTGGATGCTGATAGCTGTTCCATGAAAGTTCTGAAACATGAACAAGACCGTCAACTCCGCCGATATCAACAAAAGCACCGAAGTTTGTTACAGATTTAACTGTACCTTTAACTTCTTTACCTTCTTCAATACCTGCCCAGAAAGCTTCAAGCTTAGCTTTTCTTTCTTCAGCAAGGATTACTCTTACAGAACCAACGAGTTTGCGTCTTCTTCTGTCCATATCAATAATTCTGAATGTAACTTCCTGTTTAAGGAATTCATTTAAGTCCTGATTTCTCTTTAATGAAGCGAGTTTACCAGGGATAAATACTTTCTGACCGTATGCATAAGCAATCATACCGCCGTTAACGATTTCTGTAACAACACCTGTTACATTTTCGCCATTTTCAAATGCTTCAACAATTCTCTGCTGAGCAGCGTTTGCCTGGAGTTTCTTTAATGATAATGTAACATAACCGTCTTTATCATTAACACGAACAACGAAAGCTTCAACTTCCTGTCCAACACTTAATACATCTTCGATTTTAGCTAAAGGATCTAATGATACCTGGTCTGCCGGAATAACACCGTCATGCTTTGTACCAAGATCTACACTTGCTTCTTTAGGTGAAATCTTAATGATAGTACCTTTAACAATATCCCCTGTATTTAATGGTTTTAGAGTGTTCTCAAGAGCCTCCTCAAAATTTAATTCTTTTTCTTCTAACATGTGAATTACCTCCTTTATTATGTACGCCGGTGTTGAAGCACCTGCGGTAACACCAATCTTTTGTGCATCTTTAAAATCCTTTGTATTTATTTCAGATGCATCTTCCACCAACACAACTTTTCTGCAGTATTTTGATGCAATATCATAAAGTCTGTTAGTGTTTGAACTGTTTTTTCCGCCGATTACAATAAACATATCACATTCTTTGCTTAAAGAAAGTGTTTCTTCCTGTCTTTCAGCGGTGGCAGAACAAATTGTATCTATAATTTCCGCATCAGGATATTTTTCTTTGATAACGGAAGTTATTTCTTCAAAAAGTTCTTTTTCAAAAGTAGTCTGCGAAACAACAAGAATTTTGCCTTCAAGGTTAAGTTCTTTTGCTTCTTCTTTAGTGGATACAACCGATGCATTTTCGCACCAACCAAGTATTCCGTCCACTTCAGGGTGATTTTTATAACCCGTAACTATTATATTATAACTTGTTTTTGAATATTTTTCAACATAATTATGAATTTTTTTTACAAAAGGGCAGGTTGCATCAACAATTTCGCAGTTTTTCCCTTGCAATTTGCTCAATATTTCTTTACTTACGCCGTGTGTTCTTACAATAACACGACTGCCATTTTCGATATTTTCTGCTTCATTTACGCAGTATATCCCTTTTGTTTTCAGATTTTCAACCACGCTTGGATTATGTATCAAAGGACCAAGTGTTACAGTTTTCTTATCATCAATTCTCCGATTTTCCGCAAGCTCTACTGCACGGTTTACCCCGTAACAAAATCCTGCGGTTTTAGCCAGTACAATTTCCATTTACGCCTCCAGATAGTTTGAGATTACAGAGAAAGCTTCATTTGAAACTCTTTCCATTTCCTCTTTTTCCATACCCGCATTTTCTGTGGAATATTCATCAAAAACCTTAACAATGATTTTTGAACCAAATTTAAACTGTCCTTTAATAGCAATAGGAATAATTGGTGATTTTGTTTTAATCGCCATAAATGCCGCACCGCCTTTTGCCTGCTGAGCTTCTGCAGATGACATTCTTGTTCCCTGTGGGAAAATACCTAAAATTCTATTGTCTTTAAGAATTTTCAAAGCGTGTTTAATTGCTTTAAGGTCATTACCTGCTCTGTTTACAGGAAATGCTCCAACTTTATTTAAAATCCAGGCAAGGAACTTGTTTCTGAACAATTCTTCCTTTGCCATAAAGCTGATGCTTCCGTGGAAAAGTCCCATCAAAAGTATAGGGTCGTGAGCTGACATATGATTTGCTATAACAACCGCTGCTTTATCTTTTGGAAACTTTTCTGCACCTTCTATTTCAATTCTGAATGCAGTTTTGTAAAACACTCTTAAGCATGCATATAATAATTTAAGCATATTATTTACCAACTCTTTCTGAAATTATATCATTAACTGCCTGCATTGATTCTTCAAGTGTAAGCTCGCTTGTATCAAGTTCTATGGCATCATCCGCTTTTTTAAGTGGTGATATTTTTCTTTCAGAGTCGTTTTTATCTCTTACTCTCATATCTGCAAGAACATCATCAAACTTAACATCCTGACCTTTTTCAATCAGTTCTTTATATCTTCTTTCTGCTCTTTTAACATCAGATGCAGTTAAGAAAATTTTAATTTCTGCATTTGGAAGAACATTTGTACCGATATCTCTTCCATCCATAATAACATCAATTTTTTCTGCCATTTCTCTCTGCATATCAACAAGCTTAACTCTTACAGATGCAATTGCACCAACCTTAGAAGCCGCAGATGAAACTGCAGGAGTTCTTATTTCCCCTGACACATCTTTACCGTTTAAGATAACATGCTGTGTTCCATCAATATAAACAAGCTCGATTGAAATATCCTCAAGATATGGCTTAACATCTTCGCAACCATTTTCAATATTTATACCTTTTTCAATAGTAAAAAGGCCGATTGCTCTATACATTGCTCCTGTATCAATATAAGTGTAGCCAAGCTTTGCAGCAACTGCCTTTGCAATTGTGCTTTTACCTGCCCCTGATGGTCCGTCTATTGCTATTTTCATAATTTATTCCTCCTTATATCAAACTGAAAGAAAATTGCACAGATTGTGCTGATTTACGACTGTCGTGTACTTTGTGTACATAAAGGAGTAAAACAGTGCAAGATGTGTAATTTTATTCAGTTTATTATATATTTTCGCCGGCTTGTCGACCAGTTGAAAATGCTATCTGCAAATTATATCCGCCTGTATAGGCATCAACATCTATTACCTCACCGCAGAAATAAAGCCCTTTAACAAGCTTTGATTCCATTGTTGAAGGATTTATTTCGCTTACATCAATTCCGCCTCTTGTTATTATAGCTTCGTCAATGCTTCTTAATCCTTTGACGGTAACAGTAAGATTTTTAAGAAGATAAAGAAGCTTCTCTCTTTCTTCTTTTGTTATTGTATTAACCTTTTTGAAAGGTGAAATACCGCTTAATTTTATTATTACGGGTATAAGCTTTTTAGGAAGAAGCTCATCAAGTGCATTAGAGAAATTTCTGTTTGCAAATGCTTCAAAATCCCTTAAAATTCTTTTATCAAGTGTTTTTTCATCAAGTGCAGGCTTTAAATCTATTACAATCTTATAACCATCATTTTCGGTTATATGGGCACTTGCACTTAATATAACGGGTCCTGACACACCAAAATGGGTAAATATCATTTCACCGAAATCTGAAAACACTTCTTTATTCTCTTTTAAAAGGCTTATTTTTATATTTCTTAATGAAAGCCCCTGAAGTTCTTTGCAAAAGCCTTCTTTTGCTTCTACAGGCACAAGGGACGGTCTTATCTTTGTAACCTTATGACCCAGTTCTTTTGCAAAATTGTAGCCATCGCCTGTTGAACCTGTCAAAGGATAGGATTTACCGCCGGTTGCAACAATTACTTTATCTGCAAAGTATTCACCCTGGGCACATTTTACGCCTTTAACCTGTCCGTCTTCTGCAATAATTTTAAGTGCTTTATCTTTTTTGGCAGAAACCTTTGCATTTTTGATAAACTTAATCATTGCATTTACAACATCTATTGCTTTTTCGGATTTCGGGAAAACCCTGCCTCCCCTTTCTTCCACCGTTTCAACTCCTAAAGAATTGAAAAAGTCAATAACACAGTAATTGTTGAAATTGTAGTATGAACTGAACATAAACTTACTGTTTTTGGGAAGATTGTCAAAAAATGTTTCGTCATCTGCCGTGTTTGTTATATTACATCTGCCCTTGCCTGTTATTCTCAGCTTTCTGCCAAGCATATCATTTTTTTCAAGAAGCAGAACTTTTTTTCCTTTTTCAGACGCCGTACCTGCCGCCATCATTCCTGCAGGTCCTCCGCCTATAACTATAACATCATATTTTTCCATATTATTTGTAAACATTATACTCTTTCCATATATCTTCAAGTCTGTCAAAAGTATCGGTAATTTCAGCTTTTTTATTCATACCAAGTGCAACAATAAGCGCATTTATGATACTGAGTGGTGCAACAAGGGAATCCACAAAAGAAACCATACCGCTTTCTGCAAGAAGAGATACATCGCTGTACTCGGTAAGGGGTGAAGCCTTTGAATCTGTTATTGAAATCACTGTTGCATTTTTTGATTTTGCATATTGAAGTGCCTTAACCGTTCTGTTTGAATATCTTGGGAAAGATATACCAAGCAGTACATCCCCTTCGCCTATTCTCATAATCTGCTCAAATACTTCACTGACACTTGTTGTGCTTATAACTCTTACATCATCAAACAAAAGGTTAAGATAAAAACCTAAAAATGATGCCATAGCACTTGCACTTCTTACGCCGATTATATAAATTCTTTTTGCTGAAGAGATTGCCTGAACCGCTTTTTCAAAAAGGTCTTTATCAAGCTGCTCATAAGCAGTTTTAAGAATAGAAATATCTGAATTCATAACAAGTGAAAGTATATCTCTGCTTTCTAAATGCTGTGAGGTCTGTTCAAGTCTCTGAAGTGCAGTAAGTTTACCTTTGACAGAGTCCTGAAGTGCCTGCTGAAATTCAGGGAAGCCTTCAAATCCCATAGCATTTGCAAAACGAACAACTGTGGATTCACTTACACCTGTTTCTTCTGCAATTTTTGCGGCAGTCATAAACACGGCCTTGCTATAATGCCCCGTTATGAACTGTGCAATTTTCTTTTGTCCTTTACTGAAGGATATCATATTAAGTTCAATATTTTTTAAAATATCGTTCATTATTTCATCAACCTTTTTACTTCTACCTGATTGAGATATCTCCATTTTCCGTAAGGGAGATTGCCAAGCTTTATATCGCCTATTGAAGTTCTCATAAGGTCACACACAGGATGTCCCACCGCTTCGCACATTCTTCTTACCTGACGGTTTTTACCCTCTGAAATTGTTATTTCAAGAAGAGTTGTTTTATCAGGATAAAACTCTTTAATTTCAACCTTGGCAGGTTTTGTAACACCGTCTTCAAGCTTAACACCTTTTCTCAATGTGAAAAGTGCTTCTTTTTCAACAAATCCGCCCTTTACTCTTGCAAGATAGGTCTTTGTTATCTTATTTGAAGGATGTGTTATTTTATTTGCAAAATCACCGTCTGTTGTAAGCAGAAGGAGACCTTCTGTATCTATATCAAGTCTGCCTACAGGGAAAAGACGCACATCAAGGTCTTTTCTGATTAAATCAACAACATTTTCTCTGCCCTTTTCATCTTTGGCAGTTGCCACAACACCTCTTTGTTTGTTAAGCATTATATAATATTTTTCCTGTGCTTTTTCAACCTTTTTACCGTCAAGCTCCACAAGGTCTTTTTCATCATCAACCTTATCACCAAGTCTTGCCACTTTTCCGTTTACTTTAACCCTGCCTGCTTCAATTATTTCTTCACACTTACGCCTTGAAGCCACTCCGCAGGAAGCAAGGAATTTCTGTAATCTTTCAGTCATAATATACCAACCTTATTTTAGATATTACAATTCAAATTATTATATCATAAAATCTTTTTGATGGCAACACTTTTTTTCTTGTTGCCAAAACAGGATTTTTATGGTAAAATACTTTCTCAAATCGGAGGTATTATTATGTCAGTTACATTTAATGCAAAAATAGAAAGCTACGATGTTCAGCCCGGCGGTGATGCCCGTCTTTCCTGTCTTTTCAGACTTTTTCAGAAAGCCGCTGGCGACGATTGCGACAACACAGGCTTAACATACGATGTATTAAGAGAAAACAATATTGCATTCGTATTAACAAAAATGACAATGGAAGTTATTGATAACATCAGCATTTATGACAATATAACAGTTGCAACAAAACCAAGAGGTTGCAGAGGTGCATCCTTTTTAAGAGATTATGAGATAATCAGAGATGGAAAAACAGTTGCAAGATGCTGCTCTGAATGGGTTATTATTAACTTTGAAAAAAGAAGAATTTTAAGACCATCCGTCCTTGACGAGCTTGGCGGAGTTCCCGTTGACACAAGTGATATGTTTGAAATTTCATCACCTGATATGAATTTCACAGAAGAGAATATGACATACACAGACACAAGAAAGGTTTACTATTCACACATAGACCGTAACAACCATATGAACAACACCTTTTACGCAGATATTGTTTACGATTATCTGCCTGACTGTTACAAGGAAAGCTCAAAGGGTATTAAAGCTTCCATAAGATATGTTACAGAAATAGCCATAGATGGTCAGTTTGATGTGTTCACTCACCAAGAAGAAAACACCTTCAGACTCCTTGCAAAAAATAAAAATACAGATAAAACAATTTTCACCGCAGTGGTCGAAAAGTCAGGAGTCAGGAGTTAACATTAAAACCGCAAGCAGAGCTTGCGGTTTATTTTATTATTGAATTATATTTTTCTTCTGCTTTTTTATCTTTTCGTTTTTGTCCTTTTGGTTTGTATACCGAAAGATACAAATTGTTAAAAAACAAATGTGCGATTGCCGTTGGTACTTTTTCTGTCTTTTGCAGTACATCAAAAAAATTGAACATAAGCTCCTTGCAGTACGCTCCAGAACATTTTCTGTTTTTATCCAGCACTTGTGAAATCGAATCTCCCCTGTGGGGAATATATGCTATATAAATTCTTTCTGCGGTTTCTGTTGACATTACTTTCACATTTTCCCAAGGCTTAAATAAAAATGCATCTCCCTGTCTGAATTTCACTTTTTTACCATTGATTGTGTAACAACCTTTTCCTTTGGAAATGTATTCAAACAACATAAGACCGAATCTGTCTCTGATAACAGTATCTTTACTGTCAATACCAAATACCAATTTAAGTTCACTATCATACAATTTGACAGAATCCATAAAATCTTTTTTATAAACAACAATATCATCCATAGCATTGTCCCCTAAAATAAAAAAGTGCATCAACCGAAGCCGATGCACAAAAACACAAACTCCGATTGCTGCGAAACAAATCAATAATAACAGTTGCATAAAGTACACATACCGTTAAGGAGTTTGCATTTTTAACGAATCCATACGATATGTGTTCAGCAAAAAGGGCATACTATGCCCATTGTTGCAACTATTAAAGTTATTATTAAATTTGTTTCGCATATTCATCATAACATTATTTTGTGAATTTTGCAACACGATTATTCAAATTTATTAAACAGCAGACGATTAATCCTCGTCTGCTGTTTCCATTTTTGTTACCGAAACTTCATAGGCGGTTTTTGTTATGAAGTCTTCTTCGGTTATTTTCTTTTTATATTCACGGCTTTGAATTCTGCCCCAGATTTTAACATTTGTTCCAACGGGCAGACTTTCGGTAAATTTTGCATTTCTTCCCCAGGTTATACAGGGAATATAATCGGATTTTCCGTATCTTCTGTTTACCGCAAGAAGCACATCGCAGATTTCTCTGCCAAAGGGCGTTACTCTGTAAACAGGCTCTTTACAGATATAACCGTTTAAGTACACCGTATTAGGAAGTAACTCTTCCTCTGTATCTTCTGCAAACCTTTTTACAAAAACAGTTAAAACAAGCTTATTTCCCTCTCCCGAGTAATTGTTATATGACCTGAACTGTCCGTAAACCTTGATTTTTGCACCTATACTTAAATCGCAACCATCCATAAGTCTTTCGGACATGGTTATTATAATATTATCTGCATTTTCGCTTAACCTTAAAACTTCAAGCTCAAACTTATAAAACTTTTCTCCGTATATTTCGTGGCTAAGCTCTGCTGAAGAGTTTACATAGCCTTCAAGCACAACCTCGTTGTTAAGTAAGTTTTCCATAAATATCCTCCCGTTTTTTGTTATAATTATATTTATGCAAAACTTTTCCATAATATACTGCTTTTGAATATATTTACAAAATAACGGCAAAATATCAAGAGAAAGGATGGTTTTATGCAATCGAATGAAGAAAAAGGTATAAGCAAAGTAAAAAGGGATATATATTGTCTTAATATTATCGGCGAGATTGAAGGTCATACAACACTTCCCAATACCACAAAAACAACAAAATACGAACACATTATTCCAAAACTCATTGAGCTTGAAGAAGATGACGATATCAAAGGTCTTCTTATTATTTTAAACACCGTGGGAGGCGATGTGGAGGCAGGTCTTGCAATTTCCGAGCTTATTGCAGGCATAAGCAAGCCCACCGTTTCTCTTGTAATCGGTGGCGGACACTCTATCGGCGTTCCTCTGGCAGTTTCGGCTGACTATTCTTTTATTGCACAGTCTGCCACAATGACTCTGCACCCTGTAAGAACATCAGGCACGGTTATAAATTCAAAGCAGAGCTTTGACTATTTAAACAAGCTTCAGGAAAGTATTACAGACTTTGTGGTAAGTCATTCAAAGATTTCAAAAAACAAATTCAATTCACTTTTATTTGAAACCTCTGATATGGCAAACGATGTGGGAACGGTGCTTTTCGGCGAAGAAACCGTAAAATGCGGTCTTATAGACCAAATCGGCACCATAGACAGTGCCATAAAAAAACTTTATTCTCTTATAAAAAACTAGATTTTTTTCAAAAGTTGTGTTATAATTAAGTATCTATGAAAAAAACACAGGGAGAATAGCTACAAATGGCAAAGAAAAAAACTAAAAAAACAAAAGAAAAAAAAGTAATTAAAAACACAAGAATTCCCGAAATTCTTGCTATTGTTTTTGTTGCATTTTCACTATATTATTTCACCGCAATGTTCTTCACAGAATCTGCCGGTGCTCTCGGAAACTGGATTAAAGCCTTTACACTCGGGCTTGTTTCTGTTCCGGGTTACTTATTCCCTATTATGCTCCTTATTATAGGAACAAACCTCATTATTGAAAAGAGAATTTTCAAGTTCAGAAAGTATTATATAGCCATCGGCGTTATAATGCTTGTTTTCTCTGCTTCATTACAGCTTTTAAGCAATTTTGAAGCAAAAGAAACCTTTGCAGAAACAGTTGCTGCTTTTTACACAAACGGAATTGATTTAGACGGCGGTGGTGTAATCGGCGGTCTTTTCCATAGTGCTTTATCTTTTATGGGTGATGCAGGTGCTGCTATTATTTATATTGCAACATACTTAATCTGCGGTGTTATTCTCTTTAACATTTCACTTATTCAGCTTTTTGCATCAATCAAAAATTCTTTAGCTAAAAAGCTTGCAGAAATCAAAGCTATGAAAGAAAACAAAGAAGCTTCTGTTGAAGAAGCTGTAATACCTTCAAAAGCACCAAAAGCAAAGAAAGAAGAACCCGAAGAAGATTTCGAATTTGATGGCTCGGAAATTCAGTTCAGCGGAAATATTGAGCACGAAGTTCACGATGAGCTTATTATAGATGATATGGACGGTGAAGATATCATCATCGGTCCTGATATGGTTATAGAAGAAGCTCCTGCAAACACAACTATTGATGCAGTTATTGAAGATGACCAGGTTGCACTTACAGTTGAAGAACCTGAAGAAGAACAGGAAGAAGATGAAGACCCGTTTGCACCTGAATATACAGAATTTTTAATCGAAAACTATGACTTCCCTTCCCTTGACCTTCTTAAAACACCTGAAAAGAATGTTAAAGGTGTTACAGAACAGGAACTTATGGATAATGCAAGAAAGCTTGTTGAAACCTTAAAAAGCTTCGGTGTGCAGACTAAAGTTCTTCAGGTTTGCAAAGGACCTGCAATCACAAGATACGAGCTTCAGCCTATGGCAGGTGTTAAAGTAAGCAAAATCGTAGGACTTTCCGATGATATTGCATTAAACCTTGCCGCTCCTGCAGTAAGAATTGAAGCACCTATTCCGGGTAAAGCCGCAATCGGTATTGAAATTCCGAACAAAGCAGTTGATATGGTTTCTATGAAAGAAGTTTTAGATAATGACGAATTCAGAAACCACCCATCAAACCTTGCAGTTGCTCTTGGTAAAGACATCAGCGGACAACCTATCATAGTTGACCTTGCAAAGATGCCTCACCTTTTAATTGCAGGTGCTACAGGTTCAGGTAAATCTGTATGTATCAACTCAATTATTACAAGTATTATGTATAAAGCACATCCAAACGATGTTAAGCTTATACTTATTGACCCTAAGGTTGTTGAATTAAGCGTTTATAACGGTATTCCACACCTTGACACACCTGTTGTTACAAAGGCTAAAAAAGCCGCAGGTGCACTTTCCTGGGCAGTTACGGAAATGATGAAGAGATACGATATGTTCTCAGAAGCAAAGGTTCGTGAC
The DNA here is from genome assembly GCA_045648505.1 of Clostridia bacterium. Classification (GTDB taxonomy): domain Bacteria; phylum Bacillota; class Clostridia; order RGIG6154; family RGIG6154; genus RGIG8700. The sequence goes on along the minus strand of JAZROD010000038.1, from coordinate 23,908 downwards.
ATCAAAGGTTACAACGAGTACATAAAAGACAAGGGCTATCCGCAGATGCCACAGATTGTTATTATCATAGACGAACTTGCAGACCTTATGATGGTTGCTCCAAATGAAGTTGAAGACTCTATCTGCCGTCTTGCTCAGCTTGCAAGAGCTGCAGGTATGCATCTTATTATTGCAACACAAAGACCTTCTGTAAACGTTATTACAGGTATTATCAAGGCAAACATTCCTTCAAGAATTGCCTTTGCCGTTACATCTGCAATTGACTCAAGAACAATTCTTGATATGGGCGGTGCGGAAAAGCTTTTAGGACGAGGCGATATGCTTTATCATCCATACGGAAGCAACAAACCCCAGAGAGTTCAGGGTGCTTTCATTTCAGACGGTGAAGTTGAATCACTTGTTAACTTTGTTAAAAACGGTTCAGAAGCTGTATATAATGCAAATATTGCAGAACACATAGAAAAAGAAGCTATGAACGACAAACAAAAGGAAGAGTTAAACGATAGCGGAGATATGGATGAGCTTCTTTCAAAAGCTATTGATATTGTTATGGAGCTTGGTCAGGCTTCAACATCAACAATTCAGAGAAAATTAAGCGTTGGCTATGCAAGAGCAGGCAGAATTATGGACCAGATGGAAGCAAGAGGAATTGTAGGCCCTCCTAACGGCAGCAAGCCAAGAGAAATAAAAATCACAAAAGAACAGTATCTTGAAATGAAAAATTATGGTATGTTTGAACAACCAATACAGTATTAAGGAGAACTTCAATGGATAGCATCAAATGGTTTAAAGATGCCAAATTCGGCATTATGGTGCACTTTGGTCTCTACAGTATTCTTGAAGGCGAATACAAAGGCAAAAAAGTCAACGAATGGGTACGCCACAGTGAAAAAATACCCAAAGACGAATATCATAAGCTTATGGAGGTTTTCAACCCCATTTACTTTAATGCAGATGAATGGATTAAAGCAGTTAAAGACAGCGGTGCAAAATATTTTGTTATTACATCAAAACACCACGATGGTTTCTGTCTTTTTGATACAAAGGTTTCCGATTTCAATATAATGAACACACCTTTTAAAAGGGACATTTTAAAAGAAATTGCAGAAAGCTGTAAAAAATATGATATAAAGCTTGGCTTTTACTACTCTCAAGACCTTGACTGGGAGGAAGAAGGCGGTGGTGGATTTATTGAAAACAAATATATGAATCCTGCACACAACAACTGGGATTTTGATTCAGAAGAAAGAGATTTTGCTTCTTATCTTGAAAACAAGGTAAAACCACAGCTTAAAGAACTTTTAACAAACTATGGTGATATTTGTCTTATATGGTTTGACAATCCCTGGACAATTACAAAAGAGCAGAGCCACGACCTTTATCACTATGTAAAAAGTCTTCAGCCTGATTGTCTTGTTACCGAAAGAGTGGGACACGATTTATGGGACATTAAAGGCGGTGGAGATAACGAGCTTGATATGAAAGCAGATAAAACTTATGCAAACGAAGTCCCTGCCACATTAAGCGGAAGCGGTGACTGGGGTTTTTCAACCTACTGCAATATGAGCTACAAATCTGCTGAAGAAATAAACCAAATGAAAAAAGAATTAAATGACAAGGGCATAAATCTTCTCTTAAATGTTGGTCCTGACCATCTTGGAAGATTCCCTGGCCCTTCTGTTGAAATTTTAAAGAATTTAATACGCTGATATAAAAATGGGCTGTTTTTAAACAGCCCTTTTTTTATAATTCTATTTTAATACCTTTCTTTGATGATTCTTCTGCTTTTTCAACAACATTTATTGCTTTCAGGCCTTCCATTCCGTCAATTTCAGGTTTTGTATTTGTCATAATACACTCTGCAAAGGTTTTTGCCATAAGTGAGTTTCCCGGAGTTACATCGAAGTTTTTTTCTTCTCCGTCCTTCATATAAATTTTCACCATTGGTGCAGGGTTATCTGTATAAATTTCCATGCATCCGTTTTCACAGAACAAATGAACTTCGTTGTGAGATTTTCCAAAATGTGCCCAACCTGCTTCAACTACTCCCACAACACCTGTTTCTGTTTCAAGAATACAATAAGCTGTGTCATCATTTTTAATTAAGTTACCGTCTGAATCCTTCTTTGTTCTTGTTGTAACTTTAGCGGTTACATATTTAAAATCTTCGTCTATAAGCCATTTTACAAGGTCAATTTTATGTACTCCTAAATCGCCAAGTGCACCAAAGCCTGCTCTGTTTTTATCAAAGAACCAATTGTTGTTTTTACCGTCAACACTCCAGGTGTCAGGACCTGCAGTTGCAAAAGACGCTCTGAATGATAAAACTTTTCCGAAATCGTATTCATTTAAAAGTTCTTTTGCTTTTCTGCTTACTGCGTCCGTTCTCTGACTTTGTGCAATCATCAAAAACTTCCCTGTTTTTTCTGATGCTTCAACCATTTTTTTGCATTCTTCAACACTTAACGCCATTGGCTTTTCACAAAGAACATGCTTTCCGCTTTCAAATGCCTGAATTGTCATATCACAATGAAATTTATTTGCTGTTGAAATAATAACAGCATCAATTTCCTTATCAGCAAGAACAGCTTCATAACTTTCATATGCTTTTCCGCCGTATTTATCTGCGTTTTCTTTTGCTCTTTCAAGGTTTATATCATAAAAACCCTTTAAATTTATATTTTCATCATCTCTGCATTCAGGTCCGTGTCTCCAAAGTACAATAGAGCCACATCCGATTATTGCTATATTTACCATATCTTTTTCTCCTTAAAATTCTATTATTCCTTTAATATAATCTTTTGGTTTATTTTCAAGTGTTTCAAATGCCTTATTGATTTCTTCAAGCTTAAATCTGTGAGTAATAATATCCTCGTTATGGAATGTACCGTTATTTATAAGTGCAACTGCACTGTTCATATCATCAGGAATCTTTGCTGAAGCCGGATGTGCAGGTATAATTTTTATGCACTTTTCAATAACCGATGTTAAATCAAGCTCATTTATTTTCTTTTCATAAGAACTCATTAAAATAAGTCTGCCATTTGCTTTCAGATAATTAAAGGCTGTTGGAATAAGATTTGGATTTCCGGTTCCTTCAATCACGAAATCACATAAATCAAATATCATTGACACATCTTCTTTTGTTGGATTAATTGTAATAGTCGCACCGTACTTTTTTGCAAGTTCAAGCTTACTGTCATCTACATCTACAGCTATTAAATTGCCAAGAGTATTTGATTTAAGTGCCTGAATACACCAAAGTCCCATAGGTCCGCAACCAAGCACAAGACCGCATTCACCAACCATTGGCTGTGTATTTCTCAAAACTGTAACAATGCATTTTAATGGTTCACCCATAGCATTGTATAAATCAACATTATCATCAAGCTTAAAGCACTCGTTTTCATAAGGTATTGCATATTCTGAAAATCCACCGAATTCGTCACCGGGTAAAAATGTTACCTTGTCTCCTTTTTTGAAATTGGTAACACCAGCTCCTACCTCTTCAACAACACCTGCCCACTCGTGCCCTAAAACCTTATCATAGGTTCTGTAGTAGCCATCCTCTGGACCTGTGCCATGCCAGAAATTAAGTTCCCAGTTACAAAGTCCGCAAAGTTTATTTTTAACCAGAACCTGATTTTGACCAATATTCAATTCTCTTTCTTCAATTTCAAAATGTCCGGGTCTTTTTAAGTATGCTCTTTTACATTTCATATTTATCCCTCCTGATTTTATTTTACATCATACTATTATTTTTACAATGTCTATTTTCGACTTTAATATGGAATTTTCCGACCTTGGTTGACTTTTTCATATTAAAATGTTAATATAAAAAAAAGGAGATAGGAATATGAATGTTAATTATGTTGGCATAGGTGCAAGTCTTTCAAGCTCACCTGAACATGTGCACGACAGTTTTGAGCTGATTTTAAATCTTAAAGGCAACGGCACTATGACAATAGAAAATACAGACTATTGCTTCAGCCCCGGGACTGTTGTTTTGTGCCCCCCTGATTCTAAACATATCAAACAATCCGATTTTGGCTTCAAGGATATCTTTTTAAGATTTAATGATGATTTAAAAATCAATTTACCTGTCATTTATGATGACAGTGAAAATAAAACCGTTAAATCACTTCTTCATCAGGCTTTGAGATACTATAACTCAAAAAGTAATGGTTATGAAGAAATTTTAAATTCAATAGCTTCGCTTATTATAACCATCATCACTTTTGAACAGAATATAAAAAAGAATTCTCCTATAGTTGAGAATGTTAAAAACAAAATAATTGAGAATTTTTACAATACGGATTTCAGTTTTGAGAAAATATATGAAAAACTTTCTTACAATCCTGACTACATAAGAAGATGCTTTAAAAAAGAAATGCATATAACCCCAACGGCGTACCTGACAAAGGTACGCATTAACAATGCCATTAAGCTTATTGACCAGACAGGCAGTATGAATATTTCTGACATAGCCTTTGCCTGCGGTTATGATGACCCTTTGTATTTTTCAAAGGTATTTAAGCAACATAAAGGTATGTCACCTACCCAATATATGAACAAAAAATAAAGCAGAAACGAAACATCGTTTCTGCTTTATTTTATTTACAGTTGCATCCTTTTCCATTGTATGGACAGGTTTTTGCCGATGGACATCCGATGCATTTTATCCCCTTCTTTTTCTGCCATACAATATAGGCTATAGCAAGTGACAAAACAATTGCAATTGCAATTATTGCTATAATGTTTTTCAATTATTTTTTCCACTCTTTCTTTCTGTATTTATTATAAGACCTACAACTATGGCAATCATACAAAGCACACCTATGAGTCCGCCAACGAAACCATCTCCAAAGCATCCTTTTTCTATTATTGTTCCAAGCTGGTAAACAACAAACGCCAATGTGTATCCTGTTGCAATCTGAAGACCGATACCGCCAAGCAACCATTTCTTGTCCTTAATTTCTGAATTCATAGCACCGATTGCCGCAAAGCAAGGTGGTGTGAAAAGATTAAACATCAAGCACGCAAGAGCTGAAGCTTTTGTAAGTCCCAAAACCATTGCAACCTCTTCGTTTGCACCTGCAACCACTGCAAGCTCTTCTGTGTTTATAAAATTGGAAATTGCGTACACAGATGCAATTGTTCCAACAACATTTTCTTTTGCGATAAAGCCTGTTATTGATGCTGCAGCAAGCTGCCACACACCAAAGCCAAGAGGAATAAGAAGCACCGCCACAGGTGATGCAACAGATGCTAAAATTGAAGCATTTGCATCTTCTGTTGGTTGCATATTCCATGCAAAGCCCTGCATAATAGTAATAACCGCATTACAAACAAGAATAATTGTACCTGCTTTTACTATGTAAGACCAACCTCTTGAGCACATTGACTTGAAGGCTCTTACAAAGCTTGGAATTTTGTATTCAGGAAGCTCCATAATAAAGAATGATTTTCTGTTTTTATGTCCTGCAATTTTATTTATAAGAAGTGCACCGAAAAAGATGATTGCAATTCCTATGAAATACATAATTGTACCTACCCAGGCTGCATCTTCAAAGAACACGCCTGCAAAAAGTGCTATTACAGGAAGCTTTGCACCGCAAGGCATAAAAGGTGTAAGCATTGCAGTTGCTCTTCTTTCTCTTTCGTTTCTGATTGTTCTGCAAGCCATAACGCCCGGAATGGCACAGCCTGTACCTATAACAAACGGAATAACAGATTTTCCTGAAAGTCCCACTTTTTTGAAAATAAAATCAAGCACAACAGAAACCCTTGCCATATAACCGCAATCTTCAAGAAGCGCAATAAGGAAATACATTACCATAACAAGTGGTAAAAATCCAATAACCGCACTTACACCGCCAACAATTCCGTCAACAACGATTGTCTGAAGTATTGGTGCCGTTCCTTCCATCCAGCCTGCTACAACTACGCCGAATGCATCTATAACAGGACAAAGAACTTCATCGGCAAGCCAAGGTCCTACCCACGCCTGTGAAATCTGGAACACGAAAAACATAACTACTGCAAAAACAGGAATTCCAAGCCACTTATTGGTTAATACCCCATCTATTTTATCCTGGGAATTCTTTTTATTTGTACGAATTTCTCTTGTTTCAACCTCTGCTACAACTTTATTAACAAATTCAAAGCGTTTTCTGTCTGCTTCTTTAACGGCATTTTTATCAGTTAAATCAACATTTTCCTGCTTGTACGGAGCAACCTGTCCTTTACCTTTAAGCTCTGTTGCAGCCTTTACCACATCCTTAAGACCTTCATCTTTTGATGTTGTTGACACAGTTTCAACAACAGGGCAATTTAAAAGCTTTGAAAGAAGCTTTGCATCAATTTTTGTACGCTTCTTACTGTTTATATCGCTCTTATTAAGGGCAACAACCATTGGAATTCCAAGTTCTAAAAGCTGGGTTGTAAAGAAAAGGCTTCTGCTTAAATTGGTTGCATCAACGATATTTATTATAACATCAGGATTTTCATTTTTTACATATGTACTTGTTACACTTTCCTCTGATGTGAAAGGCGACATTGAATATGCACCCGGAAGGTCAACCGCAACAAGCTGTTCATCAGAAATGCAATATACTTTCTTTATTGCACTTTCTTTCTTATCTACAGTAACCCCTGCCCAGTTTCCAACTTTTTCATTTCTGCCAGTTAAAGCATTATACATTGTTGTTTTACCACTGTTCGGATTACCCGTTAATGCTATTCTCATTTTTTCCTCCTCGCAAAGTTAGTATCAACTAACTCGTTGTTAAAATATATACGGCTTTATTAAGCCGTGTGATTTATATAAGAATTGCCTGAGCAAGTTCATTGTCTATATTATATCTTCCGTCTTTGATAGAAACTATCAAACCGCCATTAACATGAGAGATAACCGTTATCTTCTCCCCTTCATAGCATCCGAGAGAAAATAAGAATGAATTAAGTTCTTCATCATCTGTTTCAATAGCTTTTATTTCATATTCCTGTTCTTCAATAGCGTCTCTTAAATTCATAATTTCACCTCTTCAGTTAGTCACTTCTAACTTGAGTTAGTTTAGCATAACTAACTATTTTTGTCAATAGTTTTTTTGAAATATTTTCTTTATTTTACAAATTTGACATATATACATATTTATGATAAACTTATTAAAAATATGAAAGGTATGAATTTATGAGAATTAAAGAATCTGCAGAAAATTATTTAGAAGCCATACTTATGATTAAAAAGCAAAAAGGTGCAGTAAGAAGCATTGATATAGCTCACGAGCTTAATTTCTCAAAACCAAGTGTTTCTGTTGCCATGAAGGCACTTAAAGATGATGGCTATATTACAATTGATGAAAAAGGTTCTATTTCTCTTACCGAAAAAGGAAAAGCCGTTGCCGAAAGCGTTTATGAGCGTCACGAGGTTATCGCTTCCCTTCTTATTTCACTGGGAGTAAGCGAAGAGGTTGCCTATGAGGACAGTTGTAAGATTGAGCATGTTATAAGTATGGAAACATTCTTAAAGCTAAAAGAATATAACAAAAATATGAAACCGGAAAACTGATTTCCGGTTTTTCTTTTTGTAACATTTTGTCATTTTTTCAACAAAACATCTTGCTCACTGTAAAAAAATGTGATAATATGTTTTTATTACTTTTGGGGAGGTATTATATTGTCATACTCAATAACAATTGCAGACAATGATGAGAGAGTTATTAAAAGCATAAAAGAAACCATTCTTTCTGTAAACGATTCTATCAACATAGGAAGAACATTTACAGACGGTAAGGCTCTTCTTCACTACCTTCAGCACAATTTCGTGAATATAGTTGTATGCGACTGTGACATAATCAATGTAAACGGCTACAGAATAGCTGAATATGTATCTGAATTTTCTCCTGAAACCTTTGTGCTTCTCACAGGAAAAATCAGAAGCTTTGAAATAGTTAAAAATGCACTTAAAGCAGGTGCAATCAACTATCTTCTTAAACCCATCAACAAAAAAGAGCTTAGAGATATAATTGAAAAGCTCTACAATAATAAAAATATCTACAGTTCATTTGCTCTGCGTTCTGTTATAGGTTACATAGAAGATATTGTTAAAACAAAGTTTGACGAAAATGAGCTTTTGAGTGAATCTCTTTCATACACAAAAAATGTTATTGAAAAAGCAAACGAATACATAAACACAAATTACCATAAGGACATTACAAGAAAAGATGTGGCAGATGCCGTTTATATGAATCCTTCATATTTCAGCAGATATTATAAACAAAAAACAGGTGTTTTTTATTCTGACTATCTTACAAGCGTTCGTATAAGCCACGCAAAAGAGCTTATGAAAACAGATAAATCTCTTTCGGAAATCAGCCGTGAGGTGGGTTATAACACAAGAAGATACTTTAACTCCAATTTTATGACAATAGTGGGAATGACACCTAAAGAATACCGACTTCAGCTTAAGAAAGATTGACAAATATATAAAAAAATTGTATAATATTAAGGCTGGGATTTTTTGATTTTCCAGACTGAAAGGTTGGTTTTTGTTGAATTTTAATTCTATAAAATGGCAGGACAGCATCGTAAATAATTTAAAGAGCAGTATCAAGGCTTCTTCTTTAAGCCACGCTATTCTCTTTACGGGAAATACTGCAAGCGGTATTGAGCTTGCAAATGCCACTGCAGACGCGCTTCTTTGCGATACCAAAGAAGGAAATGCCTGCAACAGTTGTCCTTCATGCGTTAAAACAAATGCAGGAAGCCATCCTGACAAAATAACAATTTCTGCAACAAAGAAAACAATCGGCGTTGACGAAATCAGAGATGTTATAAACAATATGTATGTAAGACCTTTTATTGCAGATAAAAAAGTCTTTATTTTCACAGATGCCCATAAAATGACTGCACAGGCACAAAATGCGCTCCTTAAAGTTCTGGAAGCTCCGCCTGAATATGGAATATTTTTAATGGTTGCAGAAAAGGAAGAACAACTGCTTGAAACTGTGCTTTCAAGACTTACAAAATACAAGCTCGCTCTTCCCTCTAGTGAACAGATACTTCAGTTTCTTTTGCTTAAGTACCCTGAAAAAAAGGCTTATGCAGATTTTGCCGCAAGATTAAGCGGTGGAAATATAGACCTTGCAGAAAAATATATAAATGATGATTCTCAGGGCGACAAAAGAAAACGGCTTCTGATGTTTATGACAAAGATGATGAACAAGGACAAGTCTTCTGTTTTTGATTTTGCAGGCTATCTTACAGAATATAAAGACGATTTCGATGAAAATCTTGAATACATTTATATTCTTTTAAGAGATTTATTGTTTATAAAAAATAATTTTCCAGATAGTAAAATCATAAACTCGGACCTTATTGATATGCTTAAAGCTCATAGCTTAAAGGTATCCGAAAAAAACATTTTCAAATTTGCTTCCCATCTTTCGGAATGCAAAGAATCACAAAAAGTAAATTCTGCATTTAAACTTACCATCATAAATGCATTGTTAAAAATTTGGGAGGAACTCCATGGTAGAAATAGTAGTTGTTAAATTTAAAAAATCCGGTAAGCTTTATTACTTTGACCCTGCCGGTCTTAAAATATCAAGAGGAACTTATGTTGTGGTAGAAACTGCACGAGGTGTTGAGCTTGGTGTTGTTACCTCTCCTAACAAAGAAATCAACGAAGAAAGCGTTGTATCTCCTCTTAAACCTGTTTTAAGAATTGCTACTGAAAAAGACATTGAAACTGCTAAAAACAACGAGCAGAAAGAAAAAGAAGCTTTCAAAATCTGTCTTGAAAAGATTGCAGCAAGAAAGCTTGATATGAAGCTTGTTGATGTTGAATATACATTCGACCAGAGCAAAATCCTCTTTTACTTCACATCAGACGGTCGTGTTGACTTCCGTGAACTTGTAAAAGACCTTGCATCTGTTTTCAGAGTAAGAATTGAATTAAGACAAATCGGTGTCCGTGACGAAGCAAAAATGCTTGGCGGACTTGGTATATGCGGAAGAAAGCTTTGCTGTGCTTCTCATCTTGGAGGTTTTGAACCTGTTTCTATCAAGATGGCTAAAGAACAGAATCTTTCTTTAAACCCAACAAAAATTTCAGGCACTTGTTCAAGACTTATGTGTTGTCTTAAATACGAACAGGATGCTTATGAAGATTTATTGAAAACAACTCCTCCTGTGGGCTCTTTCGTTAAGACCCCTGAAGGTAAAGGCGTTGTTTCGGATGTAAATCTTTTAAGAGGTATTCTTAAGGTTGCTATCGGCAAAGATGAAGATAAGGTTATAAAGACCTTCCATGTGGATGAAATCACCATTCTTAAGTCTGCTGAAATCAAAGTTTCTGCCGAAGAATTAAAAAATCTTAAAGAACTTGAATAAATTTTAAAAAAAGTATTTGCTTTTTTTACAATATGTGATACAATAAACACATACAAGGAGGTGTATAGAAATGGCATATGTAATTAACAATGAATGTATCGGTTGTGGTGCATGTGAACCTGAATGCCCTGTATCTTGCATCAGTGCAGCAGATGGAAAATATGAAATTAACGCAGACGAATGTCTCGATTGCGGCGCATGCGCAGGTGTTTGCCCTGTTGGCGCTCCTAACGCTGAATAATTCAGTACGATATGGGAAAGAGGTGGCAAAGATGTCATCTCTTTTTTCATTATTAGATAAAGTCTGAATAAAATTGCTCAATCTGAACAATTTTATTCCAGCTTTATAATATATTCAAAGAAATGGTAACTATGGAAAACTACAGAATTGATGATTTACAGATAAATAATCTTTTTATAAAACAGGATAAAACCGCATTTTGTTTTGGTACTGATGCGGTTCTTCTTGCTAACTTTGCAGAGCCTAAAAAGAATGCAGAGGTTCTTGATATAGGCACGGGAAACGGTATTATACCTATTCTTCTTTCTGCAAAAACATCAGCTAAAAAAATTACGGGTCTTGAAATTCAGGAAAGAAGTGCTTCTCTTGCAAGTGAAAACATAAAAATGAACAACCTTGAAGAGCTTATAGAGATTGTTCAGGGCGATATTAAGGACGAAAAGATTTTTCCGCCTGCAAGCTTTGATTACATAACCTGCAACCCACCATATAAAAAAGTAGGTACAGGTATCAAAAATCCTGAAGATACACTTGCAATAGCAAGACACGAAATTATGTGCACTCTTGAGGATGTTATTAAAGCTTCTTCCTATCTTTTAAAATCAAAGGGTAAGCTTGCTATGGTACATAAGCCCGAAAGAGTTGCGGAAATAATTTACACTATGAAGAAATATAAGCTTGAAGCAAAAAGAATGCTTCTTGTTTATCCCAAGGAAAATGAAAAGCCCTGCCTTGCACTTGTTGAGGGGGTAAAAGACGGTGGAGCAGAATTAAACATTCTCCCTCCCCTTTATGTTTATGACAAAGACGGCAACTATTCTGTCAATATTGCAGATTTATATAATAAAAGGATGAATAACGATGAGTAATATTTTATATCTTGTGGCAACACCTATCGGCAACCTTTCAGACATTTCCGAAAGAGCTCTTGAAACTTTAAACAAGGTTGACTTTATTGCCGCAGAAGACACAAGACATACTTTAAAGCTTTTAAATCACTTTGATATTAAAAAACCTATGGTCAGCTATTTTGAGCACAATAAAAAAGAGCGTGGCGAATATATTATAGGCAGAATCAAAGACGGAGAAAGCTGTGCACTTGTAACAGATGCAGGCACACCTGCAATTTCCGACCCCGGTGAAGACATTGTTGCACAATGTGCCCGGGAAGGAATTGATGTTGTTCCTGTTCCGGGTCCATGTGCTTTTGTTCAGGCACTTATTATATCAGGACTTCCAACAGGCAGATTCTCATTTGAAGGCTTTTTATCGGTTAACAAGCCACAAAGAAAAAAACATCTTGATGAAATAAAAGAAATGCCACACACTCTTATTTTTTACGAAGCACCACATAAGCTTATCACCACTCTTAAGGATTTGTATTCAGCTTTTGGTGACAGAAGAATATCTCTTGTTAAAGAAATAACAAAAATTCACGAAACTGTTATAAGAACAACCCTTAAAGATGCACAGAGCCTTTTTGATGATGCTTCCCCAAAAGGTGAGTTTGTTCTTGTTGTTGAGGGTTATGTAAAAACCGAAGAAGCCCTTGAAATAACAGACGATATTATTTTAGAACACGCTAAAAAGCTTATAGACAGCGGTGTTGATAAAAAATCCGCTATCAAACAAACCGCACAGGAGCTTAACATTCAGAAAAGAATTGTTTACTCTCTTGTAACAGAAAACCTTTAAATTTTATAAAATATCATAGGTGGTTTTTATGTTAACTATGATATTTTTCTACTTTTTTACTGTTCTTGGAATAATTTATTTTATTTCGGCAGTATGGGAAACTTTATTTTTTACCGAGGAGACGCTTGATGGAAACAATTTCAGGAATTGTAGAAGAAATAATCTTTTATAATGAAGAAAACGGATATTGTGTTGCGGCAATAGACTCAGACGGTGAGTTTATTACCATTGTTGGCACAATGTTTTATTTGTCACCCGGTGAAGCAATCACACTTCAGGGACAATTCAAGGAACATCCTGTTTACGGACAACAGTTTTCTGTTTCCTCCTTTGAAAAATCTGCCCCAAATTCACTTGACAGTATATATAAATATTTAGCTTCAGGGATGCTTAAAGGTATAAGAGAGGGGCTTGCCAAAAAGATTATAGATGCATTTGGTGAAAATTCTCTTGATATTATTGAAAATGACCCTGAAAAGCTTTCACAGATAAAAGGCATCAGTATAAAAAAAGCCTACGAAATTTCAAACGAATACATTCTGCAGTTTGGTTTGAGAACTCTTATAATCTTCCTTCAGCAGTATGATATTCCTCCATCTTTTGCTCCTAAAATTTACAAGGTTTTAGGCAGTGATGCTATTACCAAAATCAAAATTAATCCCTTTGTTCTCACAAAAAAGATAAAGGGTATTGGTTTTAAAACAGTTGATAATATTGCATATAAAATGGGTATTGAACCCGGCAATCCTGAAAGAATACAGGCGGCAGTAAAATATGTGCTTACAGATTATGTGGGCTATGGCAATACCTATGTTACAAGAAGCACTTTAAAATATGCAACTGCACGGCTTTTAAACTGCGACGAGGAAATTGTAAACAATGCAATTGATGTTCTCATTTACGAAAGAGAAATAGTTTCTGAAACAATCAACAATGAAGAAGCCATATATTTAATAACAATGCATATTGCAGAAACCAACTGTGCATACAGACTTAAAATGCTCAACAGTATTTATCCAAAACCTGTTACAGATGATTTGAAAAAGCTTGTTGAAAGAGTTGAAAAGCACACAAACATAACCCTTGAAGAAAATCAGCGAAAAGCTGTTCTTTCTGCTCTTACAATGCCTGTTATGGTTATAACCGGCGGACCGGGTACAGGTAAAACCACTGTTATCAACACGATTATTCATTGTCTTGCAAATCAGGGGAAATCTGTTGTTCTTGCCGCACCTACAGGCAGAGCCGCAAAAAGAATGTCTGAAATGACAAAGAAGGATGCAAAAACCCTTCACCGACTTTTAGAGCTTGGTTATTCAGGTGACGATGATGACAGAAACTTCAATAAAGATGAAAACAATCCCATTGAAGCAGATGTTATAATTGTGGACGAAATGTCTATGGTTGACCTTCTTTTGTTCAACAGTCTTTTAAAAGCAATTCCAAAAGGCACTTCTCTTATCCTTGTTGGCGATGCAGACCAGCTTCCGTCTATCGGTCCCGGTAATGTTTTAAGAGATATAATTAACAGCGACGGAATTGCAGTTGTTAAGCTTACTGAAATTTTCAGACAGGCTCGTGAAAGCCTTATTGTTGTTAATGCTCATAAGATTAACAACGGTGAATTTCCTCTGCTTAACGAAAAAAATAACGACTTTTTCTTTATGCCAAGAAACACCCCTGAAGAAATCAACAAAACCATTGTTGACCTGTGTCTGCAAAGGCTTCCATCTGCATACGGATTTAATCCGTTCTCGGATATTCAGGTGCTTTCTCCCACAAGAAAAGGTCCTGTTGGCGTGAGAGCCCTTAACAATCTTCTTCAGGAAGCCTTAAATCCGGGAAATGACCGAAAAAAAGAAAAACCTGCAGGTGATTACACCTTCAGGGAGCTTGATAAAATAATGCAGATTAAAAACAACTATGATATAGAATGGTCTGTGACCGATACCGAAGAAGAAGGTCTTGGCCTTTTCAATGGCGATATTGGTATTATTAAAAATATTTCAACAGAGTTTGAAAATATGGATATTATTTTTGACGAGGTTAAAAGCACAAGCTATCCCTTCTCTTTCCTTTCGGACCTTGAGCTTGCTTATGCCACAACCATCCATAAAAGTCAGGGCAGTGAATTCCCTGCAATTATTATTCCGCTTTACCCTTCTTCAGTTTCTCTGCTTTCAAGAAATCTTTTATACACTGCTATAACAAGAGCAAAAAAACTGGTTATTCTGGTAGGACAGCAATCTGTTCTTTCAAATATGATAAACAACAATCAAGAGGTGCACAGATGTTCAGGATTAAAAGAACGTTTAACATACAACTGATTAAAAGACTGCCAAAAATGTTATTGAACATTTTTACTCCTGTCCATTGTTCATGTTGCAAAAAAACTTTAAAGCTTTCTGCAACACCTCCATACTTCTGCAAAGAATGTTTTAAGAACATACATCTTATAAAGCAATCCTATTGCATTAAATGTAACAAGGTAAAAGACATTTCACCTGACTCATTAATATGTCCTGAATGTCTTTCGGGAGAAAAATTCCCCTTCAGGGAATTCATCGCTCCCCTTACATACTCTGCTTGCGGAAGAGCCATAGTTCACAACTTAAAGTTTTATGCTATGCCATCTTGTGCAGAAACCATTGGCGAGCTTATATATTTAAAGCTTAAGGCATACAACAGACTTGATAAGATAGATGCTTTTATTCCTGCGCCCATAAGCAGAAAAAGACTTTCCGCAAGGGCTTACAACCAGACTCTGCTTATTGCAAAATATCTTACAAAGAAAACAGGAATCCCCACCATATCTGCACTTAAAAAGGTGAAGGATACTCCGCCTCAGAGTTCTCTTAAAATGAAGCAAAGACTAACGAATTTAGATGGTGCAATTGCTTTTAACTATAAAAAACAAATTCCTGAAAATGTTGCATTTATAGATGATGTTTATACTACAGGCACAACTGCATCAGTTTGTTGCAAGGAGCTTAAAAGAAATGGTGCAAAAAATATTTATGTTGTTTGCGGATGTGTGAATATTTATGAATAGTCCACTAAGATTATGTCCTCACCTATGGTTTTTATTTTATCCCAAGGTATGACATAATCTTCTTTTTTTCCTAAAATGCCAAAAAGCTTTCCGCTTGCAGGTACAATTATGGAATTAAGTCTGCCTGTGTTCATATCAATATCAACATCGCATACAAAACCAAGTCTTTTTCCGTCACAGATATTAACAACTTCTTTTTGTCTGAAGTCAGATGATTTAATCATAAAAACACCTCCCCTGAAATTATATTCAGTGGGAGGTAATTTTATTATTTTATTTTTGAAATAAGCTGTTCATTACTTTCTGTTGAAACAACAAGATTTATAAACTTTTCTGTTATTTCATAACTTTGGTCTGTGGCAAGTGCTCTTCTTAACTTAAGCATTGTTGCCACCTCTTTTTCAGATAAAAGAAGTTCTTCTTTTCTTGTGCCTGATTTAATTATGTCTATGGCAGGAAAAACACGTCTTTCCTGAAGTTTTCTGTCAAGATGGATTTCCATATTACCTGTTCCTTTAAATTCTTCGTAGATAACATCATCCATTCTGCTGCCTGTTTCTGTAAGTGCAGTTGCAAGTATTGTTACGCTTCCGCCGTTTTCAATATTTCTTGCCGCACCGAAAAACTTTTTAGGCATATGGAAAGCACCCGGGTCAATACCGCCAGAAAGAGTTCTTCCTGTTGACGGAATCACAAGATTGTATGCTCTTGTAAGTCTTGTCAGGGAATCAAGAAGCACAACAACATCTTTTTTCTGTTCTGCTATTCTCTGTGCTCTTTCAAGCACCATTTCTGCAACCTTTATATGATGTGCAGGTAATTCATCAAATGTGGAATATATTACATCACCTTTAATGCTTCTTTGCATATCTGAAACTTCTTCAGGTCTTTCATCAATTAAAAGAACTATAATCTCCACATCAGGATAATTTTTTGCTATTGCATTGGCAATATTTTTAAGAAGTGTTGTTTTGCCCGCTTTTGGTGGTGCAACAATAAGACCTCTCTGTCCTTTCCCAAGGGGTGCAATAACATCAATAATTCTTGTTGAATATTCATCCTTGTCTGTTTCAAGTTTAAGTCTGAAATCAGGATATATTGGAGTTAAATACTCAAATGGTCTTCTCTTTGTGGCGATTGCAGGAATATCTCCGTTTATTGTTGAAACAAAAATAAGAGGTTTTAATTTTTCGTGTGCTCTTGTTTCTCTTGTATTACCGCAGATTTTGTCCCCTGTTTTAAGATTGAATCTTTTAATCTGATTGGCTGAAACATATACATCCTTATTTGTAGGAAGATAATTTTCTCCCCTTATAAAGCCGTACCCGTCAGGCATAACCTCTAAAACGCCCTCAACCTTTTCGTATTCGTCAGGCTGACTTACTTCTTCATTTTCCTGCTCTATTTCTTCTGTTTTATCAGGCTTTGGCATTTTTTCAAAAACAAGCTGTGCAAGTTCGGTTTTCTTATATTTTGAAAATTCCTTTATTCCAAGCTCCTTTGCCATTTCCTGAAGCTCCATCATAGTTTTAAGCATTAAATATTCCATTTCTATACTCCTTAATTCCTTTTACTAAACAGTGCAAGATGTGTGATTTTATCAAAGTCTGAAAGAAAATTGCACAGATTGTGCTGATTTACGATTGTCGTGTACTTTGTGTACACAAATGAGTAAAACAGTGCAAGATGTGTGATTTTATTCAGACTAACCTTATTTCATTATGAGAGTCATCAATATATTATTGTTATAAAAATACTTGGCAATGTATGTCTGTGACATTGCATTATGTATATTTTCATAGTGTTGAGATGGCATAAACACAGTTAAAAGTGCACATAAAACAAGCACCACTATAACTCCCTTTATTACGCCAAAAAGCATTCCACCTGCACAGTTCAGTGTATCAAGCACAGGAAGCTTTGCAATCTTATCTAAAATTCCAACCAAAAAGCCAAGTAATATTTTTATACCTATGAATGTAACAACCACCGTAAGTGCAGTTATTATGATTTGCATAACCTTTTCTGCCACGCCCATACCAGCAGCTTTGAGTGCTTCTGAAACTGAATTATTCATCCACACAGGCATTATACTTGTATCTGACGGAATAAATTTTGATGCAATACCCTGGCTTATTTTTCCCATTGTATTCTGCACAAAATCAAACTTCATAATAAAGTCTGCAACCTGCTGATGATAAAGTGCAGTAAGAACTGCCGCAAGCAAAAATGCAACAATTCCGTACATTGTTTTAATAAGCCCTCTTTTATAGCCAATGGTTGCAATTATCCAGATAATTCCAACAACCACCAGGTCAATTATTACACTTAAACTCAATTTCAACGACCCCTTTTTATGTTGAACATACTTATGTTATTTGCACTGTAAACTGCAAAGTTTCTCCAGTTATCAGCAAGCACAATATAGCTTCCATCCTTTGAAAATTCCCCCTCTGCCAACACCTTTCCGTTAGCCTTGAGAACTTTCACCTTTCCTTCGCCCGCAACTGCAACCTTGCCCTTGTTTTCGTCAAGCATTGTTATACGGAATTCACATGGGTTTACCCCTTTTTCTTTTAAGTTTTTATTAAGAATAACCGCTTCCGAGATACCCATATTTTCCGAGAGTGCAAGGGTGATATTGTTATTATTATCCATATCAAAACACTCAAGTGTTCTTCCTTTATAATCGTACTCGCCTTTCACCTTACCACCCTTACTTACAGTATATGCCTTCTTGTCCCCCACAAGAACCACCTTTGAACCATTAAAGGTTATTGAATAAGGAACTAAATCTTCAAGCAGAACACTTGAAAGCACATTTTCTTCTTTGATTTTATACTGCTCTACAATTGTGTTGAGCTTATTACCTTCCATTTTAACAGAAGCAACTGCAAGTAATTTTGAATTATCCGAAAGCTTTGCATCAATTGCATAACTTTCATCTGAATACCATCTGTATTTCTCTGTTCCTGTATTGTCAAAAACCATAACAACAGATTTATAGCCTGTTTCTCCCGAGAGAACAGTTATGTAACCCTTTTTGTTTACAGAAACTCTTTTAACATTCTGTGGAACTTTCACCTCATAGTATACAGAGTTCCCTTTAAGAACTGTTATTTCGGTTGATGATGTATCTGCAAGTGCAATAAATTTTCCGTTTTTATGCATTATTGGTGCATAGGCACTTAAATAATGTTCTTCTTCAAATTCTGCCTGCTTATTATATTTTTTCAAGCCCTGTGAATTATAGATTGCAAATTTACCGCTTATAAAATCCACATCATATTCTGATATAACATCTGTTGTAACAGTATATATTTCGTCGCTTATGTGATTTCCGAATATGGCATTAAGTGCATCAGGCAATATTATTGCAAGTATTAAAACTGCAATCAATATACCTGTTAATATCTGCAAAAACTTCTTTTTATCTTTAATTTTAAGTTTCATATCTGTTTCCTTTCATCAATATTCAACATTTTTAAGATAAAGTCCGTTAGGTGGTGCGGTTATACCTGCTTTTCTTCTGTCTTTAGACTCAATTATTTCTTTAACAAAGTCAGGCTCTATTTTACCGCAACCTGCATAGACAAGTGTTCCTGTTATAATTCGCACCATATTATACAAAAATCCGTTCGACGAAACCGTTATAACAATTTCATCTCCCTCTTTTTCCACCGTAAGCTCATCCACATTTCTGACAGTTGTTTTAACCTGACCACCCGATGCCATAAAGCAGACAAAATCCTTTTCGCCAACAATATATGATGCCGCTTCTCTCATTTTTTCAATATCAAGATGGTATTTGTAGTGCCAGGTGTATCTGGCTCTGAAGGGGTCGGAAATTTCTGTGTTCAGAATGCGGTAGACATAGGTTTTTCTTTTTACTGAAAATCTGCCGTGGAAATCGGCATCTGCTTCAAAAGCAGATTTAACTCGAATATCATCAGGAAGAAGCGCATTAAGCGCAAAAGGGATTCTGTCACAAGGGACAGTTGAATTTGTTTTGAATGTTAAAAGATAATTAAGGGCGTGAACTCCCGTATCAGTTCTTCCGCAACCGTATACAACAACTTTTTCTTTTGTCATTTTAGCTATGGTTTCTTCCATAACCTGCTGAATTGTTATAAAGCCGTTTTGCGTCTGATAACCGAAATATCCTGCCCCATCGTAAGATATAATAAGTGCTATATTTCTCATTTAATCACCGTTTTAGTTAATATGATAAAAGCTATATAAATTATAAACACTGCTATTGCGCAAAAATCTGCCTTTGAAATTTTCAGAGTTTTAAGGCTTGTTCTGTTGTCTCCGCCTCTGTAGCATCTGCATTCCATAGCAAGTGCAAGCTCGTCTGCTCTTTTTAAAGAATTTATAAAAAGCGGTACTAAAATTGGTACCATTGCTTTTATTTTCTGCAAAATTCCCCCTGACATAAAATCAGTACCTCTTGCGCTTTGTGCTTTCATAAGCTTTTCTGTTTCTTCAAGAAGTGTGGGAATAAATCTTAAAGCGATTGTCATCATCATAGCTATTTCGTGTGCAGGAAATTTAAACACCTTTAAAGGTGACAAAAGTTTTTCTATTGCACTTGTAAGCATTATTGGTGATGTTGTAAGTGTTAACAAAGATGTTGCCGCAACAAGAAGAACAAGTCTTGCCACCATAGTCAACGCAAGATTTAATCCTTCATAGGTTATTTTAAGAAAACCAAGCTTATAGATTATTGTTCCGTCTGTCAGGAAAATATTAAGAATTGATGTGAACACAAGAATATATAAAACAGGCTTCAGCCCTTTAAGTACAAACACAAACGGTACTTCAGACATTATAATCATAGCAATAACAAAGCCTGCAGTTACCAAATATGCAAGCATTGTATCTGCAATAAAGAGCATAACAACAAGAGCTAAAACAAGAACTATTTTAACTCTTGGGTCAAGCTTATGAATTATTGATCTGGCAGGGTAATACTGCCCAAGTGTAATGTCGTTAAGCATTCTTTTCTCCTGTTAATATATCTGCTGCTTTTTTTATGTCAAAAACATCTTCAGGGATGTTATATCCCATACCTCTTAATTTGTTCATTATCTTTGATATTTCAGGAATATCAAGTCCCATAGCATAAAGTTCATCTTCTCTGCAGAAAATCTGTGACGGTTTGCCGTCCATTGCAACTTCGCCTTTATTCATAACAATAATTCTGTCGGCATATTTTGCAATATCCTCCATACTGTGAGAAACAAGAATAACTGTTATTTTTCTTTCCTTGTAAATCTTATAAAGCTCATCTAAAATAAGGTTTCTGCCATAAGGGTCAAGCCCTGCCGCAGGCTCATCAAGGATTAAATATTTTGGTTCAAGAGCAAGGATTCCTGCTATTGCAACTCTTCTTTTCTGTCCGCCTGAAAGGTTAAAGGGTGAACATTCAAGCATTTCTTCGTCTATACCTATGGTTTTTGCAGTTTGTCTTACTCTTTGGTCTTTATCTCCTGTAAAGCCGAAATTGTCAAGACCGAATTTAATATCTTTAAAAACCGTTTCCTCAAAAAGCTGATATTCAGGATATTGAAAAACCATTCCCACTTTTTCACGGATTTTTTTAAGTTTTACGCCTTTTTCGTTTATGTTTTCGCCGTCAACACAAACATTACCGCTTTCAGGCTTTAAAAGTCCGTTAAAAAGCTGAATAAGGGTTGATTTTCCTGACCCCGTATGCCCTATTATACCAATAAATTCATTTTCACCAATTTCAAGGTTTATATTTTTAAGAGCTGTCTTTTCAAAAGGTCCGCCCTTGCCGTATATATAGTTGATATTTTCAAGTTTTATACTCATTTATTCACCTGTTTAAATTCTTCAACAAATTCTTCTGCCGTTAAAACTGTTTTTGAAAATTTCATTCCTCTTTTTTCAAGCTCGTGCATAAGCTCTGTTGATTGAGGAACTCCAAGCTTTAAGTCGTTCATTTCCTCAACATTGTTAAAAACTTCATAAGGCCTGCCTTCAAGAGCAACCTGCCCTTTATTAAGAACAATCACTCTGTCCGCCTTGATTGCTTCTTCCATATAGTGAGTAATCATAACAACTGTAATATTTTTTTCTTTGTTAAGATTAATTATTGTTTTTAAGATTTCTTTTCTGCCCACAGGGTCAAGCATTGCAGTTGCTTCATCGAAAATCATATATTCAGGCTCCATTGCAAGAACTCCTGCAATGGCAATTCTCTGCTTCTGCCCCCCTGAAAGCATGTGCGGTGCATGGTCCTTATATGCGTACATATCCACCGCTTTAAGTGCATTATCCACCCTTTTTCTTATTTCATCAGTGGGTACACCTAAATTTTCAGGACCAAAGGCAATATCTTCTTCAACAATTGTTGCAACAATCTGATTATCTGGATTCTGAAAAACCATTCCTGCCTTTTCTCTTATTGCATAGGTTAAAGACTCGTCCAAAGTGTCCATCTTATCCACATAAACTTTACCGCCTGACGGCAATATTACTGCATTAAAGGATTTAACAAGAGTTGATTTTCCCGAGCCGTTATGACCAAGTATTGCAACAAACTCGCCTTTGTTTATTTTTATATTTATGTCTTTTAATACCTGATGTTTTTCAATATCACTGTCATAGGTATATGACAAATTCAAGGTTTCTATCATTTTTAGTCCTGTCTGAAAATACATCTTGCTGTTGAACCGCAAGGAAGAACCGTATTGCTGTTTTCCACCACAAGTCCAAGTTCATCTGCAATAATACTTTCGATTTCAAATTTATTTTCTGTTGTGATTCTTAAAATGTTTGAAAGCACCGAAGCCTGAAGTCCTGTTGTATAAGAATTGATGATAAAGAACAACGGTTTGTCCGAAAGAACTTTAACACATTCTTCAACAAGTCCGTAAAGCTCGTTTTCAAGCTTCCAGATTTCACCTTTAGGGCCTCTGCCGTAAGACGGTGGGTCCATAATAATACAATCGTATGTATTGCCTCGTCTTTGCTCTCTCTGCACAAACTTAACAACATCATCTACAATGTATCTTACAGGCTTATCTTCAAGTCCTGAAAGCTTTATATTGTCCTTCGCCCAGGCAACCATACCCTTTGCCGCATCAACATGGACAACCGAAGCTCCTGCACTTGCAGCTGCAACAGTTGCACCGCCTGTATATGCAAAAAGGTTTAAAACTTTTATATCCCTTCCTGCATTTTTAATCATATCCATTATAAAATCCCAGTTTGCCGCCTGTTCAGGGAAAAGACCTGTATGCTTAAAGCCTGTAGGTCTTACAACAAAGGTAAGATTTTTATATTTGATGTTCCAGCTTTCAGGAAGGTCCTTCTTAAAGTCCCAGTTTCCTCCGCCTTTTGAACTTCTTTTATACACTGCATCAGCAAGATGCTTTTTCTTAATTGGATTATTCCAGATAACCTGTGGGTCAGGTCTTAAAAGCACCACATCTCCCCAGCTTTCAAGCTTGTTTCCCTGTCCTGTTTCAAGAACTTTATAATCCTTCCATTTATCTGCTAAAATCATTGTATCACCTTAATGCATAGTTTTTTAATATTATATCATAAATAAGCAGTAATGTAAAGTTTTACTTGCAATCAAAAAAATTACAAAAAAACTTTACACAGACATAAATTTATGATAAAATATTTCTGTTCTAAAATTATCGGAAAAGAGGAAACTGTATGAAAAAAATTTACGAAGGTAAAACTAAAGATGTTTACGAACTTGAAAACGGTAATGTAATGCTTAAGTTTAAAGATGACTGCACAGGTAAAGACGGTGTGTTTGATCCAGGCGAAAACAGCGTTGGATTAACAATCGAAGGTATCGGCAGAGCTAATCTCGAAACTTCAATCCATTATTTTGAATTATTAAAGAATGCAGGTATCAAAACTCACTATGTAAGTGCAAATCTTGAAGAAGCTACAATGGAAGTTCTTCCTGCTGAATGTTTTGGTAAAGAACTTGGCGGTGGCGGACTTGAAGTTATCTGCAGACTTGTTGCAACAGGAAGCTTTATCAGAAGATATGGCGAATATATTAAAGACGGCACAGTTTTAGAAGGCGGATATGTTGAATGTACTTTCAAAAATGACGAAAAGGGCGACCCACTTGTTACAGGCGAAGGTCTTGCAGCTCTTAAAGTTATGACACCTGAAATGTTCGAAAGTATGAAAGAACAGACACTTAAAATCACAAAAATCGTTGCTGATGATTTAAAATCAATCGGTCTTGATTTATGGGATATCAAATTTGAATTTGGTTACAACAACGGCGAAGTTGTTTTAATCGACGAAATCGCATCAGGTAATATGCGTGTTTACAAAGACGGTAAAATCGTTGACCCAGTAGAGCTTACAAAGTTAATTAATCATAACTACCGGCTAAGCCGGTAGTTTGCTCTGCGACTATAAGTCGCTGTTACTGGCGGGACTGAAAGTCCACCGAATAATCTGCCAGCCGCAAGCGGTTTCAAGCTACCGCTAAAGCGGTTGGCTTATTTTCTGCT
>JAZROD010000037.1:0-14498 GCA_045648505.1 Clostridia bacterium | reverse complement strand
AATATTTCCTCTTTCGTTTCTTTTGTATAGTTGTTGAATTTCTGTCCTTTTTTAGCCATAATTAAAAACCTCCTATGGTTTTATTATACCATAAGAGGTTTTCGTTTTTTATTTTTTGTGAACTAAATGGGGTTCACTTCATTAATCGTTCAGCTTTTTAAATTGCTATCTTTAACAGTATATGCCACATATATGGACTATTTTTTTGCTTGAATTCTAATTCTGTATATGTTATAATGACTTTGCAACACAATTTAATAAATTTTGTCGTCGAGGGAAAAATACTTTTGGCAAAAAGTGTTTTCCTTCTATTAACTTTCCCTTGATGGCATTGTTAAATTGTGTTGCAGCTACGGGAGGAACACTTTTTCGTGCGTCCATCCGTGGGCGCACTTTTTAATTTGGAGTGGATTTTATGAGAAATCGTATTAAGGCAAGGTATAATCTGTTTAAGGGATACAAAGTGTATGTTGGTGAATGTTTTGATGCAAAATACAACGAAAAATTCTCCAATATGCGTCTTGTGGAATACATTCAAAGTGGTGAGGGTTATTATATAATAAATGGCACAAAAACATATTTTGAAAAAGGAGATATGTTTTTTATTACAAAATGCTATGCAGAAATTCAAGGGGAAAATATTCATCGTGTATTTATAGCATATAATAAAAAAGAAATAATAGAAAATGATTTTGATTTCTTATATAAAGCCTGTTCGAGTAAACTGCAGAAAAAAATAGCAGAAAATGAGAAATACTATTACAATAAAGATGTTTGTTTTATTGGCGGAGCAGAGCTGGAATAATGGAAAATTGAAAATTAAAGAACAAACGCTCTGCGTTTGATTTAATAAAATCGCTTTGCGATTTTTGACCATCATTTTACATTGTCCATTTTGCATTTTGCATTAAAAAACAGTCCGCAAGGACTGTTTTTTTATTCTTCTTCCTCAATTTGTGGAAGAACATCAACTGCAACCTCTAAAACTCTGTTACTGTCTGTTTTGGTTACTGTGATATTTAAGTTTTTATATTCAAATGAATCGCCTTCGTCAGGGATTTTTTCAAGAAGATGTGCTGCAAAACCGCTTACTGTTGTAATATCGGAATCGTCTTCGTCTTCTTCCACTTCAAGCTCAAAGGTTTCGAGGAATTTATCAATTCCGCAACTGCCGAGAGCTGTATATTTTTCTTCAGAAATCTTAACAATGTCTTCAATTACTTCATCGTGCTCGTCATAGATTTCACCAACAAGTGATTCAATAACGTCTTCCAAAGTAACAATACCTTCTGTTCCGCCATACTCGTCATTAACAACAACCATATGGCATTTGCTTTCCTGGAAAAGTTTTAACAGTCTTGAAATCTTCATAGAAGAGAAGATAAACTTAACAGGTTTAACAAGTTTGGCAACAGGAAGTTCACTATGATTGAAAAAGTCCTTCTGGTAAAGAATGCCCGAAATATTATCTATTGTTTCATCGTAAACAGGAAGTCTTGAGAATTCTGTATCTGCAAAAACTTTTGCAATTCTTTCTTTATCCCAGTTAATATCAACTGCCGCCACATCAACACGAGGTGTTAAAATATCATTAACATCAAGGTCGCTGAACTTAATAACATTTTTAATAAGCTCGCTTTCCTGTTCGTCAATTTCACCGTCCTCTGCAGCTTCTTCAACAACTGTGATGATTTCATCTTCTGTAACTGCGGCTTCACCGTCATCTTTGAAAAATTTAAGAATAAATTTCTGCCATAAATTAAAGATGAATGTAAGCGGTGTAAATAAAATTGTAAGCACAGTAAGAGAATCTGCAACTTTTTTTGAGAAGTTATCAGCAGTTCTTTTGGCAACTGTTTTTGGTGTGATTTCACCAAAGGTTAAAACCAGAAGGGTCATAACAACAGTTGAAATTGTAGCAGCCAAAGCTTCATTTTCAATAAGATGTGTGAAAAGCAAGGTTGCAACAGATGTGGCAACAATGTTTACGAGGTTGTTACCGATAAGAATTGTTGAGATAAGCTTTTCATAGTTCTCTGTAAGGGAAAGAACACGGCGTGCTTTAGCACCCTTTTTGTCTTCCGCTTCTGTTTTTATTCTCAATTTGTTATACGACGAAAACGCCGTTTCCGATGCGCTGAAATATGCAGATAATGCAATCAGCACCACAAGTAGTAAAACACTTAATGGCAAACTACTCCCGTCCATTAGGACAATCACTCCTTTGTAAAATATAATAGTCGCAGCAGATAGACTGCCACGACTACATTGTATCATACTTTTTAGTTTTGTCAAGCTTTGCGCTTTTTCTGCTGGATGTTATATACAAAAACTGCAGAAAGTTTGTCAGGCAAAAGTATACCTAAAAGTCTTGTGCATTTTATTAAAAGTCCTGGTGTTACACAGCTTTTTCCTTTGAAAAGACCTTTAAGACCTTTCTCTGCCACATAATCGGAAGATAAAGCGCCAACTGAGAATTTAACATTTGCAACATCATTAAACTCTGTGTCAACAGGTCCGGGGCAAAGACAACAGATTTTAACCTTTGATTTTCTTCGTCTTAATTCTTCGCAAAGACCGTAGGAATATCTTTTTACATATATTTTACTTGCATAATAAGATGCAAACAAAGGCCCCGGAAAGAAAGAAGCGGAAGAAGCTACATTTAATATATAACCACTATCTTTTTCAACAAATTCTTTAAGGAAAAGCTTTGTTAAAATGTGAACTGCTTTAATGTTCACATCAATCATATCAAGCTCTTTTTCAAGGTCGGACTCTATGGCTTCCCCAAAAACACCAAACCCTGCATTGTTGATTAAAACATCAACCTCTTTTGCCTTTTCTGCAAGAGAAATACAAAAATCCTTGTCCGAAATATCACCGGTAATTATTTCTGCATTTGTTTTAATATTGTTTTTTATTTCAACCATAGGTGCTTCTCGCCTTGCGGTTAAAATAAGGTCGTACCCCATATCCGCAAGTTTATAGGCAAATGCCCTGCCTATTCCCGAGCTTGCACCTGTTATAAGTGCCTTTTTCATATAAGCTTACAAATCTTGTTTGAAAAATCAACAGGGTCTTCGATTGAAAGTCCCTCGATTAAAAGAGCAGATGTGTATAAAACATCAAGATAGTTTTTAAGAGCTTCATCGTCTGCAGATTTTAATTTTTCAAACACGGGATGGTTAATATTGATTTCAAGAACCTTTTGAGCAGAAATTTTCTGTTCGTTGCCGGGCATAGCATTTAAAACCTTTTCCATTTCAATAGAAATTTCACCTTCTGCAGTAATGCAAACCGGATGAGATTTTAAAGAAGCGGATGGGCGTACATCCTTTAACTTATCTGCCATTAAATCTTTCATTTTTTCAAAAAGCTCTTTGTTTTCGTCTGTATTTTCAACTTTTTCTTCTTCAATACCAAGGTCAGATGCAGAAACATTCTTAAATTCCTTTTCCTTGTAGTTCATAAGCATTTTAAGGGCAAATTCGTCAATATCTTCTGTGAGAAATAAAATTTCAAAGCCCTTGTCCTTAAGCTTTTCTGTCTGCGGAAGCTTTGATATTTTTGAAACACTTTCTCCGCAAGCATAATAGATGTATTTCTGGTCTTCTTTCATTCTTTCGATATATTCGTCAAGAGTTGTCATTTTTTCTTCATTTGAAGAAATGAACATAAGAAGGTCTGAAAGAATTTCTTTGTTTTTGCCAAAGTCGGCATAAACACCGTATTTTAACTGTCTTGAAAAAGCATTGTAGAAAATTTCATAGCTTTCTCTGTCGTTTTTGAGCATAGCAAGAAGCTCACGCTTGATTTTCTTTTCAATGCTTGATGCAATTATTTTTAATTGTCTGTCGTGCTGGAGAATTTCTCTTGAAATGTTAAGAGAAAGGTCTGCAGAATCCACAAGTCCCTTAACAAAGCTGAAATAATCAGGAAGAAGGTCTGCGCATTTATCCATAATCATAACAGAGCTTGAATAAAGCTGAAGTCCCTTTTCAAAATCCTTTGTGTAGTAATCATAAGGAGCTTTTTTAGGAATGTATAAAAGAGCAGTATAACTTGCCGCACCGTCTGCACTTGTGTGGAGAACCTTTAAAGGCTCTTCAAAATCGTGGAATTTGTCTTTATAGAAATTATCATATTCTTCTTTTGAAACTTCGTTCTTATTTTTTCTCCAGAGAGGTACCATACTGTTTAAAGTGGTATCTTCCATTACTGTTTCAAACTTGCCTTCTTCCCCATCTTTAGGCACCTGTCTTGTTGTAAGCATCTTTATAGGATATTTAATGTAATCAGAATATTTTGAAACAATCTGTCTTATTCTGTATTCTTCTAAAAATTCACTGTACTTTTCTTCTTCGGTGTCTGCCTTTACATAAAGGGTAATAACTGTTCCTGTATCTTTTTTGTCACAAGGCTCAACAGTATAGCCCTCGCTTCCCTTTGATTCCCAAATGAAAGCTTCATCACAGTCGAACTTTTTACTTTCAACAGTAATTTTATCCGCAATCATAAATGCAGAATAAAAACCAACACCGAACTGACCGATAATGTCCACATCATCTTTCTTTTCGTTTTCGTTTTTGAAAGCAAAAGAACCGCTCTTTGCAATAGTACCAAGGTTGTTTTCAAGCTCTTCCTTGCTCATACCGATACCTGTGTCAGTAATAATGATTTTTCTTGCAAATTTATCTGCTGCAATTCTTATATAGAAATCTTCTCTGTTAAATTTGATGTTTTCATCAGTAAGTGCTAAATAGTAAAGCTTGTCAATAGCATCAGATGCATTTGAGATAAGCTCTCTTAAATAAATTTCTTTATGGGTATAAATAGAGTTAATCATCATATCCAGAAGTCTTTTAGATTCTGATTTAAACTGTTTAATTGCCATAATTTCGCTTCCTTTTTACAAAATTAGCACTCTCACTCTTAGAGTGCTAATTCATATTTTAGCACAATTTTACTTTTTGTCAATACTTTAACAAGTAAAACAAAAAAATGCCGTAAAACGACATTTAATAATTTGCGTTGCTATTCTTCTTTTTGTTCCAGATTTTCCATTGCATACTCGCAACATTGTATAATAAAGCTGTTTAACGATATGTTTTCATTCTGAGCTATCTGAGACATCTTATCAAGTAATGATTTTTGAAAACGAAGAGTTTTATTTACTGTTTCTTCATTGTGTTTGATTTTAAACATTTTATTCACATCCTTATACTTATTATACAAAAAAAGAAAAGTGTTTTATACACATAAAAAATGCACTATTAATTATAGTGCAATATGCACTTGACAATTTCTTCGCTCTATGATATTATAGCCTTGATGAATTTAGTCGAAATTTACAGAAGGAGTGTATATTTATGAATAAGACAAAAAGTATTATTCCAAAAATTTCTGGGATTTATTTTATTTTGACAGGTCTTTTCTCACTTGTTTTAATTATATGGAGGTATTACATAGGTGTTTTTTCGTTTGACTTGGGAAGATACTTACATTATTTTGTCGAAAATCTTAATTTTATTACAATGCGGATATCTTATTCGAGCTTTAATCATATTTCTTTGTATACAATCCATTTAGGAACCCTTATGTGTATTGCTATGCTGATATTTGGAATCTTGTGTATGGTAGAAAAAAAGGGAAAGACAAAAGCTGTAATTCTTCTTGGAATTGCAATTGTAAAGTTGATATATTGTTTTAAATATTTGATTAATGGTTTAGTTTATTATTTGTTTGAGTATAATTTTGACTATTATGCTATTGGCGGACTTCATAAATTAACATTTTATATTAAATTATTACTTGAATTTTCGGTTGATTTCATGCCTGTAATAGCCTATGTTTTTCTTGTAGTTATGATTTTTCTTGCAGGAAGTAATAAAGGAAAAAGCTTTAAAAAGTTCTGGTATGCGCCTGCGGTGGCTATGCTAATTTCATTATTTTTTACTGTAATAAATCTTATATGGGAATTTATTGATTATGCCGACTTTATTGATTGCTTCCTGTATTTGCTCAGCAGGGCAGTTTTTGTTATTCCATTTGCGATTGTTTTAGCACTGTATGGTTATTATGTTTCTTCATCAAAAGGGAACAGTGTTGAAAGCAAGTGATTTTAAAAAGAAAACAATTTTTCTTATTGTGTGCGTAGTATGTGTAGGAATAGCACAAAGATTGGGAGTTACATGTATTATTAAAAATTTGACAGGATATATGTGTCCCGGATGCGGAATTACAAGAGCTTGTTTGTCTGCATTAAGGCTTGAACTGAAAAGAGCATGGATGTATAATCCTATGTTCTGGTCTGTACCTGTTTTATTGTGTTCATTTTACTTTGACGGAAACCTTGTAAAAAACAGGAATGTCAATCGGGGAATACACATAGCTATATTAAGCGGATTTATAATTAATTGGATAATAAAGCTTATAAATAATAGTTTTAACTATATTTAAGTAAATAAACGGAGGGTTTCAAATGTTTTGTAAGAATTGCGGTCAGCAGTTAAATGAAAATCAGGCAATTTGTCTTAACTGCGGTGTTAATGTGGGAGACGGAAATAAATATTGCCAGAATTGTGGTAATGAACTTCCAGAAAATGCGGCGGTATGCCTGAAGTGCGGTGTAGCTGTAACAAAATCAACCAGCAATAAAGCTACTGGTAATCTTGGCGGACAAGATAAGATTACAATGGCACTTATCTGTTTCTTCCTTGGCGGACTCGGGATTCATAACTTTATGATGGGAGAAAGCAAAAAAGGCATCACAAGGATAGTAGCATCACTTTGTTGTGGACTTGGTGGAATTTTAGCATTGATAGACTTTATTAAAATTCTTACAGATAAATATACTGTTGATGCGGATAAGCTTATATAATTCATAGATAATACAAAAAACAGATATGCAAAATGATATGCATATCTGTTTTTATATTATATTTTATAAAAGGCTGTTGAAAAAATATAAAATGTATTGTATAATATTTTCGTCGGAGTAATCTGACAGGTAGTTCGGGAATGAACATTCCGTGGATGACTCGCCCCAAACCCCATTACATAATGGAAAGGGGGTGGTTGCTTTATGGGAAAAAGGTTACTGAGAATATTGGTATATACAATAATCTTTTGGATTGTTTTCGATATAAAAGCAAATTAGTCGCCCACACGACCAATGTTTGCGACTAATTTTTAGTTTATAATATTGGCGAGTCATTCAACGGACTGCCTTTTTCTATATTCATTATACGGAATAAAACTTATTTTGTCAACCATTTTGCAAAAAATATTGTTTCATAGAAAATAAAGCTATTGAGCCGTGTTTTTTACTATTGTAAAAATTATACTTTTGTGATACAATAATATGAATAGTTATGAAAGGAAGTAACAAAATGAAAAAGAGAATTTTCAGCGGAATTCAGCCATCAGGTGCTCTTACAATCGGAAACTATTTAGGAGCGCTTAAAAACTGGACAAAGCTTGTTGATGAATATGAATGTATTTTTTCGGTTGTTGATTTACACGCAATAACCGTAAGACAGGACCCGAAAGAACTTAAAGAAAGATGCTATGCACTTTTGGCGCAGTATATTGCCTGCGGTCTTGACCCTGAAAAATGCACAATGTTTGTTCAGTCACATGTGCCTGAGCATTCACAGCTTGCGTGGATACTTAATTGCTACACATATATGGGCGAACTTCAGAGAATGACACAGTTTAAGGATAAATCTTCAAAGCATGCAGACAATATTAATGCAGGTCTTTTCACATACCCTGTTTTAATGGCATCTGACATTCTTTTATATAATGCGGATTTAGTTCCTGTTGGACACGACCAGCGTCAGCATCTTGAACTTACACGTGACCTTGCAGAAAGATTCAACGGTATTTACGGTGACACCTTCAAAATTCCTGAAGGATATATTGCAAAACACGGTGCAAGAGTTATGGATCTTTCTGACCCAACAAGAAAAATGTCAAAATCAGAACCACAGGGAAGCATTGCACTTTTGGAAGAACCTGCTTCAATTATGAAGAAATTCAAAAGAGCGGTTACAGACTCTTTTGGTTATGTTAAATATGAAGAAGGCAGAGCTGCTATGAATAACCTTATTTCAATCTACTGCTCAACAACAGGCAAAACTGCAGAAGAGGTTGAAAAAGAATTTGAAGGCAAAGGCTACGGCGATTTCAAAAAGGCAGTAGCGGAAGCGGTTATTTCAGACCTTGAGCCTATTCAGACAGAATATGCAAAGCTTATGCAGGATAAAGCATACCTTGAAAGTGTTCTTAAAAACGGAAGAGAAACTGCAAAAGCAATTGCAGAAAAAACACTGAAGGATGTTTACGAAAAAATCGGATATATTTTATGATGAATTGACGGCAAAGACAGGAGAAAAACAATGAGTGATATAGTAAAATTACTGCTTGCATTTTTTGTATCCTTTTTAATGGCATTTCTTTCAACACCTCTTGCGGAAAGAGTTGCCTATAAAATAGGAGCTATAGATGTGCCGAAGGATGCCCGCAGAATGCACAAAAAACCGATTCCCAGACTTGGCGGTCTTGCAATCTTTTTTGGTTTTGTTGTGGGAATGGTAATGTTTGCGGTTATGACAAGAGAAATGATTTCTATTATGGCAGGTGCACTTTTAATAGTTGCCCTTGGCGTAATTGACGACAGAAAACCAATAAGAGCCATAATAAAGCTTTTGGTTCAGATTATAGCGGCGTTGATTGTTGTATATTTCGGCGGAGTTAAAATAGATGCAATAACAAACCCCAATATCTTTTCACCAAATGTGTATTTGGAACTTGGCTGGCTTGCAATTCCCGTTACTGTTATATGGATATGCGGAGTAACAAATGCGGTTAATTTAATTGATGGTCTTGACGGACTTGCGGCAGGCATAGCAAGTATTTCTTCTATATGTATAATGATAATCGCACTTTTAACGAACGAATATCATATTGCGGTGTTCACAGCTTGTCTTGCAGGCGGATGTTTAGGCTTTTTGCCTCACAACTTCAACCCTGCAAAAATCTTTATGGGAGATTCAGGCTCAACATTTTTGGGATTTTCCCTTGCCTGCATATCTATTGAAGGTATGTTCAAAGGCTATGCGGCAATTTCCTTTGCAGTACCGCTTTTGGTTCTTGCACTTCCTATTTTCGACACAACTGTTGCGATTTTAAGAAGAGTAAGAGATCACCGTCCTATTATGGCACCTGACAGAGGCCATTTTCATCACAAACTGATTGATATGGGCTTCTCACAGAAACAGGCGGTTGGAATAATGTATGCAATTTCTGCACTTTTAGGTATAAGTGCCATAATTTTAACAGGCTTTGGTATGGAAAGAGCACTTTTGCTTCTTATAATAGCAATTGTGTTTGTAATAGCAACACTTATTTTGAAAAACACACATCATAATGATGAGGAGGAAAAATAAAATGGTAAAGGTAATGACTATTTTCGGTACAAGACCGGAAGCTATTAAAATGGCACCACTTGTAAAGGAACTTGAAAAGTGGGAAGGTGTTCAGTCAATCTGCACAGTAACAGCACAGCACAGACAGATGCTTGACCAGGTGCTTGAAATGTTTGAAATCAAACCTGATTACGACCTTAATATTATGAAAGACAGACAGACACTTGTCAGCATTGTAACAAATGCTCTTGAAGGTCTTGACGAAATTATGAAAAAAGAAAAGCCGGACATCGTTTTAGTACACGGCGATACATCAACAACATTTGTCGGAGCACTTGCGGCTTTTTACAATATGATTGCAGTAGGACATGTGGAAGCAGGACTTCGTACTTATGATAAATACTCACCATTCCCTGAAGAAATGAACAGACAGCTTACGGGCAGAATGACAGATATGCATTTCTCACCTACAGTAAATAACAAAAACAACTTATTAAAAGAAAATATCAATGAAGAAGATATCTATATTACAGGTAACACAGTAATTGATGCTCTTAAAACAACAGTAAGAGAAGATTATGTTTTTGAAGATGAAACTTTAAGAAAGCTTGACTTTGAAAAGAGAAAAGTAATCCTCGTTACTGCACACAGACGCGAAAATTTAGGCGAACCTTTAAGAAATATCTGTTCTGCATTAAGAGAAATCGCTCTTGAATACAAAGATGCAGATATTGTTTACCCAATGCATATGAATCCTGCAGTAAGAGAAGTGGCAAGAGAATACTTATCAGACCTTGACAATGCATACTTAATTGAACCGCTTGCAGTTCAGGAACTTCACAACCTTATGAACAGATGTTATATGGTTATGACAGATTCAGGCGGACTTCAGGAAGAAGCACCTGCTCTTGGTAAGCCTGTACTTGTATTAAGAACAGAAACAGAAAGACCTGAAGCAGTAGCTGCAGGAACAGTTAAACTTGTAGGTGTAGAAAAAGATGTTATTATAAAGGAAGGAAAAATTCTTCTTGATGATAAAGCAACCTACGAAAAAATGGCAAAAGCCGCAAATCCTTACGGCGATGGTAACGCATCAGAAAGAATTGTAAAAGCCATCCTTTCAAGATTTGCAGACGGCGAAAGACCGGAAGACTTTCAGTAATTCACAATTCAAAATGCACAATTCACAATTGTAATGAGAGAAACCGCTATGCGGTTTCTTCCATTTATATGCTTTCGTGGTGTAATGGATAACATTCAGGACTCCGACTCCTGCGACAGCGGTTCGACTCCGCTCGGAAGCGCCAGAACAATTCACAATGCATAATTCACAATGCACAATTAGGGGAATATTATGAAGGAAAATAATATTATATTGGAAAAAAGAAAAAGTTTTGCGGTGAGAACTGTGAAACTATGTAAATATCTTAATGAAAAGCACGAGTACATTCTATCAAAGCAATTAGTAAGAAGCGGAACAAGTATAGGAGCAAATGTAAGAGAGGCTCAACGAGGACAAAGTAAGGCAGATTTTATTTCTAAAATGAATATAGCATTAAAAGAATCCTGCGAAACTGAATACTGGCTTGAAATACTAATGGAAACTGAATACTTAAGCAAAGAAGAGTTTGAAAGCATATATAATGACAACAAAGAAATAACAAAACTCCTTATGAGTATAATAAAAACTTCAAGAACAAACACTTAATTGTGCATTGTGAATTATGCATTGTGCATTGTAACAAAAGTACGACTTTTGTTACAAGATATAGTGTTAAGTTACAATTATGTTACAATTTAATCCATCTTATTGACAAACAAAAAATGCGGTTGTATAATTTCACCGTAAGATGATAAAGGAGAATATTCTTCTTGCGTCTTAACACAGTATATTATTTTATAATAATAAATTTTTTTAAAGGAGGAAGATTTTCATGAAAAATCTCACAAGAATTCTTGCATTAGTGCTCGTATTCACAATGATGGTATCTTCAGCTGCTTTCGCTGCTAAATTTACTGACGTTGCAGAAGACAGCCAGTATGCAGAAGCAGTAGAAGTTCTTTCAGCTCTCGGTATCCTTAACGGTTACGAAGATGGAACTTTCAAACCAGACGCTGTTATCACAAGAGCAGAAGTAGTTGCTGTTGTAAACAGATTACAGGGTCTTTCAGACGCAGCTAAAGCTGCAGCAGGCACATCAATGTACACAGACGTTGCTACATCAGACTGGTTCGCAGGTGACGTAAACCTCGCATCACAGATGGGTATCGTTTCAGGTGACGGTAATGGCTTATTCAGACCAAACGATCAGGTTAAATACGAAGAAGCTGTTAAAATGATGGTTGCTGCTCTTGGTTACAACCAGGAATATGTATTAAAACAGGGCGGATGGCCTACAGGTTACCTCGTAATCGCTACAGATAAGGGTGTAACAAAAGGTCTTGCTGTTTCAGCTGGCGAACCAGCTCACAGAGGCGTTGTTGCTAAACTTGCTTATCAGTCATTAACAGCTCCTATGATGGTTCTCTCAACATACGATGACGAAGGTAAAGCTACATACGCATCAGACGTTACAAAAACATTACTTGGAACAAAACTCGGTTTTGCTAAACTTGTTGGTTATGTAAGTGCAAATGCTAACTCTTCATTAGTAAGCACAAATGGTACAAACGATACTGAAATCGTTAAATATACTGTTGATACAACAGCAAGAACAGGTAAAAATGATTCTGGTTTCAAATATTTCGTAGGTAACACAGATGTTGCTGATTTTGCTGCTAATAATGCAAATGCAACAGATGAACTCCAGGTTAACGGAACAGATGTTGCTAAAACACTTGGTTATGCAACAGAAGTTTATGTTGGTTCAAACGAAAAAGGTGAACCTGAAGTATTAACATATGTTGTTGCTAAGAAGAACAACTATGAAGTTGTTATCGAAAACGTAGAAGACATCCAGCCTATCGGCAAAAATGCTAAAGATTCAACAATCACTGCATCAGCTGCAGGTCTTAACGGTGACTACAGCGTTTATGATGACGAAGAAGATACAACAAACACAACATACACATTAGAAGATGCACAGATTATCTTCAACGGTCAGTACAAAGCTGCTGCAAACTTTGCTGATGATATCCTTTCAGGTTCAGAATTAGGTAAATTCTTTGCTCCTGCACAGGGTACAGTAAAATTACTCGACAACGATGGTAACGGCAAATATGATTTCGTATTTGTTACATCATACGAAACAAAAGTTGTTGACTATGTATACTCAGCAAACACAAGAATCGCTTTAAAAGCAGGCGCTTCAATTGACTTATCAAACTACATCGAAAAAGCTGATGAAGGTTATGAACTTTCAATCAAATTAGATGGCGAAGAAATCGAAATTGCTGATCTCCAGGAATTCGACGTTCTTTCTATCGCAACAGCTGGCAGAAAAACAGAAATCATCGTTTCAAGAAACGTTGTTGAAGGTTCTGTAGAAGCTGTTGAAGGTAAACTTGCTGGTACAGCTGCTGAAAGAAGAGATTCTATCATCACAGTTGCTGGTGCTGAATATGTAGTTGCTAACCTCGCTGATACATCAGAACTCGGTAAGATTTCTTCAAGATCAGAAGGTAAATTCTACATCGACGCATTTGGTAAAATCGCTCACTTTGAAGGCACAGCTGCTACACTTAAAGGCAACCTTGCTTTCATCACAAGAGCTGGTAAATACAAATCTTATGAAGTTGACGCTTACGAAATCGAACTTATGAATAAAGACGGTTCTATCGTATCTTATGAATTAGCTGACAATGTAAGAGTTGATGACGCTGCTTCAACAACAGCTGCTGCAACTGTTTACACAACAATCGATAACCTCGTTAACAAAGCAGGTAAATCAACATTAGAATTTGCTGCAAGAGTTGTTACATACAAAGCTAACGCTTCAGGCAAAATCACAGCTATCAACTTTGCTAAACAGACAGCTAAGGGTGAAGGCTTAGAATTTGTTGATGTTGCAAAGAAAGACGGCGCTGAAACAACACAGGAATTTGATGCATCAACATCATCATTCGACAAAGTAGTTGTTAGCGATTCAACAGCTGTATTCTATGTTCCTACAGCTAAAACAATTGATGATTACAATGTAACATCAACAAATATGTTCAAAGACGGTAAAGATTATAAACTCACATTCCTCGATATCGTTGACGGTGTTGCTAACGTTGCTATCGTAACAGCAGGTGCTCCTTCAGTTTCTGACGAATCTGCACTTGCTATCGTTACAGCTTCAAGAGACACAATCGACGAAGAAGGTAATGATGTTGTTTCTGTAACCTTCTTACAGGCTGGCGAAGAAAAAACATTAATCGTTGATTCAGAAAGCGTTAAGACATCAGCTCTCACAACAGCAGACTTTGCTAAGGGTGTTGTATTTGAATATGGTGTAAATGCTAAAGATTATATCGATGATGTTAAATTCGTTGCTACATTCAACGACAAGACACTTGCTGGTGATGTTAAAGTTACAGCTGGTCTTGACAGAGTTCCAAACTCAGACTTCTGCTATGTTGCAGGTTGGGTAGTAAGCAAGAGCGGTTCAACAATCGGTCTCGCTGGTTCAGCTACAGCTGAAGCTGCTAACTTAATCAACATTGACGGTGTAACAAGCGTTTATGCTATCGATGCTACAGCTACAAGAATTAAACCAGTTCTTTCATCAATCGGTGATATTACAAAGACAATCCAGTTAAAGGATAAAGACGGTAACATCACAGGTGTTGACAGTGTTGATGGCGATTACATCACATCATATGTTCTTATCAAATATGTTGAAAAGACAATCGTTGATATCGTAGTAATCAACGGTATGAATCCTTGAGCATAATAAACTATGTAAATAGTTACAAAGCGGTGGTTTCCACCGCTTTGTTTTTTTGTATACAGAAAACCACCAGCTAAGCTGGTGGTTCGAAAAAGGCTTTTGCCGTTGAACAAAAAAGACCTCCTATGTTACAATGAAAGCGGTCTAGCCAGCCGCAAAAAGAACAAAGGAGGAAATATCAATGAAGATT
>JAZROD010000036.1:0-4644 GCA_045648505.1 Clostridia bacterium | reverse complement strand
AGCCAATCTGTGATCGTATACAGGGACATATGCACACCTGTAAGGTTATGAACGAACTGGTTAATTGTTGCAAATCCAACGGATGATTCTTGTGGCCCGATTGCCTGCACATCAACAAATAGAATTGCTACCGTCCATAACAAAAATGCTAAAAGCATGCATGTTGCAATGCAAAAGTTTCTCTGGTTTTCTTTTTTCATTTGTTCAACCTTCCTTTTTGTATTTGGCTCTCGCCTAAACACATTTTAAGAGAAGGTATGAACAACCACAAGAAACGGGGTATCACAACGAAGATACTCTTCGTATCATTGCCTTTTTACGAGCATTAACACCTTTATTACCAAGAAGATGAACAGAAATGCTGCTGCATACGGTTGCGAACTAATGATAAAAAGAAGTGCGCCAACCGCATTTACTACTAACGATATTTTACTTTTATTCTTCACCCAAAATGCTTGATAGCAATTTTGCAGAGCAAGGGTTAAAACTCCAGATGCTATAATTCCAATTACAACAACAAAATATGCCGTCCTCAAATATGGTGCAATTTCGGTAAGGGATAAAAGAGACACTTCCTGTATAATTGCATCTGATTTCTGTCCAAAGAATGGCAGAAAGAAAAACATTGCAATACTACAATCGAGCAATCCAAATACCAAGTCACAAAAGTGCTTTTCCTTTCGCTTGGTATCTTCTTCTGCTATGGTCAACAATTCATCACCAGACAGCAGTTCATCAATTGTTACACCGAAAAACTTTGCAATTGCTTTCAAAGAATCTATATTGGGGTGCCCTCTGCCCGACTCCCATTTAGAAATAGCAGTTCTGGACACAAAAAGAACCTCTGCAAGTTCTTCTTGGGTAAGTCCTTTTTGCTTTCGCAGTTCCTGTAATTTTTCGTTAAATTCCATAATATCTGCTCTTTCTAAAAAAACTAATGTGCGGCAAATTCTTATTTTTCTAATTCTTTTTATATATTAATCTTAATAATTTGTAAGCAATATCTCTACT
Organism: Clostridia bacterium; assembly: GCA_045648505.1. Lineage (GTDB taxonomy): Bacteria > Bacillota > Clostridia > RGIG6154 > RGIG6154 > RGIG8700. Next base: position 3,633 of record JAZROD010000036.1, on the reverse strand, counting down.
GTGCGTCCACGATTTTTACGGCGGAAGTTGGAGTGTGTATAATCGCTCTCCAAATAATATAGGTGTATATTATCATATTTAGCCTGCATTTCTTTTATCCAGCCTCGCAACATCCGATTTTCTATACCATTATTGCTGAGGACATTGGAGAGCGCCCACTTAATACCGTTTTCTGTGCATTGTTCTAAATACGAATATAACCCATGCTCTTTTTCTTCATCCCAGAACTTGTTATACGTTGCTGTTGTTATCAGATATGGTGGATCAAGATAAATGAATGAGTTTTTATCTACCGGAACTTCATTGTAGTTAATATCGGTAAAAATATATGAACCCTGATATAGTTTATTTGCAAAAGCGAGAAATTTTCTTTTTGCCAACGGCAGATTTACCTTGTTATGTCCGAAAGGCGCATTATATTCACCTTTGAGGTTATGCTGCACCGTTGAACGATTGAAGCTATGGTAAACAAGGCATAACCCCCAATACCAATATTTTGTTTCGCGTTCTTCTTTCGGCATCGTATTATAATCACTTCTGCAAGTATAATAACCATCTTCGTTATCTTTTCTTAAATCGTATTTCTCTACAATTTCCATAAGCATATTCCAAGCATCTTCTGGAGGAGTGGTATGTAATGCTTTATACATATTCAAAAGAAAATGATTAGGCTCGTTTATAATTACCTTGTTAGCATTAGCATTTATACCAACGACTGCACTCCCTGCAAATGCGTCGATAAAAACATCAATCTCTTCCGGGAAGAACTTTGTTATATCAGGCAAAATTTTATACTTATTTCCAAGATAAGCGAAAAGCGGTTCTATATATGAATTGTCCTTTTTCTTATATGCTGTCCAATCTTCCAACTGATACATAGGGTGATTTTTGATATACTTTTTATTGTAAGCAAAGTCAAACACTCTATAAAGTAGCTCCTTTAACCCTTGCAGGTAGGTAGAAGAAATATAAATCTGTCTATCGGGTGAGCGATTATCAGAAACCTTACTACTGCAAAAGCGTCTTTGTAACGATTTCAGTATCGGTAAACACTCTCCGATAAAAACACGATCCATTTTGTCTTTTAGGTATGAGTTATAATACCCGTAATATTTCTTTTGTAAGCTCGGCTTATCATAAATAGTAAGCATATACTCTTCAAAGACGGCATCAAATAAAATGGATGCATTATCACACTCTTGCGTTGTAAGTTCTACAAGCTTTTCTTTACGTGCGGCACTTGCTTCTTCCGGCGTGACAAAAGAACCCTTCTCAATGGCAACTTTATTTCCATCGGGAAGGATGCAGTGAATTCGATATGAGAATTTAGAAGTGCCCTTTTGCTTTCTAACGCCTTTTATATACATAATCACTTACCCACTAATTCTTCTTTATAATATATTATATCATAAATGAAGCTTATTGGCAATGATGTCATAATAAAAAATGTTGTTTTTTGTCACTTAAATATTCGTAGAGCATTAAAGTTTGATATAAAATAAATAAGATTAAAAAAATCGCAAAATATTTAAGATGTAAACCCCGAAAACGTTGTAGTTGAATGGTTTGTCGATTAAATATTTGCGACTTTATTTTTTAGTTGTTATTGCTGGCTATTGTCTTCCATTTCCGAAATCTCATCTAAAACTTCTTTTCCGTATTTCTCAATTAACATTACCAGATAGTCAATGCAGCAGTTAAAAGCAGCTATTTGGGCAAAAGTCCAGCCTTCATATTCTTCATCCATATTAACTGCTCACCACAGCTTTCGAATGCTCTTGTTCATACTGCTTTTTATATCGGTAGTAAGTAGGTACCGAAATTTCCAGTTCTCTTATTGCGTCAAAAGGCTTTAATGCGCCTTGCAGAACTCTCTCAAAGGTTTCCGTAAATTTGTCCCACTCACAGGCATGAGGTCTACCCATCTTGTCCCATTCGCCACGTTCTTTAAGGGCGAGAAGACCCGTGCGTTGTCTCTCGGCACGTTTCGTGGTCTCTATATCGGCGAAAACACTCAGCAAGTCGAGCGTCAGGTTCTGTATGCAATCAAACAACATTTTGTGCATTGGCGATTCAAAATCAATATCAATGGTTGTGGTTGGTATTTCTAATATCATCACGCGGATATTATTTTCACGGTAAAAAGCCATTTCTTTGGCGAGCATAGAATAATCTCTGCCCATCCTGTCCAGTTCTGCGAAAATTATCGTATCAGATGGGCGAAGGATTGCTTCTTTAAGCGTTTTATAATAAGGACGATCAAAAGTTTTACCAGACATTTTATCTACAAAAATGTCGTGTGCCAAAGTTATACCACGCTCTTTACAGAAGGTATTTATTAATAATATACCTCGGTCCTCACATTGCGAGACCGTACTCGTTCTATGGTATGCGTAGAAATTCCCCATCAGATTTCACTTCCTTCCCTTAAATATGTAAACTCGTAGTTATCCTGCCGAGTGAGAAAGTGGTCTGTTGAGTAAAAGGATGTATCGGCAAATTTATCAATGATATGGCGAGAGTTACAAAAACTACGGTCTTGCTCGCTCACGAGAGCATCCAACAAATCTTCATAACTTTCTACATGACAAAAAGTAGAGATGAATTGGCGTTCCTTAAAAGGAAGGGTTTTATCTACCGTATTTTTAAGTATCTTTCGGTCTTCTAAATCTACCACAACTTCACCCACATAGGTGAGTAATGGGTTTTCAAGTCTTTTTTCGTTCTTCCACCAATGACAATGGTACTGAACCACCTGCAAAAGCTTTCCCTCGGAGTTTACGCGTTCAAGTTCCGATTTCAAATAACCGGGAGTGCTATGTTCCAGAGCATACCCGATGCGATGATAGCACACCAAACCACGACTACAAAGCATATCACTAAAATCAATAATGGCAACATTGCTATCTGCCGGCTCTATAATACCCAAAGAAACACCTTGGTCATATACGATATGCGATATATAAAATATGTAAAGACCTGCTGTAATTTTATAAGCGAGAATACCATCATCACTTATATATGGCTTTTTCTGTTTATACCCAAACCTTTTCCAAAGCTCGACATCTCTATAATCTTCTTCAGCTCTAACGATAGCCGAAACTTTGTATTTAATCACTTGAATCACCAACCTTTATAACCACTTCGTAAATTTCATCCGACAAAGAAGATGCAAACATAACTTTGATGTCGGAACACTCCGCTTTGTCCTTTAAATCTCTATACAGTATGTATGCAGCCTGTACGTCTTTACGATACTCGAAGGTATGACATAGTTCACTTTCGTTAAAGCTATACACCCACGCACCATAAAGAACTATGTTATCAAGACATGCCATATCCGATGGAAAAGGAGTACCGTGTGTTAGAACTATGCGCTCATCTGAAACTTCAATTACACAGTCCAAAATCCGCCCTTCAAGATATGCCTCCTGATCCTGTATTCCTTCTTCAACCAAAATGGCTTTCAATAAATCTTTAACTGTCAGCATATTAACTCCTTTCCTCGTAAACGATACAATCTTTTCTGTCGTTGCCGATATACAGTATTGCCTTGTCAAAAAGCAGGCTGTCTTCTTCAAACTTCTGACCGTCATAGTAATCTTGCGCTTGCTCCAAAGTTTCAAACCATCG
>JAZROD010000035.1:0-48657 GCA_045648505.1 Clostridia bacterium | reverse complement strand
ATCATACAACGTAATTCAGAGTATGTCAAGAGCAGGAACACCAAGAGATAATGCTGTTATTGAATCTTTCTTTGGAAGATTCAAAGATGTACTTTGTTCACACTTCCAATATTGGAAGTGTGATGACTTACAAAAAGTCATTGATGAAACCGTACACTATTTTAATTACATAAAACCTATGCGAAAACTAAAAAGAAAACCGCCTGTTCAATACAGACTTGAACAGGCAGCTTAAAATATTCTTTTTTGTGTCTACAAAGTATTGACTACTTCAGTTTAATACCCTGTCTTTAATGTTATTTCATATTTTTCTCCATCCGCAATTTTGATATTTTCTATACCTTCAAACACAGGTTCAGATGATTTTGTAATACACCACCACTCCTGCTTTTCTTCATCAACAGTATATCCGTTCACTGTCTTTACAAAAAGTCCGTATTGTCCCGTTTCTCCTGAAACAAGTTTAATCTCGTCAGCAGCATCAAGCAAAGTCTTTCCGGTAGTAGATATTTCAAAAACCTTTATATCGTCGCCATTTACAACAGAAATTTCTATTGTTTTGATTTCATTGTTAAGTGAAACTGTATCTTTAGCATAAAATCCAAAAGCAACACAAAACACAGTTGCAACACAAAGGAAAAATATTCCTGCAATATTCTTTTTCTTATTCATAGTTTTCTCCTTAAATTACAAATGTGCTTAAAATAATTATTAATGGTATTGTAATTATAGATACAATTGTGCTTATAGCAACTGTCTCTGATGCAAAAACGCTGTCAAGCTCATATTTTGATGCAAACAACGAAGTAACTGTAGCAACGGGGCATGCAGCACATATAAGCACAGTTTTTGCTATTGTAGGCTCAATTTTAAGCAATGCAATTGTTAATATAGAAAGAACCGGTATCAACAAGAGTCTTAAAAAGCAAACAATATATAAATCAATATTTTTAAATGCTTTTAAAACATCAACTTTAACAAGAAAAGCGCCAAGAATCAGCATTGCAAGTGGTGTGTTCAGACTGGCCATAAAATTTACTGCTGATGCAAGAACATTTGGAAGAGTAATTCTTCCGAAGAACAACACCATACCAACAATAACGCCTATAACACCCGGATTTATAAATATGCTTCTAATAGAAAAACATTTTTTAATATCTTCTGTACAGATATATATTCCAAATGTCCAGTAAAACAATGTAAACACAACAAGATACGCCGAGCCATAAAATACGCCATCGCTACCAAGTGCTGCAGACAAAAGCGGAATTGCCATAAAACCACAGTTTGAACAAACAGAAGCAAATCTAGCCACACGGTATCTTGTATTTTCTTTTTTTCTGAAAACAACAAATGATAAAACTACTGCAATGATATGAATAATCAGTGTAGCAAGTGCTGAAAGCATAAGACCTTCTAGAAATTTCACATCAAATTCTTTTTGATATGCCTGAACAATTACACAAGGGGTAACCGCTATTAAAAGTATATCAGTTAACTGTTTAACTCCCACATCGTCGATTTTTTTTGTTTTAGTAAGAACAAAACCAACACTTATTAAAATAAAAATAATCAGTACCTGAACAGCAACTGTAAGTGCAAGTTCCATATTATCATCTCCTTATAACCAAGATATAATAACACATATTTTCTTTTTTTTCAACAGATGTATTGATTTTTTTTATATTTAATGATAAAATATTTAAATGTGTAAAAAGGAGGTTTTAATATGTCAAATGTAATAACGCCAAAAGGTTATAAGCCGCTTTTGAATTTAAAACAAACACAACATGCTATAAAAAAAGTAAAAGATTTCTTTGAAAGAGATTTAGCTATACAATTAAATCTTACCCGAGTTTCTGCCCCTTTATTCGTAGGCACAAATTCAGGACTTAACGATACATTGAATGGTGTTGAAAGACCTGTAAGATTCGACATAAAAGGTGTTGAAGGTGAATATGAAATCGTTCATTCTCTTGCAAAATGGAAACGTTATGCACTTAAAGATTACGGTTTTTGCCACAACGAAGGTTTATATACAGATATGAACGCAATCCGTCGTGACGAAGATGGTGATAATATCCATTCTGTGCTTGTTGATCAGTGGGATTGGGAAAAAATAATAAATAAGGAAGAAAGAAATACAGAAACTTTCAAAGCTACTGTAAATTGCATATACAATGCGCTTAAACACACAGAAAAATACATAGCTGATGATTATGATTTTGCTGAAATATTCTTGCCAAACGAAATTTTCTTTATAACAACTCAGGAACTTGAAGATATGTATCCTGATTTAACACCAAAACAGAGAGAATATGAAATTTCTAAAGAAAAAGGTGCTGTTTGTCTTATGCAAATAGGCGGTGAATTAAAATCAGGAAAAATTCATGACGGAAGAGCACCTGATTATGATGACTGGTCTTTAAACGGTGATATTCTTGTTTACTACCCTATTCTTGATATCGCTTTAGAGCTTTCATCAATGGGTATCAGAGTTGACGAAGAAACTCTTTTAAAGCAGCTTAAAATAAGAGGTGTTGAAAAGAACGCAGAGCTTCCATTCCAGAAAGCGCTTTTAAACAAAGAATTACCTTATACAATCGGTGGTGGAATCGGTCAGTCAAGAATGTGTATGTATTTCTTAAGAAAAGCTCACATCGGCGAAGTTCAGGCTTCAGTGTGGGATGAAGAAACTCATAAAATCTGCAAAGAAAATAACATCCCGTTATTATAAAAAAAGGTCTACTTATGTAGACCTTTTTTTAGTTCTTAAGACTATGAATAGGTGCAGGAATTCTACCGCCTCTTTTTGCAAAAATACTACTGTCTAGCTTGCTTACTTTAACTATAGGTGAAGTTCCCAAAAGACCGCCGAATTCAACCATATCATTTTCATTTTTACCAATAGCAGGTATGAGTCTGACTGCAGTAGTTTTTTGATTTATCATACCAATTGCAGCTTCATCTGCTATAATACCTGCGATTGTTTCTGCACTTGTATCACCAGGAATGGCTATCATATCAAGACCAACAGAGCAAACGCAAGTCATTGCTTCCAATTTATCAAGAGTTAAAACTCCTAATCTTGCGGCTTCAATCATACCGGCATCTTCACTGACAGGGATGAAAGCACCTGAAAGACCACCAACTGAAGAAGAAGCCATTACTCCCCCTTTTTTCACCGCATCATTTAATAATGCGAGAGCAGCAGTAGTGCCGTGTGCACCACAATGCTCGAGACCTATTTCTTCAAGAATGTGCGCAACACTATCGCCAATAGCAGGTGTAGGTGCTAAAGAAAGATCCACAATACCAAAAGAGACTCCAAGTCTCTTTGCAGCTTCCTGAGCTACAAGCTGTCCAACTCTTGTGATTTTAAATGCAGTTTTTTTGATAACTTCTGCTACTTCCATAAAATCTGCATCTTTGTGTTTTTCAAGCTCGCACTTAACAACACCTGGACCGCTTACACCAACATTTATAACACATTCAGGTTCAGAAACACCGTGAAAAGCTCCTGCCATAAATGGATTATCTTCAACCGCGTTACAAAATACCACAAGCTTAGCGCATCCCATACAATTGTTATCTTTTGTAATTTCTGCAGTTTTACGAATTATCTGCCCCATCTTGTAAACCGCATCCATGTTTATACCACTTTTTGTGCTACCTACATTAACACTTGAGCAGACTTTAGATGTCTTGCTGAGTACATATGGAATAGAATCAATAAATATTTCTTCTCTTCGTGTGCAACCTTTTTGCACTAAAGCAGAATAACCGCCAATAAAATCAACACCAAGCTCCATAGCAATCTTATCAAGGGTCATAGCATAGCTGGCATAATCCTCTATACTTTCACCCGGTGTAAGTAAAGATATAGGTGTTACAGAAATTCTTTTGTTGATAATAGGAATACCAAACTCTTTTTCTATTTCCTTACCTACAGGCACAAGATTTTTAGCTTTAGACATAATCTTTGTGTATATATTTTCACATGTTTTTTCAACACTTTCAGATGAACAGTCAAGAAGAGAAATACCCATTGTTATGGTTCTTATATCAAGATTTTCCTGTCTGATCATCTTGATTGTTTCTAAAATTTCGTATGTATTTATCATCTTATCACCTTAAATTCTATGCATAGATTTATAAATATCTTCCTGTGTAATGCTGATATCAACACCGATTTCATCGCTTAAAACTTTGAAAATATCAGATACTTCAGATATTTTTTTATTGCATTTAGACATATCTACAAGCATTATCATTGTAAACAAATCTTGCATTATTGTTTGTGTAATATCAAGAATATTGATATTATTTTCTGCAAGAACAGTTGTAACTTTTGCAATAATACCTACCTGGTCAACACCAATAACTGTTAATACCGCTTTCATTATTTATCTCCTTTTCCTCTTACTTCTGATACTTTATACATAAAAATACTTGCACTGACAGAAGCGTTAAGCGACTCAATTTCTCCAACCATTGGGATATTAACAATAAAGTCACATTCTTCTCTCACAAGTCTGCTCATTCCGCTTCCTTCATTACCGATAACTATGGCAATCGGACCGCTGAAATCTGCAGAATAAATGTCTTTTTCGCCGCCCATATCTGCACCTGTAATCCATATACCGTGTTTTTTTAAATCTTTCATTGTATTAACAAGATTTGTAACTTTGGCAACAGGTGTATGGAAACATGCACCTGCGGATGTTTTAACAACAGTAGCAGTAACAGAAGCACTTCTGTGTTTAGGTATAATAACACCGTGTGCACCAAATGCATTTGCAGTTCTTATAACAGAACCAAGGTTATGAGGGTCTTCTATTTCGTCAAGAATTATAATAAAAGGTTGCTCCCCTTTTTCTTCTGCACTTTTTAAAATGTCATCAACAGTAACATACTCAATAGGTGAAACAAATGCAATTACACCTTGGTGTGAGTCTGTTTCAGACATCATATTCAATTTGTTTTTATCAACTTCCGTAACCTGAATTTTTTTCTTTCTGGCAAGATTTATAATCTTCTGCGCAGAACCCTGAATATTACCCTTCTGTATATATATTTTTTCAATATTTTCACCTGATGTCAATGCTTCTATAACAGGATTTCTTCCTTCAATTTGAAATTTGTTTTCCATTATTCTTTATTCCTTAATATGAAATTTATAATTTTATTTACAGCAACACATACAACAGAAATAAGTACTGCAACTGAAATAAATATACAACTGATGTTATAACCTTGCATTGATTTACCACACCACGGCATAAACATATATAAAACTGTTATCAGGTAAATAATAACAGAAAATTTTTTTGTTTTTCCTGTATAATACTTAACAGATGTTAGTGTATTTAATGTGATATAACCAATAAGTGTTACGATTACCATAACATTTGCAGTTACAACATAAAATAAATCTTTTGAAAAATCGGAGTTTAGCATCACATATCTTCCTATAAAATATGACACACATACTCCAATTGAAGATATAACAAAATCAATATACTTGCTATGCTTCTTCAAAGGCATCAAATCACCGCAATATGAAATTACAGTAGTAAAAACGAAGCAAAGCATTGCTATTAATAACAATTCAATGCTATTGAATACAACAGCATCAAAAAGCGATGCAAATATGTTGGCAGTAAGAAGAATAGTTAATATCAGTGAATAATAAATATTAACAACAGTCGCTCTGTATCCTTCAGGAACTTTTATTTCTTTCTTCTTTTCAACAGGTTTTTCTTCAACTTCATATTCGTATATTCCGCAACCTACTAAAATGAAGTCATTGTCTTCTTCTGCATTTATATCTTTAATTTCTTTAAAGGCACACACTATTTTTTGTGCACAATCTATGCTATCAAGTTTTTCTCTGAATTTATTGATTACTTCATCATTAGTTTCAGTAAGCTTGCCATCTAAAAAAACATCAGAGCATTTTACACAAATATGCTCAAGTGCGCCTCTGATGATAATGTGATAGCCTTCTTTAGCCTTAACATAAATCTTTTCTACATTATTTTCATCAGTGCTTGTCATACTTCTTATAACAACATGTCCCATCTGATTATCGTTTGAAATATTTACAAACTCGAACAACATTCTTGAAATCTCATCTTCATCAAAATTGTTGTTCCACTCTTTATCGGCAGCAACAAGTTTAGATAAAATTATTTTTTTCAAAGGCTGTTCAACAGTTACCTTTATTTCCTTTTTACTTGTAATAAGAAGATTAATCCATTCTATAAAAGATAAATTAGTCTCGTAAAATTCAAACAACGCAATTACTGAAAGTAAAAATGCAACTGCATAAAAAACATTATTATGCCCCATCATAATCAGAATTAAATATGTAAACATAAAAACAATAACACAAACACCATGTTTAATTCCTATATTTACAAAGTAATTCTTTCTGTCTAATTTAACTTTAAGAAAAAAATTAAGACAGTGTATTATTGAGCAAATAATAATTGCTCCTATGTATTTTTCCCCTGATAGAATCAGTAAAGTTATCAATGCAACATATATAAAGAAATATGCACTAAAAAATCTTATTGCCCACTCCTTTACGGCGTGGGCGATATTTTTAAAGGTTGTTTTATTCATAATTATTTAAAATCAAATTTGTCGTGAATGTATTTAACAGCCTTTTCAGACATATCCTGGTCAACAAGTACAGAAATTTTAATTTCTGAAGCTGAAATCATATGAATGTTGATTGATGCTTCATAAAGAGCTTCAAACATTTTTGATGCAATACCTGGGTTATTAACCATACCTGCACCAACAATTGAAACTTTAGATACATCTTTTCTTGTAAGTAATTCTCTGTATTTGATTTCATCTTTTGCAGCTTCTAATACCGCAACGGCTTCATCAAGAACATCTTCTGCAACTGTGAAAGAAATGTCTTTTGTTCCATCTCTGCCAATTGACTGAATAATAATATCGATATTTATTTTTTTCTTGCCAAGTAATGAGAAAATTTTAAAAGCAATACCAGGCTGGTCTTCAACACCAACAACTGCAACTCTGGCAACATTGTTATCTCTTGTAACGCCTCTAACTAACATTTTTTCCATTTTAACTTCCTCCTTAACAATTGTACCATCTATTTTCTGGAAACTTGATTTAACTTCTAATTTAACATGATATTTTTTTGCCATTTCTACTGATCTGTTATGAAGAACATTTGCGCCAAGTGATGCAAGTTCAAGCATTTCATCATAAGTAATTTCTTCAAGTTTAACAGCATCAGGAACGATTCTTGGGTCGGTTGTATAAACACCATCGACATCTGTGTAAATTTCACATTTATCTGCATGAAGTGCAGCAGCAATAGCAACTGCAGTTGTATCAGAACCGCCTCTGCCAAGAGTTGTTATGTCGTCATACTTGTTTATACCCTGGAAACCTGCAACAACAATAATGTTGTTTTTATCAAGTTCCATTTCAAGTCTTTCTGCATCAATTTTTTTGATTCTAGCCTGACCGTAAGAGCTGTCTGTTTTCATTCCAATCTGCCATCCTGTAAGTGAAACAACAGGATAACCTAATTTTTCAATAGCCATAGCTAAAAGTGAAATAGAAATCTGTTCACCTGTTGAAAGGAGCATATCCATTTCTCTTTTTGAAGGATTTGGATTGATTTCTTTTGCTTTTTCTATAAGGTCATCAGTTGTATCGCCCTGTGCAGAAACTACGACTATAACTTTATTACCTTCGTTGTATGCATCAATAACTCTTGAAGCAACATTAAAAACTTTTTCGGCATTTGCAACAGAGCTTCCGCCGAATTTCTGAACTATTAAGCCCATATATATACCTCCAATTGTCAATTATACTTTCTAATATATGATATTATTTTAATATTTTTTTGTTCTGCTGTATTAACCATTTCCTTAAAAGCTTTTTCTGTAACTGTATCTGTTACAAATGCGGTTTCGCCATCAACTATAACATCAATAAAAGATACCTTGCCGAAAATGTTGTTAATATCATCTGCTGAACCAGTTGTTCTTACAAAGAATGCAGTTTTAGTCTCGCTGAAATCTATAACATCATTGTTAACATCGTCTGTCCATAAAAATTTCTGTTTCTTATCAATATTTTTAATAATATCAAGAACATCAGCTACTACTGCAGTTGCTGTAGGAAGCATTCCTGCTCCTCTGCCATAAAAGAGCACATTATCTGTCATATTATCATGTGTTAATGCACCATTGAAAACATCATCAATACCTGCAAGTGGCATATCTTTTTCAAGCATAAGCGGTGAAACTCTTGCATAAGAATTGTTTGGCTGATTAACGCCAAGACCGATGAGTTTAATAGAACATCCCATTTTTTCTGCATAACGCACATCTTCTGTAGAAATTTTTGTAATTCCTTCTGTATGAACATCATCAGGATTAAATGCTTTTTTGGTTATAAGTGACATAATAATTGCAATTTTTCTTGCAGCATCGTGTCCTTCAATATCAGCAGTAGGGTCACTTTCAGCATAACCGTTTTTTTGTGCACCCTTAAGTGCCTCTTCAAAAGACTGACCATCTACAAACATTTTAGTTAATATGTAATTTGTAGTACCGTTTAAGATACCCATAACTTTATCAACTTTTGAATAATATGTAATATCATTAATCTGTCTTAAAAGTGGAATACCGCCACCAACACTTGCCTCAAACATATAATGAACATTATTTTCAATAGCAAGTTTTATAAGTTCAGTACCGTGGGTAGCAACAAGCTCTTTGTTTGAAGTTACAACACTCTTTCCTGCATTAAGACATTTTTTCGTAAATTCATACGCCGCACCAACGCCGCCGATAACTTCAGTTACGATAGAAATATCTTTATCATTCAAAATCTCTTCAAAATCTTTTGTGAATAATTCTGCATATTCGTGTTCAGAAAAATCTCTGATATCGAGAATTCTTTTTACCTTAACACTTTCACTCATTGATGACGAAATGATTTCGCTGTTCTTATTTATAATTTCAAGCACACCGGAACCAACAACACCGAACCCGAGTATGGCAATGTTTATCATCGTTTAAACTCCTTTTTGTCATATTTTCGTATATTAAAGTTATTATATACCTAAAGGCAAAAAAAATCAATATTTTTTTATGATTTATATATGTTTTTTTAAGTAATTATTGAATTTTTTATACATCTCTGTTATTATTATAATAATATGTATCATCGGGAGGATAATATGGAAATATTAAATTTACCCAAAGGTAGTAAAATTCACTTTATAGGCATAGGCGGTGTAAGTATGTCATCGCTGGCAACTATCTGCTTATCAAACGGATATTTGGTTTCCGGTTCAGATGTAAATGAGACAAAACTTACAACAAAATTAAGAGAAAACGGTGCTCATATATATATAGGACAAAAGGCTGAAAACATCAATTCGCCTGATGCAGTAGTTTACACTGCGGCTATAAATTCAGACAATCCTGAATTTATTGCTGCTAAAGAAACGGGCATACCTTTCGTTGAACGCTCTGTATTTCTTGGTGAACTTATGAAAATATACGCTCAGAACTGTTGTGTAAGCGGTACTCACGGCAAAACAACAACAACTGCAATGGTTGCTCTTGTTATGCTTGAAGCAGGCATTGACCCAACAATTCTTGTGGGCGGAGAAGTTAAAGAGCTTTCAAGCAACTATAAAATCGGAAGCAACAATATGCTTGTAACAGAATCCTGTGAATATGTTGAAAGCTTTTTAAAATTCTATCCTAAGTCAGCTATTATAAATAATATTGAAGAAGACCACCTGGATTATTTCAAGGACCTTGAGCACATAAAATCATCTTTCAGAAAATTTGCAGAACTTGTTCCTGATTCAGGCTTTATCATTGCAAACGGTCAGGATGAAAATGTATTAAGCACTCTTGATGGTCTTAACAATGTTAAATATTTCGGAATAGACGGTGATTTCCATTACAAAGCATGTAATTTGACATATAACAACATTGGCTTTGGTGAATATGATTTATATAATAACGATGAATTCCTTGTTCATATAACGCTTAATGTACCCGGAGAGCATAATGTTTTGAACAGTTTAGGTGCAGCAGCAATATGCCATTGTCATGGTTGTGACATAAATTCAATAGCCAAAGGCCTGAACATTTTTAAAGGAACAGGCAGAAGATTCGAATATATAGGAACACACAAAGGTGCAGAAATATTTGATGACTATGCACATCACCCAACAGAAATCAAAACAACTTTAAAAGCTTGCAGAAATTACGGCAACAAAAAGGTAATTGCAATTTTCCAGCCACACACCTACACTCGCACAAAAGCATTATTCAATGAATTTTTGGATGCCTTTAACGACGCAGACGAATTGATTTTAACTGATATTTATGCCGCAAGAGAAAAAGACACAGGCATAATCAGTTCAAGTATGCTTGCAGAAGCTTTAAAAGAAAAAGGCGTAAATGTAAGATATATTGCATCATTTGATGAAATCGTTGAATACTTAAATAAAAAAGCATCCCCTGACCACCTTATTATAACAATAGGTGCAGGAGATGTATATAAAATCAGTTCACTTGTATGTCAAGATGCTTAACAATGCCCATAACTTTTGAACCTTTAGCCGTAAGGCTTAATCGTTTCTTTTTATCGGTTATTGGTTGTATGAAAAATTGACCGTTTTGTGCTTTGAACTTTCCATAAACAGGCTTTTGCCTGATGATTGCAACAATAATATCATCCTCCGCATATTTATCGGCATCTTCAAGCACAATAATTCCTTTAAAGCAATATTCACTGTCGATAATTTTCCAGCCGTAATATCTGCCATTTGGTTTATTGCAGCATTCAGGTTTTCTGATAAGAGACACATCTCTTTTCAGTGTATTGCGAAGATTGGTAACACAAGTTATTGTTTCTTCGAATTTCACATAATCATCTCTTGTTGGATCTTTAAAGACAATGCTATTGCTCGAATTATCATCTAGCAAAAAGTATATATATGTGTTGTAAAGCTGACAGCTTCTTAACAACTGTGGATAATAGTAATCCCCATTAGACATTTCTATTTCAGCAAGTTCATCAGCACTAATCCCTAAAGATTGGGCGGCATCTTCCCTGCTGATTTTTAAATCCCGTCTAAGAAAATGCATTTTATTTCCTATATCTGACATTTTAACCACCTCAATTTGATTTTAACATAAATTTATAATTTTTCAACTGTGAAAGGAGAAAATCGTGAATAAAATTACAAAATTATCAAACGGAATCTCATTGCAGATAATAAATGACAAAAAATTCAAAACAGCTTCTATCTCTGTTAATTTTATATCAAAGCTTGAAAAAAGCGCAATAACATACAACTCATTAGTACCTTATGTACTGAAAAGAGGTTGCAGAGATTTTAGTGATACCATTGAATTGAATAAATATTTAGATGAACTGTATGCATCAAAAATCGCTTGTAACATAAGCAAATGCGGTGACAATCAGCTTATATCCTTCACAGGAATAACTGTAAGCGATATATATGCAGGAAATGATAAACCATTTAAAAAGTTAATCAGACTTATATATGATATTCTTTATACTCCATTTGTTGAATACAATGCTTTTAACAAGTTGTATGTCGAAAGAGAAAAAGAAAATCTCAAGCTCTTTATAGACGGTATTAAAAATGACAAAAGAGAATATACAAGAAAAAGACTGATTGAAGAAATGTATAAAGATACACCATATAGTCTTTATTCATACGGTGATACCGAAACATTAAAATCAATCAACGAAAAAAATCTTTATGAATTTTATGAAAATTCATTCAAAAAATCACTCTTCAGCATAGTTGTGGCAGGAAACATCGACGAAGACGAAACATTAAAAACAATTTCTGAACTTTTCGAAAATACTGAACAAAACATTCAGTACAATTCAATTAACTTTGATAACGCAAAGAAATCACCTGAAGAAATCATTGAACCATCTGATGTAACACAGAGCAAATTAGCTATTGGTTATAAAACAAATGTAACAAAAGGTGATTCATTATACTTTGCTATGATGATGTTTGATAATTTATTCGGCGGTTCAGTTCACTCAAAATTATTCTTAAATGTCAGAGAAAAACTTTCTCTTGCATATTATGCCGCAAGCAGATATAACTCATTAAAAGGTTATGTTTTGGTTGATAGCGGTATAGAAACAAAAAACTTTGAGCTTGCACGGGATGAAATTTCAAAACAGCTCGATGATATGAAAAACGGTAACTTTACTGACAAAGACATTGAATTCAGTAAGCTTGCCATTGTAAACAGTTATAATAGTGCAAAAGACAGTCTTGCTTCTCTTTTAAATTACTATTCATCAGCACCAATAAGTGAAAAAATATATACCATTGATGAAATAATAGCAGAAATAAACAAAGTTACAAAAGAAGAAATAATTAAGGCGGCTAACACCGTTGTATTAGATACAACATTCTTATTGAAAGGACGTGAGTAAATGAATTGTAAAATAATCGAAAATGCAGAGCTTCACGAAAAAAACTATATATATACTCACGAAAGCGGACTCAAAATTATCATATCACCAAAACCTGGTTTTACTAAAACCTGTATGATGTTCGGAACATCTTTTGGTTCTGTTGTGAATAAGTTTACTGATGAAAATGGGAATGAAATAAGTTTACCTGATGGCATCGCTCATTTTCTTGAACACAAGCTTTTTGAATCTGAAGATGGCGACGCTTTTACAAAATACGCTCAAACCGGTGGTAACGCCAATGCATATACATCATTTAATCATACGGTCTACTATTTCAGTTGTACTGATAAATTCTATGAGAATGCAGACATCCTTTTAGAACTGATGCAGACACCATATTTCACTAAAGAAAATGTCGAAAAAGAACAAGGCATAATCGGTCAGGAAATCAATATGTATCTTGATAATCCGGGTTGGAGAGTTTTCTTTAATATGCTTCAGGCTATGTATAGCAAATGCCCTGTAAGAATTGATATTGCCGGAACTGTTGAAAGTATCAGTCATATTACTCCTGAACTATTATATGATTGCTATAACAAGTTCTATAATGCAAATACAATGTGCATTTCAATATGCGGTGATATTAATCCTGATGAAACTTATAATTATATTAAAAACAAACTGGACAGAATAAAGCCACCAGTCTATGTGAAACCAACCTTTGAAAACGAACCTGAAAAAGTATTTCAAAGCTACATTTCTCAAAATCTTGATGTTAACATTCCAATATTTAATTTAGGATTTAAAGATGCAGATATCGGACTATCAGGCTCTGATATGATTAAAAAGATTTTAATCGGAAGAATAACACTAGATTTGCTTTTCGGAAAGAGCAGTAATTTCTATAACAAGCACTATAATTCAGGTCTTATAAATGACAGTTTTGAGCTTGAATATGTATGTGAAAAAGAATTTTCACACAGTATAATTTCAGGAGAAGCAAACAATCCTGAAGATGTTAAAAAAGCAGTGCTTGAAGAAATAAAAAATGCAATAGATAACATAAACTCTGATGACTTCAACAGACAAAAAATAATTGCAAAAAGCAGTCATATCCGTTCATTTAACAGTCCTGAAAATGTTGCAAGTGCAAATCTTGAAGCGATGTTCAATGACTTTGACAACTTTGAATTCAATAATATTTTAGATTCAATAACCATAGAGGATATAAACAATCAGCTTAAAACTATGAAAGAAGAATTTACAGTTTTATCGGTTGTATTACCCAAGGAGGAATAACAGATGGATTATGTTGGATTTCCTTCTCTTGGAATTGAGCTTAATATATCAAATATTGCTTTTACTTTAGGTGAGCTTGATGTATATTGGTACGGAATAATTATAGGCACCGCTCTCCTACTTAGCTATTTACTGGCATATCTGCGTGCTAAAAAATCAGATATAGAACCCGACCATATAACAAACATTGTTTTGATATGTACTCCTTTTGCAATAATATTTGCAAGGCTGTACTATGTGTTGTTCTCTCTCGATTATTATCTTGCAAACCCTGAAAAGATTTTCGCTTTGAGAGATGGCGGAATTGCTATATATGGCGCGGTAATAGGAGCCATTATTTCTTGTTTAATTTACTGTAAAGTTAAAAAGCTTAACACGCTAAAAATCTTTGATTTATGCATTCCTTCCGTTGCATTAGGACAAGCCATAGGCAGATGGGGTAATTTTTTCAACAAAGAAGCTTACGGAGTGCAAACCTCATCGTTTTTAAGAATGACAATATATGAAGGCGGTAAACTGATTGATGTGCACCCAACATTCTTATATGAGAGCTTATGGAATCTGTTGGTGTTTGTTGTTTTATTAGTTATCAGCAAAAAGAAAAAATACCACGGACAGATTTTCACGCTTTATATAACTCTTTATGGTCTGGGACGCTTCTTTATCGAAGGCCTGAGAACTGACAGTTTATATATCGGCGATTTCAGAATTTCTCAAATTATTGCAGGTATATCTTTTATATCAGGTCTTACAATATTAATAATAAACAAATTCAAAAGCAGACATGCATAAGCATATCTGCTTTAATTTTTATTCAAGCTCAAATGCGCCTGTGTATAATTGATAATATTTACCTTTTTCTGCAATCAATTGTGTATGACTTCCACGCTCTATAATCTTTCCTTTTTCAAGAACCATAATAACATCTGAATTCTTTACAGTTGAAAGTCTGTGAGCAATAACAAACACTGTTCTTCCCTTCATAAGAGAATCCATACCTCTTTGCACAAGCAATTCCGTTCTTGTATCAATAGATGATGTTGCTTCATCTAAAATCAACACAGGAGGGTCTGCAACCGCAGCTCTTGCAATAGAAAGTAACTGTCTCTGTCCTTGCGAAAGGTTTGAACCATTATTTTTCAAAACAGTGTTATAACCATCAGGTAGCAATTCAATAAAACCATGTGCGTTGGCAAGCTTAGCCGCTGCTACAATCTCTTCATCAGTTGCATCAAGTCTGCCAAGTCTTATGTTATCATATACAGTTCCTGAAAACAGATTTGTATCCTGGAGAACAATTCCAAGTGACCTTCTTAAATCAGGCTTTTTGATTTTAGTGATATTTATTCCGTCATATCTGATTTTTCCCTGATTAATATCATAAAATCTGTTTATCAGGTTTGTTATGGTTGTTTTTCCTGCACCTGTAGCTCCAACAAAAGCAACTTTCTGACCGGGTTTAGCATAAAGCTCTATGTTGTGAAGCACTGTTTTTTCTTCTACATAACCAAATGATACATTCTCAAACTCAACATCCCCTTTGAGTTCGGTATATGAAACAGTACCATCACTATGGGGATGCTTCCATGCCCACTTTCCAGTTCTTTCTATAGTTTCTGAAATTTCACCATTTTCAATTTTTGCATTTACAAGAGTAACATAACCTTCATCCTCTTCTTTAGGTGCATCCATTAAATCAAACACTCGTTTTGCACCTGCCATAGCCATAACGATGGAGTTAAACTGCATAGAAACTTGTGTTATTGGCATAGTGAAACTTTTATTTAATTGTAAGAAGGCAACAAGTCCGCCCAAAGTAAGCATTTTTTCATCACTTATTATAGCAAGAAGTGAACCAACGATAAGCGTTATAACATAATTTATATGGCCAAGATTCGCCATAATAGGCATTAAGATATTGGCAAATTTATTTGCGTTGTTTGCACTGTTAAATAAATTTTCGTTAAGTTCATTAAATTCATCAACTGTTTTCTTTTCGTGATTAAAAACCTTAACAACCTTCTGGCCTTCCATCATTTCTTCAATATAGCCGTTTATTCTGCCAAGATTTTTTTGCTGTTGCATAAAGTTCTTTCCACTTTTGCCGCCAATAACCTTAATAACCGCAGACATAACAACAACCATAATAACCGCAAAACAAGTTAAATATATACTGATTGAAATCATAGATATAAAAACGCTGATTATTGTTATAAGCGATGAAATCATATGTGGCATACTTTGGCTTATAAGTTGTCTTAATGTATCAGTATCATTAGTATATATACTCATAATATCACCATGCTGGTGAGTGTCAAAATACTTTATAGGCAATTTCTCCATCTGAGTAAATAAATCTTTTCTGATATTATTTAATGTGCCCTGAGTAACTGAAAGCATTATTCTGTTATAAAGCCATGTGCTTATTGCACCGGAATAATAAATCAAACCCATTATGCCTAAAACTTTTAAAAGCGGTAATAATGCTGAAAAATCTTTACCTATTGCAGGTTTTATATAAACATCAATAAGTTCTTTAAGAAAGAGATTTGCAACAACATTGGTAACTGAACTTACTAAAATAAGCAGTGCCACAAATAAACAATGATACTTATAAGATTTAAAAACATATTTAAATACTCTTCCAAGCATTTTAAAGGTATTTTTGTCCGCTTTTACCGGTACCATACCTCTTGGTCCTCTTGGTCCGCCTGGGCCTCTGTGTCCACCCGGTCCTGCCATTATTACTCATCTCCTTTCATCTGGGTATCATAAACTTCTTTATAAATCCTGCTATTAACCAACAGTTCTTCGTGTGTTCCTACAGCACTTATTTCTCCGCCATCTATTACAACAATCTTGTCTGCCTCGCATACTGACGAAATTCTTTGTGCAATTATTATTTTTGTTGTTTCAGGAATATACTCTTTAAAAGCTTTTCTGATAAGTACATCAGTTTTAGTGTCAACTGCACTTGTTGAATCGTCAAGAATAAGTATTTTAGGTTTTTTAATAAGAGCTCTGGCAATACATAAGCGTTGCTTCTGTCCGCCTGATAAATTGGTTCCGCCTCGTTCAATCACAGTATCATATTTCATAGCCATTGTTTCTATGAATTCATCTGCACAGGCAAGCTTGCAGGCATAAATAATTTCTTCGTCTGTTGCTTTTTCATTGCCCCATTTTAAATTGTCTTTGATAGTACCTGAAAACAAAACATTTTTTTGAAGTACCATTGCTACATTATCACGCAATGTTTCTATATCAAAGTTTTTAACATTTACACCGCTAACAAACACTTCACCGCTCATTACATCATAAAGTCTTGGTATTAACTGCACAAGAGCAGATTTTCCGCATCCGGTAGCACCAATTATTCCAACAGTTTCTCCTGAATTTATTTTAAGATTGATATTTTTCAAAGTCATTTTATCTTCTTTGTTAAGATAACTGAAATACACATCCTTAAACTCAACAGAACCATTATCAATGTCAAAAACAGGTTCTTCGCAGTTTGTTATACTGCTTTTTTCATTAAGAACTTCTGCAATTCTGTCCCCTGCCGCTTTAGCCATAGTTACCATTACAAACATCATAGAAACCATCATAAGGCTCATAAGAATATTTGATGTATATGTAAACATAGAAGTAAGCTCACCTGTTGTAAGATCACCAATTGTTACCATATTAGCACCAAACCAGGAAAGAAGCAAAGTGCATGTATACATAACAAACTGCATTACCGGCATATTCATAATTATCAGTTTTTCAGCATCAAGAAATCTGTTCATCAGATTATCTGACTCTTTTTTGAATTTTTCAGTCTCATGTTCTTCCCTGACAAATGATTTAATAACTCTGATTCCTGAAATATTTTCCTGTACGCTGGCATTTAATTCATCATACTGACCAAAAACCTTTGAAAATCGTTTATGGGCATTTGTAACTATAAGAACAAGAGCAGTAAACAAAACAAGAGCTGCACCAAGAAAAATCAATGATAATCTTTTATTTATGTAAACAACCATACAAAGCGCAGAAATAAGCATAAATGGAGAACGGGCAAAAGTTCTTACAATCTGCTGATAAGCATTCTGAACATTTGTAATGTCAGTAGTAAGTCTTGTTATAAGGCCTGCAGTTGAGTATTTATCAATGTTAGCAAATGAAAAGTCCTGAATATTTTTAAACATGGCTTTTCTTAAATTTTTCGCAAAGCCAGTTGATGCCTTTGCAGCGTATTTTCCTGACAAAGCACCAAATGTTAATGAAAATATGGCCATTACAAGCATAACAGCACCCATTTTCACAACATAAGCCATATCCCCTTTTTCAACACCTTTGTCAATAATTTTGGACATAACCAATGGAATTAAGATTTCCATAATTACTTCCATAATAACAAATATAGGTGCAAGAAAAGATGGCAGTTTATATTCTTTAATATGTTTAGCTAATGTCTTAATCAATTTTCTTCCTCCTTTAGTCTTGAATACATTTTGCCTAGCAACATTTTCAGGTTTTCTTGTTCATCTTTATTGAACACAGATATAACAGCGCTCTCATTTGACTGAATCAGCATCCTTATATTTTCGTGCAAATGTTGAGCTTTTTCTGTGATATATAAATTTTTCACTCGTTTATCTGTATCATCGCTTTGAAAATATATCATTTCCTTTGCTTCCAGTCTTTTTAAAATACCGTTAACTGTAGGATGAGATAAATCAAAGTGCTTCTCAAGGTCCCTGCTACAAATTTTATTTTTATAGTTATGAGTAATAAATCCAAGTATTCTTGCCTGCGAAGATGTAAGGCCGATTTTATCAAATTCTTTATTAATACGATTTTTAAATTCTCTGTCAATACCAATAATATAATCCATTATTTGTTTATTTTCATTCATTTACCATCACCTCATTTATGTAGCACGCTACATATTATATATCAAAATTATTTTCAAGTCAATAGTTATACTTTACAAATATGCTTTTTCGTTGTATTATATAAAGGTATTAATTATTAAGGAGAATATAATGTTTACCGTAGCAAAACCGATATATTTAAAAAACTTGGGAAAAGAAAATAATGTTACTGCGTTTTTTGCAGCAAATTTTGATTGTGACGGAGAAAACGCCACACTTACTATTGCAGGACACGGCGCATACAGAGTTTCTGTAAACGGCGATTTTGCATGCTTTGGTCCTTCTAAAACAGTAGAAGGATTTGCAAAATTCGATGTAATAGATATTAGTAAATATGTATCTTACGGATTAAACCAGATAGTAATTGAATGTGCTACACACGAAGAATCAGACACAACTAATTTTATACAGGCGGAAGTTTTTGCCGATGGAAATGTAGTTGCCGCAACAAGTTACAATTTCATAGGCTTCCTTGATGTTGAAAGATTGGAATCAAGCGGCACTTCTGAAAAATACAACATTTCAGGCTCATCAATGATACAGACATCTGTGCAGCAGGTTTTCT
The DNA here is from genome assembly GCA_045648505.1 of Clostridia bacterium. Lineage (GTDB taxonomy): Bacteria > Bacillota > Clostridia > RGIG6154 > RGIG6154 > RGIG8700. The sequence continues at coordinate 29,367 of JAZROD010000035.1, read as the reverse complement.
CAACACCAATACTTTTAAAAAGAGATGTTCCCTACCCAACATACAGAAACATCAATCCTGTAAGTAAAATCAAATTCCCTGCAAAAATCAACGAGAGCATTGAAATTCCTTTTGGTTGTAATTATTGTGGTTTTATAAATATTGCATATAAAACAAATGATAAAGCTGAAATACTTGTTGAAAATGAATCAGGCGAACTTCTTATGGAAATTAAGACTATTGATGGTGAATTTCAGAGAGAAAGCTTCAATCCACACAAAGCAGAAAAAATTATCATAAAAGTTTTGAGTGGTTCTGTTGAATTATATGATGTATTTATCAAAGAATATTGTTATTATTCAGGTAAAACACCTGAAAATATTACTTCAGACAACAAATCAAAAGACTATATTGATTACAGAAACTTTTTAAGTTCGTATAATGATTATAATTTCAAAGTAGCAGAATATAATAAGAACCTTTTGGATTTCCAGAGCAAAGAAAAGTTCTATACAGGTTCAAACAAAATCACTGAAAGCATTTTGAATATTCCACTCTATGCACCATCTGTAAATATAGAAAATACGCTTTACACCGAGATACTTAATAAAACTTTAGAAGATAATCCTGAAATAAAACAAATTAAATACAAACGAATTTTAAGCACAAAAAAATAAGCTCTTATGAGCTTATTTTTTATTTTGACATTTTATTTGCTTTTTTTACACAAGCTTCCATCGCTTTTATAACTGTACTTTCAAAATTATTTTCTTTAAGTACATTTACTGCTTCAATAGTTGTTCCTCCCGGTGAGCACACATTATCAAGAAGCTCCATAGGATGCTTACCTGCTTTAAGCACCATAAGTGCACTGCCTATAACAGTATTTGCAGCAATTTCTATTGCAGATTTTTTAGGTATCCCCTGAAGTGCAGCACCATCTGCAATTGCATTGATAAATGCATACACATAAGCCGGACTGCTTCCAGAAAGAGCAACTCCTGCGTCCATCATCTTTTCAGGGATAAAATATACCTCTCCTACTGCTTTAAAAATCTTCACAATATCATCCATATCTTCATTATCGTCATTAACTACTAACGTAACGCCCATGGAAACCATTGCAGGAGTATTTGGCATTGTACGAACAATTCTACATTTTGGAAGTTTAGCTTTTACATAATCAACACTGATCCCCGGTGCAATTGTAACAACTGTACCTTCAAAAGATGACTTTGCGATTTCGTTTAATACTTTGTCATAAATATTAGGTTTAACCGCAACAACAATATACTCACTTTTTTTGGCAAGTTCAGCAACAGAACCTGTAGGAATGGCACCATTATCAGCAAACTTATTTAAAAGTTTTTCATTTACATCATAAACAAAAACAGTATTTTCAGTTTTATCTTTAAGCAACCCTGAAATAAGAGCACCGCCCATATTTCCTGCTCCAATAAATCCGATGTTTTTCATAAGAATTCCCCTTTATCAGTTATTAAGGAACTTTTCAAGTCTGTCAAGACCTTCTTTTATATTTTCCTTGCTTGTAGCATAAGACCATCTTACATAACCGTCTGCACCAAATCCTGTACCTGGAACTACAGCAACTTTAGCATATTCAAGGAATAATTCAGCAAATTTATCTGCACTGTCAATTACCTGACCGAACAATTCTTTACCGTAAAGTGCTTTTATGTTCATCATAACATAGAACGCACCATTTGGCTTAATGCAAGAAACACCTTCAATACTGTTGATTCTCTCAACCATATAGTCGCGTCTTTCTTTAAACACTTTAACCATTTCCACTAAGTTATCCTGTGGACCAGTAAGACCTGCAAGAGCAGCTTTCTGCGCAATTGAATTAGGGTTTGAAGCTGCATGAGACTGAACATTTGCCATAATCTTTGCAATCTGTGGATTAGCAGCTGCAAATCCAATTCTCCAACCTGTCATAGCATAGCTTTTAGACATACCGTTAATTGTAATAGTTAAATCAAAAATCTTTTCATTAAATGAACCAATGCTTATATGTTCACCTTCATATATAAGCTTTTCATAAATTTCATCAGAAATAACATAAATATTATTTTCTACACAAACATCAGCTATTGCTCTTAATTCATCTTCTGTATATACCATACCTGTAGGATTTGAAGGACTGTTTAAAATAAGAGCTTTTGTCTTATCAGTAATAGCTTCTTTAAGTTGTTTAATGCTGAATTTAAAGTTTTCTTCTTCTGTTGTATAAATAAATTTAGGTGTACCGTCCGCCATTTTAACCATTTCAGGATAGCTAACCCAGAATGGTGCAGGAATAATTACTTCATCACCAGGATTTAAGATAGCAGAAAAAGCATTAACAAGTGAATGTTTAGCACCATTGCTTATAACAATCTGTGAAGGCTCATAAGATAAATTGTTATCTTTCTTGAACTTTTCAGCAACAGCTTTTTTAAGTTCAAGAGTACCTGAAGCAGGTGTATATCTTGTAAATCCTTCTTTTATAGCCTCAATAGCGGCATTTTTAATATTTTCAGGTGTTTCAAAGTCAGGTTCTCCTGCTCCGAATCCAACAACATCAACACCGTTTGCTTTCATTTCTTTAAATTTTGAGTCAATAGCAAGTGTAGGTGAAGGCGAAATTGCCATATTCTTTTTAGATAAACTCATTTTGTAATACCTCCGAAAAATAACATAGATATATTCTAATACATATTATGGAAAAATGCAAGTTTTTTATCCAAAAATTTCATTTTTTTAAAGAATTTTATGAAATTTTCACTCATTTTGCAATTTTATTTTATTATTTACACCAAAACGCGTCTTCAATATGGTTAATTTCTGTAATTTTTTCAGTCTCTTTTTCATATTTAACTTCAATAACATCAAATCTGCACATTACATCATCTTTTTGGTTCATAATGTAATAATTTGCAACGGAAGATATCTTTTGCTGTTTATAAAAGTTAACTGCTTCCCTCGGCTCGCCAAAATTATCTGAACTTCTTGTTTTTACTTCCACAAAACAAATATAGTCATCTTTCCTGGCGATTATATCTATTTCTCCGAATTTTGTTTTAAAATTTGTTTCAAGAATTCTGTACCCTTTCTTTTTAAGGAATTTCACAGATTCTCTCTCACCCATATCACCAACATTTTTACTTTTAAAAAGAAACATCACTTTTCACCTAAATTTTTAAGAAATGTTTTTCTGTGAACTTCAGAAATACCATATTCTTTCAACTTTTCATAATGAAGCTTTGTTCCATAACCTTTATGCTTATCAAAATCATATTCAGGATATTTTTCTGCAAGTTTTACCATAAATCTATCTCTTGTCACTTTTGCAACAATGGATGCGGCTGCAATACAATTGCAGTTTAAATCGCCCTTTATAACAGTTTTATGTGGAAGAGTCATTCCTTCAATAGCATTTCCGTCAATAAGCACAAAATCAGGCTTAACGCTCAAAGAATTTACAGCCTCGTTCATTGCTTTAAAAGTTGCGTTTCTAATGTTTATATCATCAATAACTTTTTCATCAACAAACGAAATACTATAGGCAACTGCCTCCTGAAGAATTTTATCTATCAGCTTTTCTCTTTTAGTTTCTGATATTTTTTTGGAATCTGTTACACCTTCTATAACCTGACCCTTTTTAAGTACAACGGCTGCAGAAACAACAGGTCCGGCAAGAGGGCCTCTTCCCACTTCGTCAACACCTGCTATCAGTTCATAACCTTGATCCCAAAGTTCCTGTTCAATTTCATACATATTTACACTCATTAACTCCTTTCACAAAACAAGGCTGAAAGAAAATTGCACAGATTGTGCTGATTTGCGACTGTCGTGTACTTTGTGTACACAAATGAGCAAAACGGCGCAAGATGTGTGATTTTATTCAGTCTTTATTCCTCCGGAAATTCTAAAGTTAATCTACCCAGATTACAACTTCTGAAATCATCCATAATAAGTTTAGATGCTCTTGTATAATCAATATCTCCACCACTTATTACACATCCACGCTTTTTGCCGATATCAAACATAATATCAACATTTTCTTTATCAAGGTCTGTAATTTTATATCTTGCTTTTAAATTTTCAGGATAATTATTTTTCATAAATTCAATAAAATACAAAGCAAGTTCTTCAATATCAATAATTTCATCTTTAATAGCACCTGAAAAAGCCAGCTTCTGTCCGATTACTTCATCGTCAAACTTAGGCCACAAAATACCAGGAGTATCAAGAAGCATTGTTCCGCTTTTCAGAGTAATCCATTGTTTACCTTTAGTAACACCAGGTCTGTCACCTGTCTTTGTACCTGCTCTTCCTGAAAGTTTATTTATAAGAGAAGATTTGCCTACATTTGGTATTCCTACTATCATCGCTCTGATGCTTTCACCCACAATACCTTTTTCTGCTTTAGCTTTAACTTTTTCTTCAAGAATTTCTTTCGTAAGTGCATTAAGTTTGTTTATACCTGTTCCATTGATTGCAGAAACAAGAACGGCAGTTATTCCTTTTTCTTTATAATATCTAATCCATTTTTCGTTAGCTTCTTCGTCTGCCATATCACATTTATTTAAAATAAGAATTCTTGGTTTATTTTGTGCCAATGCATCTATTTCAGGGTTTCTTCCCGATTCAGGCACACGCGCATCAGTCAGTTCGTATATAATATCAACAAGCTTAAGGTCATCAGCAATCTGTTTTCTTGTTTTTGCCATATGCCCCGGAAACCATTGAATATTCATCTTATTCCTCCTTATCAAACAACCCCATATTTAAATATGGGGTTAAAAATCAATATGTCTTAATTTCTGAAAATGGGAAAAATCTAAGAATAGTTTTACCTAATACATCTTCTTCCTTAACCATTCCAACATCAGAAAATCTACTGTCTCTGCTATCATTTCTGTTATCGCCTAAAACGAACACGCATCCTTCGTCAACAGTTACAGGGAATTTAACATCACCTGAACGCATTGTTGGCTCTTTAATGTACGGTTCATCAAGTTCAACACCATCAACATAAACCTTATGAGTAACAAAATTTATATCAACTGTCTGACCTTCAACTGCAATAATTCTTTTAATATAAGGAAGTTTTCCTTCCTGATGAAGTACGATTATATCACCATTATCAGGCTGATAACCTAATCTCCACACAATAAGTCTGTCATTGTGCTGAAGTGTTGGTTCCATAGAAGCTCCATCAACTTTTACAACAGTAAAAATAAACTGTCTTATAATAAGAGCTATAACAATAGCTATAACAATAGAAAAAATCCATTCAAGAATTTCTCTGCCTGCACTTTTTTTAGCAACTTCTTCAACAACTTTTTCAGTTTCGGTTATGATATCTTTGTTATCCATTTGGTTCAAACCTTTCATTAAATATAAAAGATATACCGAACATATAAAATGTTCGGTATCCTTTTTTAAAGTTAGATTCTTTCTTTAACTTTAGCTGCTTTACCAACTCTGTCTCTGAGGTAATAAAGTTTAGCTCTTCTAACCTTACCTTTTCTCACGATTTCGATTTTGCTGATATTAGGAGAATTTACAGGGAATACTCTTTCAACCCCAACACCGTATGAAAGTCTTCTTACAGTGATTGTTTCTGAGATACCGCCATGTTTCTTTGCAATAATTGTACCTTCATAAACCTGGATTCTTTCCCTTGTTCCTTCCTTAACTTTTACGTGAACTTTAATCGTGTCACCTACAATTAATTTAGGTAAATCAGTTCTAATCTGACTCTGAGTAATTGAATCAATAACGTTCATTGAATTTCCTCCTCCCTTAGCAGGCGTTCATAAAAGTTTGGCATGCTCCAGCGGACCGCCCTTGTTAACTGCAATATTTTAACATACATTTTTAAAAAAATCAAGTCTTTTTTGAAAATTTTTCAAATTATTCTTCTGAACACTCACCATGACCGTGTGTTTGCCAGTCAAACCAGTTTTCTTTATCAAGATAAACCTCAACATTGTTCAAATGCATACCGTCAACGTGTTCAATAACAGCAGTTGATTCAATACAACCGATTTTAATATTTTCAAGATGAATATTTTCAAGTGGGTAATCCTGAAAACCAATAACTCTTAAACCGTGCCAGCAAAGACCAACTTCAATGTTTTTATAATAAACATTTCTAACTTTAGGCATATCAACAAAATCGATATCACCTTTGACAAAAGCCTTTGCTGTAATGCTAACAGCATTAATCGCTTTGTTTGATTTAACATTTTCAATGTGAATATCTTCTATGACATTGCCTCTGCCGGGTGCAGTTTTAACATTAACAACAGAAGAACTATTATCACTTATAATGTCATGAATATAAATATTTTTTATACCACCTGAGGTTTCACTTCCAATTGCAACGGTTCCCCCTGATCTTGTAAAAGTACAATTTCTTACAACTACGTTTTCTGTTGGCCAGTTAACTTCAAGACCGTCTCTGTCTCTACCTGATTTAATAACTACACCGTCGTCTGAAGAACAGTCAACTCTAACGCCTTCAACAAGAACATTCTTACAGCTGTCAATATCTACTGAATCTGTGTTATGACTACCTTTTGGAGACATAAATGAAATATTTCTTATTATAATGTTTTCGCTGAACACAGGAGCAACACACCAGAATGGTGAATTGATAAATCTAACACCTTCAATTAATAAGTTTTTACAATACATTAAATGTAAAAAATATGGTCTCATTCCACTTTCGATAGTATCAAATACTCTCTCTTCAACAGGAACACCATCTGCTGCCATCTGAAGTAAATCAATTGATGCCGCCCCTGAAGCTCTTGCACCATTAAGATTTTTATGTTCGTCTCTCTCCCACCAGATTTTACCGTTACCATTGAAAATACCTTCACCTGTAATTGCTACATTTTCAAGGTTAAGACCATAAATCAACGGATGTAAGCTATAACATCTAACGCCCTCAATTCTTGTGAAAACAGCAGGAAGAAAATCTTCAATTTTATCAGTAAAATTAATTCTTGCACCTTTTTCCAAGTGAAGATTAACATTACTCTGCATTGTAATAGGTGTTGAGTAATATGTACCTGCAGGTATAACTACTTTCCCACCGCCATTGTTTGATACATGGTTAATTGCATCGTTAATTGCTTTTGCAGAATCTGTCTTGTCATCTGCAACTGCACCAAAATCAAGTACGCTTACTGTTAAATCATTGAATTTTGGTTCTGTAGGTAATTCAAATTCTTTAAAAAACATTTTATATTCCTCCGTTCATTCTTCACATATAACATCGTGTACAAGTGTTGCCCAATCAAACCAGTCTTCTTTGTTTAACTTAACCTGAACATTGTTAAGCTTCATTCCATCAACATTTTCTATGATAGAAGTTGATTCAATACATTCCATCTTAACATTCTCAAGAATTACATTTTCAAGCTGTGCTTCAGGATAACCTCTTAATCTTAAACCATGCCAGCAAAGACCTGCATCCACATTCTTGATATAAACATTTTTAATCTGTGGCATATTTTCAAGAGCTTCATTACCTTGTACAAAATATCTCAAAGTAACGGTAACACCTTCAATACCTTTATTGTTTGTAATATTTTCAAAAACAATATTTTCAACAACATTGCCTCTGCCAGGTGCACTTTTAAGGCTTACAGGTTTACTTGAATTGATACATTCGCAATCGTGGAAATATACATTTCTGATACCGCCTGATGTTTCACTGCCAACAACACAACCTGCACCGCAGTTACTGAACTTACAATTTCTTACAAGAACATTTTCAGTTGGCCAGTCAACTTCAAGACCATCTCTGTCTCTGCCTGATTTAATAACTACACAGTCATCAGATGAAGAATCAACTCTGATGCCTTCAACAAGAACATTTTTACAGCTATCAATATCAACAGAGTCAGTGTTATGTGACTTTTTAGTAGTCATAAAGCTTACATTTCTGATGATTACATTTTCACTGAAGGTTGGTGCAACACACCAGAAAGGAGTGTTTATAAATCTTACGCCCTCAATAAGAATGTTTTTAGTATACAAAATCTGTAAGAAATACGGTCTTAAACCGCCTTCTTTTTTTGCGAAGTTTCTTTCTTCAACAGGAACGCCATCTCTTACCATCTGCATCAGGTCTGCACAACCTGCGCCTGAATTTTTAGCAGTACTTACTTTTGTTTTTCTGAAGAAGTCCCACCATTTAGCACCATTGCCATTGAATGTACCTTCACCTGTAATTGCTACATTTTCAAGATTTGTACCATAGATAAGTGGTGAATACCCATAACATCTGATACCTTCAATTCTTGTAAATACTGCAGGTAAATAGTCATCAGGTTCGTCAGAAAAATTGATTCTTGAACCTTTTTCCATATGTAAATCAACATTGCTTTTAAGATTAATACTGCCTTTTGAAAAATAAGTTCCTGCAGGTACAACAACATGACCGCCACCTTGTGATGAAACATAATCAATAGCATCATTGATTGCCTTTGAAGCATCAGTTGCGTTATCAGAAACCGCACCATATTCTGTAATGCTTACAGTTAAGTCGTTAAACTTCGGTGCAACAGGTAATTCAAATTCCTTAAAAAACATTTTTGTATCTCCTTTATCCGTTGTAGTTATAATCAATTTTCAAATCATCGCCGTTATACGCATCAACTGCCAGTTTATCGCATCTTTCGTTTTCAGGATGTCCGTTATGGCCTTCAACCCACACAAACTCAACTTCATGTTCTTCCATTAACACAAGAAGATTTTCCCATAAATCAACATTTGAAACAGGTTTTCTGTCAGACTTTCTCCAGTCATTTTCTTCCCAGTTATAAAGCCATCCCTTATTTACTGCATCAACAACATATTTTGAATCTGTAGTAACTGTTACATGGCAAAGTTCTTTAAGCGCTTCAAGACCTCTGATTACTGCCATAAGTTCCATTCTGTTATTAGTTGTTAATTCATAACCTTCTGAAATTTCTTTTTTCTTTCCGTTATATTCAAGAATTATACCAAATCCGCCTTTTCCAGGGTTACCTGAACAAGCGCCATCGGTGTACATATTTACATTTTTCATAGTATTTCCTTTTCAAACAAAACTTTTGTTAATTTTAACACGATTGAAAATTTAAGTCAATATAAATAATTATATTTTAAGGGCTTTTTTAAGTTTATTTATTGCTTTTTTCTCTATTCGTGATATATACGACCTTGATATGTTAAAATAATCTGCAATTTCCTGTTGTGTTTTAGTTTCACTCCTATAAAGGCCATACCTGTAAACAATAATTTCTTTTTCTCTTTGTGACAGAACTTTATCAATAATTTCGTATATCTTTTTTATGTAATATTTATTTGAAATCTGTTCTGTAACATCATCTTCATCTGTAGTAATAATATCTATAAAGGTTATTTCATTTCCTTCTTTATCTTTTCCAATAGGCTCATCAAGAGAAACATCATTTGCAGACTTTTTCATATTCCTTATTACCATCAATATTTCGTTATCTATACATCTTGATGCATAAGTTGCAAGCTTATTCCCTTTATCAAAGTTAAATGTGTTAATAGCCTTTATAAGACCTATAGTACCTATAGACAACATATCTTCATACTCTAATCCGCTGGAAGAATATTTTTTTGCTATATGTGCAACAAGACGCATATTTTTCTCAACTAAAAGATTCCTTGCTTCAACATCCCCATTTCTTGCCTGTTTAAGATAAGAAAGCTCTTCTTCTGAATTAAGTGGCTTTGGAAAGGAATTTCCTGCTGAAACATAAGAAACTAAAAAAATTATCTGTTGTGCAAAATAACTGAAAAATCCGAACATACTACACCCCATTGAATTTATTAATAAATTTTATGAAGTTTAAATTATTTTTTGCAAGTCCATAAAAAAAGAGCCTTATGGCTCTTTAAATATTAAATAATTTTTCTGCGTTCTGATATAAAATCGCATCTCTTTGTTCTTGTGTAAGATTAAGTTTTGAAAATCTTTCAAGCTCTTCCGAAGGTTTCCACATAGGATAATCAGTTCCGAACAAAACCTTATCTGCACCATATACATTGATTATCTCTGTTGCTTTTTCAGGAGAAAGAGCATATAAAGATGAAGAACAATCAACATAAAAATTCTTATGTTCAGATAAAACTCTGCAAGCCTCTTCCCATATAGACCATCCGCCAAAATGAGCACCTATAATTTTGAGATTATCATATATTTCAATTATCGGTAACATTCTGTTTGTATTAGAAAAATCAAATCTGTTGTCCCCTGTATGCATAAGAACAATAAGATTGTTTTTTTCGCAGAGCTCGTATATTTTCAACATTCGATAGTCATCAATTTTAAAGCCTTGAATGTCAGGGTGTAATTTCACACCTTTAAGTCCCATAGCTAGAATCTCATTGATTTCTTTCTCTTTATCTTCACAATCAGGATGCATAGTACCAAGACCTGTCATAATATCTTTGTGTTTTTCAACCTCATCAGCTATGAAACGATTGATACTAGGCACTTGGGCAGGAGTAGTTGCAACCGATTGAATTACATAATGTGTGACTCCTGCTTTCTCTCCTTCGTGTAACATTGTACTTACTTTTCCGTCACATTTACATTTAATATCATAAAAAGTTCCCGTTGCAGAAGACGCTTTTTCTGCAATTTTGTCGGGGTAAATATGACAATGCGCATCAATTATTTTTTTCATTCTCATCCTTCTTAATGTCATTAACGTTATATGGTGTAGTCTGATATACGAAATAGTTTAACCAATTTGAAAACAAAAGATTCGCATGAGACCTCCATGTGCAAACAGGCTCATTTTCAGGATTATTATCAGGAAAATAATTTTTAGGCATATCAACATCCTTAAGCCCTGCTTTTGTATCACGGATATACTCATTTTTAAGAGTATTTGTGTCATATTCAGAATGACCTGTAATAAAGATTTGTCTGCCGTTTTTAGTTGAAACTGCATAAACTCCTGCTTCTTCAGAAGATGAAAGAATCTTCAGTTTTGGTTCTTTTTCAATATCTTCTCTCAAAACCGTAGTATGTCTTGAATGTGGAACCATAAATATATCATCAAATCCTCTGAAAAGAATAGAAGTTTTGTGGTCAGCTACATGTGGAAATACACCTGAAAGCTTCTTTTCCATCTTATATTTATTAATACCAAAATGATAGTAAAGACCCGCCTGTGCACCCCAGCAAATGTGAAATGTGCTATGAACATGGCTTTTGGACCACTCCATAATTTCACAAAGTTCTGGCCAGTATTCAACTTCCTCAAACTCCATATTTTCAACGGGAGCACCGGTTATAATCATTCCGTCATAGTAGTTTTCTTTGATATCATCAAATGTTTTATAGAAAGTAATAAGATGTTCCTGTGATATGTTTTTTGACTTATATGATTTGGTTCTTATAAGCTCCATCTCAATCTGAAGAGGTGTATTACCCAAAAGTCTTGCCAACTGAGTTTCTGTTTCTATCTTTAAGGGCATCAAATTTAAAACAACTATTTTAAGTGGTCTGATATCCTGAGTTTCTGCTCTGGTATCAGTCATTACGAATATATTTTCCTGATTAAGTACCTCAACTGCAGGTAACTTATTTGGAATTTTAATAGGCATTCATTTAACCTCCAAATTATTGATTTAAAGCCTTTTCAATATCTGCAATAATATCTTCAGCATTTTCAAGACCGCAAGAAAATCTCACAAGGTCTGGTGATACACCGCAAGCTTCAAGTTCAGCATCAGACATCTGACGGTGTGTAGCACTTGCAGGATGTAAACAACAAGTCTTTGAATCTGCAACATGAGTTTCAATAGATGCAAGTTTTAAGTTCTTCATAAACTTTTCTGCACCCGCTCTGCCACCTTTAACACCAAAGCTGATAACACCGCAAGAACCGTTTTTAAGATATTTCTGTGCCAATGAATAATATTTATTATCTTCAAGTGAACAGTAGTTTACCCATTCAATCTTGTCATTATTCGCAAGATATTTAGCGACTGCTTCAGCATTTTCGCAATGTTTTTTCATACGAAGCGGTAAACTTTCAAGTCCTAAATTCAAAAGATATGCACTAAATGGTGACTGTATTGCACCTAAATCTCTCATAAGCTGTGCAGTAGCTTTTGTAATATATGCACCTTCAAGTCCGAATCTTTCTGTATATGTTACACCATGGTAGCTATCATCAGGAGTGCAAAGGCCAGGGAATTTGTCAGGATATTTTGTCCAGTCAAACTTACCTGAATCTACAATACAACCACCAACTGCAGATGCATGGCCATCCATATATTTTGTTGTAGAATGAGTTACAATGTCAGCGCCGAATTCAAAAGGTCTGCAATTTACAGGTGTTGCAAATGTATTATCAATAATAAGCGGTACACCGTGTGAATGTGCAGCATTTGCAAATCTTTCAATATCAAGAACAACAAGTGAAGGATTTGAAATTGTTTCTCCAAATACTGCTTTTGTATTTTCTTTAAATGCAGCATTTAATTCTTCATCTGTACAATCAGGATTTATGAAAGTAAAGTCAATACCCATTTTTCTCATAGTAACATTAAAAAGATTAAATGTTCCGCCATAAATACTTGAAGAACAAACAACATGGTCGCCACATCCTGCAATATTGAAAATACTGAAGAATGAAGCTGCCTGACCTGATGATGTTAACATAGCCGCAGTTCCACCCTCAAGTTCGCAAATTCTTGCTGCTACATGGTCGTTTGTCGGATTCTGAAGTCTTGAGTAGAAATATCCTGAAGCTTCAAGGTCAAAAAGTTTACCCATTTCTTCACTTGTATCATATTTAAATGTTGTGCTCTGAATAATAGGTATCTGTCTTGGTTCTCCGTTTCCTGGTGTATAACCACCCTGAACGCATTTTGTATCTATTTTCCAATTGTTCATAATTAACTCTCCTATTCTTTAGTCACAATACCTTCAATCTGCTCAATGCCAAGCTTTTTAGCCGCATCTTCTCGCATTTTGAATTTAAGAATTTTACCCGCCGCATTCATTGGGAACTGTTCCACAAAGTCAATATATTTAGGAACTTTATGTTTCGCCATATGTGCCTTGATGTAATCTTTCATTTCATCAATAGTCATGCTTTCGCCTTTTTTAAGAATTATGCAAGCCATAATTTCTTCACCATACTGCTTGTCAGGAACGCCGATTACCTGAACATCCTGAACTTTCTCATGAGTATAAATAAATTCTTCAATTTCTTTAGGATAGATATTTTCACCGCCACGGATAATCATATCTTTAAGACGGCCTGTAATTCTGTAATTACCTTCAGGAGTTCTTAATGCAAGGTCCCCTGTATGGAGCCAGCCTTCTTTATCAATTGCAGCAGCTGTAGCTTCAGGCATTTTATAATAACCTTTCATTATGTTATAACCTCTTGCTACAAATTCACCTGTTACATTGTCAGGTAAATCCTCCCCTGTTTCAGGGTCAACAATCTTACATTCAATTTCAGGTAATGCTCTTCCTACAGTAGATACACGAACATCAATAGAATCATCCGTACTGCTCATTGTGCATCCCGGAGAAGCTTCAGTCTGTCCGTAAACGATAGTAATTTGTTTCATATTCATTTTGTTAAGAACATCATTCATAACAGGTTCAGGACAAGGCGAACCTGCCATAATACCTGTTCTCATATATGAAAAGTCAGTTTTTTCAAAATCAGGATGCTCAAGCATTGCAATAAACATTGTAGGAACGCCATGGAAAGCTGTAATTCTTTCATTGTTTACACAAGCAAGCGCAGGCTTTGGTGTGAAATATGGCAGTGGTAAAATGGTAACACCGTGTGTCATTGATGCTGTCATGGCAAGAACCATACCAAAACAATGGAACATAGGAACCTGAATCATCATTCTGTCTGCAGTTGAAAGGTCCATTCTGTCGCCAATACATTTACCATTATTAACAACGTTGTAATGTGTGAGCATAACACCTTTTGGGAAGCCTGTTGTTCCTGAAGTATATTGCATATTACAAACATCGTTAACATCAACTTTAGCCGCCATTGCATATACTTCTTCAAGAGATGTTTTTGAAGCATTTGAAAGTGCTTCATCCCATGTAATACAACCTTTTTGTTTATAATCAACTGTAATGATATTTCTGAGGAAAGGAAGTCTCTTACAGTGAAGCGGCTTTGATGTATCTCTTGTTTCAAGTTCAGGACAAAGCTCTGCTATAATTTCTTTATAATTAGAATCTCTGTAGCTTTCTACAAGTACAAGAGTATGTGTATCTGACTGTCTTAACAGATATTCTGCTTCGTGAATTTTATATGCAGTATTAACTGTAACCAAAACTGCACCGATTTTTGTGGTTGCCCAGAAAGCAATATACCATTGTGGCACATTTGTTGCCCAAACTGCTACATGAGTACCTGCTTTTACGCCAAGTGATACTAAAGCTCTTGCAAATTCATCAACATCATCTCTGAACTGTGAGTATGTTCTTGTATAATCAAGAGTTGTATATTTAATTGCAATCTGATCAGGGAATTCTTCAACCATTGTATCAAGAACCTGTGAAAAAGTTTTTTCAATCAAAGCTTCTTTTTTCCATACAAAGTTTCCTGTTCCCGCTTCATTTTCATAAAGAACCTTTTTCTTTCTTGAAAGGTTTTTATATCTTGACATATAACTTACAAAGTGTGGGAAAATAATGTCTGCATCTGCAACATCTTCATCCCATTTAGGGTCCCATTCAATAGAAATAAAGTTATCGTAATTTATTGAGCGAAGTGCATTCATAAACTGTGGTATAGGAAGTGTACCTTCACCAACAAATGTAAACACATCTTTACCATCTGAATCTTTAATATGAATATGCTTGATGTATGCACCAAGATTTTCTACTGTTTTTTCAGGAGATTCACCACACACTCTGTATGGATAATGTAAATCCCAGAGAGCGCAGAGAAAATCACTTGCATACTGATTAAGAAAGCTTCTTAATTTAGCAGTATCAGAGAAAACACCAACTGTTTCAACAAGAATAACGATGTTGTTTTCTTCAGCAACAGAAATAGCATAGTCAATAAATTCTTTAACCTTTGCTTCATTATCTTCAGTAGCTTTAACTCTTATGTATTTAGCACGAAGAATTTTACATATTTCAACACATTTGTCAAATTCTTCTTTAATAATTTCAAAATCGCATACGGAAGCATCGTTAACCATATCCATACAAGAAATTTCAAGTCCGTATTCAATTATTTTATGATAAAACTGAGTTGCAGTTTTTACATCAATTTCTTTTACATTGTGAAGCTCGATGCCTTTGAATTTATATTCTTTTGCAATTTCTACGAATTCATCAAGCTTTAATCCGTTCCATCTGTTAGTTGAAAAAGATAATTTCATTTAGCATCCTCCTTACGCTTCTTCAAAGTAAATTTTATTCATAGCATTTATATATGCATTGATACTTGCACCAACAATATCAGTAGAAATACCTTTTCCAGAGTAAAGTTTTCCTGCAGAACGAAGTTTTACAATTGCAGAACCAACAGAATCTCTTCCTTCTGTTACAGACTGAATCTGGAAGTCATCAAGTTCAAAATGTCTGCCTGTAATCTGTTCAATTGCAACAAAAGCTGCATCGATAGGTCCGTCGCCAATTGCAACTCCCTGAAGCTCTTCGTCACCTTTAACAAGAATTATATTTGCAGTAGACTTAATAACATTACCGCTGTTGATAACAAAACTTTTAAGTTTGAATGTTGGTGTAACCTGAAGTGCAGTACTTGCAATAATAGCTTCAATTTCTTTAACGCCGATTTCTTTCTTTTCAGAAAGCTTTACAAATTCATCATACACTTTAGTAAGGTCTTCGTCAGAAAGTTCATAGCCAAGTTTAGTAATTATAGCATTTACTGTCTTAATGTCATCACCCTTACTGAAAATAACACCACTACTCTTTTCGGCTATTTCTTCTTCTGATGATATAGGAGATTTTTTATCATCAACCATCATAATTAAACGACTTACAGTTCTGTCAAGTTCAGTAAATTTAACATCTGTGGAAACACCCATAAAGTCTCCTTTTGCTTTGATTACATCTACAACAGATTTAACTGAAGGAACATTTCCTCTTGAAATTGTTGTTTTAATCTGTGTAACACCTGCATCAATTGATGAAATTATACATGAAGTTGCCATATCAAGTTTGTTACTGCATTCTACTGAAAGTGCAACATTTTCTACCCCTTTTACATTTTCAGATATGTCTTTTATAAAAGATTTGAATTCATCAGGAAGCATTTCTCCTGCAGTATCACAAATAGTTACTGTTTTAGCACCTGCAGATATAGCAGTTTCAATTACTTTATATAAGAATTCTTTTTCACTTCTTGTAGCATCTAAAGCTGAAAATTCAACATCGTCACATAAGCTTTTACATTTAGTGATAAGTTTTTCAACCATTTCAATAATCATAGCCGGTTTTTTATGACACATATATTCCATTTGTACTGAAGAAACAGGAACCATAAGATGAAGTCTTTTCTTTTTAGCTTCCTTGATAGCATTAAATGTTTCTTCTACTGATTCTTCTGTAAAATCAACCGGACAAGATAAAATACTGTTTGTTACGAGAGGAGAAATAGTATGTAAAAATAGTATATCAGTTTTTTTATTTTCTATTTTTGATGTTTCAATAACATCTATATTGAGTTTATCAAGTTTTTTAGCAATTTCAACTTTTTCTTTAAACCCAAGTGTGGCATCCTTTTTGATAGAGTTTTCTCTCAAAGTGATGTCTGTAATTTTAACTTTCTGCATAATATTATCTCCTTAAAATAAAATTAACCTGCGAAACAAGATAGGCCGCAGGTTTAAAATCAATAAAATATTGTGGATACTACAATACAAAAATTCTGTATTTACGCACAACTAACAGCACTATCTCTATATGACTTAACAATCATTAGTAGCATAGCGTCTAGCATAGTATTTAATGTGCATAAAATACTAAAAACTTTCATACTGCTCTCCTTTAAAATAATTGTTATAATTATAATACCTTCGACCTGATTTGTCAACCGTTTTTTATCTGTGATACAATTTTTTAGATTGATATACAGGTTCTTGTGTTAAATCCATATGAAGTTTCTTAAAAATCTGTCTGTCTACTTCGGAAAGTATAACAGTTGAATGAACTTGAGAATACTTTAAATTATCAAGTTGAGCCAAAGCTTTTTTTGCATTTTCATCCATCGTAGCAGAAATGGACAAAGCAGTAAGGGTTTCATCTGTGTGAAGTCTTGGATTACTGTTACCAAGATGATTAACCTTTAAATTCTGAACAGGCTCGATAATTTCAGGTGCAATAAGCTTAACTTCATCATCAATATTTGCCAAGGTTTTTAATGCGTTCAACAATGCCGCTGAAGAAGCACCCAGAAGAGATGATGTTTTGCCTGCAACAATTCTACCGTCTGCAAGTTCAATAGCAACTGCAGGTCCTTCAGTTTTTTCTGCTCTTTCAAGAGCCTTGTTTACTACTTTTCTGTAATCGGTAGTAATACCTGCCTGTTTCATTATAAGCTCAATTTTATAAACCGCACTTTTTTCAACAGTGCCTTTAACATTATCACACATAGTCTGATAATATCTTCTCACAATTTCATCTTTAGCGGCATCACAAACTGCTTCATCATCAAAAATGCAGTTCCCCGCCATATTAACACCCATATCTGTAGGTGATTTATAAGGGCTTTCGCCAAGTATTTTTTCAAAAATAGCATTTAAAACAGGGAAAACTTCAATATCTCTGTTATAATTTACTGCAGAAATATTATAAGCTTCCAAATGGAATGGATCAATAAGATTCAAATCGTTTAAATCTGCAGTTGCCGCTTCATAAGCAAGATTAACAGGATGCTTAAGAGGAATATTCCATACAGGAAATGTTTCAAATTTTGCATAACCTGCTTTATTACCTCTTTTATGTTCATGATAAAGCTGAGATAAACAAGTTGCCATCTTTCCACTACCCGGTCCCGGTGCAGTAACAACAACAAGCGGTCTTGTTGTTTCGATGTACTCATTTTTACCAAACCCTTCATCACTTACTATAAGCTCAAGGTTTGCAGGGTATCCTTCAATAGGATAATGAAGATAAACATTTATACCAAGCTTTTCAAGTCTGTTTTTAAATGTTTTTACTGCAGGTTCTCCGCCAAACTGTGTTATAACAACACTGCCTACTAAAAAACCATTTGATCTGAATGCATCAATAAGACGCAAAGTATCTAAATCATAAGTGATATTATAATCGCCTCTGATTTTGTTTTTTACAATATCAATTGCACTGATAGCAATAACAATTTCAAGCTTATCTTTAAGACTTGTAAGCATTTTAATTTTTGTATCAGGCAAAAATCCAGGAAGAACTCGTGAAGCATGAAAATCATCAAAAAGCTTTCCACCAAGTTCAAGATAAAGCTTATCACCGAAGGAATTGATTCTTTCAGCAATATGTTCTGACTGCATTTTTATATATTTTTCATTATCAAAACCAACTCTATAACTCAAGAAACTCAACCTCCGTAATATTATTTTATTCTTGCAACATTTGTTTTAACAGCTGCGTCAGCAACTGCCTTTGCAACAGTTTTCCCAACTCTCTCGTCAAATGCTTTAGGAAGAATATACTCTTCGTTAAGCTCATCATCTGTAACTAAAGAAGCTATTGCAATTGATGCCGCAACCTTCATCTCTTCATTGATTTCGCTTGCTCTTACATCAAGTGCACCGCGGAAAATACCCGGGAAAGCAAGCACATTGTTAATCTGATTATTAAAATCAGATCTTCCTGTTCCAACTACTCTTGCGCCCGCTTTAAGTGCTAAATCAGGCATAATTTCAGGAACGGGATTTGCCATTGGGAACACAATAGCATCAGCATTCATTGATTTAATCATATCTTCAGTGACAATTCCCGGAGCAGACACACCGATAAATACATCAGCACCATTCATTGCGTCAGAAAGATTTCCATTTATTTTTTCTTTATTTGTAAGTTTACTGATTTCTTCGTGAGCAGAATTTAAGTTTTCCATTCCTTCACAAATAATTCCAAACTTATCGCACATAATAAGATTCTTAACACCTAAATTTAAAAGATGTTTACCAATTGCAATTCCTGCAGAACCTGCACCGTTTATAACAACTCTGACAGTTTCTATACTTTTACCGACAACCTTTAAAGCATTTAAAAGTGCTGAAGCAACAACAACCGCAGTTCCATGCTGATCATCGTGAAAAACAGGAATGTCACATATTTCTTTTAACTTCTTCTCTATTTCAAAACATCTTGGTGCAGAAATATCTTCAAGATTTATTCCGCCAAAACTTCCTGAAATATTATAAATTGTTTTAACGATTTCATCAGTATCTTTTGATTTAATACAAAGAGGGAAAGAATCAACATCTGCAAATTCTTTAAAAAGAACACACTTGCCTTCCATAACAGGCATACCTGCTTCAGGACCGATATCACCAAGACCGAGAACCGCAGTACCATCAGTAACTACTGCAACCAGGTTCCAGCGTCTGGTAAGCTGATAAGATTTATCAACATCGTCTTTAATTTCAAGGCAAGCACTTGCAACACCTGGAGTATATGCTAAAGATAAAGCTTCACTGTCTTTAACCGCAACTTTAGATTTAACTTCTATCTTTCCTTGCCACTCGTAGTGTTTATTCAATGCTTTTTCTTTAATATCCATGATTACTCTCCATAATTTTCTTCAACAAATTTTTCAATAATTTCTGTATTTTCAAGTCCGTGAGGATGATGTCCAATCATCGACTTTGCTATAACCTTAATTCTGCCATTATTCTTAATATAATAATCCTCAAGAACTTTTCCGTTTTCACTGTAACAAACGGTAGGATCAGCATCACCATACACCATAATTACCGGAATGTCATTTTTAATAAGAATATCCATATTATCTATTGGGCTTTCTCTGAAATTCAGCACAGTAGACTTTGAGAAACCATAAGCATTTACAAGTTCCTGCCACACATCAATATTAGTAGTACCAATTGCCATACTTAAAATATTGAGAACAGGAGCATCAATATACATAACTGCAATTTTTTCAGGATATCTTTCCGCGAATTTAACTGCCTTAAGACCTCCGCAGCTCATTCCAACAGGAACACATTTTTCACTTAATCCAAAGTTTTCAGAAACATAATCAGAAAACTCTTTCATAATCTGCATATCTTCATCGGTAGCCCATCTTGTTTTAGTCTGAACAAAGCACAAATGATATCCTTTTTCAACCATTTTAATTTCAAATTCAGGAAAAGCGCCGAAATATTCTGTTTTAAACAACCATCTGCCATTACTGTTTCCGTTTGGGAAAACTACAATTGCCTTTCTGTCTTTAAATGAGAATTCTTGTTTATTAAAACCATTCCAGTTTTCCATAATCAAAGCTCCTTTATTATTGCTTTTATAATTTTTGCAATATCTGCAGCACATCTGCCACAGCCTTGTCCGCACTGTGTTGCTTCGCTTACTTCATCGTATGTTCTTGCACCGTCTTTAACTGCTTTTTCTATTTCTCCATAAGTAATTCCAAAGCATCTGCATAATACTGTATCGCTTTTCATACACTATCTCCCCACTTTATACATAACAATATATCTATTATACCACAATTCTATAAATTTTCAATAGATTTTCTTCTTTTTATTCTATAATTTTCCTTTACAAACACATAAAAATTATGTTATACTTAACAAAAATTTCAAGGAGTACAAAAATGGCTTTTGACGCATCAGTTGTTAAATGTTTTGTCAATGAAGCAAACAACACAATTATAAATGCAAAAATAGATAAAATACACCAACCACAAAAGGATGAAATAATCATTTCTCTCCGCTCAAACGGTTGTAATTCCAAACTTCATATAAGTGCAAATCCTAACTTTCCAAGAATTTATCTTACAAACTCAAAGTTTGAAAACCCGGAAGTTGCACCAATGTTTTGTATGCTTTTAAGAAAGCATCTGGTTTCTTATAAAATCACTGCAATAACTCAATACGATTTCGAAAGAATTGTTATTATAGAATTACAGGGATATAATGAGCTTTCTGATTTAACAACCAAAAAGCTTGTTATAGAGCTTCTCGGCAAATACAGTAATATAATTCTTTTAGACGAAGAAAATAAAATAATTGACTGTATCAAAAGAATTGATGTTTCAACAAGCACTGTAAGACAAATTCTTCCGATGCTGACCTACAAATTCCCTGAAAAACAAAACAAAATCAATCCAATAGAAGCTAATTTTGAAAATATAACAATTAACGAAGAAAATCCCGAAGCCGATATTATGTCAAAAATTTACGGAATCGGTAAAATTACCGCAAGAGAAATATGTTATCTTGCAGAAAAGACAAATTATCAGACTGCACTTAAAGATACTTTTGATAATATTAAAAACAATTTCAAGCCTTGTGTGATATATAACAAAGATTCTTCTCCCCTCGATTTTTCAGCTACAGAAATACTGCAGTATGATGGTGAACTGAATATAATTTATACTGATACAATTTCCGAAGCCATTGAGAAATTTTATTACGGGAAAGCATTAAAACAGAAACTAAACAATTTTTCAAGCCAACTGGATAAATTACTTTCAAACAACATTGAAAGATGTGAAAAAAAGCTTAAAATATTCAGACAACAGCTTTTGGATGCATCAGGAAGAGAGAAGTTCAAACAATACGGTGAGCTTATTACTGCAAACATTTATCAGATAAGCGACGGTATGAGCGAAGTGACTGTATTGAATTATTTCGACGAAAATTATCCCGAATTAAAGATTAAACTGTTGCCTGAACTTTCTCCTGCACAGAATGCTCAAAAATATTTTGCAAAGTACAACAAAGCTAAAACAACTGAAGAACAATCAATAATTCAGATTGAAAAAACAGAAAAAGAATTAAATTATCTTGAAACTGTTGCTGATTCTCTTTCAAGAGCAGAAAGCATACAGGAAATTTTAGAAATCAAAGAAGAACTTACAAATGAAGGTTATATTACTGCCATAGAGCAAAATAAAAAGAAGAAAAAGGCTAAAACAGAAATATCAAAGCCTAAGGAATATGACATTGACGGATATACCGTTTATGTTGGTAAGAATAACAGACAAAACGATTTTCTTACACTGAAAATGGCAAGAAGCCACGATATGTGGCTTCACACAAAAAACATACCCGGCTCTCATGTAATAATAGTAAAAAAATATGATGAAGAAATTCCGAATAAAGTTATAATAGAAGCTGCCAAACTCGCCGCTTTAAATTCAAAAGCAAAATCAGGTGCAAAAACACCCGTTGATTTTACTGAAGTAAAAAATGTTAAAAAACCTTCAGGTGCAAAACCAGGTATGGTTATATACGACAGTTACAATACAACTTATGTTTCTCAATAAAAAATCTGTAAAGCGTTACGCTTTACAGATTTTTTATTACATAATAGATTCAAGTGTTTTATTAACTTCAACAAGGAATGTTTCGGTGTCAACAGTTTTCTTATTTTCAAGTGTTGATATCAATGCTAAATCACCTGTCATAATACCGTTTTCTATTGTCATAATTGTAGCTTTTTCCAAATCATCTGCAAATTTAATTAAGTCAGGCAGATTATCAAGTTCTCCCCTTTTTCTTAATGCACCTGTCCACGCAAACAATGTTGCAACAGAGTTTGTTGATGTCTTTTCGCCTTTGAGATATTTATAATAATGTCTTTGCACAGTTCCGTGTGCAGCTTCATATTCGTAAACTCCGTCAGGAGAAACAAGTACAGATGTCATCATAGCAAGAGAACCGTAGGCAGTTGCAATCATATCACTCATAACATCGCCATCGTAATTTTTACAAGCCCAAATGTATCCGCCGTCTGAACGGATTACCCTGGCAACTGCATCGTCTATAAGTGTATAGAAATATTCTATGCCAAGTTCTTCAAATTTAGCTTTGTATTCATTTTCATAAATCTCTGCAAAAATATCTTTGAATGTGTGGTCATATTTCTTTGAAATTGTATCTTTTGTTGCAAACCACAAATCCTGTTTCATATCAATAGCAAAATTAAAGCACGCTCTTGCAAAGCTTGCAATAGAATTATCTTTGTTGTGAAGCCCCTGAATAATACCATTACTGTCTGCAAAATCATAAATCAATTCTTTTGTAACATTTCCATTTGCATCTGTGCAAACAAGTTCTGCTTTACTTCCCTGCTTGATTTTCATTTCAACATTCTTATATACATCACCATAAGCGTGTCTTGCTATTGTAATAGGTTTTGTCCATGTAGGAATATATGGCGTAATACCTTTTACAAGTATAGGTGTTCTGAATACAGTTCCGTCTAAAATAGCTCTGATTGTGCCATTTGGTGACTTCCACATTTCTTTAAGGTTATATTCTGTCATTCTTGCCGCATTTGGTGTGATTGTAGCACATTTTACTGCAACACCATATTTTTTAGTTGCTTCTGCACTTTCAAAAGTAACTTTATCATCAGTATTATTTCTGTTTTCAAGGCCAAGGTCATAATACTCTGTTTTTAAATCAATATGCGGAATCAAAAGTATATCCTTTATCATCTGCCAGATAATTCTGGTCATTTCGTCGCCATCCATCTCAACGAGTGGAGTGGTCATTTTAATTTTCTCTCTCATTTTTTGTCCTTCTTTCAATTTACTTTATTTATTGTTTTACCTTCCATAAATGCTGAAAGATTTTCACACACAAGTTTAACCAGTCTTTTTCTTGCTTCTAACGATGCCCAGGCAGTATGCGGTGTAATTATACAATTTTTCACATTAACAAGCGGGCAATCTTTACTCATAGGCTCATCTGTTAAAACATCAAGTCCTGCGGCAAAAATATCGCCATTATTAAGAGCATCTGCCAAAGCATATTCATCAATCACTCCACCTCTTGAAGTATTGATGATTATAGCAGTTTTCTTCATCAAAGAAAGAGTTTTTCTGTTAATAAGCTTTTCTGTTTCTTTATTAAGCGGACAATTAAGGCTGATAACATCTGAAACCGCGAAAAGTTCTTCTTTTGAAAGCGCTTCAAATTCGCAGTTTTCAGGTTTTGTTCTTGTAGAAATCACAACCTTCATTCCCAATGCACTGACAACAGTTGCAACTTTTTTACCTATATCACCATAACCGATAATTCCCATAGTTTTTCCCGCAAGCTCAATAATAGGAAACGGAAAACAGGAAAACAGAGGACTTAATGTCCAGTTACCTGCTTTAACAAAGGAATCATACTGTCCGATGCTTCCTGCAATCTGCATTAAAAGTGAAAATACATGCTGAACAACAGAATCTCTTGAATAACCCGGTGCATTACAAACTGTTATATCTTTTTGAGATGCATATTCAATATCAACATTATTGTAACCAGTAGCAAAAAGACCAACATATTTAAGATTAGGACATTTCTCCATAACTTCTGCAGTAATTTTTGCTTTGTTACAAATTACTGCTTCAGAATCACCAATACAATCAGCTATAAGACTATTATCCATAGCATCGTAAAATGTAACATCACCAAATTGGTCAAACACCGAAAAATCAATATCTCCAATTGTAACTGTATTTCTGTCTAATACTGTAATCTTCATATTTTCTCCTGAATTTTATGAGGATAAAACTCCTCAAAATATTTTCCATACTCAACATTATCAATACATTTATCCTTATAAAGACCATACAATGTATTCATAGACTGCATAAGCGACTCTGTCTGAACGCCATTCATAACAGACATATATGCTTCAAGATAAGCCGAAATATGATCACATACCCTGATAATCTGTCCGTCTATAGGATTAAACTCATCACTATCATATTTTGCACTTATTTCTTCTGTAGTAACTTTTTTAACAATACCCTCTTCTTTGATTTTTGAATCAAATTCATCATCTGTATAATAATCAATATCAACTGTCCAGTTTTCAGGTATAAGCGGATAAACTATTTCTTCAAGTTGTGATACTTCAATGCCTTTTATAAGTTCATCAAGACCTTCAATTCCCCTTTTAACAGGAGAAATTATGTCACGGGTTAAAACTTCAGGCAAGTCGTGAAACAACCCACCAAAGAAATTGTTTTCACATCTTTTTTTACTGTAACCATTACCAACGCTGAAGAAATAAGATAAAAACGCCACGACTAAAGTGTGACCAATAACAGATGTCTGCGGAATTCTTGCGGTTGCAGTCCATCTTTGCTGGAATCTCAGTCTGCCGATTAAATTTACAAAATCTAAAATTTTAGGATTCTGATAAATTTCAATTTTTCCTTCAAACCAAGGACAACCTGACAAAGAATTCTCAACTTCTTTTTTAGTCTTTTCTATGTTATACATAGTTGTGTTATACGGATATATAACATCAAATTCCCAACGGGTAGCAAGATAATGCGCAAATTTAATTATTATCTTTTCCTGTTTACTGTATTCTTCATCATTAAAATAAGATACCATTCTCTGTGCAAAAGCTTCGTCTATTGATTTAATTTCATCAATGGTCTGCTCTATTACCCATTTATTCATTTCTGCGCCTTTTTCAGCTATCAGCTTATGATAAATAGGCGGTTTGATATCTGTAAGAATAATTCTGTGTATATATTCAAAAATAAGACCTTCAATAAGATTACACATATCAACCTTGCCACCGCAATCTTCATTGGACTTGGCAAGAACATAAGCATAGAAAATTTTATGAGCCTGCTTATCTATTTCTGTAAAACCTGTAAATGGTCTTATATGGTCATTCCATCTTTGAATAAGCGTTCCTTTATGTATAAGTTCAATAAATGAAGAATTTAACATAGTTCACCTCAGTTTAAGTAGTTAATATATTTTAACCAGCCAATAAGCAGTTCTCCCCATTGAGAAACATATTTTCTGATTCTGTTATCATTTTCACTCACATCGTCTTTAACAGGTGCAAGACCTAATCCATGAGGACCTTCAGGGAAAATATGCATTTCAACTCTTTTATTAAGCTCTTTCAGTTTCTTTGCGTAATCAAGGCTGTTAACAACATTAACTGCACCGTCTTCAAATGTATGCCAGATAAATGCATCAGGTGTCTTTTCACTTGCAATAAGATTTGGAGAACAAGCTTCCCACATATCGGCATAAAATTCACCGAGTAAATTCTTACCTGAACCTACATGTGCAACCGACTTACCACCAAGTGCTATTACAGGATAACATAAAATCTGTTTGTTTGGGATAAAATCTTCTTTATCAATTTCATCAACACCTTCAAATTCTATCTCATTAAAATATGTAGATACAAGTGCCGCAAGATGGCCGCCTGCAGAAGAACCCATAACACAGACTTTGTTTTTATCAATACCGAATTTTTCGGCATAATATCTTACATATCTCACACTTCTTCTTGCATCTGATAGCTCTAACGGAAATCTGTGTGGTGAAACTCTGTATGCAACTACAAAAGCGGTAATTCCATATTTATTTAAAAATTCCGCATATCCTTGTCCTTCGTGAACGGCTCTGTGGCTGTATCCGCCACCGGGAAAAATCACAACTGCCATATCGGTTGTCTTATTTTCAGGTTCATAGTATGTAATAGTAGGGACCTCTTCACACATACCAGGAGTATTTTCCCACAAATTAAAAACTTCACTCATATTAACACCTCATATCAGTATATCTTATTGTTAAATATACCATAATTTAATATTTTTTTCAACTTTATTTGCAAAAATTACATATATATTATATAATATATATGGTGATTAAAATGCTTACTAAAAAACAATCTGAAATTTTAAAAATAGTAACAGACTACATATCAGAATACGGTTACTCTCCAACCGTGAGAGAAATATGTAAAAAAGCAGGATTAAGCTCCCCTTCTACTGTTTATAATCATTTAAAACTCATACAGGAAAAGGGATATTTAAAAAGCGATAAAAACAAACAACGAACTCTTAAACCTGTTAATGATGTTACTTATTCATCAATCCCTGTATTGGGAACTATTACTGCAGGTACACCTGTTTTCGCCTATGAAACTATTGATGAATATTATCCACTTCCAACTCATTTTGGAAACAGCGATGAACTTTTTATGCTTAAAGTTTCAGGTAACTCAATGATAAATGCAGGAATCTATGACAAAGATACCGTTATAGTAAAGAAACAAAACGACGCAGACAACAATTCCATTGTTGTAGCACTTATGGATGACACTGCAACCGTAAAAAGACTTATCAAAACAAATGATAAAATCTGTCTTATGCCAGAAAATCCTGAATATGAGCCTATTTATCCTGAAAATTTACAAATACTTGGAACAGTAATTGGTCTAATAAGAAAATTTTAAGAATAACCCCGATACAATTAAGTGTCGGGGTTATAATTATTTTACAATTTCTTCTGCTTTAGAAACATCATCAACTTTAAACACCATTAAAGCTTCTTCTGAAGCTTTGCCGAAGAATGCATACATATACTCAACTGACACTCCGCCTTCAGAAAGTTTTTCGAGCAAATGAACCAAAGCACCAGGTTCATCTGCAACATTGGTGGCAAAAACTTCAACAACTTTAACAACAATACCTGCTTCTTTAAAAACTACTTTTGCTTTGTCGCAATCATCAACAATCATTCTTGCAACACCAAAGTCAGTTGTGTCTGCTAAAGAAAAAGCACTCAGGTTAATACCGTTTTTACCTAATAAATCAAGGGCAGCTGCAAGTCTGCCTGTTTTATTTTCAAGGAAAATAGAAAGCTGCTTTAATTTCATATTACCACTCCTTAACTTAATTTTCTGTTATCAATAACTCTCTTTGCTTTACCTTCACTTCGAGCAATTGATTTAGGATTAACAAGGTGAACTTTTGCACCAATTCCAAGCATTGAACGGATTTCTTCAGTAATTCTCTTTTCAATCTTTTCAATACCTTTAATTTCATCAGAGAATAATTCTTCTGTCATTTCAACATAAACATCTAATGTGTCTGTGTTATTAACTCTGTCTACAACTATCTGATAGTTAGGTGTGATTCCTTCCCCGACTTTAAGGAGAACTTCCTCAATCTGTGATGGGAATACATTTACACCTCTGATAATAAGCATATCGTCGCTTCTGCCTGTAGGCTTTCTCATTCTAACATGAGTTCTTCCGCACTTACATTTTTCATAGTTAAGTGAACAGATATCTTTTGTTCTGTATCTTATAAGTGGGAAACCTTCTTTGGTTATTGTAGTAAATACAAGTTCACCGCTTTCCCCTGCAGGTAAAACTTCTTCAGTATCAGGGTCAATAATTTCAGGAATGAAATTATCTTCCCAAACATGCATACCTGACTGTTCTTCACATTCACAAGCTACACCAGGCCCTAAAATTTCAGAAAGTCCATAAATATCATAAGCTTTGCAATTAAGCTTTTCTTCTATTGCCTGACGCATATCTTCCGTCCAAGGTTCTGCACCGAAAATACCTGCTTTTAACTTGATATTGTCTTTATTTCCTGTTTCAGCTATATATTCACCAAGATACATAGCATAAGAAGGTGTACAGCAAAGGCATGTAGAACCAAAATCTATCATAGTCTGAATTTGTCTTGAAGTGTTACCTGCAGATGTAGGGACAACAGTAGCACCAACACGTGTAGCACCATCGTGAGCACCAAGACCGCCTGTAAACAAGCCATAACCGTAAGAAACCTGAATAAAGGATTCATCTGTCTGTCCGATTCCCACCATCATTCGTGCAACACAGTCTGCCCACTTATCAAGGTCATTTTTTGTATAACCTACAACAATTTGTTTTCCTGTTGTACCACTTGATGCATGAAGTCTTACAATATTTTCCAATGGTTCTGCAAAAAGACCGTACGGATAATAATCTCTCAAATCCTGCTTGTATGAAAAAGGCAGTTTATGTAAATCTTCTACTCCCTTTATATCCTCAGGCTTTAATCCTTTCTCATCCATTCTCTGACGAAATAGTTCTACTCTCTCGTACATTCTTTTAACTTGCCATATGAGTCTTTCGCTTTGTAATGCTCTGATGTCTTCACGACTCATACATTCTAATTCTTTTTGATAAATCCCCATTTTGATGTCACTTCCTTTTATTATAAGTTATATCCAAGTTCAAAAGCTTTTAAGTTTACATCCAAAAACTTTTCAGGTACTGTGTTCTTTATTGTTTCTACCCATTTTTCATAAGGGATATCTGTATTTTTTGCCATAACACCAATCAATACAACA
>JAZROD010000034.1:0-1888 GCA_045648505.1 Clostridia bacterium | reverse complement strand
AAGCAGAAAATAAGCCAACCGCTTTAGCGGTAGCTTGAAACCGCTTGCGGCTGGCAGATTATTCGGTGGACTTTCAGTCCCGCCAGTAACAGCGACTTATAGTCGCAGAGCAAACTACCGGCTTAGCCGGTAGTTATGATTGTATACAGAAAACCGCCTGTTCAATACAGACTTGAACAGGCAGCTGAAATATTCTTTTTTGTGTCTACAAAGTATTGACTACTTCAAGCTTATGCTCGCTTTTTTAACATATTTCTTTACTGTCTAAAACTATTGTAAACGGACCATCATTAACAAGTGATACCTTCATATCTGCTCCGAACTCTCCACACTGTGTGTTTTTAAACATTTCTCTGCATCTTTCAAGTACATATTCATAAAGTTCATTTGCCATCTGCGGTGCACCTGCATTTATAAAGCTTGGTCTGTTACCCTTTTTGCAGTCTGCATAAAGAGTAAACTGGGAAACAACAAGTACTTCCCCATCCACCTGGTCAATACTCAAATTGGTTTTTCCGTTTTCATCTTCAAAAATTCTTAATCTTGCAACTTTTTCAATCATCTTATCTGCAATTTCTTTTGTGTCTTCATTTGAAACACCAAGTAGCAGAAGATAACCTTTATTTATTTTTCCTTTTATCTCTCCATCAATACTAACGCTTGCTTCAAGAACTCTCTGTAATACAATTTTCATTATTTACTCCTTTTTATAACAAGGTTATTATAAAATTTCATTTTAAATATATAACCAATACACTGAACAAAGAAAATGATGGCTATAACGTGGTTGACACCAACATAATCTTCTACAGGTTTCATAAGAGATGCCACACCTGAAAAAATTTCAACAATTCCTATACTCAAAAAAATTTGCCATCCTTTTATTTTATCATCATAAAGTTCAGTAGATTCTATGAATTTTATAACGCCCAAAAACAGTTCCCATATACCGAAGAAAAGCGGAATAACACTTGGAATAATCATTTTGTTGAACAATGGGAATATTGATAACAGTGCGGTTGCCAAACCATCCGCGAGCAACCATCTTGAACCGTGCATTTCTTTTTTATTAAAAATAAATACCAAAAGATTTGTACACCCGGCAAACAACATTGCAATTCCAAGGTGTTCAGCAACAGATAGAAGTTGATTGTCAGGAACATTAACAACATCAAATCCCGCAATCAAAAGTGCAGCAGCTGCCAGAACCCAACAAGTCTGTACTGCTCCGATTGGTAAATCGTGAACATATTTCTGCATCAAACTCTCCCCTTATTTAGAATCTTTTTTTTCAAGCTTTCTTTTAGTTCCATCTTGTTCTTGTATATATGTGTTTTCAAGCATACCTCTTAAAGATGCTTTAAATTCGCCAATATATTCTTCTCGAAGTTTCTTTTGTTCAATTTTTTCTTCTTCTGTAAGCCCTGATGTCTTTGCTTTTTTTGCAAGCTCGTTTATTCTTTCTAATTTTGCAGGTATCATAGTCTATATCCTTTCTTGTTTTCTAAATTTTAACACACCTTTAATAAAATTACAATATTTTTTGTAAAAAACTCTTGTCAAATAGAAATTCTTATGTTATAATAGTTTCTGTTGTTAATGGCCCGGTAGTTCAGTCGGTTAGAACGCCTGCCTGTCACGCAGGAGGTCGAGAGTTCGAGTCTCTTCCGGGTCGCCATAAAAAATACACACCATCAGGTGTGTTTTTTCTTTAGAATTCAAATATACTATTTAAAAGCACACCAGGTTGAAGTGAACCCCAAAGTTTAGACAAAATTTAATATTAACTTGCTTGTGAATGAGTTCGGTATTGTACTGGACTCATTCCTTTTAGTTTTAAAGAAATTCTTTCGTTGTTGTAGTAATCAATATATCTTTTCAATTCATT
>JAZROD010000033.1:0-47615 GCA_045648505.1 Clostridia bacterium | reverse complement strand
AAGCAGAAAATAAGCCAACCGCTTTAGCGGTAGCTTGAAACCGCTTGCGGCTGGCAGATTATTCGGTGGACTTTCAGTCCCGCCAGTAACAGCGACTTATAGTCGCAGAGCAAACTACCGGCTTAGCCGGTAGTTATGATTCTGCAAAGCCTTTAAAATAAAGGGGTTGGGAAGTGGTGTTAAGTATAAAAGCTTTACACAATAAAAAATATTTTTAAAAAAAGGTTTACAAATTTATGCCTATGTATTATAATATGGTTATCTAACCACGAAAATTAAAAGATTTACATAGGAGGAATTGAAAATGGCAATTGATTTTGCACTTGACGGCAGCACGAATGTTACACAAATTAAAGTTGTTGGTTGTGGTGGCGGCGGTAACAACGCAGTTAACACAATGGTACAGGCAGGACTTAACGGCGTTGAGTTTATTGCAATTAACACAGATAAACAGGCACTTTTAAAATCAGAAGCAGATGTTAAAATCCAGATTGGTGAAAAACTTACCAAAGGTCTTGGCGCAGGCGCAGACCCTGAAATCGGTCGTAAAGCAGCTGAAGAAAGCATTGAAGAAATCGGTCAGGCTTTAAGAGGCGCAGATATGGTATTCATCACTGCAGGTATGGGTGGCGGAACAGGTACAGGTTCAGCTCCTGTTGTTGCAGGTCTTGCTAAAGAAATGGGTATCTTAACTGTTGGTGTTGTAACAAAGCCTTTCGGTTTTGAAGGAAAACCAAGATCAGAAAAAGCAGTTAAAGGTATTGAAAACCTTAAAGCAAATGTTGATACTTTAATCACAATTCCAAATGATAAGCTTTTCGAAATCGCTCAGAAGAATACACTTTTAACTGATGCTTTCGGTATGGCTAACGATATTTTAAGACAGGGTGTTCAGAGTATTTCTGACACAATCACAGGTGACGGTCTTATTAACCTTGACTTTGCCGATGTTAAACAGATTATGAAGAATGCAGGCTATGCTCATATGGGTATCGGTTCTGCTAAAGGTGATAACAGAGCAGAGGAAGCAGCTCTTGCAGCTATTTCAAGTCCATTGCTCGAAACAACTATCGATGGTGCTAAGGGTGTTCTTATTAACATCTCAGGTGCAAACCTCGGTATCCTTGAAGTTAGACAGGCTAACGAAATCATTCAGCAGCATGTTGATCCTTCAGCAAATATCATCTTTGGTACAGCTATTGATGAAACAATGGGCGAAGAACTTGCAATTACAGTTATTGCAACAGGTTTTGATTCAAAATCAGGTATTGTTTTCTCAAAGCCTGAAGAACCTGCAAAACCAACTTTTGGTTCAACTAAAAACACAACACTTTTTGACCAGCTTAAAGCTGAAAGAGATCAGATGAGCGGTTCATCTGAATCAGAAGCGAAAAGTGATGAAGATGACGGATTCAACATTCCATCATTCTTAAGAAGATAATCTGAAAAAAACACCTTCGGGTGTTTTTTTTATTGCCAATATATAAAGCCGTGTGGTATAATAAACAATGTTAAAATATGTCTGTTTAAAAGGGCTGTATTGGAGTAACTCTATAATAACAGAGGAAAAGGCTCTGATAAAATAGGAGGATGAATTATGCAGTATAAAGCAAATGAAAAAAGATATGAAGAAATGCAGTACAATAAGTGCGGAGAAAGCGGACTTAAACTTCCTGCAGTTTCACTTGGCCTTTGGCACAACTTTGGTGATAATGCAGATTTTAAAAATATGCAGAAAATGTGCTTTACTGCATTTGACAGTGGCATAACTCATTTTGACCTTGCCAATAATTATGGTCCGGAGGCTGGGAGTGCAGAAATCAATTTCGGTAAAATACTCAATAATGATATGAAAGCATATCGTGATGAAATGATAATAAGCACAAAAGCCGGCTATTATATGTGGGCAGGTCCTTATGGTGACGGGGGAAGCAAAAAATATCTTTCTGCAAGTTTGGACCAGAGTCTTAAAAGAATGAATATTGATTATGTTGATATTTTCTATCATCACAGAATGGATAAAGAAACACCACTTGAAGAAACGATGTGGGCACTTGACAGAATAGTGAAAAGCGGTAAGGCTCTTTATGCGGGTCTTTCCAATTATGATGGCGAAACTATGAAAAAAGCTTCTGATATTCTTAAAGAGCTTAAATGTCCGTTTGTGATAAATCAGAATTCATATTCAATATTTAACAGAACTGTTGAGAAAAACGGAATACTTGATACTGTGATTGCGGAGAAAAAGGGAATGATTATATTCAGCCCTCTTGCACAGGGGTTACTCACCGAAAGATATTTAAAAGGTATTCCTGATGATAGCAGAGTGAGAACAGACGGCAGATTTTTAAAAGAAAATTTGGTGGCAGAAAAAATTGAAAAAGTAAAAGCACTTAATGAAATTGCAAAAGAAAGAGGACAGACTTTAGCCCAGATGGCGCTTGCCTGGGTATATAATAAAGAAGGAATCACAAGCGTGCTTATAGGTGCATCAAAACCAGAGCAGATTTCAGAAAATATAAAAATGCTTGAAAACACAAACTTTACAACAGAAGAACTTGAAAAGATAGACAAAATTGCGGAGTAGATAAATGGAACAAAAGGCAAAAAGATGTTGCTTTACGGGGCACAGACCTGATAAAGTGCAGATGTACGAGAAAGAAATAAAAGAAAGATTAAAAACAGAAATAAAAAATACCATTGAAGAAGGCATAACCACATTCATAACGGGTATGGCAAGAGGCGTTGATATGTGGGCAGCGCAGATTGTGATTGATGAGAAAAAGAATAATCCTGATATAAAACTTATCTGTGCTTCGCCATACGAAGGGTTTGAACGCTCCTGGTGTCTTGCAGACAGAATGAATTATCACGAAATTATGAATAGTGCAGATTATTCAATATTTATATCAGAAAAATACACAAGGTTCTGCTTCCAGATAAGAAATATGTGGATGGTGGACAGAAGTTGTAAAGTTGTTGCAGTATACAACGGAAGCAAAGGTGGAACAAAAAATACAGTTGATTATGCAGAAAAAAAGAAGGTTTCTGTGGTAAATATTCTTGATATGGACTGAAAATTCAGGTTTTTGTCAAGTTTTTTTAAAAAATGATTGAATTTGTATGGCAGATGTTGTATAATAAAGTAAAATAAATTTAATAAATGGAGGATTTGAGATGGAATTTAAAAAAGTGTTGAGAACAGAAAAGGTTATTCAGTTCGGTGAAGGCGGCTTTTTAAGAGGCTTTGTTGACTGGATGATTCAGATTTTAGATGAAGAACAGAATTTTGATGCATCAGTTGCAGTTGTTCAGCCAATTGCTCAGGGAATGTGCAAAAAGCTTGAAGAACAAAACTGTGTATATACTCATGTAATGAGAGGATTAAGAAACGGTGAGCCTGTAGTTGATAAGAAAATTATTGATGTTATTTCAAGATGCGTAAATCCTTATGAAGATTACGAAGAATATTTAAAACTTGCAGATGTTGAAAGCTTCAGATTTGTTGTTTCAAACACAACAGAATCAGGTATTGCTTATAACGAAGATGATAAGCTTTCTGATGTTCCACCTGTATCTTTCCCTGCAAAGGTTACAGCACTTTTATACAGAAGATTCAAAAACGGAATGAAAGGCTTTATTTTCCTTCCTTGCGAACTTATTTCAAAAAATGGTGAAACATTAAAATCTATCATTTTAAAATATGCAGAAAAGTGGGAGCTTGGTGCAGAATTCGTTAACTGGGTAGAAAATGAAAACATTTTCTGCAACACACTTGTTGACAGAATCGTTACAGGTTATCCAAAAGACGAAGATATGGAGCTTGGTTATGAAGATAATATGGTTAACACAAGCGAACTTTTCCATCTTTGGGTTATTGAAGGACCAAAAGCTATTTTAAATGAAATCCCATTTGATAAAACAGATCTTAATGTTATCGTAACTGATAACCTTGATATGTACAGAACAAGAAAGGTAAGAATCTTAAACGGTGCTCACACATCTATGACACCTTATGCGCTTTTATCAGGTCTTGAAACTGTTAAATCTTGTATGGAAGACGAAGTTATGTC
Source organism: Clostridia bacterium (assembly GCA_045648505.1). GTDB lineage: Bacteria > Bacillota > Clostridia > RGIG6154 > RGIG6154 > RGIG8700. Next base: position 43,542 of record JAZROD010000033.1, on the reverse strand, counting down.
TGAATTCTTAAGAAAGTGCGTTTACGAAGAAATTATTCCAACACTTGACCTTCCAAAGGAAGAACTTGTTGAATATGCAGACGGCGTTATGGAAAGATTCAACAATCCATACATCAAACACTATTTAGCATCAATTTCACTTAACTCTGTTGATAAATTCAAAGTAAGAGTGCTTCCATCACTTTTAGAATACATCAAGAGAGAAAACAAAATGCCTGAAAATCTCATTTTCTCACTTTATAATCTTATTAAGTTTTATAAAGAAGGAACACCAAGCGATGATGCAGAAATCATTAAATTCATTCAGGAAAATGATGTTATGGCAATTCTCAAAAACGAAAAATTCTGGGGACAGAGTTTAGAGCATCTTTATGAAGAGGTAATGAAATATGAAAATAAATAAGCTTGATAATGTCGTTATTGACCTTAAGTCAGGACACAAGTATGCAGACTGCGATATTAAAGCAGGGGAAAACATTGTAAAATACGGTTGTCCAATAGGTCACGCAACAGAAGATATTAAGAAAGGTGACCATGTTCACACACATAACACAAAAACAAACCTTTCTTCAATTCTTGAATATACATACGAAAAGTCATTTGTTAAAACAGACAAGACAGATAAGGTTAAAACCTTTATGGGTTATGTAAGAAAGAACGGCGATGTTGGTATCAGAAATGATATCTGGATTGTAAACACAGTTGGTTGCGTAAACAAAATTGCTCAGGCAATTGCAGAAAAAACAGGTGCAAAATATTTTCCACATCCATTTGGTTGTTCACAGCTTGGTGATGACCAGAGCGTAACACAGAAAATTTTAAAGGGTATGGTAAATCATCCAAATGCCGCAGGTGTTCTTGTTCTTGGTCTTGGTTGTGAAAACAACAACATTGAACTCTTTAAATCTGTTCTCGGTGAGTGGGACGATGAAAGAGTTAAGTTCTTAAATGCACAGGATGTGGAAGATGATGTTGCGGAAGGTATTAAAATAGTTGAAGAACTTAAAAAGTATGCTGATACTTTTGAAAGAGTTGAAGTTCCTGTAAGCAAATTAAGAGTTGGTCTTAAATGTGGTGGCTCTGACGGATACAGTGGTATTACTGCAAACCCACTTGTTGGAAGCTTCTCAGATATGATTATTTCAATGGGAGGAAGCAGTGTTTTAACTGAAGTTCCTGAAATGTTCGGTGCAGAGCATCTTTTAATGCAGAGATGTAAAGACGAAGAAATCTTCAATAAAACAGTTGCACTTATAAACAACTTTAAAGAATACTATGAAAGACATAATCAGGTTATTTATGAAAACCCATCACCGGGAAACAAAGCAGGTGGTATTACAACACTTGAAGAAAAATCACTTGGTTGTGTGCAGAAGGGCGGTCTTTCAGAAGTTGTTGATGTACTTGACTATGGCGATATTCTTTCAAAGAACGGTCTTTCACTTTTAAACGGACCAGGAAATGATATTGTTGCAATAACAAATCTTATGGCTGCAGGGGTACATATTATTCTCTTTACAACAGGAAGAGGAACACCTGTTGGAGGACCTGTTCCAACAGTTAAGGTTTCAACAAACTCAAGACTTGCAGATAAAAAAGCAAACTGGATTGATTTCAATGCAGGTCAGCTTCTTGAAGGCAAGACAATGGACCAGTTAACAGAAGAACTTATGGATTATGTTGTTTCTGTTGCAAGCGGTGAAAAAACTAAAAATGAAATACACGGCTATGAAGAAATTTCAATCTTCAAAGATGGTGTAACATTATAAGGAGAGATTAAAATGGGTATCATTAACGATAAATTTATGTTTACAAGCAAAACAGGTAAAAAGCTTTTTGAAAAGTACGGTAAAGATATGCCAATCATTGACTATCATTGCCACTTAAGTCCAAAAATGATTGCAGAGGATTATAAATTCAGAAATGCTTATGATTTGTTCCTTGGGGGAGACCATTATAAATGGAGACAGATAAGAACAAATGGTTTTGATGAAGAATTAATTACTGGTAATGGTGACGAATACGAAAAATTTGAAGCATGGGCAAAAACTGTTCCTTATTTAATCGGAAATCCACTTTATCACTGGACACATTTAGAGCTTAAAAGATATTTCGGTATTGACGAACCTCTTTCAGGCAAAAATGCCAAGAAAGTTTGGGATAAATGTAATGAGCTTCTTGCTAAAGATGAATTTTCAGCAAAACAGCTTATTTTAAAATCAAATGTTGAAGTTATCTGCACAACAGATGACCCACTTGATAGTCTTGAATACCACAAACAGTTAAGAGAAGAGGGTTTTAAAACAAAAGTTCTTCCAACATTCAGACCTGACAAAGCAGTTGAAATCGGCAAAGATACTTTTGTTCCATACATTAAGCAGATGGGTGCAGAAAGCTATGAAGATGTTTTAAGAATTCTTTCAGAAAAAATTGCTTTCTTCGCAGAAAACGGATGTAAGCTTTCAGACCACGCACTTGAATATGTTCCTTTTGCAATTGGCGATCCTGCTGCAGCGTTCAATAAGAAAATGGCAGGTGAAGCTCTTACAAAAGAAGAGGAAGATGCATACAAAACTGCAGTTTTAAAGCACTGTGCTAAAGAATACACAGAAAGAGACTGGACAATGCAGCTTCATATCGGCGCACTTAGAAACAACAATACAAAAATGTATAACAAGCTTGGTCCTGACACAGGTTATGATTCAATCAATGACCTTTGTATTGCAGAAAGCCTTGCTAAATTCCTTGATAATCTTGAAATTGATGATTATTTACCAAAAACAATTTTATATACATTAAATCCAAAGGATAACTATGTTTTAGGAACAATTCTTGGTTGCTTCCAGGGAACAACTGCAATGGGTAAAATTCAGTTTGGTTCAGGCTGGTGGTTCAATGACCAGAGAGATGGTATGGTTGAACAGATGAAGGCTTTAGCTAACCTTGGAATGTTAAGCAGATTTGTTGGTATGCTTACAGACTCAAGAAGCTTTGTATCATACACAAGACACGAATATTTCAGAAGAATATTCTGTAACCTTATCGGTACCTGGGTTGATAATGGTGAATATCCAAACGATGAAGAAATGCTTGAAGAAATTGTTAAAGGCGTATGCTATAATAATGCTAAAAACTACTTCAAATTTTAAGGAGAAACACACTTATGAGATGGTTTAATGAAGCAAAACTTGGTATATTTATGCACTGGGGTATTTACGGTGTTAAAGGCGTAATGGAAAGCTGGTCCTTTTATAACGGAGATATAAGCTATGAAGATTATATGGCTCAGCTTGATGGTTTTACCGCAGAGAATTATGACCCTGAAAAATGGGCAGAACTTTTCAAAAAAGCAGGAGCAAAATATACAGTTTTAACAACTAAACATCACGATGGTGTTGCACTTTGGGATACAAAAGAAAGCGACCTTAATGTTGTTAAAAAAACACCTGCAAAAAGAGATGTGTTAGCGCCATATACTGAAGCTATGAGAAATGCAGGTCTTAAAGTTGGATATTACTTTTCTCACCTTGACTGGAATCATCCTGACTATGCTTGTATACATCCAAACAGTACAGAATGGTGGGCAACAAATAAATTTACTGCACCACCAGAAGGTGTTCCCGATGATTTTGAAAAATGGGAAAGATTTTTAAAGTTCCACAGAGCACAGCTTAAAGAACTTTTGACCGAATTTGGTAAAATTGACCTTTTATGGTTTGATGGTGTGTGGGAAAGAACATCAGAACAGTGGAAATTTAAAGAAATGAGAGAATACATAAGATCTTTAAGCCCTGAAACTCTTGTTAATGAAAGAATCGGGGAGTACGGTGACTATGAATGTCCTGAACAGGGTGTTCCTATTGTTCCGCCTGAAGGACCATGGGAACTTTGTATGACTCTTAACGATAACTGGGGTTATGTAGAAAGTGACCATAACTATAAGTCATTAAGACAGATAGTAAAAATCTTCACAGAATGTATAGGTGCAGGTGGTAATCTCCTTCTTGATATAGGTCCAAAGCCAGACGGCACCATAAGAGAAGAAGACGAAAAACTTCTTACTGCGCTTGGTCAGTGGATTGAGCCAAGAAGTGAAGCTATTTACCAAACACAAAAGGGACTTGATTTTGGACATTACTATGGTCCGTCAACACTCTCAAAAGATAAAAAGACACTTTATCTTTTCTACTATGAAAAGCCTATCGATGAAATTCAGATCAAAGGACTTATTACTCCGGTTAAGAGAGTAACAGTTCTTGGAGATGAAACAAACACAGAGCTTAATCACAATAGAGGAAAGGGTTTCCTTGCAATTCCGGGTATTACTTATATTGAGCTTCCTGAAAAGGTTACAAACGATGTTTGTACCGTTATCAAGGTAGAGCTTGAAGATGAAATTGAAATGTATCGTGGAAAAGGTGAAGCCATAAAAGCATAAAAAATAAGCCCCTCGGGCTTATTTTTTTTCGCCTTGCATCAATTTTAAAAAGGCTTGTGCTGCTAAAGACAGATTGTTGTGCTTAAGATATGCGCAACCGATATGTCTTTTGGGAAGTGGCGGATTAAGTGGAATTTCTTTTACCTTGCCTGAATTTAAAGCTTCTTGTGTGAATTCCTTAACAACGCAGGAAACACCTAAATGAATGGATGCAAATCTTATTAAAAGTTCGTGTGCCGCAATCTCAATATGAGGCTTAAGCGGTATTCTTTTTTTTGCAAAGTTTTCATTTAAAAAGTGTCTTGAACTTGAATTTTCTTCAAGAAGAATAAGTTGCTCTTTTGAGATGTCCTGCCAGGAATAGCTTTGCTTTTTATTAAATTCTGCACCACATATAAAAATATCCTGAATTTCTTTGCAGGGGATAACACAAAGCTCTTTATCCTCCTCAATGGGCATATTGATAAATGCAAGTTCTGATTGTCCTTCTTTTACCATCTGGAGCATATGATGAGAGTATGAGTTTGCCATTTCGATTTTGATTTCAGGATAAAGTGCGTGAAACTTTTCAAGATATGGCAAAAGAAAATGTGTTGTGATGGTATCACCTGCGGCGATTGTAAGAGAACCACTGTCTAAATGGTGAAGTCTTGCAAGGAGCATTTCGCCTTGCTCAATAGTTTGCATTGCGCTTTCTATTTTCTGAAAAAGAAGAGTTCCTTCTTTTGTAAGTGAAATACCTCGTCTTGATCGCACAAACAAATTTGTCCCAAGGTCCTTTTCAAGCTGGTGTATGCATTGGGAGATGGCAGACTGGGAAATATATAAATGTTGTGCGGCAGTAGAAAAGGAAGAATGTCTTGCGGTTTCATAGAATATTCGGTAATAGTCAAGTTTTGTTTTCATATAAGCTCTCCTTATTACTGTTGTAAGTATTATCTATTTTACTAATGACAACAATTGTATTATAATAGTATCTGTAAGAAAAGTCAATACGGGAGGAATTATTATGGAAAGAAAAATCGGAACAGTCTCAAGAGGTGTTCGTTGTCCTATTATCCGTGAAGGTGATGACATTGGCTCAATCGTTGTAAACAGCGTAATTGAAGCGGCTCAGTCAGAAAACTTTGACCTTCGTGACCGTGATGTTGTTGCAGTAACAGAATCTGTTGTTGCACGTGCTCAGGGTAACTATGCATCAATTGATGCAATTGCAAAAGATGTAAAAGCAAAACTTGGTGGCGAAACAATCGGTGTTATATTCCCGATTTTAAGCCGTAACCGTTTTTCAATATGTTTAAAAGGTATCGCAAAAGGCGCTAAAAAAATCGTTTTAATGCTTAACTATCCAAGTGATGAAGTTGGTAATGCTTTAGTTTCACTTGACCAGCTTGACGAAGCAGGTGTTAACCCATATTCAGATGTATTAAGCGAAGCAAAATACAGAGAATTATTCGGTGAAAACAAGCATCCTTTCACTGGCGTTGATTATGTTAAATACTATGGCGATTTAATCAAAGAATGTGGTGCTGATGTTGAAATCATTCTTGCAAATGATGCAAGAGCAATTCTTAAATATACAGACTGTGTATTAAACTGTGATATTCACAGCCGTGCACGTACAAAGAGAATTCTTAAAGCTGCAGGTGCAAAATGCGTTGTTGGCATGGACGAAATCTTAAATCAGTCAGTTGACGGAAGCGGATTTAATGAAAGATATGGTCTTTTAGGTTCAAACAAATCAACAGAAGACACAATCAAGCTTTTCCCACAGGATTGCTTTGACCTTGTTGAAAATATTCAGAAACAGTTTATGGATCGTACAGGTAAGCACATTGAAGTTATGGTATATGGTGATGGTGCGTTTAAAGACCCAATGGGCAAAATCTGGGAACTTGCAGACCCTGTTGTATCACCTGCTTACACAAAAGGTCTTGAAGGAACACCAAACGAATTAAAACTTAAATATCTTGCAGATAATGACTTTGCAGACCTTAAGGGCGAAGAATTAAAGAATGCTATTGCAGAAGCAATCAAGCAGAAAGGTGATAACCTTGTGGGAAATATGGCATCTCAGGGAACAACACCAAGAAGACTTACAGACCTTATCGGTTCACTTTGTGACTTAACAAGCGGTTCAGGTGACAAAGGTACACCAATCATCCTTGTTCAGGGTTACTTTGATAATATGACAGACTAACAAAAAGCGGTTCTTTGAACCGCTTTTTTATTGACAAGATAGTGAAATTTGGTATAATATAACTAGCTATGTTTACAAAAAAATTAAGGAGTTTTAAATGAACAGAATAAAAATCAAGAATTTAATTATGCTTACGATAGCGGGTCTTATAAATGCATTTGGCGTAACAGTATTTTTAGCACCTGTTAAGCTTTACGACAGTGGTATTTCCGGTACTGCTATGCTTTTGTCACAGATAACGCCTCCGTGGCTTACCCTTTCTTTGTTTCTTGTGTTAATCAATATACCGCTTTTTATTTTCGGATATAAGAAACAAGGTAAAGCTTTTACTTTCTATTCTGTTTACACGGTTATTATTTACTCACTTGGAGCGTGGCTTATAACGGATGTACTTCCGATTGATGTGTCTTTGGCATCACCACTTGCAGGGGATGACCTTCTTCTTTGCGCATTGTTCGGTGGTGTGATTTCAGGTATCGGCAGCGGTATTACAATCAGATATGGCGGCGCTATTGATGGCGTTGAAGTTATGTCAGTAATTTTCGCAAAAAAACTTGGGGTTACAGTAGGCACATTTGTAATGGTTTATAATGTCATCTTATATATAATCTGCGGTATAGTAAGAGGCAGTTGGATTCTTCCTTTGTATTCAATAGTAACTTATGCGGCGGGACTTAAAACCATCGACTTTATTGTAGAAGGTCTTGACCGTTCAAAAGCGGCAATGATTATAACATCAAAGCCTGATGAAATCTGCAAAGAACTTATGGATGTGTTCGGAAGCGGTGTTACAAAAATTGCGGTAAAGGGCGGTTATTCAAATAAAGATAAAACAATGGTTTATTTCATTCTTGACCGTTTCCAGATTTCAAAGATGAAGGATATTGTTCACACAGTAGATGAACTGGCATATATAACAATTACAGAAGTGGCTGATGTATTTAAAGCCAACATTTAAAATCGGAGCAGAAAATGAGTAAGAAAATTACAAAAGATTTTACACAGGGAAACATACCAAAACAACTTTTGTTGTTTACATTGCCTTTTATGGCATCAAATGCACTGCAGGTTTTCTACAGCACAATAGATATGATGATTGTAGGAAAATATGTAGGAACTGCAGGTCTTTCAGCAGTTGCACAGAGCAGTCAGATTGTAAACTTTGCAACAATGGTATGTCTTGGTGTTTCAAATGCAGGTCAGGTGCTTGTTTCGCAGGCGCTTGGAGCAAATAAAAAAGATAGAATGAATCATATTATAGGAACACTTTTCAGTATTCTTATGATTCTGGCACTTATATTTTCGGCAATCATTATTCCTTTCAGCAACACTATTTTAAGAACAATGAATGTGCCTGTTGAATCTCATAAAATGGCGGTTGAGTATCTTATAATATGTGGGGCAGGAATGATTTTTACTGCAGGGTACAATATGGTATCTGCGGTTTTAAGAGGAATGGGCGATTCTAAAAGACCACTTCTTTTTATCGTTATTGCATCATTTGTAAACCTTGTGCTTGATATTTTATTCACAGGCTTTTTAGGATGGGGTGTTGCAGGTGCTGCGTGGGCAACAATTATCGGTCAGGCGGCTTCGTTTATGTTCTCAATATATTATTTGTATAAGCATAAAGAACAGTTCGGCTTTAATTTCAGAAAAGAAAATTTCATTCTTGAAAAGCATTATGCAAAAATGATTATATCTCTTGGAGCGCCTATGGCGGTTCAATCGGGATTTATAAATATTTCAATGATTTTTGTTAATTCTATGATAAATCAGGTAGGCGTAGTTGCATCTGCAACCTTTGGCGTTGGCGGAAGAATTGATGATATAGTAAATAAAATATCTCAGGGTATTCAGTATGCGGCAATGCCTATGATAAGTCAGAATATTGCGGCAAAGCAGAATGAAAGAGCAACTAAAATTGTTTATTGGGCGTGGCTTTATTCGTTGGTGCTTACAGTGTTTTTTATGACTTTATATATTTGCTTCGGAAAACAGATGTTTATGCTTTTCTCCGATGATGTTAATGTTCATAATATGAGCGCAACCTTCATAAGTGCAATACTGTGGATGTTTCCTGCCTTTGGCGTTATGCGCGGAAGCGGAGCATTTATTCAGGGTATAGGAAATGCAAAGCTTTCAATGGCTTTAGCACTTCTTGACGGAGTATTTTTAAGAATCGGATTAAGTTGGCTCTTTGGTGTTGCACTTAATATGGGATTCTTCGGATTCGTTCTTGGTTATGCTTTAGCACCATATGGATATGCAGTACCAAGTATGATATATTTCCTTTGCGGGAAATGGAAAAAAAGAAAAACTCTCGCAGATGAGATGTGAAATTTGAAGAGGTGAATTTTAATATTTGCCTCTTTTTTATATACTTTTTATATAGAATATCGGAAATAATATAATTTTAAGTCTAAATTTATGTTGAAATTTATATAGTTTTATGTTAAATTTAAATTAGGGATATATGGAAAGGAGAAAACTTTATGAAATGTATTATTAACGGCAAGGTTGTTTTAAAAGACAGCGTCAAAGAAAATCTCGCAGTTATTTTTGATGAAAAGATTCAGAAGATTGCAGATGTAAGCGAAATAAATACTGCAGACTATGAAATCATAGATGCAGAAGGAAAATATGTTTGCCCGGGTCTTGTGGATATGCATATTCACGGCTATCTTGGAGCAGATGTTTCAGACGGTGATGTTGAAGGAATTGAAAAAATGGCAGAAGGCATCATTAAAAATGGTGTAACCGCTTGGTGTCCTACAACAATGACTGTTTCTAAAAAAGAAATTGAAACTGCTTTTGATGCAGTAAGAACAGTTAAAAATAAAGGCGAATACTACGGTGCAAGAATTCTTGGTGTTAACAGTGAAGGTCCATTCATTAACCCATCAAAGAAAGGTGCTCAGGCAGAAGAACACATTTTAAGACCAGATGCAGATTTCATTCTTGCGAATAAAGATATAGTAAAGCTTTTCACAGTTGCTCCTGAAGTTGACGGTGCACTTGAAGCTATTGAAAAAGTTGCAAAAGACGGAAGCGTTCTTGTTTCAATGGGTCACACAAATGCAACATTTGAAGAAGCAAACAAGGGTATTGAAAAAGGCGTTAAACATACAACACATCTTTTCAATGCAATGACTGCACTTTCTCACAGAAATCCTGGTGTTGTTGGTTCAGCACTTTCAGATGAAAATGTTTCTGTTGAACTTATTGCAGATACTTTCCATATTGATAAAGGTCTTTTCGGACTTATTGCAAAAATTAAAGAAGACAAACTCTGTCTTATTACAGACTGCATAAGAGCAGGCGGAATGGTTGATGGTGACTATACACTTGGTGGTCAGCCTGTACATAAAGAAGGTATTAAATGCTTAATGCCTGACGGAACAATTGCAGGTAGTGTTCTTGAACTTAACAAGGCAGTTGCAAATGTGCTTGAAAACACAGGTCTTGAAGTTTATGAGGCAGTTAATGCAGCATCACTTAACCCTGCAAAAGCACTTGGAGAAGATAAAGAAATCGGCTCAATTGAAGTTGGTAAGAGAGCAGATTTTATGATTGCAGATGATAAATTTAATGCTAAGATGACAATCCTTGGCGGAGAAATAAGATATAAAGGAGAATAATTATGGTAGCAAAACTCGAACCTGAATTTATGCCTATGGTCAAAGTTATCAATGACTTTAAAAAGGCAGTTGCACAGGCAGATTCACAGCCACTTGTAATCTGCGTTGAAAGAAACAACGGACTTACCGCTGTTTACAAAATGGACATTTACAAAGATGGTACAGGCCACGACGAAGAAAACTACGGAATTGCTGAAAGAATTATCAAAACACTTCTTTGGGCAAAAGGTGGCTTTAAAGTATTTATCGCAGGCTCAAAATATATCTACGAAAGAATTGCAGACGATTACAGAATCGGTGGTGCAAGAGAATTCGACTTTAACTTTATGGCTCGTGTTTATGAAACAAAGTTTGAAGTTGTATATGTAGAAGATGTTAAAGACGCTCCTGCAGAAAACGATGTTTCTTCACCGGTTGGCAGACATCTTGACGGTTGCAGAATCGGTTTTGATGCCGGCGGATCAGACAGAAAGGTTTCAGCTGTTGTTGATGGCGAAACAGTTTATTCTGAAGAAGTTGTTTGGTTCCCAAAACTCCAGAGCGACCCAATGTACCACTACGAAGGTATTTTAAATGCTATGAAAACTGCTGCATCACATATGCCAAGAGTTGATGCTATCGGTGTTTCATCAGCAGGTGTTTATATTGATAACAAAATCATGGTTGCTTCACTCTTTATCAAAGTAAATGATGAAGATTTTGAAAAGCATGTTAAGAATATGTATTTAGATGTTGCAAAAGAAATCGGTGATGTTCCGGTTGAAGTTGCAAACGATGGTGACGTTACTGCTCTTGCAGGTGCTATGAGCCTTGAAGATAACAACGTTTTAGGTGTTGCTATGGGTACAAGCGAAGCTGCAGGTTATGTTGATAAAGACGGTAACATCACAGGCTGGCTTAACGAACTGGCATTCGTTCCTGTTGACTTTAACAAAGGTGCAATGGTTGACGAATGGAGCGGTGACTATGGTTGCGGTGTTAAATACTTCTCTCAGGATGCAGTTATTAAACTTGCACCAAGAGCAGGTATTGAACTTGACGAAGCACTTTCACCTGCAGAAAAGCTTAAAGTTGTTCAGGGCCTTATGGAAAATGACGACGAAAGAGCTGCAGATATCTATGATACAATCGGTACATACTTTGGTTATGCAATCGCATACTACTCAATGTTCTATGATATTAAACACGTTTTAATCATGGGCAGAGTAACAAGCGGTAAAGGTGGTACAATCCTCCTTGCAAAAGCTAACGAAGTGTTAAATACAGAATTCCCTGAACTTGCAGAAAAAGTTCAGCTCCATATTCCTGATGAAAAGGCAAGAAGAGTAGGACAGTCTGTTGCAGCAGCAAGCTTACCAAGAATTAAATAATTATAATGAACTTATGACCCCGACTATGTCGGGGTTGTTTTTTTGCAAAATATGTCGACAAAGGTGTGTAAATGTTGTATAATGATTGAAGCAAATCAAGGAAGTTTGCTCATATCCATTATAAGAAAGAACTATAGAAAGTGAATGAGCAAATAGGAGGTATAATATGGATAAATACAAAATAACAAAAAAGGCTTGCTACCTGACGGGTGTATCTATGGCTGTGGCGGCAAATTTATCGCCTGTTTTATTTTTGACATTTAAAAATATGTATAATCTGTCTTATACCTTGCTAGGTTTTCTTGTGGTGATTAATTTCTTTACGCAGTTGCTTGTTGATTTGATATTTACATTTTTCACCAGATATTTCAATATACATAAAACAGTAAGAGTTACACCTTTTATTGTGTTTGCAGGGTTGGTAATATATGCAGTTTTTCCAATGATTTTCCCCAATATGGCATTTTTGTGGATTTTGATCGGAACGGTAATATTCTCTGTTGCAGCAGGGTTGAGTGAAGTTTTAATGAGTCCTGTGATTGCGGCAATTCCAAGTGAAAACCCCGAACACGAAATGAGCAAACTGCACTCAATGTATGCATGGGGTGTGGTGGTTGTAGTTATAGTAAGCACTTTGTTCTTATCTGTTTTTGGCAGTGAGAACTGGATGTATCTTGCTCTTTTGTGGTCTGTTGTGCCATTTACAGCGTTTGTTTTGTTCTTAAAATCCAAACTTCCTCAAATGGAGAATTTTGAAGGAACTTCAAAAGAAACAAAAATATTTAATAAAGGCATTGTATTATGCACATTATGTATATTCTTTGGCGGTGCTGCAGAATGCACAATGTCACAATGGGCGTCGGGGTTTATAGAAAATGCCATAGGTGTACCTAAAATTTATGGTGATATTATAGGGGTGGCATTGTTTGCGGCATTACTTGGTGCAGGAAGAACCCTGTATTCTAAATGCGGCAAAAAAATCATAAACATTTTATTCTTTGGAATGATGGGTGCCGGTGTTTGTTATTTTACAGCCAGCTTAACATTAAGCCCTGTGGTTGGAATTATAGCATGTGGCTTAACCGGGATTTTTACATCTATGTTATGGCCGGGTACTTTGATATATGTGGAAGAAAAATTCGAAAATGTAGGCGTGGCGATTTATGCACTTATGGCTGCCGGCGGTGATTTGGGCGCATCTCTTGCACCACAGTTGGTTGGCGTTATATCTGACAAATTCAGTCTGACAGGCCTTGCTTTACAGATTTCAGATATGTTTAATATAAGTATGGAGCAGGTAGGTATGCGAGCAGGGTTGCTTGTTGCAGGTCTTTTCCCGGTTTTGGGCGTACTGTGTGTAGCTTGTATGAAAAGATATTTTAAAAATGAGAAAGTTTAAATTGATAAAAATCTCTCGCCAACTAATATGTCACGAAACTAGCGAGAATTCATATCAACTAAAATTTTTTGCTCTTAACTTTACATGGACTTATGCGGTGCATAGCACCGCAGCGATATAAATCTCTTGTGAGATTTTCGATATGTCATAAATGACTCGATATGTTGCAAGCAACTCGATATGTCGCTGACGCGACGAGATTTATATCATATCGAGGTTGAGCGAAGCGAAAACATATCGATTTACGGAGTAAAATATCGAGCAATCGAAGATTGCATATCGCCAAAAAGATTTGCATCTAAACCGTTTGTCCCACATATGTGATTAAATACAAGAGGATAAGACCTTTAAGGAGAACAAAAATGAGAAAAATTTTAAGAAATAACCTTGTTGTTATAGCGGTTGTGTTTGTTTGTATAATAGCTGTAGCAGTTTCCGGAATAAGAAAACAGGTAAGCAAGAACAATGCATTTTCTATGTTGATTGCAGAAGCGGAAACTTTAGCTGCAGGGTATTATTACGACGAAGCAATAGAGCTTGTTGAAAAAGCGGGTTATTCTGAAAAGAAGACTGCTGACATTATAACGAAAATCAAAAGCGAAAAAGACAAGCTTAAAGAATATGACGGACAGGTTTACCATGTGTTTTTTCACAGTCTTATAGTTTATCCAACCCTTGCATTTGACGGAGATTATATGCACGAAGGCTATGATATGTGGATGACCACCGTTTCAGAATTTGAAGCGATGCTTCCGCAGTTGTATGAAAGGGGATTTATACTTGTAAATCTCGCAGATATAAAGCAAGGCGAAAAGCTGATGCTTCCTGAAGGCAAAAAGCCTATGATTATATCAATTGATGATGTAAATTATTACGACTATATGAAAAATGACGGGTTTGCCAACAAACTTGTTGTTGACGAAAACGGTAAGGTTGCAACAGAGGTTAAAAATCTTAACGGTGAATATGAAATTACATATAACGGCGATGTTATGCCTATTCTTGATAAGTTTGTTGAAGAGCATCCTGATTTTTCATATAAAGGAGCAAAAGGAATTGTTGCCGTAACAGGCTATGAGGGAGCTTTTGGGTATAATTTCATAAAAGATGAAGAAAACAAAGAAGACCTCAAAGCAAAAGCCACACAGGTTGCAACAGCGCTTAAAAACAGTGGTTGGCTTATTGCCTGTCACAGTTATACCCATAATGACTATTTCAGGGACGGTGGTGTAAGCAACGAAGATTTGCACTACGATACTAACAGATTCAAAGAAAGAATTTATGATGTTGTACTTAAGCCTGATATCTACATTTCACCTTTTGGATATCATCTTGCTGAAGGAGATGAAAGGCTTACATATCTTAAAAATATGGGATATACATACTTTTGTCCTGTAAGTCCTGCTATGAGAACATATTATACAGAAGAAGGAGTTCTGATTTCAGAAAGATTTAACCTTGACAGATATAATATGCGTGCCAAAAAAGAATTTATAAACGAAACTTTCTTTGATGTAGATAGTGTATATTATCAAGGATAACTTGACAATTCTGCAGTTTTATAAGATAATATAATTGAATATTTATAAGGATGGAAAGTATGGCAAAAATTATTTGTGTAGATGAAAATTCAATTGCCGAAGAGCTTGGACTTGAGTGTGGCGATGAAATACTTGAAGTTAACGGCAGAAAAGTTAACGATATTTTAGTGTTCAGATATATGACTGCTGATGAAACTTACGAAATTACCGTAAAAAAAGCAGACGGCAGTATTGAAATCTACGAGGTTGAAAACGATTTTGGCGAAGACCTTGGGGTTGAATTTGAAAATCCGCTTATGAGCAAAGCGAAAAGCTGTGCCAATAAGTGTATTTTCTGTTTTATTGACCAGCTTCCTTGCGGAATGAGAGAAAGCCTTTATTTTAAGGATGATGATACAAGACTTTCTTTTCTTCACGGAAATTATATAACAATGACTAATATTTCGGATAAAGAGCTTGAAGATATGATATATATTCATATTTCACCTGTTAATATTTCCGTTCATTGCACAGAGCCTGAACTTAGAAGCTTTATGCTTGGAAATAAAAAAGCAGGAAAGATTTTAAGTCAGATGGAAAAGCTTGCTGATGCAGGCATTGAAATGAACTGTCAGATAGTTCTTTGTAAAGGGATAAACGATAAAGAGCATCTTGACATCACCATTAAAGATTTAGAGCAGTTCTTCCCGAATGTTTCAAGTATATGCATTGTGCCTCTTGGAATGACAAAGCACAGAGATGGTCTTTTTAAGCTTGAACCATTCAACAAGGAAGATTGCAGAGAAATAATAGAGCAGATTGATAAGTGGCAGAAAAAATTTCTTGAAAAATATGACAGTCGTATGGTTTATCTGGCAGATGAATTCTATATAAAAGGGGAAGTAAGCCTGCCTGATGCGGAAGACTATGAAGATTATCCTCAGCTTGAAAACGGTGTCGGAATGGCATCTTTATTCAAAGAAGAATTCTGCGAAGCACTTAAAGATATAAAAGAAGTAAAATATAAAAAAGTGGGAATTGTTACAGGTACTATCAGCGAAGATATTATGAAAGAACTTGCAGAAAAAATAAAAGGCGCTGATGTGACAGTTTACCCAATAAAGAATGAATTTTTCGGAGAAAGTATCACAGTTTCAGGACTTCTGACAGGCAGAGATATCATAAATCAGCTTAAAGGAAAAGACCTTGGAGATGAACTTTTGATTTCAGAAAATATGCTCCGTGCAGATACGGAGATTTTTCTGGATGATGTTACCGTTACAGATATATCACAAGAACTTGGTGTTAAAGTAAGAGTGGTTTTAAACGGATATGATTTGGCGAAAAAATTAACTAATGGAAAGGAATAAAATATGAAACCTGTAGTTGCAATAGTGGGAAGACCTAATGTTGGTAAATCCCATTTGTTTAATAAGTTAATAGGGCAGAGAGTATCAATCGTTGAAGATACACCGGGCGTTACAAGAGACAGAATTTATGCAGATTGCACCTGGCTCAACCATAAATTCACTCTTATAGACACAGGTGGTATTGAACCAAAGTCTGACGATATAATTCTCTCACAGATGAAAAAACAGGCAGAGATTGCCATTGAAACAGCAGATGTTATTATGTTTGTTGTGGACATAAGATCAGGGCTTACTGCGGCAGACCATGATGTTGCGGCTATGCTTCAGAAATCAGGCAAGCCTATAGTTCTTGTTTGCAATAAGTCAGATAATGTGGGTGACACACCTATGGAACTTTATGAATTCTATAATTTAGGTCTTGGTGAACCACTTCCTGTATCTGCTGTAAATCAGCTTGGTTTTGGTGAACTTCTTGATGCAGTTGTTGAAAACTTCCCTGAAGGTGCAGAAACAGAAGAGGAAGAAGGCGTTACAAGAGTAGCAATCGTTGGTAAGCCTAATGCAGGTAAATCTTCACTTGTAAACAGAATTTTAGGTCAGGAAAGAGTTATTGTTTCAGACATCCCGGGTACAACAAGAGATGCCATTGATGTTATGTTTGAAAAGAATGACAAAAAATATGTGTTCACAGATACTGCAGGATTAAGAAAAAGAGGCAAGATTGACGAAAATATCGAAAGATACAGTGCAGTAAGAAGCCTTCTTGCAGTTGACAGATCAGATGTTGTTGTTATGCTTATTGATGCAAACGAAGGCGTAACAGAACAGGATACAAAAATTGCAGGCTATGCCCACGACCAGGGAAAAGCCCTTGTTGTTGCAGTTAATAAATGGGATATTGTGGAAAAAGAAACAAACACAATGAAAAATTATAAAGATAAAGTATTAGAAGGCTTTAACTTTATGATGTATGCACCGATTGTATTTATTTCTGCAAAAACAGGAGCAAGACTTGAAACCTTGTTTGAAAAGATTGACTATGCGTTTGAACAGAACTGCACAAGAGTTAAAACAGGCGTATTAAACGATGTTTTGAATCAGGCAATTCTTCGTGTTCAGCCACCATCAGATAAAGGCAGAAGACTTAAAATCTATTATATGACTCAGGTAGGAACAAAACCGCCTGCATTTGTAGTTTTTGTTAATGATAAAGAGCTTGCTCATTATTCATATATAAGATATCTTGAAAATCAGGTGAGAGAAGCTTTTGGTCTTGATGCAACACCTCTTAAATTTATTGTAAGAGAAAAGGGCGAAAAAGACGACCTTTATCCGACGAAAGGAAACAAGAAAGATGATTAACGGATTCGGAATTATAGCAGTTGTTTTAGCTTATCTTATAGGTAGTATAAACAATGCAATTTTAATTTGCGGTGCAAAGGGAATAGATGTAAAAAAAGTAGGTTCAGGAAATGCAGGTGCAACAAACACAGTTCGTGCACTTGGTAAAAAGTATGGAATAATTGTATTTTTACTGGACTTTTTAAAGGGTGCAATATCCTGCATAATTGCAAAATTTGTTGCAGGAGATAACTATGTTGCACTTGCCGGCATATTTGCAATACTCGGTCATATTTTCCCACTTTACCACGGTTTTAAAGGCGGGAAAGGCGTTTCAACCACTTATGGTGTGTTGGTAGCTGTGAATTTCTGGTGTGCACTTATTGTAGGTGTGCTTCACCTTTTACTTATTAAAACAACAAAAGTGGTTTCAATAAGCACAATTATAAGCTTTGTAATTCTTCCTTTTTCAATTCTCATTATTGCAAAAGGGGAAGGATATATCAATGTTATAATGACGGCAATTATAACTGTTATAGTTATTTATGCTCACAGAGACAATATAAAAAGACTTATAAGAGGCGAAGAAAATTCATTTAAGAAGGAGAAATAAATGAAAATAGCGGTTTTAGGTTCAGGCGGATGGGGCACGGCACTTGCTATGGTGATTGATAAAAACGGACACAATACAGTTTTGTGGTCGTTTTTCGAAGAAGAAATAAAAGACCTCAAAGAAACAAGAGAAAACAAACTTCTTAAAGGTGTTAAAATAAGTGAAAAAATTCTTCTGACATCTGACCTTGATGAAGCAGTTGAAAATGCAGATATGGTTGTTATTGCCGTACCTTCGCATATTGTTAAACAAACTGCACAAAGTCTTAAAAAATATGATGAAGTACCTTTGATAGTAAATGTTGCAAAGGGCTTCGATGAAGAAAACAACGAAAGACTTTCAACAGTTATCAGAAAAGAATTAAATACAGACAAAGTAGTTATTTTGTCAGGACCTACACACGCAGAAGAGGTTGCAAGAGAAATTCCCACAACCATAGTTGCCGCCTGTGAAAAAGAAGAGTATGCACAAAAAGTTCAGGATGCATTTATGAACGAAAATTTCAGAGTGTATACAAATACAGATGTGGCAGGTGTTGAGGTTGCAGGTGCGGTTAAAAATGTAATTGCACTTTGTGCGGGAATAAGTGACGGTTGCGGTTTTGGTGACAATACAAAAGCGGCACTTATGACAAGAGGTATGAAAGAAATCACAAGACTGGGTCTTGCAATGGGCGGTGAAACCGAAACATTTGCAGGTCTTACAGGTATGGGAGATTTAATTGTTACCTGCACAAGTATGCACTCAAGAAACAGAAGATGCGGTATACTTATCGGTCAGGGCAAAAATAAAGATGAAGCCATAAGTGATGTGGGAATGGTTGTTGAAGGTGTTAAAAGCTGCGTTTGTGTTTACAAGCTTTCAAAACAGTATAATATCGATATGCCCATAGTAGAAGCGGCATATAAAGTTCTTTATGAAAACCTTTCAGCAAAAGAAGCAGTAAAAACTCTTATGACAAGAGAGAAAAAAGAAGAATAAGTATTGACTAAAATAGCGAAAAGTAGTATAATTAGAAAAATATCTAAAAATCACAATATAGGAGGTCCGATATGGGAAAATTTGATAAAGAAGGCATAACATTTGACGATGTGCTATTGATACCGCAGAAATCAGAGGTGTTACCTCATCAGGTAGATTTAAGCACAAACTTAACAAAAAAAATCAGATTAAATGTACCGCTCATGACAGCAGCGATGGATACTGTTACTGAAGCGCCTATGGCTATTGCTATGGCAAGAGAAGGCGGTATCGGTATTATCCACAAAAATATGTCTATTGAAGAACAGGCCGTTGAGGTTGATAAGGTAAAAAGAAGTGAAAACGGCGTAATTGCAAATCCGTTCTTCCTTTCTCCTGACAACACACTCCAGGAAGCTGATGCTTTAATGGGTAAGTACAAAATATCAGGTGTTCCTGTTACAGAAAATGGTAAGCTTGTTGGTATTATCACAAACAGAGACTTAAGATTTGAAGTTGATTTCCAGAAGAAAATCAAAGAATCAATGACAAGCGAAGGTCTTGTTACAGCTCCTGTTGGAACAGACTTAAAAGCTGCACAGGAAATTTTAAGAAAATATAAAGTTGAAAAGCTTCCACTTGTTGATGACGAAATGCGTCTTAAAGGACTTATCACTATTAAAGATATTGAAAAAGCAGTAAGATATCCAAACTCTTGCAGAGATTCAAGAGGCAGACTTATTGCAGGTGCAGGTGTTGGTATAACTGCAAATATGATGGACAGAATTCAGGCACTTGTTGATGCAGGTGTTGATGTTATCGTTATGGACTCTGCTCACGGACATTCTATGAATATTATCAATGCAGTTGCAAGCGTTAAAGAAAAATATCCTGACCTTCAGGTTATTGCAGGTAACATTGCAACAGGCGAAGCTGCTGAAGATTTAATCAAAGCAGGCGCAGATTGTGTTAAAGTTGGTATCGGACCTGGTTCTATCTGTACAACTCGTGTTGTTGCAGGTATCGGTGTTCCACAGGTTACTGCAATCAATGATGTTTATGAAGTAACAAAGAAATACGGCATCCCTGTTATCGCAGACGGTGGTGTTAAATATTCAGGTGACCTTGTTAAAGCAGTTGCTGCAGGTGCAGATGCAATTATGATGGGTAGCCTTTTCGCAGGTTGCGAAGAAAGCCCGGGAGAAATGGAAATTTATCAGGGCAGACAGTTTAAAGTATACAGAGGTATGGGTTCAATCGCTGCTATGAATAACGGTAGTAAGGACAGATACTTCCAGCAGGATAGCAAAAAACTTGTTCCTGAAGGCGTTGAAGGTCGTGTACCTTATAAAGGAGCTCTTTCAGACACAGTTTATCAGCTTCTCGGCGGTTTAAGAGCAGGTATGGGTTACTGTGGTACAGCAACTATTGCAGAACTTAAAGAAAACGGTAAATTCGTTAAAATTTCAGGTGCAAGCTTAAAAGAAAGCCATCCGCATGACATTTCAATCACAAAAGAAGCACCTAACTATTCAGTTACACAATAAAAAACGACAAAATCCCTTATTGCAAAATAGGGGATTTTATTAGGAGAAAATTATGTACAGTGTGGTTGTTATCGCAACGGCGAAACATATTATAAATGACTTTAATTCTCTTAAAATATCCGAAAACAGCGGATTCTTTATAAGAGAGGTTGTAAAAAGCGAGCGTGAGGCTTTGGAAAATATGCCTGATGTTATAATTTGTCCCGTTAAAAGCGAAAGTGTGGACGGTCAGGGCCTTGCACTTAAAATTAAAGACAGTAGTACAAATACAAAAATAATACTTTACGGCAGAAAAACCTATGAGTCTGTAAAACTTGCAATTGATTGCAGTGCAGATGGTTATCTTGCACTTCCGCCTGAAAAAAACGAGCTTGAAGTTATGCTTGAAAGAATGAAGAAAAAGCTTGATAGCAGTAAAAAGAACAAGAAGGTTGCAGCTGCTCTTGATGTTAATGAAAAGAGAGTAGAATATTTTACAGATATATTGAAGAACAATCTGTCAAGAAGCGAAGCCTATGAAAGATATTTTGAACTTGGGCTTGATGCAGAGTATGAAACTGCAGATATAACCTTTGCAAAAGTTAAAATCAGCAATCTTAATGAGTATGCAAAAAAAGGCTGGAAATATGGTAAAGATACTCTTTCAAATGCGGTGAAAAACTTAATAGAAAGAGTAGACGAAAAATTATATGCCGTTGTTTTGAACTATTCGGAAGAAGAATTCTATACCGTTATAATTGCCAGAGACAGATTCTTGGTTAAAGAATATACAAAAGAAGTAAAAAATCATGTTTTTGAAATGATGGGACTTGAAGCAAACGGGGAAATCGTTGCAAGCTACAGAGGCTTTGAAGAGCTTGTGAAAGAAGAAAACAAACAGGGCATTTATGATGCTTTTGGTATAAGCGACGAAGTTCTTACAGATTATGCAGAAACGGAAGAAAGTGTAAAAACCATAAACAAAGCCAAGAATTATATAAGCAGAACATATATGAAAGAAATCGGACTTACAGATGTGGCAGAAAAAGTAGGTTTGAGTTCTGCATATTTCAGCCGTCTTTTCAAACAGGAAACAGGAGAAAACTTTATAGACTATCTTGTTAAGGTAAGAATGGAAAAGGCTAAAAGACTTTTTGAAGAAACGAATCTTTCCGCAAAAGAAATAGGCGAGAATGTAGGCTATAAAAAAGGCAAATATTTCGGCAAACTGTTTAAAAACTATACAGGTTATACACCAACAGAATATAAAGCAAAGTCACACAGAAAAAAATAAAAGTCTGAAAGGGAAAGTGAATATGCAGTATTTTGACTATAATCACAAATTCAAAGTAAAAGACAAGCTTTTTTCTCCAATGTACGGAATTAAACTTACTGATGGACTTTTTAAAAAGATTTTTGACAATAACATAAAATTCAATTTAAACCAGCTTGATAAGGACAGAATGAGATACTGGTTTGATGTGAAAATGGGCAAGCCAACAACTGCAGAGCCGTACAAAGGTCATTTTGAAGATGATTTAAAAGGGCAGACAGCATCTCAGTATCTTATGTGTGCGGGAAATGCTCTCAGATGGGCAGAAAATGAAGAATTGAGAAAGGGTATGACGGAAATTCTTGATTACCTTGAAGAAAGTCAGGAAGAAGATGGCTTTTTAATGCCAATCAATAAGTTTGACTTTGCATATAAAGAATATCCCGGTTATGTAAGAATATGGCTTACATACGGCCTTATTGCAGCTGCAAGGGGCGGAGATAAAAGAGCCCTTGAAATGCTGAGAAAATGGCAGGATTGGTTTAATGACTGTCCTGATTTGCCTGTTGTAAAATATCTGGAACTTGCATATCAGGGTGTTGTTGCATCACCTGCGGTATATGCAACTGAAATAGGCAAAGAAGAGGATATGGACATAACAATAAAATACTATGAAGAGCCCTGGAGACTTGCTCAGTTTTTAAATTATGAGCAGGGGGCGGTAAATGTCCGTCATCAGCACGGGCACGAGCCACATCCTCACGGAAGTGAGCTTGAAGCTATGGAAGGATATCTTGAACTTTATAAATACACAGGCAGACCATATTATCTTAATGCGGTTATAAACTGTATTGATATGTATAAGCTTTCCTGGCAGCACGCAGGGGGCGGAATTGTTATGTGTGAAAGATTAAAGGGTGGAGAAAACGGCAAAAGAGCTATTTACCAGAGTGATAAATTCACATACAATGAGCTTTGCTCATCTGCATTCTGGTTACAGATGCATCAAAGACTGCACAGACTTTATCCTCACAGAGAAGACCATGTTTTTGAAATGGAGCAGTCACTTTATAATATTGCTTTTGCAAGTCAGAATGATACAATAGATATCAGAAACTTCTCGTGGATTGACAAGTATAAAGCAGTTCCTAAAATGCCTAATCATTGTTGCAGCGGTGTTGGAACAAGAATATTTGCATCACTTCCTGAATATCTCTACACAATGAATAAAGACACATTAAGCTTTGATATTTATGCGTCAAATGAGCTTTTGTGGGATACAGATAAGCAGACAGTAAAAGTAACACAGAAAACAAATTTCCCATACGAAGGCAAAGTTGAAATTGCTCTTGAGATGGACGAAAGTGAAGAAGCAACACTTAAATTCAGAATACCGAACTATTGCAAAGAAGATGTTAAAATTTATATTAACGGTCAGGTATACCTAACAGCTGAAAAGGGTACTTATGCAGATATAAAAAGAGTCTGGGAAAACGGAGATAAAATATCTTTTGAATTCGAATTTGAGTTTAAAGAGGTAATTTACCACGGTGACCACGATGTTGAAGGGTATACAAGATGTGCATATACATACGGACCAATCCTTCTTGCGGTTGTTGGTAAAAGAAATCACGAAAACGGAATTGTGCTTAAAGGCAAACCACAGGATTTCATATCAAGGCTTAAAAAGACAGATTCACCTTTATATTTTGAAATAGAAGGTGAAGAAGAGTACTTTGTTGCACCTTATTTTGAAATTCAGTATCAGGAATTTACCTGTTACCCGATGTTTGAAGGCATCTATAAAGAGGAAGAAGAATATGACCCTTGGAGAAAAGGCGTTCAGGCAAGACCATGGATAAGAGATTAAAAAAGTGTCCCTCTGGTGAAGTGATATAATGATGGTAGACACAAAAAAAGTGTCTGCCATCATTTTTTATGCTATACTAAGGAAAAGGAGATGAAATATATGGGACGACCAAAAGGTGGAACAAATGTGAGTCATAGTAAAGAGGAAAAATTAGGATTAGTTTTACGCAATTTAGCAGGAGAAACGGCCAATTCATTAGAACGAGAAACAGGAATATATAATGCTCAAATTCACAAATGGACCAAGCAATATTTAGAGGGTGGCGAAGAAGCCCTTGTCAACAAACGTAAGCCTGGAAATCCGCTCGCAAAATATCACAACAAGAAAGACCTTACGCCAATAGAGCAACTTGAATACAAAGTTGCATTGTTGGAACGCGAACTCTTAAAGAAAGATGGAGAAATTGTACGCTTAAAAAAATCCATAGAACTCGAAAGGGGCGATGCCAAAAGAAAGTAATTCAGCAGATTTATGCTTGTATAGAAAGAGAAAGCATCAATCATTCAATTAAAGAGTTATGTGATGTATATGAGGTTTCTCGTAGTGGATATTACAAATGGTTAAAAAGGAAAGGAGCATTGAATCGTTATGAAATTCAACATAGAGAATTAGACTATTATGTATCAGATATACATTCACATTATCCATCTCAGGGATACAGAACAATATCTGATATATTGCTTAATATGTATGGTTGGGTTGTTTCAGATCTATCCGTGTGGAAATCTATGAAACGGTTAGGTATTACAGGATATGTGCGTAAACAAAAAAATCCTGAAACCGAAGGTTCAGAACATAATAGATACGCAAATATATTGAATAGAGAATTTTATGCGGATAAGCCTATGCAGAAGATTGTAACGGATGTTACTTACATAAAACACAAAGGGAAATGGCATTATCTTGCTTGTTATTTGGATTTGTATAACAAGGAAATTCTTGATTATGAATTAAGTGATACTTTTGATAATTTCCTTGTTATGAAACCAGCAAAAAGAATTCTAGAAAAAGCAAAGAGTACCGGAACTCCTATGCTCTTCCACAGCGACCAGGGCGTTCAGTACTCATCAGCCGGTTATTGTAACCTACTTAAATCATACAATGTAATTCAGAGTATGTCAAGAGCAGGAACACCAAGAGATAATGCGGTTATTGAATCTTTCTTTGGAAGATTCAAAGATGTTCTTCGTTCACACTTCCAATATTGGAAGTGTGATGACATAAACAAAGTCATTGACGATGCGATATATTATTTTAATTTCATAAAACCTATACGCAAATTAAAAAGAAAACCGCCTGTTCAATACAGACTTGAACAGGCAGCTTAAAATATTCTTTTTTTGTGTCTACAAAGTATTGACTACTTCAGTTTTTAAACAGTTCCTTTTTTTAAATATTCTTTTCTCCCTGTTTCATAAAGGTTGTTTCCTTCGCTGTCAATAATAACAACCGCAGGGAAATCTTCAACTTCAAGTTTTCTTATGGCTTCTGCGCCAAGGTCTTCATAAGCAACAACTTCTGCTTTTTTAATGCATTTTGAAAGAAGAGCACCGCATCCGCCGATTGCTCCAAAGTAAACTGCACCGTGTTCCTTCATCGTTTCAACCACATCATTATTTCTTTTCCCTTTACCAATCATCCCTGTCTGTCCCAATGAAATAAGGGTTGGACTGTAAGCATCCATTCTGTATGATGTTGTAGGTCCTGCAGAGCCTATTGCCTGACCCGGTTTTGCAGGAGTCGGCCCTACGAAATAAATCATTGCATCTTTCATATCAATGGGAAGTTCTTTCCCTTCATTCGCCAGTTCGCAAAGTCTTTTGTGTGCCGCATCTCTTGCGGTGTAAATAGTTCCTGATATAAGGCAACTGTCACCTGCTTTTAATTTTCTGGCTTCTTCTCTTGACAAAGGCGCTTTAATTGAAATTGCCATTATATCACCTCCGTTTTATGTCTTGTTACATGGCAGTTAATATTTACTGCCACAGGAAGTCCCGCAATATGTGTAGGGAATTTTTCAATATTAACTGCAAGTGCAGTTGTCTTTCCTCCAAAGCCCTGTGGTCCTATGCCAAGAGCATTTATTTCTTCAAGAAGTTCTTTTTCAAGATTTGCATAAAACTCCTCTGTATTTCTTTCATCAACAGGTCTTAAAAGTGCTTTTTTGGCAAGATATGCCGCTTTGTCAAAAGTTCCGCCTATTCCTACGCCAACAACTATAGGCGGACAAGGATTAGGTCCTGCATCTTCAACAGTTTTTATTACGAAATCTTTAACGCCCTGAAGTCCGTCTGAGGGGCTGAGCATTGCAATTTTACTCATATTTTCACTGCCAAATCCTTTTGGTGCAACAGTAATTTCTATTTTGTCACCATCTGTTATTTCATAGTAAATCATAGCAGGTGTGTTGTCACCTGTATTAACTCTGTCAAGAGGGTCTTTTACTACACTTTTTCTCAAGTATCCGTCAGAATATCCTTGTCTTACGCCTTCATTTATTGCATCTTCAAGATTTCCGTCAATATGTACATCCTGTCCTATTTTAAGGAACACACAGGCAACACCTGTATCCTGACAAATTGGCTGATTTTTTTCGTCTGCTATTTCAAAGTTTTCAATTATACGGTCAAGTATTTCCTTGGCCTGTGGCCAAGGCTCAATTTTATGAAACTCTCTGATGCACTTTTTCAGGTCTTTACCCAAATGACAATTAGCTTCTATGCAAAGTTTTTTTACTGTGCTTGTAATTGTTTCTGCTTTTATTTCACGCATTTATATTCTCTCCCATTTATAATTCAGGTAATTTTCAATCAAATTTCTTCATACATTATATAACACAAATTTTAAAATTGCAATTTTTTCTTTACAGAGTTGTAACTTTTAATGTATAATATTGTCATAAACAAAAGCGAGGTTAAGTTATGCATCCTATAAAACATTTTAAAACCATTACAAAGCACAGACACAAGGTAATATACCATTGTGCCAAAGCAGGAATACTTTTTCAGGGGCTTTTTCACGACCTTTCAAAGTATACATTTACCGAATTCATACCCGGCATTAAATATTATCAGGGCACAAGAAGTCCAAACGAAGTAGAAAGAGAGCTTTTTGGTTTTTCAAAAGCCTGGATGCATCACAAAGGAAGAAACAAGCATCACTTTGAATACTGGATTGATTTCAATCCTTCTTCAAAAAAATATGAGCCTGTGGAAATGCCTTTAAACTATGTTATAGAAATGTTTTGCGACAGAGTTGCCGCAAGCAAAATATATCAGGGCAAAAACTACACAGAAAGTCACCCTATTGAATATTTCTTAAAGGGCAAAGAAACAAGAGTTATCCATAAAAACACTTCCGCCCTTATAGAAAGCCTTCTTTTAATGGTTAAAGAAAAGGGCGAAGAAGAAACATTCAAATACATAAAAGCATTAAAAAAGAATTATAACAAATAAAAAGCAGACCATACGGTCTGCTTTTTATAAACGAGATTAGTTAGCTTTAACAACTTCTCTTCCTTTGTAGTAGCCACATTCTGGGCATACTCTGTGTGATAAAACTAAAGCACCACACTGTGAACATTTTACCATACCTGGTACAGCTAACTTCCAGTTTGCTCTTCTTTTATCTCTTCTTGCTTTTGATACTTTTCTCTTTGGAACTGCCATTATTTACACCTCCTCAATTTAAGCCTGTATATAGCTCAACTAAATAATCCTTTTAATATTTCAAATTGCGGATTCCAATCATCTTCATCTTTGCATTTGCATTCTTCAAGATTAAGGTCTGCACCGCATTTATGACAAATTCCCTTGCAGTCATCACTGCATAAATTTTTTGACGGCAGATTTGCAAACACACCTTTTACAGTTAAGTCATAAAGGTCTATTTTCTTATCTGTCAGAACAAGGGCATCTTCGCCCTTTTCTTCGCTTTCGGATTTAACATAGCTTTGTTCTTCCGAAAACTGAATATTGCCTGTTATTTCTTTCAGACATCTGTCACAAACAGATGTGAAAGTGCCCGAAACTTCCATTTCAAGGACAAGTACACCGCCAACATTCTTTACTGTTCCTTTTGCACATGCGGGTTCTTTAAACTCAATACGCTGTGCCTTGAATTCTTTGTTATCAAGAGAAATCTTTTCGTCGAAACTTAAAACATCGCCCTGATTTCTCAATATTTTACTTACATCAAGAAGCATATTGTCTACCTCCGCACGCACAGTACAAGTTATTATACTAAAACAATTTGAATTTGTCAAGCAAAAATTTTATCAATCAACAAGTGCCTTTGTTTCCATAGCAATCATCAATTCTTCGTTTGTTGGAATAACAAGAGTCTTAACTTTTGCACCTTCAGCTGAAATATCAATTTCCTGACCTCTGATTGAGTTCTTTTCATCGTCAATAGCAACGCCTAAGAATTCAAGACCTGAAGCAACTTCTTTTCTTAATGTCTTATCGTTTTCACCGATACCTGCTGTAAATACGATTGCATCTACACCGCCCATAGCTGCTGCATAAGAGCCGATGAACTTTTTAATTTCATAATAGAACATTTCAAGACCAACTTCTGCTCTCTTGTTGCCGTCTGCTGCTGCAGCTGCAACATCTCTGAAGTCACTTGATACGCCTGATACACCGAAGATACCTGACTGTTTGTTCATAACAGCATCGATTTCTTTTGTTGAAAGGCCTTCTTTATTCATAAGGAATGTTACAATCGCAGGGTCGATATCACCGCATCTTGTTCCCATTAATGTACCTGCAAGAGGTGTGAAGCCCATTGTTGTATCAAAGCTCTTACCGTTTTTAACAGCTGTGATTGATGAACCGTTACCAAGGTGACATGTGATAATTTTTAAATCTTCTGCTTTTTTGCCGAGCATTTCTGCAGCTCTTCCTGTTACATATTTGTGTGATGTACCGTGGAAGCCATATCTTCTAACCTTATGTTTTTCATAATATTCATAAGGAAGTGCATAAAGGTATGATGATGCAGGCATTGACTGATGGAATGCTGTATCAAATACTGCAACCTGTGGAACACCTGGCATTGCTTTTTCACAAGCAGCGATACCTGTAAGGTTTGGTGGGTTGTGAAGCGGAGCAAGTTCAATGCAAGCTTCAAGAGCATTTTTAACTGCTTCTGTAATAATAACAGAACCACTGAATGCTTCACCGCCGTGAACAACTCTGTGTCCTACTGCTGTGATTTCGCTCATATCTGCAATAACGCCGTGCTCTTCGTTAACAAGCGCTGCGATAACTGCATTGATAGCATCGCTATGATCTTTCATAGGAATTTCAAGAGGGAACTTTTCACCCTTAGCCTGATGTGTTAAAAGTGAACCTTCAAGTCCGATTCTTTCGCAAAGACCTTTTGCTAAAACATCATTCTTGTCCATATCAATAAGCTGATATTTAAGTGATGAGCTACCTGCGTTTATAACTAAAATTTTCATTTTATTACTTCCTTTCAAATATTATTTAATACCCTGTGCCTGAACTGCTGTAATTGCAACAACACCAACGATATCGTCTGCACTGCAACCTCTTGAAAGGTCATTGATAGGCATTGCGATACCCTGTGTGATAGGACCGTAAGCTTCTGCTTTTGCAAGTCTCTGAACTAATTTGTAACCGATGTTACCTGCATCAAGGTCAGGGAATACTAAAACATTTGCTTTACCTGCAACTTTTGATTCAGGAGCTTTTGATGAACCGATTGAAGGAACAATAGCAGCGTCAAGCTGAAGTTCACCGTCAACTTTAAGGTTTGGATTAGCTTCTTTACAGATTCTTGTTGCTTCGATAACTTTATCAACATCAGCGTGTTTTGCACTACCCATTGAAGAGTGTGAAAGCATAGCAACAACTGCTTCTTCTTCTGCAAGAATTTCAAATGATTCTGCAGAGCAAGCTGCGATTGCAGCAAGTTCTTCTGATGATGGGTTCTGAACAAGACCACTGTCACCGAAGATAAATGTGCCGTTTGCACCATATTCACAGTTTGGAACAACCATTACGAAGAATGCTGATACAAGTTTAACACCAGGTTTTGTTTTGATAATCTGAAGTGATGGTCTTAATGTGTCACCTGTTGAATGACAAGCACCTGAAACAACACCGTCTGCATCGCCTGCTTTTACCATAAGACAAGCATAGTACATATAGTCATTAAGCATAGTTTTCTTTGCTTCTTCGTATGTAAGACCTTTTGATTTTCTTAATTCAACAAAAAGATTTGCATATTCTTCTGTTTTTTCATAAGTAAATGGGTCAATGATTGTAGCCTTAGAAATATCAAGGCCTTTGCTGTTTTCTTCAACTTCAGCTTTTGTGCCGATGATGATAAGGTTTGCAATATCCTCTTTTAAGATTTTTTCAGCTGCTTCGAAAGTTCTTCTGTCCATTGATTCAGGGAGAACAACTGTTTTCTTGTCAGCCTTTGCTCTTTCTTTAATACGATCTAAAAATCCACTCATTTTTTCAACATCCTTCCAATATAATCATAATTACTTATATTATAAAACAAATTTATTAAAATTTCAATAGTATTTTATCCGTTTTTGTGCTATACTGTAAAAAAAGGAGTGAGTTTTTTTGAAAATTTTAGGTATCATAGCCGAATACAACCCTTTTCACAACGGTCATAAACACCAGATTGACAAGGCTAAAGAGCTTATAAATCCCGATATAACCATCGTGGCTATGAGTGGAAGCTTTGTTCAAAGAGGCGGACCTTCTGTGTTTGACAAATGGGAAAGAACAAGGTTTGCTCTTGAAAATGGTGCAGATTTAGTTGTTGAAATCCCTGTAAGCTTTTCTATGGCATCTGCAGAAAGATTTGCTTTTGGTGGTGTTCATCTTTTAAACCAACTGGGAATCACTCACCTTTCCTTTGGTGCAGAAAACTCACTTGATGAGCTTTTGTGCGCTGTTGAAAGTATTGAAAATATGGATAAGGAAGCTCTTAAAAGTTCTCTTAAAGAGGGAAATTCCTTTGCAAAAGCAAGAG
Organism: Clostridia bacterium; assembly: GCA_045648505.1. Taxonomy (GTDB): domain Bacteria; phylum Bacillota; class Clostridia; order RGIG6154; family RGIG6154; genus RGIG8700. The sequence continues at coordinate 12,998 of JAZROD010000033.1, read as the reverse complement.
AATATGCATCCGGCTCTGATATTTTATCAAAGCCTAACAATATTTTAGGTTGCGAATATATCAAGGCAATAAAGAAAATAAACAAATCTATTATTCCCGTTCCCGTTGAAAGATTTATGACAAATCATAACGAAAGCACTCCATCGGGAGATTTTTGCAGTGCATCTTATATAAGAGAAAATATTAAAGACTCAAATATTTCAAAATACACTCCTGTTGATTTTTCCCATCTTACTCCCCTTTCTGCAGAAGACTTTGTAAAAGCAATTAAATATTCGGTTATTTCAAAAGGTCCTGAATATATAAAGGATATCTGCGAAGTAAGAGAAGGTCTTGAAAACAAGATTTATGAAAACGCTTTCAAGGATGGAACTTTAGACGAATTTATTTTGTCCGTAAAATCAAAAAGATACACATACAGTTCAATTTCAAGAATGCTTTTTAACATTTTGCTTGACATTAAAAAAGACAACATTTCTGACGCACCTGAATTTATAAGAATACTGGGGCTTAAAAAAGAAAAATCAAATTATCTGAAAATGATTTCACCAAGAATCCCTGTTATTACAAAATGTGCAGATGCGCCACAAAATCTTCTTGAGCAAGACTTCAAAGCAACAGATATTTACAATTTATTTGCAAACAAAAACGGCAAAGCAGATTTAACCACTTCGCCGATTATATTATGAAAATACGCCCTGATTGGGCGTATTTTTTAATACTTATATTTTTTTCGCTTTGCGAATATATAAACAACCGTAAGAGCAACTGCCATAATTTCTGCAAACACTACAGAAATCCATATACCATCAAGTTCCCATATAAGAGGCAGTATCAAAACCGCCGCAATCTGAAAAACAAGTGTTCTTAAAAACGATATTGTTGCAGATGTAAGTCCGTCATTAAGGGCAGTAAAGAACCCTGACCCAAAGATTGCAAACCCTGCAAACAAAAAGGAGAATGAAAAGATTAAGAATCCCCTTAATGTCATTTCCATAAGTTCTTTGTCATAACCTACGAAAATCTGCGACAGAGATTTTGCAAAAACTTCTGCAAGAACAAACATCAAAACCGCAAATGCCGATATTATAACTACGCTTTTTCTCAAAAGACTTTTAAGTTCATCGTGATTTTGCGCACCATAGTGATAACTTATAACAGGAGCAGTTCCAACACTGTAACCTATAAACATTGAAATAAATGCAAAGTTTACATACATAAGAACGCCATACGCCGCAATTCCGTTTTCACCTGCATACTTTAAAAGCTGAAGATTATAAAGCATACCAACAACCGACATTGAAATATTACTCATAAGTTCAGATGAACCGTTAGTGCACGCTTTTAAAAGTGCTTTCCCATCACAATTAAATTTCTGCAGTTTTAAAAGACTGTTATTATTCACAGAGAAATATACAATAGGTGCTATTCCGCCCACAAGCTGACTGAATGCAGTTGCAAGTGCCGCACCTACAATCCCCCATCTGAAAGTCGCCATAAAAAGTGCATCTAAAATGATGTTAGTAACACCTGCAGCTATTGTACTGTAAAGCCCAAGCTGTGGTTTTTCTGCAGTAACAAAAAAGGTCTGGAACTCAAGCTGAAGCATATAGAAAGGAAGTGCACCAAGTACAATTCTTCCATACACAATGCAATCTTCAAGCATTTGTCCTTCCGCCCCAAGAGCTTTTGCAATCTGCGGTAAAAAAACAATGCTAAGAATGGTAATAACAATACCTATTACAAAAGTGCAAAAGACAAAAAACGAAAATAAATTATTTGCTTTTTGTTTGTTTCCCTCTCCCATAGTTTTGGCAATAAGTGCCGAACCGCCTGTGCCAAACATAAATCCCGGCACCGCCACCACCATAAGAAGAGGCATTATAAAATTAACTGCCGCAAAAGGTGTTTTCCCAACTATATTTGAAACAAAGAATCCATCTACCACACCGTAAATTGAGGTAAACAACATCATTATTATTGAAGGAAGGGTAAACCTTAATAATTTTCTGTAATTAAAATGTTCCGAAAGCTGTATATTCATTTTTTGATTTTCTCCCAATATTCCTTAGTTGCAATTTCATTTTTATTGTCACCGGGTACATAGAAAACTTCATTTTTTACTTTATCAGGCAAATATTGTTGCTTAACATAGTGGTTTTCATAAGCGTGTGGATACTTATATGTAAGCCCTCTGCCAAGCTTTGCCGCACCGCCATAGTGTGCATCTTTAATATGTGCAGGTATTTCTCCTGTATCTTCACTTTCTATAAGGGAAATTGCCGCATCTATTGCATTTATGGCAGAATTTGATTTTGGTGCATTTGCAAGAGTGAGAGTTGCATTTGCAAGAGGTATTCTTGCTTCAGGGAAGCCAAGCTGAAAGGCACTGTCGCAACAGCTTTTTACTATAACACTTGCCATAGGATATGCAAGTCCGATATCTTCCGATGCAATAACCATAAGTCTTCTGCAGATGCTCATCAAATCGCCTGAAAGAATAAGCTTTGCAAGATAAAACATTGCCGCATCAGGGTCAGAACCTCTTATCGATTTCTGAAAAGCTGATAAAAGGTCGTAGTGGTTATCTCCGTCTTTGTCATATTTAAGTGCAGTTTTCTGTGTTACCTGACAAACATCATCAATACTTACAGTAATTTTGCCCTCTGTATAGATTTTAGCAAGGACAGACATTTCAACGCCGTTAAGACATTTTCTTACATCTCCGCCCGCAACATTAGCAAGATGAGTAAGAGCCTCTTTTTCAAATACAATTTCTTTTTTATATTCTTCTTCAAGAATTTTTACTGCTCTTTCTGCCGCTTTTTCAATTTCTTCTGCCGAAAGTGCTTTAAATTCATAAACACAACATCTTGACAAAAGAGCATTGTAAATATAAAAATACGGATTTTCCGTTGTACTTGCAATTAAAGTTATTTTTCCGTTTTCAATTACCTCTAAAAGAGATTGTTGTTGTCTTTTATTAAAATTCTGAATTTCGTCCAAATATAAAATAACACCATTGCCTGTCATTATCGTATCAAGCTCTGCTATAATATTTTTAATATCTGAAACAGAACAGGTGGTTGCATTCAACTTGTAAAGTTTCTTGTTTGATTTTGCCGCAATAATATTGGCAACAGTTGTTTTTCCCACTCCTGAAGGTCCGTAAAAAATCAGGTTGGGGATTTCTCCGCCCTGTATAACTTCATATAAAATTTTACCTTTACCGATAAGGTGACTTTGACCTACAACCTCGTCAATAGTTGACGGGCGTATTCTGTCCGCAAGTGGAATTCTCATAACAAACCTCTTTTATCCTTTAATAAGTGAATTATAATATAGAATAGTTTTAAAGTCAATATTGCAAAGAACTTGTTTATATGCTATACTTTTTCTGGTGGTTATATGAACAAAAAAGAATTTATATTAAAACTAATAGATATCTATGATAAAGAGTACCCTGATGCAGAGTGCTCTTTAATAACAGAAAATCCGCTTCAGCTTTTAATATCAACTCAGCTTTCTGCACAATGCAGAGATGAAAGAGTTAATATGGTAACCAAAGATTTATATGCTAAATATAAAACAGCAGAGGATTTTGCCAATGCGGATGTTTCAGATATTGAAAATATTATTAAATCATTAGGTCTCTATAAAAACAAGGCAAAAAACATTGTTGCCTGCGCTAAAAAGCTTGTGGAAAATTTCGGTGGTCAGGTTCCCGATACAATGGAAGACCTTTTAACCCTTGACGGCACAGGAAGAAAAACTGCAAACCTTGTGCTTGGGGATGCTTTCGGCAAACCTGGTGTTGTGGTTGATACCCATATGATAAGACTTTCAAACAGAATGAAGCTTGCATCAGGAAAAGACCCATATAAAATAGAGCTTGCACTGAAAAAAATCATTCCACCTGAAAATCAGGCAAGATTTTGTCATCAGACTGTTCTTCACGGCAGAAAATACTGTGACGCAAGAAAACCCTTATGCGACACTTGTCCCGTAAGAGAAATCTGTCCTAAGAACATATAAGGAGAAACTATATGAAGCCATATTATACAGAGGAATTCAATAAAACTGTCGAAACAATAAACAAACTAAAAACCGAAGGATGCTTATGCTTTAATTTGATTTCGGACTCTCACATTTTTTCTTTTACAGAGCCTGAAGCCAGCGGACATATGTATGACTTTGAAAATATTGAAGCTCTTAACCGCGTTGTTGACATTGACTGTCTTTTTCATCTTGGAGACCTTATGTGGTTTATGAAAAATTACTGGACAGAAGAAAAAACTGTTGCTTTTTTAACAGAGGCAAGAGATAACTTACTTGCCTGCAACAAAAACTGTTATTTAGTCCCTGGCAACCACGATGGCACCAATGCTCAACCGCCAATTGAAAATCAATGGTACAAAATCTTTGTTGATTTCCAGAAGGATAAATTGAGTAGTTTTAAAGAAAGCAAACCTTACTACAGTGTTGATTTCAAAGAGCACAAAACACGATTTATAAGTCTTATGGCGTGTTTTCAGGATAATGATGGCAACCATTACGGTTGGTATGAAGAGCAAATAGGATGGCTTACAGACACCCTTCTTTCAACTCCTGATAACTACAAAATTATTCTTTTGACTCATATCAATCCAATTGACGGTGACAGAAGAACTGAAAACAAGGACGAGTTCATAAGCTATCTTAATGCTTTTGCTGAAGGTAAAAAATTTAAAAGCTCTGCCTTTTCCGCAGACTTTACAAACAAATCTTCTGCTAAAATAATTCTTATGCTTGCAGGACACACTCACTATGACAGAATTGTAAAGCAATCTGTTTTACCTTTTACTGTTTTGGAAATGGCTTGTAACCGACTTCACGAAATCAACAAGGGTGATGGTTGGGGCGAAAAGGAAGGCGGTTTTTCACCAAGAAGAGTGGCAGGAACCCACACCGCAGATTTGTGGGATACAGTTATATACAATCCTGAAAAGCTGACGATGGATTTCATAAGATTCGGTGCAGGAGAAGATTTTCATATACAATTATAAAATAAACGGTCAACCGACCGTTTATTTTATTCTTCCAAAGGAAAATATCCCACAACCGCAACACTTCGACCTTCTGCCTTCTTCTGTATTGTCTGCATAAATACCCATAACGATTTCCATTTCTTTTGGCGACAGCTTTCTTTTGAATCTTTTTATTGCTTTTGCCTGAATAAGTGCCGCCGCACCTGAAACAAGAGGCGCTGCCATTGAAGTTCCACTTAAAACTGCATAAGAACTGTTTTTGTATGTTGATAGAATGTCAACACCTGCCGCAGCCAAATCTATTTCATTCCCATAAGAACTGAAATCACTTTTAACCTTATTCATATCAACCGAACTGACTGCAATCACGCCATCATATCTTCCCGGGTAGCTTACCTTTCTTTCTCCTCTGTTGCCTGCAGCAGCAACCATAAAAATATTATTATCAAAGCATTTCCTTATGAGTTTTTCTTCCATTTCATTTTTTTCAGTTGAAGAATAGGACATATTTACTATATCCACTCCCTTTTCAAGCATCCATTCAAGACTATTTATAATAGCCTGATTGTCACCTTTACCTTGTCCGTCAAAAGCTTTTGCCACATAAAGTTCACACTCAGGAGCAACTCCCACAACCCCTACTCCGTTCATTCGTGCACCTATAATCCCTGCCACATGAGTTCCGTGCCCCGCCTGGTCTTCAACATTTCTTGTATCATCAGATGTAAAATTTATATATTCTTTAACTGATAAATCATTATGATTTATATCAACGCCCGTGTCTATTATTCCAACTTTAATTCCCTTACCTTTTGTTTCTCCCCACTCATATTGAGCACCCGCCATTTTAACACCGTAGCTTACAACTTCTTTTTTCAGGTCTACTCTGCTTATCATTGTGTAGTCGGCAATATAATACAAAAAAATCACCTCTGTACAGTTTATGCACAAAGGTGGTTTTTGTTTATTTCACTTTATTTAAAATTTCAATGGTTGCTTCGCTTATTGCAACCGCCATTTCTTTTCTGAAATCCTTATCAACAAGAAGCTCTATGTCATCTTTGTTTGTCATAAATGCTCCCTCAATGATAAATGACGGCATATCTGACCTGTATATAACAATATACCTTGGATTATCTACAACACCTGCTTTTTTAAGACCTAACGCCGTAAGCTTTTTATAGTAAACATTGGCTACTTCTTCGTTTGTCATATTCTCAAAACTACTTTCCTGATTTGAGTAATATATCTGTGTTCCCTTTACTTCAGGGTTTGTGGATGCATTATTGTGAATACTTAAATAGAGTGTTCCTTTTTTATCATTGGCAATTACGGGACGCTCTAAAATGTCAACGGTAGAATCATCGTCTCTTATCATATAGGTTTCTATGCCTGCATCGTTCAGCATCTTTTCAACATGAAGTGCAATGTCAAGGTCTATATCCTTTTCATATACATCATCACCATCATACACACCTATGGAACCTACATCCTGTCCGCCGTGCCCCGGATCAATTATAACAAGGTGGTCTTTTGCGGTTTCGTTAACTTCAGGAAGCTCAATCTTTTCTTCCTCATTTTCTTCCTCTGTACCAAAAGTTATTATATAATTTGTACCTTGTTTTTTAGCCGTATAGTTTGTAAATTTATCAACTTCAAGCACAACTCTTGCAATTGTTTTTTCAAACTGACCCAGTCTTATACCTTTTACATGCTTCCCTTCAACCGTATATGTTGTTTTTGATGTATCAAGGGTTGTATCATCAAAGTCGAAAACATATCTGTTAGGGTCTTGAAGCTTCATTGTATAAACTTCCGCTTCCCCTACCCCTTTTATTGTTATTTCTGTTGTATTTGTTTCGCTTTTAACAGATATGCCTGTCAAATAGTTTGTTGTTTTAACTATTTCCTTGTCTTCTTCATCAGGCTTTGTTTTTACTGTTACCGTTCTTGTTTTTTCGTTCCAGTCAACCTTAAACTCAAGACTTTCGGAAACAAAACGCACAGGAATCATAGTTCTTGAATCTATGATTCTTGCAGGAACATCAAGTTCTTTGTAAAGATTGTCCACAATGGCAACCACAGAATCTGCAAACAGAAGGATTTCTGTTTCGCCATACATAATAGTTATTTTTTTAGTCTTTGCATTCCAGCCTACTTTTGCATCCAAAGACTCAAAAAGTGCTCTTACGGGCACAAGGGTTCTTCCGTCTTCTATAACAGGCGGAACATCACAGTTGGCAACCTTACCATCAACAACAAAAGTTATATCAGGAAGCTTTTCGGCAAGTACTGTTATATTCAAAACTGCCAGCATTACAAATGCCAGTACAATTGAAATTATCTTTCTCATCTTTTTCTCCATAATATGTTCATTATACAGAGTATAACATATTTCGTCATATTTTGCAATTAAATATGCAAAAAAATTCTCTCCTCATCAGGAGAGAATTTTTGCCTTTACCTATTGGGTACTTCTTCCATAAGTTTAACCTTAATATCTTTATTTTCGCCATTTCTTACAACAGTAATTGTCATGAAATCGCCAACCTTGTGTTTATCACGCTGTGCATTTATCTGGTCAATGTTTTCGGTAACAACACCGTCACACTTAATAATAACATCACCAGGCTGAATTCCCGCAAGATATGCACCATAGCCTTCCATAACTTCATTTACATAGAAGCCAACAGGAAGCTCATAGTAAGTAGCAAGTTTTTCTGTTATGTTTGTTCCTGAAACGCCGATAACAAGTCTGCCTCTTACATAACCATACTGCATAACATCGTCAACAATCTGCTTAACCTGATTTGAAGGGATTGCAAAGCCAAGACCTTCAACACCTGTTGCCGCCATTTTAACTGTGTTTATGCCAATAAGTTCACCATAAGCATTCAAAAGCGCACCGCCTGAATTACCTGAATTGATTGCGGCATCTGTCTGAAGAAGTGTCATTGTTTTATCCTCAACAGTAACAGTTCTGTTAACCGCACTTATAATGCCCTGTGTAACTGTACCCATAAGCTCTGTTCCCAAAGGATTTCCGATTGCAACCGCTCTGTCCCCAACCATAACGGATGAAGAATCGCCGAAAGTAACAAAGGTTAAATCCTTGGCATCTATTTTAAGAACTGCAAGGTCGCTCTTTACATCATATCCCACAACCTTTGCTTCGTATTCAACACCGCTGTTTAAAACTATCTTAACGCTTACTGCATTTTCAATAACATGGTGATTGGTTACAATATATCCGTCCTGACTTACCACAACACCCGAACCTGTAGACTGTCCCATAGTTGTTTGTCCCCAGAAGCTATAGCTTTGTACCTGACTTAAAACTCCAACAACTGCAGGACCTGCTTTAACTGCAATTTCCTGTGTTGTAAGTTCTTTGCCCTCTTTTTCGGCTATTTTTTTAAGCATTTCTTCTTTAGCATAATTTGTTGAAGAAATTACTCCGTTATCATTGTTTAAATATTTTAATTTTCCAATGCCGTAACCTGCAAGTGCACCTGCAAGCAAGCAAACAACAACCGAAGCAGCAATGAGACCTTTAAAACTTTTTTTCTTTTCAGGTTTTTCTTCATAGTCATCTGCCGGTTCTTCATAAATTTCTACAACCATATCGTCATCTTCAAAAACATCAGTTTCTTCAACAACTTCTGTTTCTTCATTCATAAGAACATCATCTTCGTTATGTTCAAAAATATCATTTCTGAATTCATCCATTTTTATTTCCTCCTTTAGGAATGATTATACTCTTATTTTGTGAAAGATATGTGATTATTTAAAAAAGTGTTTACGAAATATCGAATTTATATCCAACTCCGTAAACTGTTTTAATAACATCTTTGTCCAGTTTTTTTCTTATCCTGTCTATATGCACATCAACAGTTCTTGTATCTCCGTAATAATCAAAGCCCCATATACGGTCCAGAAGCTGTTCTCTAGTAAACACTTTTCCTGCCGTTTCCGCAAGGCAATATAAAAGTTCAAATTCTTTAGGCGGAAAATCAATTTTCACACCATTTTCCACAACCTCATAGGAAGTTTTGTTTATAAGCAGTCCTTCAAAAACAAGCATTTCATCACTTTTTCTGTTTTTATAACATCTTCTTGCCACCGCATAAATTCTGGCAACCGCTTCTTTTTCATCCCATTCTTTAATAATATAATCATCTGCACCTGTTTCAAAACAAATAAGTTTTTTAATCAGGTCATCTTTTTCTGTGTAAACTATAAAAGGTATGTCGCTGACTCTTTTTATTTCTTTAAAATCTTCAAAAACTTCAGCATCTTCAATGTCTGCAACAACCATTGCCGGTTGTCTTTTAATAAAATTATCATAAAGCTTATTTTCAACTGTTATAATATTGAAATTTTTATTTTCCAACTCACCAACAAGTATTCTGCTTATCTCTTTTACACAGATAAGCACCGTCTTCTTTTGTTGCACACTATCACCTCAATTTATTTTAACACAAATTTAACTATTGCACAATAGCAAAATTTATAGTATAATACCTTTTAACAAATTTATATGAAAGAGTGAATATACAAATGAAACTTGGTATAGTAGTTCATGCACCAATTTCATATATCTCTATATATCCTTATAAAACTCTCTAAATGGCTATAAACAAAGGATTATCACAAGAGCAGAATTCTATATATTCCCGTATAACTCCGTATATCTCATAAAAAATTGGTGTCAGGAATGGTGTCAGGGCGTATATAAGACTATTTTAAAAGGGTTTGACACATTAATAAATCTTAATATAATTACGTTAAAATGGCAACGGAGTTCTGAACCGTTGCCATTTTTAGAGCTTATCATTAACATGTTTCCATTTCCGGACAAATATTCTGTTCAACAAATTGGAATTGGTTAAATACTTTTTACTGGATGCAGTTCAATATATCCTCGTGTGCCGATAGGCTCTAACTGAATGCGAGGGTTGCTATTATCCCAAGAATATCCAATGCTTTCAGGGTTGTATTTTTTGATTGCATCCCATACCTGCCCAATTGCTTCACCAAAGTTTTCCTCTTCAAAAGGTTCACCTTGGAACATAATATATTTGCATTTGGGCAATTCAATAACATCAAATCCATTTGGGATTTCACCCGAATAGTCCATTGCTACCTCTACACCCTGCACATATTCAGATGTTCCTGCTTTGATGTAGTTTTTAGGAAGCCATAAGCATACGGGTTCACCACTAATTGCTTTCATACTGCAAAGCAATCCCCATACATCACAACCAACTTCTTCGCAGTATTTGAAGTATTCTGTTGCTTCTATTCCTCGCTTGATAATAACCTTTCTTGCGGGTTTCTCGACCACATTCAGAAATACACTTTTTACTTCGCTCATATCTTTTTTCTCCTTTCTTTGTACATATTTGATGCCATAAGGTTTGAACAAATAGATTGGAGTAGGACATACGGAATACTCATATGGATTACACCCAAACTCTTTGTAAAATGCTCTTTGATAACCATCTACACTTTCAAACCCAGTATCAAATGCAACATCAATTATCTTCACTTTTTCATCTCGCAATCGAAGTGCCGATTTAGATAATCTCAACCGTCTAATGTAAACAGCGGGTGTCATATGAAGTAAATTCACAAAAAGTCTGTATGAATACCAGGGTGAATAATGAGACACATTTGATAAATCTGCCATTGTCATATTTGTATCAAGGTGCATTGCAATGTAATCCTGCATCCTTTGAACCGCTTCGATATGTTCATCCATTTCTGTTCATCTCCTTATGATTATATGATAGAAAACTTCGAAAGGACTTTCTCGACTAAATTTGCTGAAGAATGTCATCGTACCGCATATGGAGATGGCTGTTTCTGTTCATTCAACACATTCAATTTTTATTGGATTATACCACATCAACATAGAAAACGACAGAGACAACAGCTTTAAGTATAAAACAGCCATGCATTTCAAGTGCATGGCTGCTAAGTATATAAAATGAGAGTTAGATAGAAAGATTCAGCTTATCGATTCATCCACTCGTCTTTTGAAATCCCAAATACTTACGTTTTCCCGTTCACGTCATCTTCAAACTCGTCAACCTGTTTACATCCCAAGGACATTGCGGTCTTATATGATGGCTCATTGGTGTATTTCATATAAGAATATAGCACATGAAATGGTGTATGATTAAAAGTCCAATCTCTGACAGCAAGTGCAGCTTCTTTTGCATATCCCTTTCTCTGTTGGTCACGTCTGATATGGTATCCGATTTCAGGTTTGATCTGTCCATTGATCAGCTGCATGGTCAAACCACAATCGCCAATCATCTCGCCAGTCTCTTTCAGACATACCGCCCACAAGCCAAAACCCAATATACGATACCGCTCTATATTTCGCTGTATCCAGTTTCTTACTCTGGCTTCATCAAATGCATACGGATAATGCTGCATGATATCGGAGTCAGCCAAAACTTTGTATAGAGCATCAAAATCATTTTCTGTCATTTCTCTTAAATACAGTCGTTCCGTTTCAATGATCATCTTCCTCACCTCGATAGCCTGATCCTGTTTGAACTCAGTATACCATACACAACAGAAAAAGACAGGGACAACTGACCTGTCATAAGTTGATCTTGTCGCATCCAGCATTTTTTCAATAAAAATCCCATAGTCTCTGGTCGCATCATTGACTAAAACATCAAAACAGCCATGCACTTCAAATGCATGGCTGCTATGTTTGTTTCTTATTCAAAAAGTAACGGCTCAATATATTCTCGAATGAAATCAACTCGATCAAATACAGTTGGTTTAAAATAAGATGCCACAGCGACTACAACATTCTTTTCATGATTGATATAAATCACATTACCACTGTTACCGATGGCAGCGTAGATATTTGACCCACGATCTATAATCCACCAAAGATATCCGTAATCCATTCCTCTGAAGTGTTTACTTTCAACGGCTCTGGGACATGTCATTTCCTCAATCCATTGGGAAGATACAATTTGCTTGCCATCATAAATTCCTTTATTCAAACAAAGTAATCCGATTTTTGCCATATCCTCTGCTGACATACAAAGGCCATACCCCGGAGTACCCAGCCCCTCTGGATCGCAAAACCAAAAATTTTCTTTTGGTGTCTTTCCAATTGTAAACTGTTTATGCTCTTCGGCTGTTTCTACATAATAGTTTTCATGCATTGGAATTCCCAACGGTTCAAATAAGTATGCATTAGCATAATCTACCGTTTTCATATTTGTTGCTCTATACAAAATTCCAGAAAGAACATGCAGGCACACCGTTTGATAGTTAAATTCTTCTGTCAAACCTTTTCTTCCGCCCAGAAAATCAAGTGAGGAATATGTCCAATTATCACTGGAACATACCTTAGTCCAAGGGTCACCTTTGCACTTATACGGCGCTCTCATTGTCAACAAATGCCTGATTGTCACATCAAAAATTGTTTTTTCGCCTCTTTTGACTTTATAGTCTGGGAAATAATCCAAAACCTGTTCATCAATGCTTTTGATTTGACCTTTGTCCACTGCGATTCCAATCAACAAAGCGATGATGCTTTTTGTAGCTGACATAATATGAGTGCAATCATCTGCTTTATAATTATTCCAACAGTCAGAATACACTTTCTGGTTGTTCTTGTAGGCAACAATCTGGCATATATTAGGATGCTGCTTCTCTATAAGATCATGCAGCTCTTCTTTATTCATAAAACCATCTCTCACTTTCAAATTCACTTATATTTTGGATACCCTAAAATAAGGATAAGTGAATTAAAAATGGAATTCAATAGTTTCTGAAGCAATAAAAAACAGGTAATGCAACGAGACACTCATTGCATTACCAACTTGTTGTTATTTCGCAGCTTCCAACATATTCTCGATGAATATGCCATATCCACGTGTAGGATCATTGACTAAAACATGAGTAACGGCTCCAACCAACTTTCCATTTTGC
>JAZROD010000032.1:0-67013 GCA_045648505.1 Clostridia bacterium | reverse complement strand
TGTGTAAACTGCATTTACAGTTATATCAGAAAGCTTTAATTCGTAGTTTTCCCACTTGCCTGTATATCCCGCTTTTTCAGGAACGGATGGCTCTGTTACTTTCATATTTTCAACATTGAAAGTCTGACTTGAAACAGTTTCGCCGTCTGCAACAAACAAAGCTTTATAGTCTATTACATCATAAACTGCTTTCACTGTTATATTTTTAAGAGAAAGAGTATATTCCTCCCACTTGCCTGTATATCCTGCTTTTTCAGGAACAGCAGGCTCTTCAATATACATATTTTCAATATTAAAGCTTTTCTTTGCAACAACGCCATTTTCACTTTCAAACACAACTGTATATTCAACAGGTGTATAATCTGCATTGACAATAACATCTCCGTAAGTTAAAGCATAACTTTCCCATTTACCGTTATAGCCTTCTTTTTTAGGTACTGCAGGTTCTGTTATTGATGGATTGTTGATATTATAGGTGCGTTTTTCAACCAACTCATCTTCTGCATAAAATAAAACATCATAGTCACAAATTTCATATTCTGCCTGCGCAACCAATATATAATCATTTTTCTCACTTACTGTCCATTTAACTTCATAACCGTTTTTTTCAGGAACTTCAGGATATGAAATTTCACAACCTTTGAAGCCGTAGTCTGTTGCCACAACCTGACCTTCGCAAACAAAGTTTATTTCATATAATGTATAGTCAGCAGGATCTGCACCAGGCTTTATATCTTTATAAGAATTCCATTTCAAAAGGGTAAATTTATCGCCTTTTTCAAGAGCTATTTCAATATTTTCTTTTTCTCCCGAAAAATAAAGTGCGCCATCTTTTTTTATGATGGCGAAATTACCCGTATTCTCTACTATCTTTTTCGAAAAGTCGTAGCTTAAATCCTCTGCACAAACATTTATGCACAGAGATATTAAAACTATTAAACTAAAAAAGATTTTCTTAATCATCCTTTTTCTCCTTGACTATTTTATCTATTTCAGGTGTTAACATTTTTGAATAGTTCTTGTTTTTCTCAAGTAAAAACAATATCACATACCACATTATTGAAACGCACAGTGATGCTATTGCAATCATTTTGGTTTTGTCTATACAAGCACCGATTATAATTCCTGCTATTATGATAAACATCGGTATGCCATAAGCAAAAAGTGCTGCAGAAAATCCGCTTTCTTCAGGCATCTTAAGTTCCACCGTTTCGCCCACCTTGGCACCTGGTGTATTTATGGCTTTTATTTCTATTTCTCTTTTTGCGCAAAGATTACAACTTCCGCAATCTTCTCCGCACATTGAGTTTCTTATGATTTTCACAAAGGCAAATTCATTTATACACTTTGTTACAATTCCCAGACTATTCATTTTTACCTGCTTCCTTTAATTCCTTTGCCGCACTTACAGCCGCATCTGTAATAGTGCTTCCGCTTATGATTCTTGCAATCTCGCGAACACTCTCTTCTTCATTAAGTACTCTTACATCCGATACTGTCTTTTCTTCATTTTCTGTTTTTTCAACAAAAAGATGACAATCTGCAAATGCCGCAATCTGCGGTGAATGAGTTATCACAAATACTTGTTTTTCTTTTGCAAGCACCTTTAATTTCTGTGCAATTTTCTGCGATGTGCTTCCGCTTACCCCTGTATCAATTTCATCAAAAATCATTGTTGAAACTGTATCTGCATCTGCAAGCACAACTTTAAGTGCAAGAATTGTTCTTGCAAGCTCACCGCCTGATGCAACCTTTGAAAGAGGCTTCACATCTTCGCCCTTATTTGCCGAAATCATAAATCTTACATTGTCTTTACCGTTGTTTTTAAGCTCTGTTTCGCTTACCTCAACTTCGAATTTAACCTGTGGCATTTCAAGGTCAAAAAGATGCTTTTCAACGCTTTCTTTCATAACTTTTGCAGATGCTTTTCTTTTTTCGGTAAGCTTTGCAGCTCTTTCTTCAGAAACTTTTTTAAGTTCTTCGTAATTTTTCTTCAGTTTAGCAAGATAAAGGTCACTGTTTTCAATACTGTCAAGCTCTTCTTCCATCTCTTTGAGTTTTTCCATTATTTCTTCAAAGCTTTCGCCGTATTTCTTTTTAAGTCTGCCTATTAAAACAAGTCTTTCTTCTATGTAATTGATGTCAACATCATTTTCTTCTATATCTGAAATTGCCCTGATACCGTCACAGATATCATCAACCATATAATAAGCATCATTTGCTCTCTGGGCAAGCTCTTTAACATCTGAATCAAACTCTGCCAGTGTATTTAAGGCATCAAGAGCATTTGAAAGAAGTTCTCTTGCGCCTTTTGTGTTTTCATCACCATTTAAAGAAATAACCCCTTCTGCAATACAACTTCTGATTTTTTCGTTATTTAAAAATCTGCTTCTTGTGTTTTTGAGTTCTTCTTCTTCCCCTGCCTGGAGTCTTGCTTCTTTGATTTCTTTGATTGCAAATTCAAGAAGTTCTTTTTTCTGTTCTTTCAAAGAATCTTCCTGCTTTGTTTCTTCAATTTTTCTTAAACATTCCTGCATAAGAAGGTATGCTTCTTTATATTCTTCAAGCTCTTTTTCCACTTTTGCAAAAGCATCTAAAAATCTTATATGAGATTTTTCATCCAAAATCTCCTGACTGTCGTGCTGACCGTGAATATTTATAATCTTTGAGCAGATTTGCTTTAAAAGACCCGTTGTTGCCACTCTGTTGTTGATTCTGACCATACTTCTTCCGTCTTTTGAAATTTCTCTGCTTATGATTAAAGGCTCGCCTTCTTCATACTCAATACCGCTTTCTTCAAGAGCAAGAAAAACCCTTTTGTCGCCGGTGTAAAGCACACCTTCAACAAGGGCTTTGTCTGCTCCGCCACGAACAAGCTCTTTTGAGCTTCTTTCACCTGTGAGCAAATTAACCGAATCTATTATAATTGATTTTCCTGCACCTGTCTGTCCCGTAAGAACATTAAAGCCTTCCTGAAACTGCAGGTTAACATTGTCCATTATGGCAATGTTTTCAATGTGAATACTGTATAACACTTATTTTATAACCTCATTTATTTTTTCAATAAGACCGTCTGCCGTATAATCTGAATATATGGCAACAAACACCGTGTCATCCCCTGCGATTACCCCTGCAATTTCATCAAAACCAAGTGTTTCAATTGCCATTGCACAAACCTGAGCAGAACCCGGTATGGTTTTCATAACCATTATATTTCCCGCACTCTGCATATTGATAAGAGAGTGCTTTAAAACTGTTACATATCTTGCTCTTAAATCGCCTGCACTTTCCTTGCTTGGCTCTGCATATCTGTAACGGTCATCATAATCTGCGATTTTTATAAGTCTTAACTCTTTAATATCTCTTGAAACAGTTGCCTGTGTTACATCAAAACCTTCTTTAAGAAGAAAATCCGTAAGCTGGCCCTGTGTTTCAACAACATTTTCTGTTATTATTTTTATTATCTCTCTGTGTCTTAATTTTTTAGACATTTCAGTTACCTCTTCTTAACTTTTTATTGAGTATATCAAAAAAATTGCTTTCATTTAATCTTATAAGCTTTGTTTTGTACTTTGATTTTGTAACATATATTTCATCGCCGTGACAAAGCTTTAACGGTTCTTTACCGTCACACATAAGTGCAACATCTTCTCCGTGATAAATATCTATTAAAAGCTTTATGGTCTGTTCATCTGAAATAACCATTGGTCTTGCATTTGTTGAATGTGCACAGATAGGTGTTATTACCATAATGTTAAGCTTTGGCTCAACAATAGGACCACCTGCCGATAATGAATAAGCAGTTGAGCCTGTTGGAGTTGAAACTATAATTCCGTCTGAATAATAATCGCCTGTGTATTTACCATCTATTTCAAGAAGAATATGTACCATTTTTGAAAGAAGACCTTTTGTTGCAACGGCATCATTTAATGCGTGGAAATGATAAATCTGCTTACCGTCTCTTACAACTTCAACATTAAGCATTATTCTTTCTTCTATTTTGTATTCCCCTCTGGCTATTTTTGAAAATTCTTCTGTCTGGTCTTTTTTCAGTTCTGCCAGATATCCAAGATGTCCGAAATTAAAACCAAGAAGCGGAACATTATATTTTGCACTATACTCTGCAAGAGAAAGAATTGTTCCGTCTCCGCCCAGCGTAACAGCCATATCTATTTTTGGAAAAAGCTCATCCATATCCTGACCTTCCAGAACATCAAACCCGCATTTTTCCAATTGATTTATAACCTTTTTTATTTCTTCAGGTTGCATCTTTGCCGAAGCAGTTGCAACCAATCCTACGGTTTTCATAACAAACCTCCTTATTGGTCAGTTAACACCTTGTGGCTTTCATCAACCACTTTTCTTACATCTATATCGCTTTCGCAAGGTACTTTTGATAAATATAAAAGATACTCGATATTTCCTTCAGGACCTCTTATTGGTGAAAAGTCAAGGGCTTTAGGGTAAAATTCAATGTCTTTTGCGAAATTAACTATATTTTCTGCAACCTCATAATGAACATTTATGTCCCTTACAACACCTTTTTTACCAACTTTTTCTCTTCCTGCTTCAAACTGCGGTTTTATAAGACACAAAAGCTCACCGTCTTCTTTTAAAAGTTCTTTTGCCACGGGAAGAACCAGTTTAAGGGAAATAAATGAAACATCAATTGAAGCAAAATCAAGCTTTTCACCTATCTGCTCAACCGTTACATTTCTTATGTTGGTTCTTTCCATATTGATAACTCTCTCATCCTGTCTTAATTTCCAGGCAAGCTGACCGTATCCCACATCCACCGCAAAAACCTTGACTGCACCGTTCTGAAGCATACAGTCCGTAAATCCGCCGGTTGATGCACCTATGTCCATAGCAACCTTATCTTTAAGGGTAACACCAAAAACCTTCATGGCTTTATCAAGCTTAAGACCGCCACGGCTTACATAAGGATTTAATTTTCCTCTTACTTCTATTTCGTCTGTTTCCGTTACAAAGAAGCCTGCTTTATCAGCCTTCTGATTGTTAACATAAACATTACCGCTCATTATTATGGCCCTTGCTTTTTCTCTTGACTCTGCAAGATTATTTTCCGTTAAATAAACATCAAGCCTTTGTTTCATTTACATACCTCTCTATTGTTTCACCGTCAAGCTTTAAGTCCTTTAAAAGTTCTTCAACCTTTCCGTGAGAAACAAATTTGTTATCTATTGCAAATATTTTACATTCTGCACAAATTCCCTTTTGTGCAAGGTGTGCACAGATTTTTTCACCCACACCACCATTTTTAACACTGTCTTCCGCAACTATAAGTCTTTTTGTTTTTTCAACTGACTTTATAATTGTTTCATAGTCTATACGGGAAATACAGTTTAAATGGATATGGTCTGCATCTGAATCTGTATTTTTTACTATCTCTGTCATTTTTGAATATGTTACAACGGTAGCTTTACTTCCCTCTTTAAGCACCTTTGCTTCATAAGGACTTACAAAACCTACACCATCTTCAAAGTTTCCTTTAGGGTATCTTACCGCCACAACACCTTCTGTCTTATAAATTGCAGTTTCAATTGCAGCTTCAAGCTCTTTTTTGTTTGAAGGTGTAAATATTGTAACATTCGGGATTGTGCTTAAAAAATTCACATCAAAAACACCGTGATGAGTTTCGCCATCTTCTCCCGAAATGCCTGCTCTGTCAAGAAGAAGCACACAATGAAGCTTTGATATTGCCATATCGTGGATAATATTATCATAAGCTCTTTGCATAAAGGTTGAATATATGGCAACCACAGGAATCTTACCTTTAGTTGCAAGACCGCCTGCAAAAGTTACCGCGTGACCTTCGCTTATGCCCACATCATAAAACTGCTCTGGCAGTTTCTTATGAAAATCACCAAGTCCGCATCCGTCCTCCATAGCCGCACATACTGCTATTATGTTTTCGTCTTTTTCTGCAAGGTCAAGCAGTTTTTTACCTGCTATGTACGACGGTGATTTTTCGTTTATCTTTAAGGATACAGGTTTTTCTTTGTCAAATGCACCAAGTCCGTGATAAAGTTCAGGGGTTTTTTCTGCATATTCATACCCCTTACCCTTTTTGGTGACTATATGAAGAAGCACTGGACTGTTCATATTCTTTATTCTCTCAAGAATTTTTATAAGAAGGTCTGTATCGTGTCCGTCAATTGGTCCGATATACTTAAAGCCAAGGCTTTCAAACATTATTCCTGATGTTATAAGAAGCTTTTTAACTCCTTTTTTTACTGAACTTGAAAACTGCGCAAGTGGTTTTCCTATAACAGGAACTTTAATCGTATAATGCTTTATATTCTCTTTAAGTTTTGTATATGCAGGGGTTATTCTTAAATTGTTAAGATAATTGCTCACGCTTCCCACATTTTCTTTTATGGACATTTCGTTATCATTGAGAACAATAATAAGCTTATTTTTGTTTTGCCCTGCATTGTTCAGCCCTTCAAAAGAAAGTCCGTTACAAAGAGAAGCATCACCCACAAAAGCAATAGAAAAACTGTCATTCCCTTCCTTGCGGTTAATTTCTGCCATAGCATACGCCGCTGAAATTGAACAACCTGCATGCCCTGCATTGAAATGGTCATACTCACTTTCATCTACTCGTGGAAAACCTGAAATTCCACCGTGGGTTCTTAAAGTTTTAAAGGCTTCTTTTCTGTCTGTAAGTATTTTATACACATAACTCTGATGCCCCACATCAAAAACTATATTGTCTTTTTTAAAATCAAACACCTTTAAAAGAGCAAGAGTTATTTCCACAGCACCAAGATTAGAAGCAAGATGTCCACCGTTTTTTGAAACAGTTTCAAGTATATACGCTCTTACTTCATCTGCTAAAATATTCAGTTGTTTAATGTTTGCACCTTTCAAATCTTCAGGACCTTTATATTCCTTAAACAAACCTACGCCTCTTTTCTTATTGTGTCTAAATTTCTACAAATACAGTATAGCATATCTTTATAATTATGTAAATACTTTTTTATAGAAAGAACTACGGTAAAAATGGCAAAAATCAACTATTGGTTGAGTTGAAAAAATATTTTTCAACAAGTGGTTGACTTTTGTTCATTAGAGTAGTATAATACATTTCATATTATAAATTTATCATCACAGGAGGCTTTATTATGAATAGAGTATTTAATTTTTCAGCAGGACCATCAATGTTACCATTACCAGTTCTTGAGCAGTGCGCAAGCGAAATGACAAACTATAATGGCAGCGGTATGTCCGTTATGGAAATGAGCCACCGAAGTGCAGTTTACGATGAGATTATAAAAGAAGCAGAGAAGAATCTCCGCCTTCTTATGAATATCCCTGACAACTACAAGGTGCTCTTCCTTCAGGGCGGCGCTTCCACACAGTTTGCGGCAGTTCCTTTAAACCTTATGAAGAACAAAAAGGCAGACTATGTTGTTTCAGGACAGTTCTCCAAAAAAGCTTATGAAGAAGCACAGAAATACGGCGATGCTAAATGTATTGCATCTTCAAAGGACAGAACTTTTGCTTACATACCAACAATCACACCTGATATGGTTCGTGAAGATGCAGACTATGTTCATGTTTGCTACAACAACACAATTTTCGGTACAAAATACCCTGAAATTCCAAATGTTGGCGACAAGGTTTTAGTTGCAGATATGTCTTCCTGCATCATTTCAGAACCAATTGATGTTTCTAAATTCGGCGTTATCTATGCAGGTGCACAGAAAAATATGGCTCCAGCAGGTCTTACAGTTGTTATCGTAAGAGAAGACCTTCTCGGGAACGCAAGAGAAGATATCCCAACAATGCTTAACTGGCAGACAATGGCAGACAACGATTCTATGTATAACACACCTCCTTGCTATGCAATTTATGTTGCAGGACTTGTGTATAAATGGATTTTAGGTCTTGGCGGTTTAGATGCTATGAAGAAAATCAATGAAGAAAAGGCAGCAATTCTTTACAACTACCTTGATTCTTCAGAACTTTTCAAACCTGGTGCAGACAAAGAATATCGTTCATTGATGAATGTTACTTTCGTTACAGGCAACGAAGAGCTTGATAAAAAATTCTGTAAAGAAGCAGATGCTGCAGGCTTCAAAAACCTTAAAGGCCACAGAAGCGTTGGTGGTATGAGAGCAAGCATTTACAATGCAATGCCTACAGAAGGTGTTGTTGCCCTCGTTGAATTCATGAAAAAATTTGAAGCAGAAAATAAGTAATGACAGGAGTTTTTCACTATGTATGAAATTTTAACTTTAAATAAAATCGCAAAAGTGGGTCTTGACAAACTTGGCGATAATTTCACAGTTACCGATGAGGTTAACAATCCCGACGGTATACTTTTAAGAAGCTTTGCAATGCACGATATGGAGCTTCCTGAAAATTTAAAAGCAGTTGCAAGAGCAGGTGCAGGAACAAACAACATCCCTATTGACAAATGTTCTGAAAAAGGTATTGTTGTTTTCAACACTCCAGGTGCTAATGCAAATGCGGTTAAAGAGCTTGCAATCGGTGCACTTTTCCTTGCATCAAGAGATGTTGTGGGCGGTATTAAATGGGCTGAAACCTTAAAAGAAGAAGGCGATGCAGTTCCAAAGCTCGTTGAAAAAGGCAAAGGCTCTTTTGTAGGTCCTGAAATCACAGGCAAAAAGCTTGGCGTTATCGGTCTTGGTGCTATCGGCGTTATGGTTGCAAATGCAGCAAACGGCCTTGGTATGGAAGTTTTAGGCTATGACCCTTACATTTCTGTAAATGCTGCATGGCATCTTTCAAGAAATGTTGATATGGCAACAAACATTAACGAAATTTTTGCAAAATGTGACTATATCACACTTCACTTACCTCTTAACGACAAAACAAAATATACAATCAATAAAGATACAATCGCTTTAATGAAAGACGGTGCAAGAATTATTAACTTCTCAAGAAACGAGCTTGTTAATAACGAAGATATCCTTAAAGCTATTGCAGACGGCAAAATTGCAAAATATGTTACAGACTTCCCAAGTGCAGATTTAATCGGAGTAGAAAATGTTGTTTGCATCCCTCACCTTGGTGCATCAACACCTGAATCTGAAGACAACTGTGCAGTTATGGCGGCAAAGGAAATCAGAGATTACCTTGAAAACGGTAACATTACAAACTCTGTTAACTTCCCTGCCTGCAATGCACCAAGAGAAACCGCAGTAAGAATTTGTCTGATTCACAAAAACATTCCTGCAATGATTAATGCTTTCACATCGCTCTTTGCAGATGCAAACATAAACATTGAAAACCTTATCAATAAATCAAAAGGTGACTATGCGTACACCATCATTGATACTCCTGCAGATATCCCTGAAATTGCAGATAAACTTCTTGCAATTGACGGTGTTATCAAAGTGAGAATCATAAAATAATCCCCTTTAAAGGTCCGTGAATTTTCACGGACCTTTTTCCTTTGTGAGCTTTTGCAAAAATTTTGTGAAAGCTCTTTTATTTTGCTGATTTTTCTGCTATAATTAAAGTGCAAATATTATTAAATGGAGAAGTCTATGAAAAAATCATTATTTATCATATTTTTCATATTAACACTTTGCTTTGCAAATGCTGTTTCTGCATATAATCTCGACCTTCTTGTGTCATCCGGAATAATTCAGGGTGACGAACACGGTTTCAGGGAAGATGACAATGTCAGCCGTGGTGAATTCATAAAAATGATTAACCGCACTTTCGCTATAAACTCTGACCTTACTCCAACATATTTATCCGATGTTCCTGAACACAAATGGTATTATAATGACATTTTAACCGCAGTTAACTACGGATATGTCAAAGGCGATGAAAACGGAAAAATGTTGCCTGAAAGCAACATCACAAGACAAGAGGCTTTAACAATCGCTGCAAGGCTCACAGGCTACAAAAACACTCCTGTTACAGCTTTTACAGATGACGGTTATATTGCTTCATGGGCAAAAGGGCCTGCAACTTCCCTTTCAGAAATGGGTTTAATCCCTCACGATGATTATCTGCGCCCTGAAGAGCTTATGACAAGAAAAGAATGCTTCGACCTTTTCTACAATATTTTAATCAACCGATTCTCATCAGGTGACGGAAGCAAAAATTCCCCGTTTGTTATTAAATATCCTTATCAGCTTTCAAACATAAGATTTTATCCTGACAAAAACTTTATGCTTGCAAGCGATTTAGACTTTGGTCTTTACAATCTTTCCTACATACCAACAGATTATTTCAGTGGTGCTTTTTATGGTAACGGTCACAAAATCAAAAGACTTTATTCAAGCCAGACATCAACAAATGCCCTGTTCAAAGTCACAAGCGAAGATGCATCGGTATCAGGAATTACACTTGTGTGCCCTGAACATTTCTTTTCTGTTGCAAATGAAAACAACGGTACAATTACAGACTGCCTTAACACAAGCTACACAAAGGATAAGCCACTTTATAAATTTTCAGGCTACAAGGGTGCAATTGCAGATATAAACAACGGTCTTATAAAGAACTGTGGAAACTCCTCTTTTATTTCCATAAGAGATGGTGATAAAGCATCAGGTGGTATTTGCGGACTAAACAACGGAACCATTGAAAACTGCTTCAATCTGGCAGGGGGACTTAATTCAAAATGCTTTGCAATCGCAGGTGAAAACAACGGCACTTTAAAAGATTGTTACACTGCATCATCTGCAAAAATTACAGATAAAAATGCTGAAGATTGTTACTTTAAAAGTCTTGAAGAAATCCCAATTCCCGAAACACTTTGTTATACCGGAAATGAAAACTTTACAGAATTTTCAGGCGGTGACGGTACTGCTTCAAACCCCTATATTGTTTCAACTCAGGAAAATTTCAATAACATAAATTCATATCCTGAAAGCTATTTCAGGCAAGAAGGTGACCTTGTATTTACTTCACCTGTAAAAATCGAACATTTCAAAGGCTTTTATACAGGAAATGGCTACAGGCTTTCTCATCTTTCATTAACACAAACTGATGGAAACTGCGCTGTATTTGAAACAAACAGTGGTACACTTGAAAACATAAGAATATACGACGGATTCTTTTTCTCATACCAAAGCACCGCTTCCCTTTGTGAAACAAACAAAGGAAAAATCATAAACTGTGCATCATATTCTTCAAACACAGGTAACAACTGCGGTGGACTTGTTTATCTTAACGAAGGCGAAATTTCAAACAGTTTCTTTGAAGGCAAAATCAGTGCATCTTATGGTGGCGGACTTGTTCACACAAACAAAGGAATTGTTTCAAATTCTTATGCAAATGCAAATCTTTTCGGCAAAAAAAGTGCATCACTTGTGTATAACAACTATGGGGAGATTTCAATGTGTCTTGCCGCAGGCTCATTAAACTCCGCAGAAATTTCAGGCCTTGTTTTTAACAATTCAGGAAAAATAACAAGATGTGTTTATAACACTTCTAAAAACAGCACCCTTGTTGATACAGGTTCAACAGATGCTCAATTCAAAGACAATCTTAATGTTATTCCTTTCTTTAATGCAGATATATGGGTTTCAGGCAAAACATCTTTAACAATAAAAAACAATCCGTCTTTCCTGCAAAACACAAAAGAAAATACATACTCTTTTGCAGGCGGTGACGGTACTGCTTCAAACCCTTATGTTATCATCACACCTATGCATTTAAACAACATAAGGTACTTCCCTTTTGCCAGCTTTGTTTTGAAAAATGACATTGATATGTCTTTGACGGATTTTAAATCAATTAAAGAATTCAACGGAAATTTAGACGGTAATTCAAAGAAAATATCAGGTCTTAAAAGCATTCTTATTTTAACCAACAACGGAACTGTTCAGAATCTTGAATTAAAAAAATCACAGGCGTTTACAAAAACAAACAACGGAACAATTATTGCTTGTAAAAACAACTCTTCCATACAGGGCGAAACCGTTTTTGCCTTTTCGGAAGAAAACAACGGCAGTATTATTCAGTGCCTTAACAACGGAAAGCTTTCAGGCAACAAGCTCGCACCTTTCGCACTTGCCAATAGTGGCAGTATAATCGACTGTATAAATGCTGCAGATTTAATGGGAACAGGCGAAAAAAGCTTAATTTTCGGTATTGCTTCAAATGGCGGTATTTTAAGAGGCTACAACACAGGCGATATGTTCTTTGAAAGCAGTATTGGTGTTATATACCCCATTTCTGACGGTCAGTACAAAGACGCATATTATCTCAACAGATACCAAAGCTCTCAACCGGGCGGTATTTCATACGAAAGCTTCAATAAAAAGCTTTTCAAAGACAACATATATACTGCAACAAAAATGGGTTATCCCATTTTTGAAAGCGTTGATTTTAGCGATGTTATATTCCCGTCAGGCTATGCAGAGGGTGACGGAAGTATGGATGCTCCTTACAAAATAACCTCTATGAAAGAATTATTTGACATAAGAATGTATTCTTCCAAACACTTTGTGCTCACAAGAGATATAGACCTTTCTGCTGAATACAACTCTCCGTCCATTTACAACAATGCAAATCTTGGTTTCACACCAATAGACAGTTTTTCAGGTGTACTGGATGGAAATTCATCCACAATTTACGCTCTGAATATTTTATATTCAGGCATAGGCGACGGCAGTTTCGTTATAAAAAACAAAGGTAATATCAAAAATCTTACAATTGCAGAATCACGAATAGAAGGTCTTTCAAAAGCATCTGCAATTTCAATTTCAAACGAAGGAAAAATCGAAAATATAACCTTAAGAGGCTCTAGAGTTGGTGCAAAAGACGGTATAGCTTCTGCTATTGCCTGCACCAATGAAGAAAGAGGACAGATTTTAAAATGTCTTAATCTTTCAGATATCTTCGCTTCAACCCTTGCAGGCGGAATTTGTGTTTATAATTACAATTATGTGGCAGATTGCACCAACAACGGCGGTATTATTGCAAACTGTACCGAAAGCAGTGCAGTAGCCGGCGGTATCTGTGCATCAAACCACTCTGCCATTGCAAAATGTGTAAATAACGGTAAAATTTTCTCCTATTCTGACAGAAAAACCGCTATTGCAGGCGGAATTACCGGAAGCGAATATCAGGAAACTTCCAACTGCTACAACACAGGCTCTATTACCGTTAAGGCTCCGGAAAGGTCATATAGTGGCGGAATAACAGGCTATTGCTCTGATGCAATTATTTCAAACTGTTATAATTTAGGCTATATTACCGCAACAAGTCCTTTGCAGTATGTGGGCTCTATTGCAGGCGGTGGTGTTTCAGGTAAGCTTTCAACTTGTTATTTTGACCACACTCTCCCTTCAGGTGCAGGTGAACAATGTATCAAATTAAACGGTGTGTTCTCTGTTTCTCCTGAAGAATTGGCAACAACTACCGTTGCATCAGGATTAAGTGAAAAGCTCTGGGAAATCAAAAATTCAACATACCCATTCCCTCAGCTGAAAACAAATCCTCACACAACTATTCTTGATATTGAAAACATACGAGATTTTGCAGGCGGAAACGGAAGCCTTGAAAACCCATATAAAATAATTACAAAAGAGCATTTAAACAATGTGCGAAAACATCTTGGTTCTTCCTTTACTCTTCTTGCAGATATTGATATGTCAGGTGAATTTTTCCTTCCTGTAGGTGATGAAATTTTCAGTTTCTTCGGCACTTTCCTTGGAAACGGACATACAATTTCAAATTTAACTACAACATCGGGAATGTTCAGAGAAAACCATGGCGAAATCTACAACTTAAAGCTTGAAAATGTTTCTCTTTCTGCCGATACATCAGGCGGTATTGCATCTGTTAACACAGGACTCATTTACAGATGCAGTAACACATCTTTTGCACCTTTTACTGCTTACACTTCCGTAAGCGGAGGAATTGCAGGAATAAACAAGCACAGCGGTATGATAGTTTCTTCATACACCAACGGATTACTTGGGGGTAATTCACATTCTGCAGTTGCAGGTGGTGTGTGCGGTTACAACTATGGTCTTATTGCAGGTTCATACAACGGTATGCAGATTAATTTTTCTGTTGTAACCTCTGCTCTGCTTGGCGGTATCTGTGGTTATAACAGCGGTACAATTTCAGATTGCATCAACTACTGTGACATTTCTGTTTTAAATTCACTTTCTGCAGAAAGCAATATCGGAGGCATAGCTTCAGGCAATAACGGAAGTATTGTAAACTGTATTTCTTCTGCCGAAAAACTTACAGGTAAAAACACAGGTGCAATATGTGCCACACTTCTTAAAGAAAACATATACAACTGTTATTATTTAAACACAGTTAATGACCCATTTGCTCTTGAAGGTGCAACAGGCGGAAGCAACTACCAGCTTGGTAATCCACAGTTCTACCAGAACCTTGATACATCAACAATGTGGTACTTGACAGAAGGCTTCTTCCCTGTGCTTATTGAAACAATGTTTTAGTAGACATATCTGAAAATTTATGATAAAATAAACTATCATTGAAATTTGAGAGGTTTTATGATTTATAATGCATTAAATGCCGAAGAAACCATACTCATTGGTGAAGAATTCGGCAAAACATTAAAAAGCGGTGATATTGTCTGTTTAACAGGCGATTTAGGTGCAGGAAAAACAACCTTCACAAAAGGTATTGCAAAGGCTCTTGAGTGTATTTACGAGCCTGTCAGTCCTACATTTAACATCGTAAACGAATATCCCGGCAAAACATCCGTTTATCACTTTGATTTATACCGTTTAAAGACGGTTGATGACTTGTATTCCATAGATATAGACAGTTATCTTTTCTCGGGCGGCATCTGTATTATTGAGTGGCCTGAAATTGCATATCCACTTCTTGAAGAATATAAGGCAGTTAATATTACATATAACAAAGGCGGAAGAATTATTGAAATAAGCGAGGTTAAAAAATGAGAACTCTTGCAACAGACACATCTTCAAAAGCAGCAACAGTTGCGGTAACACAGGATGGTAACCTCTTAGGTGTTTTCACCTTAAATCTTGCAACTCCACATTCACAGATAAGTATGGTGCTTATTGAAGAACTTTTAAACAAACTTAATCTTTGTGCAAAGGATATTGACCTTTTTGCAGCTGCACAAGGTCCCGGTTCTTTCACAGGACTTCGTGTTGGAATTGCAACAATCAAAGGTCTTGCAGACGGTGCAGGAAAGCCGGCAGTTGGTGTTTCCACTCTTGAGGCTATGGCTTTTAAATTCAATTACTTTGACGGCTATGTTTGTCCACTTTTAGATGCAAGAAGAAATCAGGTTTATTATTCACTTTATAAAAACGGTGAAGAAATCCTCCCTGCAGATATGTGCGACATTAACATTCTTTTATCAAAGCTTTCCTGCTTTGACAAGAAAATAATTT
This sequence comes from Clostridia bacterium, assembly GCA_045648505.1. GTDB lineage: Bacteria > Bacillota > Clostridia > RGIG6154 > RGIG6154 > RGIG8700. Next base: position 51,642 of record JAZROD010000032.1, on the reverse strand, counting down.
TTACAGGCGACTGCATCGAAAAACACAAAGAGCTTATTAAAGAGACTCTTAAAGAAAACGCAGTTTTCCCTGCAGAAATATATAATACTTCAGATGCGGCTTCGGTTGCATACCTTGCAGAAAAATTATACTTAAATAAACAAAACAAACCTATTGCTCCCGATTATTTAGTTAAAGCTTATGTGGACCAACAGGAAGGAAAGGAATAATATTATGATAGCTATCGGATCAGATCACGGCGGTTATGAACTTAAACTTGCCATCATCAAACACCTTGAAGGAAAAGGAATTGAAGTTAAAGACTTCGGTTGTTACTCAAAAGACAGCGTAAATTACCCTGACATTGCATCTGCAGTTTGTCCTGCAGTTACAAGCGGTGAAGCAGAATTCGGTATTTTAATCTGCGGAACAGGTATCGGTATTTCAATTGCCGCAAACAAACACAAAGGAATCCGTGCTGCACTTTGTTCTGATGCATACAGTGCAGAAAAAACCAAACAGCATAACAATGCAAATGTTATCTGTATGGGTGGCAGAGTTCTTGGAGAAGACCTTGCCATTTCAATTCTTGATGCATATATGAATGCAGAGTTTGAAGGCGGACGCCATCAGGCAAGAATTGACCTTATTACAGATATTGAAAATAATTAAGGAGGATACGGTTTTGAGAACAGATAAAATAAACTATTACCTCGACATCGCAGAAACAGTACTTGAAAGAGGCACTTGCCTCAGAAGAAATTTTGGCGCAATTATTGTTAAAAACGATGAAATCGTTTCAACAGGTTATGTTGGTGCACCAAGACAAAGACAGAATTGCTCTGATATGGGCTTTTGTTTAAGAGAAAAATTAAATGTTCCAAGAGGCACAAGATACGAACTTTGCAGAAGTGTTCACGCTGAAGCAAATGCTATTATCTCTGCATCAAGAAACGAAATGATTGGCGCAACTCTTTACCTTTGCGGTAAAGAAAAAAGCACAGGTGCAGTTGTTGAAAACGCAATGCCTTGTTCTATGTGCAAAAGAATGATAATAAATGCAGGCATCAATGATGTTTACATCAGAGATGATAAAGAAAATTACAGACACTATATGGTATCAGAGTGGATTGAAAATGACGATTCCCTCGGTATAAAGGAAGATTATTGATGACATCTCTTGTTAAACCAACAACAGAAAATTTAACCCAAGCCGCCAAAATTTTAAACAATGGCGGTCTTGTTGCATTCCCTACAGAAACAGTTTACGGACTTGGTGCAGACGGACTTAACGAAAAAGCAGTAAAAAAAATCTATGTTGCCAAAGGCAGACCTTCGGACAATCCTCTTATTTTACATATTCAGGATAAAAAAGAAGTTCTTCCCCTTGTGCTTGAAATCAATAAAACTGCACAAAAGCTTATGGACACTTTCTGGCCAGGACCTATGACGCTGGTTTTCAAAAAGCGTGATATTGTGCCATCGGTTATTTCAGGTGGTCTTGATACAGTTGCCATCAGACTTCCCGAAAACGAAATTGCAAGAGAGCTTATTGCTCTTGCAAAAACACCTGTTGCCGCACCAAGTGCAAACACATCAGGAAAGCCAAGTCCCACAAAGGCAAGCCATGTTTATGAAGACTTAAACGGGAAAATTGATATGATTATAGACGGCGGAAGCTGTGATATAGGTCTTGAGTCAACAGTTATTGATGTAACAGAATTGTCGCCTGTTATTTTAAGACCGGGCGGAGTTACTTTTGAAGATATTTATGAGCTTTTCCCTGATGTTTCTTATGACAAGCACTTAACCCTTGATGTGATTACAGATACGGTTAAGCCTAAAAGTCCTGGTATGAAATACAAGCACTATGCACCAAATGGCGAGCTTTATATTTTAGACGGAAGCATTGACGAAATCAGACGCTATATAACCGAAAATGCAGATGAAAATACTGCAGTTTTCACTTATGACAAAATAGATTTTGATTTGCCTTATGTGAAATCATTAGGCGATTCAAGCTTGGGCAGTAAACTGTTTTTTGATTTACTCCGTGAGTGTGATGACAATGGCATAACAAAGATTTTCGCTCTTATGCCCGATAAAAAAGGCGTTGGCTTTGCCCTTTATAACAGAATGTTCAAGGCGGCAGGAGGCAGGATAATAAAATTATGATTACCATAGAATATTTAAAAGCGGAGCATCTCCCCTTTATTGAAGAAATAGACAACACCTGTCCTCACAAGCCATGGTCATCTGTTGAAGAATTCAAAAAAGAACTTGAAAACCCTGTTGCAAGCTATTTTGTTGCAACAATTGACGATAAAGTTGTTGGCTACGGCGGTTACTGGTGGGTTATGTTTGAAGCAGAAATCATCAATATTGCCACTCATAAAGACTACAGAAAAATGGGAATTGCAACAAAAATATTAGAAAAAATGATTGAAAAGTGTGCACAGACCAGTACATCACTTTTGCATCTTGAAGTTCGTGAAAGCAACGAAAGTGCAATTAACCTTTATAAAAAAATGGGATTTGTCCAGGATGGTTTCAGAAAAAACTATTACAAAAATAACGAAAATGCAATCCTTATGACAAAGGAGATAGAACTAATTGATTAAAATACTTGCTATTGAAAGTTCCTGCGATGAAACTGCCGCATCTGTTGTAGCAGACGGACGCACAGTTTTATCAAATGTTATAAATTCGCAGGCAAACTTACATAAAAAATACGGCGGTGTTGTGCCTGAAGTTGCATCCCGTCTTCATATAGAAGCAATAGATGGTGTTGTTAAACAGGCACTTGATGATGCAAACTGCACCATTGACGATATTGATGCAATTGCGGTTACTTATGCACCGGGGCTTGTTGGCTCACTCCTTGTTGGTCTTTCTTATGCAAAGGCTTATGCATTTGCATCAGGCAAGCCATTGATTGGGGTTCACCATATTGAAGGTCATATTTGTGCCAACTATCTTATGGGACTTACACCACCATTTATGTGCCTTGTGGCATCAGGTGGTCACAGCCATATTATTTATGTTGAAGATTACAGAAAATATGAAGTTTTAGGAAAAACAAGAGATGATGCCGCAGGCGAAGCTTACGATAAGGTTGCCCGTGTTGTGGGACTTTCCTACCCAGGCGGACCAAGTATTGACAAAGCGGCAAAGCTTGGAACTCCTAACATTCCTATAACAAAGCCTAAATTCCATGAAGAAACCCTTGATTTTTCTTTCAGCGGAATTAAAACTGCAATTATAAACTATCACCACAATATGGCGCAGAAAGGTGAAGAAATAAATGTAAATGACCTTTGCGCAAGCTTCCAGAGTACCGTTGTTGATATTTTAACAACAAACACTTTTAAAGCGGCTGAAATGAAAGGCGTTAAAAAGGTTTCTATTGCAGGCGGTGTTGCCGCAAACTCAGGACTTCGTGAAAGCTTTAAATGCGAGGCCGAAAAGCGTGGTATGGAATTTGTTTGCCCTGACTTTGTTTATTGCACAGATAATGCGGCAATGATCGGTGCGGCGGCATATCATTATTATATGCGAAAGGATTTTTCAGGTATGGACTTAAACGCAATTCCTTACCTGCCTATAGATTTTAATGAAAAATAAAACTGTTACTCTTTCTGATATAGCAAAAGCTACAGGTTTTTCAGCAAACACAGTTTCTCACGCACTTAATGACAAACCTGACATTTCAGAGAAAACCAAAAAGCTTATTAAAAGAACTGCTGAGGAAATGGGATATATTGCAAACTCATCCGCAATATTTTTAAGAAGTGGAAAGAGCAAAAGCATAGCAATTATTGTTGCAGACATTACAAATCCCCATTTTTCTGTTGTAATAAAAGAAATCGAGGGTCTTTTAAGGGAAAAAGGATATACTGCATACATAATGAACACAGACGAAGACCCTGAAACAGAAAAGCAGGCAATAATCTCAGCAAAAAGCAAAAATACAGACGGTATTATTATATCGCCCACACAAAATTCATACGATAACATAGCCTTTCTTGAAAGCCTTGATATTCCTTTTGTACTTCTCGGCAGAAGGTTTAAAGGCAAAGACAACAACTATGTTATCTGCAACGACGAAAACAGCGGATATATTGCAGGTAAATATCTTTTAGAAAAAGGACATAAAGATATTCTGTTTTTAAATGCACCCCTTTGCATCTCAAGTGCAGAAGAAAGACTTTCAGGTGTAAAAAGAGCATTTGAAGAAAAAGGAAAAGCTTTTAGCAATGTCTTTGAACTTGCTCCTTCTGACAACTATGATAAAATGAAAAAAATTCTGTCTTCAAGGAAAAATTATACTGCACTTATCTGTTTTTCAGACCTTTTTGCAATGCAGGCAATATCAATTTTAAAGGAGCTTGGCAAAAAAGTCCCTGAAGATGTTTCGGTTATCGGCTTTGACGATATTCTGTCAAGATTCAAGTTTCCTTTAGAGCTTACTTCCCTTTCTTCAAAAAAATCAACTATGGCAAAAGAAGCTGTTAACATCTTAATAGACAACCTTGAAGAAAATTCTTCAGGAACAGTAAAAAAAATCCTTGAAACAAAAATAATTGAGAGAAAAACCGTTCAGTCTATTGACTGAGCGGTTTTTATTTGGTATAATTGCATTAACGATAATGTAAGGAGTGGTAATATGTCAAAAGCGTTACTTGATTACATACTTAAAAAAGAACATCACAAGTTCAGAATTGAAGCTCCTGAACTTGCAAAAGAGTATAAAGAAAAGGGGCTTTCCCCTATTGAGCGAATGACAGACAGATTTGAAAGACTTTGCCAAATGGAAACACCACATTTTCTTCCTGATGAAAAAATTTGCTTCGTAAGAACAGTTAAAAACATTCCTGACTGCTTCACAGAAGATGAGTGGGCAGAACTTAAAGACAAATATTTCATTCACGAGCTTGGTTATCTTTCAAACCTTTCTCCTGACTATGAAGATATTATCAAATGTGGTCTTCTTGCAAAAAGAGAAACTGCAAATGAGTATCAGAAAAGAAGCATTGATGCTATTTTAGGTCTTGTTGAAAGATATAAAGAAGCAGCAATCAAAGAGGGTAAAGAAGAAATTGCAAAAGTTTTAGAGCGAGTTCCTGCTTATGGTGCAACAAGCTTTATTGAAGCACTTCAGTCTTTCAGAATTGTTCATTTTGCCCTCTGGCTTGAAGGAAACTACCACAACACAGTTGGCAGACTTGACAAATATATGTATCCATACCTTAAAGCAGATATGGAAAAAGGACTTTACACAGAAGAGACAGCTTTAGCGCTTGTTGAAGACTTTTTCTTATCATTCAACAAAGATTCAGACCTTTACGTGGGCGTTCAGCAGGGTGACAACGGACAAAGCTTAATGCTTGGCGGTGTTGATAAAGACGGAAACGATGTTTTTAATCTTCTTTCAAAGCTTTGTCTTAAAGCAAGTAATAATCTTCTTTTAATTGACCCTAAAATCAATTTAAGAGTTAATAAAAACACACCTGTTGAGACATACATTTTAGGTAGTGAGCTTACAAAAGCAGGTCTTGGTTTCCCACAGTATTCAAACGATGATGTGGTTATTGATGCCCTTGTTAAACTTGGCTACGATAAAGAAGATGCCTGTGAATATGTTACTGCCGCTTGCTGGGAATTTATTGTTCCTAAAGTTGGCGCAGATGTGGCAAACATCGGTGCGCTTAACTTCCCTAAAGTTGTAGACAACGCTCTTCATAAGCACCTTTTAACATCAGAAACATTTGATGACTTTGCAAAAGAAGTTGAAAAAGAAATAAAAGCAGAATGTGATATTATCTGCGGTAATTTAAAGGACTTATGGTTTGTTCCATCTCCTTTTATGTCAGTTATGTGCAATAATGACACTATCTGGGGTGGTGGAAAATACAATAACTTCGGTATTCACGGAACAGGTGTTGCAACAGGTGCAGACTCACTTGCAGTAATCAAAAAATATGTGTTTGAAGAAAAAAGCATTTCAAAAGAAGAGCTTATAAATGCAGTTGATACAAACTTTGAAAACGCTCCCGAGCTTCTTCACAAACTTCGCTATGAAGCACCCAAAATGGGTAACAATATTGACCTTGTTGATGATATTGCAGTATGGCTTTTAGATACCTTTGGCGAAGCTTTAAAGGGCAGAAAGAACTGCAGAGGCGGAATATATCGTGCAGGAACAGGCTCTGCTATGTTTTACCTTTGGCACGCAAACGAAATCGGTGCATCACCTGACGGCAGACTTAAGAAAGAGCCTTTTGGTACAAACTTCTCTGCAAGTATTTTTGCAGATATCAAAGGTCCACTTTCAGTTATTAAATCATTCTCAAAGCCACACTTTGAAAATGTTATAAACGGCGGTCCTTTAACACTTGAATTCCATAATTCTATGTTTAAAGATGAAAGCAGTGTTGAAAAAGTTGCTATGCTTGTTAAATCCTTTGTTGAACTTGGCGGACATCAGCTTCAGCTTAACGCAGTTAACCTTGAAACATTAAAGGATGCTCAGGCACACCCTGAAAAATATCAGCAGCTTGTTGTCAGAATCTGGGGATGGAGTGCATACTTTGTTGAGCTTGACAAGGAATATCAGGACCATGTTATGAGAAGACAGGAATACACATTATAATTAAAGGAGATTGTTCTAATGTATGACATTTTTTCTATGAAGGACTTTTCCTTCCCTTCCGATTTCTTTTTTGGTAGCGGATACGCAGGACATCAGGTAGAAGGAAATAATACAAACAATAATATATGGCGTGAAGAGATGGAAGGTAAATTTGAACATTTATCGGGAAAAGCCTGCAACAGCTATGAGCTTTATCGTCAGGATATTGACCTTGCGGCATCTCTTGGGCATCAGGCATTCCGTACATCTATTGAATGGTGCAGAGTTGAACCTGAGTGCGGGATTTTCAACAAAGAGGCAACCGAACACTACATTGACCTTTTCAGATACGCAAAAGAAAAAGGTCTTAAAACCTGTGCTACCCTCGTTCATTTCACCTGGCCTTTATGGTTTGACAAAATAGGCCATTTTGACAATCTTGACAACAGAAAATATTTTGAAAAATATGTTGAATACATAACCCCAAAGCTTGCACCTTATGTTGATTACTGGAATGTTTGCAATGAATTCAATTACTATGGTTTCCGCAAAAATTACATAAGATTCCATGCGCTTGGTTACCACATAATTAAAAAGTATTCAGATGCACCTGTAAGCAGTGCTCATGCCCTTGTTCATTTTATGCCATATCGTCCATACGATAAACTGGATAATATAATGACTCAGCAACTTGATTTCAAGTATCATGAATTTTTCTTCCATTCAATGAGAACAGGAGAAATTCTGCAGCCATTTGAGGACGGCATATACGACCCTGATGTAAAAGGCACTGTTGATTACTGGTCAATTAACTGTTACACAAGAGAAATGATAGATTCAAGAAAAGTAAATCCTATGGGCGGAAGATACGAACATAAAAAAATCCGTTTGATAAACAAGGACTTTTATCTGGAAGAAATGCATCCTGAAATTATGATCGCAAACTTGAGCAGATTAACGGATAAACCTATTGTTATAACTGAAAACGGTGTTTGTTGCAACGATGATAGACAAAGAATAGTTTATCTTGCACTTCATTTATCCGCATTGTCTGAAGCAATCCGCACAGGTGCAGATGTTAAGGGTTATCTCCATTGGAGTTTGCTTGATAATTACGAATGGGGAAGCTACTTACCACGATTCGGTCTCTGTGACTGTAACTTTGAAACATTTGAAAGAACTCCTAAAACGAGTGCGTATTTCTATAAAGAAATAATTGAAAACAAAGGAATGACTCAAGAAATCTTAAGAAAATATCTTGATAAGCTTCCAAGTCTTGGTAAGGAATATTGATATGACAGGAACAATCTTTGATATAAAAGAATTTTCCCTCCACGACGGACCCGGCGGCAGAGTTACGGTGTTTTTAAAGGGTTGTCCTTTAAGATGCAGATGGTGTCATAACCCTGAAGGTCTTAAAGGAGAAAAGCAACTGCTTGTTAAAACTGCCCAATGCACAAACTGCGGTTTGTGCCGAAAGCCTTGCGACCATATTGAGTGCAAGCCTTTTGGAAGATGCATAAAAATATGCCCCAAAAACCTTGTAAGAATCTGCGGACTTGAATACGAAGCAGATGAGCTTGCTGAAAAGATTATGTCTTACAAAGACTTTTTTGAGCTTAACAATGGCGGTGTTACATTTTCTGGCGGTGAGCCTCTTCTTCAACACAAATTCGTTAAAGAGGTATGTTCAAAGCTTGATGGCATCCATAAAGCAATTCAGACAAGCGGATATGCTGATGAAGATGTTTTTCAAAGCACAATAAAATGCTTTGACTATGTTATGATGGATATTAAAATAGCAGACAGGGAAAAGCACAAAGAATTTACAGGTGTTTATAACGATGTTATTTTAAAGAACTTTGAGTTTTTAAAAAGCAGTGGTATTCCCTATATCATAAGAGTTCCCTTAATTCCTGATATTACAGATACCGAAGAAAATTTAAGAGGAATATCAGAAATAGTAGGTTCTTCACAAGTTGAGCTTTTGTCATACAATCAGATGGCAGGTGCAAAATACGAAAGTGTGGGAATGGAATACTCCCTTACAAAAGAAAAAAACGCCGAGCCTGACTTAAGTATATTTAAAAATGCAATACTTTCAAAATAAGACTTTGCCACATTGCAAAGTCTTATTAATTTATAGTATAAAAAAGTTATATCCTATGTCTAATTCTTTCAGGTACGGATATTTTTCAACCTCCTCTTGCCACATTTCTGTCATTATTAAATGCACTCTGTATTGTTTTTTTATTTTTGGGGTAGGTTTGGTAAGAGGTTTATATTTTTTTCTGTTTAATTTCATAGATTTTTCTCCAATTAAAAAGTGCGCCCCAAGAGACGCACCGAAAAAGTGTTTCTCTTTTGTTGCTACACAAATAAATCATCCTAAAAGAGCTGATTAAACAGAGTAAACACCTTTTACCAAAGTATTTGCTCTTTTAAGATGAAAATATTCATTTGTGTAGCAAAGTTATTATAACACAGCATAAAAGTATTTGCAAGAAAAATAAAAGAGGCTGTTTAAAACCTCGTTTTTAAACAGCCTTTCGTTACAAGGGAATAGGAAAAATGCTCCAGACCGCAAAAAGGCTCTATATCAAAGAAAAACCTCACGATGTGAGGTTTTTCTTCGTTCTGTTTAAAATTATTTATAATATTTTTCACTGCCTTTTTGCGGTCTGGAGTATTTTAACATTTCCTATTTGAATATTTCAGGGTGATTTTTCTTATATGTTTCGAAGATTTTTTCGATTATATCAAGTTCATAGACAATCTCAAACATTTCTTCTTCATATTCATCTGCCCCGAGGTATTTCACGATTACATACTCATTTATACCTTTTGTAAGGGGATATAAAACAGCATAACTATCTTCGCCGTCTTCTATGATGCCCACTATTTCAAATTTGATTTCTGAGCCGTCCTCGTCCTGAAGGATTAAGACATTTTCATCATTTACTCTTTTACTCATATAATCTTCCTTTATTTTTCAATTTCTGCAAGAGAAATTGTTCTTGTATGCTGAGTGTGGAACCATTCTTTGTTATTCTTCTTAAATGCACCAACAACCGCAATAGGGAACCATGTGAATGTGTAGAAGTAATATGGGATATAACCTTTAATTACTTTCCAGTTAAGTCTGCCTTCAAAGAAAAGCGTGCAAGGCACAAATAAAAGCTGACAAATTGTAATTGTGTTCCAGATAAATGTTGGTACTACATCACCAAATGTGAAGAAAGTTCCAGGGAAGAATGTGTGTGTAATACTCATAAATGTGATATAGAAAAGGGCGATAAGTCTGATTGGCTGGAAAAGATAACAAGCGCAATCAACAGGAATAATTTTTCCTTCTTTAATGCCTTTTTTCATAAGCTTTACAAAGAATCTTGTGAAAACATCTGCATGACCCTGCATCCATCTTACTCTCTGTTTGTATGACTGTGAAAGTGTAAGAGGTTTTTCGTCATAAACAATGGCATCGTGTGCCCAGCCTACTTTAATATCGTTTAAAGTAAGCTTCATTGTGAATTCCATATCTTCTGCAAGACAAGTTGCTCCCCAACCGATTTTTCTTAAAACATCAGTTGATACTGCAAAGCCTGTTCCGCAAAGCTGACAGCACATACCGAGTGTGTATCTTGCATACTGGAACACTCTGTTGATGCTCCAGAATGAAATTGCGTAAGAAAGTGAAATCCAAGAATCGTATGGATTCTTTGTATCAATGTAGCCCTGAACAGCCTTAAATCCTTTATTGAACTGTTTGTTCATCTGGTTTAAGAAGTCAGGATGAACGATGTTATCTGCATCAAATACAGAGATTGCATCATAGTCCATTTCATAAATTTTTTCAAACATCCAGTCAAGAGCGTGACCCTTGCCTCTGAGTTCTGTATTGAATCTTTCGAAAACCTGTGCTCCGTGCTGTCTTGCGATTTCTGCAGTATTATCTGTGCAGTTATCTGCAATTACGAAGATGCCATAGCTTTCTTCAGGGTAATTTATATTTTTCATAGAATCAACCAAGTTGCCAATTACCACTTCTTCATTGTGAGCAGAAACAACAAGTGCGAATTTATGTGTTTTATTTGTTGTGTTTGTTGCTTTAGGTTCTTTTCTGAATAAACAGCCAACTAATGAAATTACTGTATAGTAGCCGCCAATTATAAGCATTGCTACCTGGATTACTACACTTACAAAATATAAGAATCCTTCCATTTTTACACCTCATAAATTATTTATATTTTTTTGCAACCAATTAATATTACTACAAAACTTTCAAAAAAGCAAGTCTTTTTTTATTTTTTTATTTTTTTCTTTACAAACTATATTCTTTATAGTAAATTATAAGTAGTAATATTTATGAAGGCGAGATATGTTTTATGAAAAGCAAAACAATGTATATATGCTCATCCTGCGGTTATTCTTCCCCGAAATGGGCAGGAAAATGTCCCGATTGCGGAGAATGGAATTCACTTGTGGAGGAAATTATTGCCGAAGAAAAATCTTCCAAATCAAAAACTTCTGTTTCTTTCAGCGAGCCTGTTGCCATAAATGATATCAAGGTTAACACCGAAATAAGATACTCCAGCTCCATAAAGGAACTGGACAGAGTTTTAGGCGGAGGTATTGTTGAAGGCTCTCTTGTTCTTGTGGGCGGTGAACCTGGCATAGGAAAATCAACACTTCTTCTTCAGATTTGCAAATATGCAAAAGAAGATATTTTATATATTTCAGGCGAAGAATCTGCATCACAGATTAAACTTCGTGCAAAAAGACTTGAAGTTAATAACGAAAAGTTATCGCTTCTTTGCACCACTTCCCTTTCAAATGTAATTAATGCAATTGAAAAAAACAAGCCTAAAATTGCAATTGTAGACTCTGTGCAGACTATTTCATCAGGTGACCTTTCTTCTGCACCGGGTACCGTAAGTCAGATTCGTGAAGTAACCCTTGCCCTTATGCAGGTTGCAAAAAATAACGGCACCACTGTTTTTATAGTTGGCCATGTTACAAAAGAAGGTGCTATTGCAGGTCCGAGAGTTCTTGAACATATGGTGGACTGTGTTTTATATTTTGAAGGTGAAAGACAGACAAACTTCAGAATTTTAAGAGCAGTAAAAAACAGATTCGGCTCAACAAATGAAATAGGTATTTTTGAAATGCACGATACAGGTCTTGAAGGTGTCTTGAACCCATCATCCGCTCTTCTTGAAAAACACGATATGGTAAGTTCAGGATGTTGTATTACCTGCACGGTTGAAGGAACAAGACCAATACTTGCAGAAGTACAATCTCTTGTATGTCCCACATTTTTCCCTTCCCCAAGACGAACTGCATCAGGACTTGATTACAACAAGGTTATGCTTCTTCTTGCGGTTTTGGAAAAAAGAATCAAATTAAATCTCGGCATAAATGATATTTATGTAAATGTTGCAGGCGGTATGAGAATTTCAGAACCCTCTTCCGACCTTGCAGTTATTCTTGCGGTTTATTCAGGACTTAAAGACATTATAATAGACACAAAAACCATCGCAATCGGCGAAGTGGGACTTTCAGGTGAAGTCCGTGCTGTATCTTCAATTGAACTTCGAATAAACGAAGCAAAAAAGATGGGATTTGAAAAAATTATCATCCCTTACGGCAACTTTATCCACCTTAAAGACAAAAACGGTGTTTTTGGCGTAAAATCTATCTCTGACGCCATAAAATTACTATAAAATCTTTGACATTTTTCCACATTTATGCTATAATTATTGTATGATTAAATAAAATTTGACATAAGGAGGCAGTCTGATTGTATAAGATTGGAGAGAAAATTGTTTATCCTATGCACGGTGCCGGTATAATCAAAGCATTTGAAGAAAAAGAAATTTTAGGAAACATACAGAAATATTATGTTCTTGAAATTTCAGGCACTGAATCAACTCACCTTGTCCCTGTTGCCACAGCGGATTCAATTGGCGTGCGCCCTGTTGTCAAAAAAGATATCATAAACAATATTTATTCTCTCATTTCTGAATACACAGAAGAAGATACTTCCAACTGGAATAAAAGATACCGTGAAAATTTAAGAAAAATGAAAACAGGTTCTCTTGAAGAAGTAGCAAAGGTTGTTTCTTCACTTGCATTAAGGGAATTGGAAAAACCACTTTCCACAAGCGAAAAGAAGATGCTTACAAATGCAACAAACATTTTAGTAAGCGAGCTTACTCTTGCTACTGATGATACGAAAGAAAATATACATAATAAAATAAAAACATTACTTACAAAATAAAACAACCGCCGTATGAGAAGTGTCCGTAAGGACACTTTCTTTGTTATAAAAGTAAAATATAGCAACCGAAACGGTTGCTATATTTTAGCGATATTCTCACATTCATTCGAACGATATTTTTGTTACACAAAAGCGATATTTCTTCGCAACGATATGATATTAATTAACTCCCGAAGGGAATATCGCTGTGTAAAGCACAATATCGCTACGCAGTAATATCGCTAATTTCGTTAGAAATTAATATCGTTGCCGAGTGTCCTTTAGTACACTCGGCATATGTTTCGGGAACTTTTGTTATTCGTATCTGTTGATTTTTTCTTCTTTGCCTGATTTTAAAGAACGCTCAATTGCGGTTAAAATATAAACAGGTGCGAAAAAGTCTTTATATTCCTGTGGTTGCATTCCTTCTGAAATAAGTTTGTAGAATTCTTCAAACTCTGAAGCAAATGTTGATGCGCCTGCAAACATTTCACCTTCGCATTTTTCTTCACAGCTTATTGACGCATAATAGTTCCACACATTATCTGCAAAAGACAGGTGCACTATCTTATCGTTGTATTTAACCATACATTCCACATTTTTTCCATTATCTGTTGCAATAACAGAATCAGGATAATTACCAAAAATTTCTGTCATAATCTGCACAAGATGCTGAGAATAGAAATAAAAACCGCCATAAGGACTGTCCGCAACAAGCGGTGCTCTGAAGAATCCGCCTAAAACTTTGCCGTATTGTTCCTGTACAACAATTTTCTTATATTTCTGAACAGTATCTGCAAAAATACAACTTGAACCACCACAAATTTTTACTTTATTTTCAACAAGCTCATCCATAAATTCTTTTGCATCTTCTTCTGTGCATGTGATTGGCTTATCTATAAACATTGGAATACCGCTTTTTATGTATGGCTTAGCATATTTATAATGATTATCTCCGTGGCGTGCGGTAATAATTATTGCATCAACCTTCCCTACAAATTCATCATAATTCTCCGCAACATAAAGTCCAAATTCTTCAGAAAGTTTTTTAGCAGCATCAATTTCATCGCTATAAACGCCTACGAATTCTATAAGGTCCTTATATTCACTTGATTTTATATGGTTTAAAAATAGATTTGCATGTGAATTTTCACATCCAAGTATTGCCACTTTATACATAACACTTCCCCCTTTACTGTGTATTTTATTTAAATTCTTTATTATGATTTTCTTTTGCAATTTCAGAAACTTCTCTTAATTTTGAGCTTATGTATTCATATCCCTTGTCACTATGAGGAATCAGACAATTCGAACAATTTTTAATTTTATCATCTATATATTCATAGTTTCCGCCACATTTGTCACCAAGCGGATACAAAGGACAATAGCAAAACATACAATTAAAATTCTCATTTGCATTTTCATGACAGGGAAAATACTCACAAGATTTATTCTGATAATATTTAAAACAATTTTCCATTAAATTTTCTCACATTCTTAAATCATTAAATTATTCTGCATCAAGATGCCAGCCAAAATCTCCGTGATAAATCATATTCCTTGTCATACCACCGTCAATACAGATATTTTCTCCTGTTATAAATCCTGCCATATCAGAACACAGATACAACACCATATTTGAAATATCATCAGGGTTTCCCACCCTGCCCACAGGTTGCTGAATTGCATCAGGACCTTCATATTCTTTATAGTCTGTATCAATCCATCCCGGTGATACAGAGTTAACTCTTACTTTTCCTGCAAAGCTTACTGCAAGTGCATGAGTAAGTGCCGAAATTCCGCCTTTGGCCGCTGTATAGCTTTCTGTCTGTGGTTGGCTCATTCTGTCCCTTGAAGAAGATATATTTACAATACTTGCACCTTTTGCAAAATATGGTGCAAAAAGTTTTGACAGATAAAAAGGTGCTGTTACGCCAACTTTGAGTGCATATTCAAAATCTTCGTAGCTTCCATCATTTATACCGCACATTTTTGGTATTGCATTATTCACAAGAAAATCAATTTTGCCATAATCACTTATAACCTTTTTTACAAAGCTTTCAATTGTATCTTTTTTCGCAAGGTTTCCTGTGAAATATTCATTTTCTGCAATGTCGATTATGCAAACATTTGCTCCTGATTTTTTAAATTCTTCTGCAATACATTTTCCGATGCCATTTGCACCACCTGTTACAACTGCAACCTTTCCTCTGAAATCAAACATTCATATCCCCTATTCTTTTTTATAATTCACCTTTAAACAAATCATAATTAAGCCAAAGAACTGTGTATCTGTCTTTAAGGTCTTTAGCATACTTAACCGCCATCTTTATTTTTTCTTCGCTGTATATTTCATAAAATTCTGCCATATCAAGCTCTGCCAAAGAAAGCATTTTTTCAATTTGCTCTGCATTTGGGGTGTCTGCTAAAATTTTCTTAATTTCTTTTTCTTTCTTTTTATAGATGCCCAGTCTGTCCGCAGCATAATTTCCCACTTTATCCTGAAGTTTGATACACTCATCTGCAACGGACTTATAAACTTTATTTATGTTTTCCACATATTCATCTCTATTTACACGATACAATGCATCAGGAAAATCTTCGTTTAAAATCTTTTCCCTGATTTTTGCAGTTATAACTGTAGAATATGCCACATCAAGTCCGTGAGGTAAGTATGGTTCATCGTTTACTATGCCAACAATTTCAAAGAAATGTGAAAAATGATGTTCACTTCCCGATGCAGGACGAGAGTTTCCTGCAAAACTCATCATTATGCCCACAACCATCAATGACTCTGTAAGAATTCTGATGCTTTCTTCATCTCTTTTCAACAACCCATCTGCAACATTAAGAGTATCTTCTACCATTTTCAAGGTTGTGTCATATATATACTGACAAAAATATTCATCATTAACTTCTTTACTTAAAAGCCAGTCAGAAAGTGCTGAATATTTACCTACAATATCTCCGTATCCTGCTTTTATCATATCCATAGGTGCATTTTTCAGAACATCAATATCTGCTACAATTGCCCTTGGAAGTCCTGCAGGTACTGTTTCTTTCATACCCTTTAAAATCATTGCCGCACCTGTGGATGCATATCCGTCCATTGATGGTGCAGTTGCAACAATCATATATGGAATTTCAGTATAGAATGAAACACATTTGCATAAATCCTGAATAACGCCTGAACCGATACCTAAAATCAATTCAACACCGTCAAGCTCTTCTTTTACTTTTTCGATAGCATATTCATTTGGTATAAGCACAGTTTTTCCGCTGAAAATAACTTTTTTGAGCTTTTTGCCTGCAAGAGCTTCATCCACTTTATTATTTACTGCCTGATATGTATTTTCATCTGCAACAATAAGAATGTTTTCTTTATCACTGCAAAGACTTTCAAGTCTTGAAATAGCATTCTTTTCAATGTAAATATATTCAATATCGCATGTATGTTTTTTACCGCATACACATTCAACACCATACAAAAGATTGTTTATATCCATTTTCACTACCTCCACTTAAATTCATTATATTTGATTATGTATGTATTATAATATAACAATCAGAACAAATCAACAAATAAATTAAAAATTTGTCGTAATATTTTTATTGACAAATTCAGTTCAGGGTGTTAAAATAACTTTGTTGATATTCCTCCTTAGCTCAGTCGGTAGAGCACGCGGCTGTTAACCGCGTTGTCGTTGGTTCAAGTCCAACAGGGGGAGCCAAAAATCCGTACACGAACGTGTGCGGATTTTTACTTATTACCTATTCGCTCTTCACTATTCCCTAAATTTCATTAGTGTACGGATTTTTTATGAAGTAATAAGTAATAGTGAATAAAAACTATAATTAGGTTGCATCCAAAACATTCGGCTCTTCAAGAAAAAAAGGCTATTCGAAAGAATAGTCTTTTTTCAATTTATTGCCACTTTTATATCAGAAAATCTTTTATTAACTGTAAAAACACACTGCAGGTCCAAGTGTACGCAGGGTCACAGCCTCCTGCCCCTGTTTCAGAGTTGTAATTTTCAAATATTCCATCCTGACCATTAACCATATTGCAAAACCTTTGAGCAATTTCTTTTGCCAGCGAAAGTTCTCCGCCTCTTTTTAAGCCATCAGTAATCAAATATATAACCGGCGCCCATACTGCACCTCTCCAATATGTAGTTTCAGGAGCATGCTGATTTCTCCAATCGTCTGCATGCTTATTGTATTTTTCACTCGTCATCGCCTCTGTTACAATGCCGAATGGTGACAAATAATCGTCTTCAACCGAAAGCTTTTCAACAAGTTTCTTAAAGCAATCTTTCGGCAACAACTCTCCCAATACAATCGGTACAAGATTGATAATTGATTTTGTTTCTACTTTTTTATGAGAGTCTGACTTTAAAGCAACAAACTCATTGTTTTTCCATGAGTGAACCATAAATTTATTAAAGAGGTTATTTTGCTTTTCTTCCCACTCTTTTTCTTCATCTTTAAGGTTTAACATATTTGCAATGCGTTTAAGGCACTTTATCTGCAAAATTAAATATGCTGTTAAATCAGGAACTTCAACAGGTTTTCCTTCGTCAAAAACAGTAGAATTGTCGTGACCTGACTCGTTGTTTAAGTTGTATTGGCAGATACCATCTTTATCGTCATCTCTGAGTTCAAACCACCAGTTTGTCCACTTTTTAAGTTTATGGTAAAACTCTTCTAGTTCCGTATTATCAAGCTTTACTCCTGCATCCAAAAGTTTTTCAAAACACCAACCGTGAACTGGAGGCTTGGTTTCTCCTAAATTCATATTATTGGGATAAATTAAATCAGGAAGCATTCCATTTTCCTGCTGATTGTCAAAAAACACTTTAATCTGTTTCCAGGCAAGATCAGGATATGTCTTTGCAAGAGCAATAGCATTAAAGCAATGGTCCCACGCCCACACATAATGCATCCAGTTTTTTGACATAAGAACTGTATTACAAGTTATATTTCCGCAAGGAGAAACAGTTGAGTTCCACAAAATATAAGCCGCAAGTTTTGCTGTATCTTTATACTTTTCGCAATTTGGTATTAAGGGTGTAGTCCAGTCTTCATATTCATTTTTAACAGTATTTTCGTCAAAATCCTTAAAGCTTTCAGGAACATCCAGTTTTTCGCTTTCTATGGCAGAAACCGCAACAAACATTTTATACTCATCTGATTTTGTTTCAAGTAAATCAGTATCGAAATTCCCTGATGCACAACAAAGAGCTGTTTTAAGTCTGTCGTCCCAGAAAGAAAACAACACTTTGCTTTCTTCTTTTTCTTTTATGACACCTTCGCATACTCTTTCTATTTTTATACCAGTTCCTTTTCCACGGATTAAAACACCATTGCTTTTATTTAATGTGATTACTGCATTACCGTTTTTTGAACTGATTTCTATTTTCCAAGGATATGCTTTTACTTTACAATCGGCATCAATTGGGATTATTTTAAGAAGTTTCATTTCATCCTGCCAGAAGCCGTGCATAGTTGTTATATAAAGTTCATTGCTTGTTTCTTCCTGTTTTATTGCTATGTATGAACCAAATCTGCTGAAAGGTATTTTTCTTAAATTTATATCCATAATATCCCCCTATTCTTTCCAAAGGTATAAAACTGCAGTTCCTGAAAAAGGTGATGTTATCATGTATTTATCGCCACCTTTGAAGCTATTTTCTTCAAAAGTTTCTCCTGTTTCAGGTTTAAACCACAGTGCTTTAAATTCACCTTCTGCTTCCCATAAGTCAATCCCCTCTGTGCCTCCGGCTGGTAAAAGAAACAAATATTCTTTTCCTTTATTGGCGATACAAAAGGTTGAAGTACATAATTCATTATGAGGTATGCAGGTGTTTAAGTCCATTTTCTCTGCAAACTTTCTCACATAACCAAGATTTCTTCTGATTAAGTCATACGGATAATAATATCTGCTGTTCTTGGAAGTTCCGTTAACAATCCAGTCTTTTTCTCTTGCAGGAAGTGGCTCCCAGGGGTCCATAAACAAAGTGTTTATTCCTCTGGTAAAGCTCTTCCATACCCACACGTAATCACCGCCATGTCCCCACAGATGGTCGGTGTCGCTGAGTATAATTTTTTCTCCGTCGGATGCAGGTGGATTGTAGCGATACTCAAACATTCTTCCGTTACCGGTTGAAATCCAGTCTGCGCAAGTATCGTACAGCTGACTCATATCCTGCTCTCCGCCTTCTCCTGTAATTCCTACCGGATGCTGTTTGGGCATTGATTTTTCATATTCTTTTACAAATTCACAAAGATGATCCTGCCACTTCATTGCTTCAATGCGATTAGGAATTTCGTTGCAGATTTCATACAAGACACAGTCAAAATCATTTACAGTATCTATAACCTTTTTAATGAATTCCTTTTGAAGTTCAAGAAGCTGAGGACAGTTCAGAGAGAAAAAGTCCAACGCCTGACCGTTTTCCAAAACAGGATTATCGGTAATATTATTTATATTATTCAATGGATTCATCGGATAACAAAGCCAAGGGTCCTGATCCGGATGATAATTAGAATACTTTATTCCCCATGCTTCAAAGAACATAATAGAGACATATATTCCTTTTTCTGAAGCTTTTTGTACTCTTTCTCTTAATCTTATAAAATACTCTTCATTCCATTTATTTAAGTTGAATTTAGGTGATCCATCGAATGCATTTCCCGGTCCTGTTCTCTCATAAGGCATCGGGTCAAAAAGAGTACTTATATCGTTCCAAGGGCAGTTTTTTGTTTGAGCCCACTGCCAAAATCTTAAAAAGTTATGTCCCAGTTCGCTCATAGTCTGAAGGAAACCATCATAATCCATATTTTTCCGTGGGTTTCCCTCAAGCCATATATCCTGCATAACTGCCCAGGTGTGTGAACCGGTTAAATAAATTGCTTTACCTGAGTCATCTGTGAAATATCGTGGATTTACTGAGCTTTTACGCAAGCATCCATTAAATTTTTCGTTAATTGACATATTTGTTATCCTCTCTGTAATTATTGCGGGTATTTTATCGGCACAGTCAATGGTTTTAAGCTTGAAAAGCTTTCCCATACAAATGTTCTAATCTCTGCACCCTGTAGATTTTCAGTAATAACCAATTCTTTAGTGATTGGGATGTTTTCATCCCCGGGTTGAAGTGTAATTTCGTTTGAAACAGCCTTTGTAAGACTTTCATCTTTATAGGCAGCTATTATAATTCGCGCATTTTTCTCTTTATAAGTATTGTTAGTTACAAGAGCTGATGCCTTTATAGTCTGTCCTTTGGTTAGAACACCTGATAAAACGGTTCCGTCACTATATGTTAATTTGTGATTTGTTGCAAAAACAGGTGCATTTGGCTCAAAAATCATCAAATCATCTATAAAAACTCGTATCACACCATCACCTGTAAACAACTGTATTTTCTGATTAGGATTTGTGCTGAATTTAGTCAATCCTGTGAATGTGTCAGGTATGGATTTATTAACAGAATCAGGTACTAAAACATCGTCAGCATAAACAGCAACAAGCTTTTTGTCATGTTCATTTTCTGTATTAATATGAATCTGTATATGATGCCACTGGTCACGGGCAAGAGCCTGTGTATAAACCAAACCATTAAGTATGCTTACTCTGTTAGAGTGTGGTCCTGTATCTGCACTGTTAACATATTGTGCCAGATAATTGGTAGCAGGTGTTGTGCCGTTAATCATAAGTCTGAATCGTCCTGATGTTGAACCGGAGCCTGCACTGTCACATTTAAACCTGAAAGAAATAACGATATTGTCTGTCGTTATAGGCCTGTCAGCATAAGGAGTTGCCGTACTGTCATATAATGTAACCAGGTTATTATTTCCTGAATTTCTGTATGTTTCAAGAACTTTTGAACCGTCAAGTGCTATTATTTTCTGAACATTGTTTGTTCCGGGATTTCCCCATGTTGTCATCCACAAAGGGTTTGTTGCAGATGCATTATAATTGGTCTTTCCGTTGTTTGCATTTACAGTTGTTCCTTCAGGAATCTGTTCAAAAGTTTCATTCTTTATGTAATTCTTAACAGTTAAAAGATATGCTTCGCTTGTGTTAAAACTGAGAACAGCAGTATTTGAAATCACTGTTTCCTTCGTATCGTTTACACTGTTTGTCACAACACATCTATACCTTGTTAAATTGTCGCTTTGACTCATTTCAGCTATTGTATAGCTTGAGGATGTCGCACCGTCTATATCTGTCCATGTATTACCTTTGTCAGTAGACTTCTGCCACTGATATGACAATGTCCCATTGCCGTTGATTGTTGCAATTACCGAAAAGGTTGCAGACTCTCCTATGTTTCTGGTAAGACTTTCAGGATGTTTAACAATAACAGGTACTGATGCAGGCTTAATACTGGCTATTACCTGATTAAATGCTTCTTGTACTGCTTCAGCCGTAGTATACTTTTGCTCTTTTAATGTCGTATGAACAATATTTTTTTCATCAGGCGATAAAGTTTTGTAGCTATCAAGCACTAATCCCAGATAGCCTTCGCTATTTAAAATAATTTCTTCCATATCATCTGTACTTGCTGAATTTAAAGCTTCTAACGCATCAGAAACATATACTGTTGCAAAGTTAAACCAATCCAGATTGCAAACTGTATTGCCTTTAAACACCAAGTACAAATCGTGCTTTCCTGAAACACCTGTTACGGTTGTTTTTACTATTTGTTCAGTAGTCTTGCTAATTACCAAACTTCCCACAAGCGGTCCTGTTTTACTGTCAAGTCTTAATTCTACAGTACCTCCGTTAAACTGCTCATCTGTTGAAAGTTTAGCATAAAATGTATGAACACCGCTGCCAAAATCTATATTTTTGTAGTATGCCCAATCGTTATTATCACACAGATTTAACAGATTTCCGCTTGTAGAAACACCCATCATATTGTCATAATTTTCAGCCTGAATAATTTTTTCTGCATTTTTAAATATTCCTATTTCTCGCTGATTAATATTTACAAAGCCTCTGTTTAGTGCAGGTGAACCTTCCAATACTGTGTAATCGTGATTTGCTCTGTCTTTAAATAAAGGGTCGGCAATAATAGAATTTTTATCATACATACCATTGTTCACGGTTTTCCAGTAATCCCAGTTTTTTGCACCGTTTAATTTAACGCCGTCGCTACCTGATGGATGGTAAAAAGTATTGTAATCAGACTGCTCAACCTTATCACCACTCCAGTCATAAAAGTAGTAGTAATGCTGACCGCCTTCTTTGTAAATTATATTTTTTGTTACTGTAGCGTGATGATTTGGCTCTCCACCGTAAGCTCTGAAAATTATGTCGTGAGTTGTCTTTGCCTTGTTATCTGCAATAATATTATTTGTAAAAACATTATAAACACCTTTTATGTACACAGGACAAGATGTTCCGCCAGAACCCTCACCTACACCGTAAATAATATTGTTTTTTGCAATGTTGTAATCTGAATAATCATCAAAATATATTCCGAAGGTTTCTCCGCCACTTATGGGTGATGTAAAATCATGAATACGGTTGTTATCAAAAACATTTCCTTTGCCTGTGCCCCATGAGTAAATTCCGCCACCATCCTGAGTATTTGTCAATGCATTTGAAATATCATTGAATTTTATAACATTGTTTCTTGTATGAAGAAAATCCCAGTGATTTTCGTATGTAACCTTAACACCGTAATATGTCTGGTCTTTGAACATTGAGTATGTTCTTCCCATAAGATTTATACCTGAACGAGTTGTGTTACTGATTTGGTTATACGAAATCTCATTGTCACCACTTTGAGAAATGCTTATACCTGAGCCATCATCAAGATTTATACCTGTGTTTGAAATTTTGTTTCCGGATATAACATTATATTTATTATGATATGACTCTGCCGGACTTGAATAATTTCCAAGCCCCAAACCTTCTCCAATAAGGTATATACCATGATGACCGGTATTTTCTATAGTACAATCAATAATTTTATTGTACTGTGTATATGTATTCATTGTTACACCGCTATATCCCGAATTCCTGATTATACAATCTATAAAAGTGTTATTTGCGGCATTTGTAAATGAAACAAGACCATACCTTACATTTCCAACTCCATCAGCATAAGCCTTAGAGAAGTTAGAAACTGAAATATCAAGTCCTCTGAACTCAAGATTTTCAACTAAATCCTTATTGCTGTTACCTGACAGATTTATTGCAGTTAACATAGTAGGTATAACAATAGTCTGATTTTCAATCGGAAACTCTCTTGGATAATAATACAAATATCCTGTTGACTCATCCAGATAAAATTCTCCCGGATTATCAAGGAGAGATTTTGCACCTCTTAAAAAATATCTCTTACCTGCAGTAAGATTTTCATTCATACTGTAAGATAAAGATAAAATTCTGTTATTCCAGTCAATTGAGGAAACCGGTATAACTTTTGTGCCATAGTCTATTCCGGTTAAAACAGACACCTGCAAATCAGCATAATCATCACTTGTGTTTCTTACAAAATCACCGGATTTAAAGTGAAACTGTGTTTGATTTCCGCTTACAGGCGCTTCAATTTGGAAATAACCCTCATTAGGAGTTCTTGCCATAACAGAGCGTGTATTATTCTCAAACAACTCATAAAATTTTAAGTTTGTTCCTACATACGCCTTATAGATATTACCTGAATCTTTTGTCCAGCCAGTAATTCTTTTACCTCCGACAATAGAAACCTTTTCTCCGTTATAGTTTGCATACATAACCTTATGTCCGTTATATCCGGAATCGTCATGGTTAAATACTAAAGAACCATTTTCTTCTCCAAGATAGTAAGTTCCGCCTTTTATATAAACAACTATATCGCCATTCATACCTTTATTAATTGTTCTGACAGTATCTTTTGCTTTCTTTATGGTTTTGAATGCGCTTGTAACGGTTTTACCGTTGTTACTGTCATTGCCGTTTGCTCCGTCAACATAGTAATATGTAACAGTATCAATTGGCGTAGCTTTAATTATTCCTGGAATTAAAGTCAATATGAGTATAAGGCTACAGATAAATTTTCTCACTGTTTTTCCTCCCCAACAATATCAAAGTAATGTTTAAAAAACCTTTCTTTGTCAAGCTTTAATGCAACATCAAATTTCCCGTTTTCTTCAGGTTCCCAACAAGTTGTTCCTTCCAATGCCTGGTTTTCAACTTCCACCTTGACATTTCCTTTATCAAATCCACATATCTTTTCATCAAATATAACCGCAGCTGCAAGAGGGTCATTAAAACAAATCTTGTCGTATTTTTCAAACCAAACACCTGCAAAATCAACAACCGGTTTTAAAATTTCTGAATTGAATTTTCTTAAAACTTCATTCTTATCCATTGCTGTTTGTGCAGTAACATCAAGCCCTACTGTTTTGTGGGATTTAATCATTGTATTATATACAATTTCTGTTGCTAAAGGATCACAGGTTGCGTTCCATTCAGGACGCATATCTCTTCTTTTCATAAATTCTTCTGTGAAAACTCCGCCCATAACCACAAGTTCTTTTAAAAGTCCAGGAATTTCAGGGTCTGTTTTAAACAAAGTTGCAATATTAGTAAACGGACCTACGGCAAGAAGGGTAACTTCCCCCGGATTATTGCGGATAGTTTCTCTCATAAACTCAATTGCTTTTCCATTTTCAAACTTTGTATCGTGTTCCCAGTTTTCAAGTGCTCTTGCCTGGGGTGCACCGGAATGTTTCTGTCTTCCCGTAAGAGGCATTTCAATTCCTGGGTAAATAGGAATATTTTTCTTTGCAACTTTGCAAAGAACACTTGCAAGCATCGCCCTTTTTTCTGCTTCTCCTGCTACGGTTGTTATGCCAAGCAACTGACACTCAGGCTGTTTCAATAAATATGCAAGACATACTGCATCGTCAATATCTGTTCCTATATCTGTATCAAATAGTATCTTTTTCATTTTTTTCTCCTAATTTTTTATAATCAAACTTATACATTGCAACTAACACAGAAGAAATAACAAACACTTCTGTCAGCACTCCGGCAATAGAAGAGCTTGCAAAGTTATATACTAAAAAGCAAGGCGAGCTTATCAGAGATAACCTTCTCGTGTATTTAGGATTTACAATCCAGAATCCTATTGTTGACAACAGCATACCTACTATGGACAAAATACTGAAGTAATTCTGATATGTAATAATTCCTAAAACAACATAAAGCAACATTATTGCGTAAAATGTGCCTTTACACGCCCACTTACTTTTTCTGTTGTAAAACACAATATTTCTTAAAGCACCCAAAATATTCATAACCGCACCTGTATATGCACCAAGCAAAATAAATTGAGTGGCAAAAGCAGCCGAAGTAAGGGTTTGAAACAAAAGTATTCCTTTGTTGGTATTTTTCTGAAAAGAAATCACCGCCAATGTCATACCAACAAAACCTATTCCCTGTATTATATATGTATCCATTTTTCCTCCTGTTATTTAACACTTTCAAGCACCAGAACCCAGTCACATCCTCTGCCTGATGTTGGAGCTTTAAAGACTGTCTTTCCGATGTTTTTAAAATTACCTGTTCTATGCATTTCGCCAGTTCTTGGATTATACCAATTTGCTTCAATTTCTTCTCCGCTGATAATTCCAAGATTTATTTCACATTTAAGACCGCAAGGAAAATATACAAAAGCATAATCACTTCCCCTTATTGCTCTCATATGATTCGCACCTTCGTAATTTTTTGCTATAATGCTTTGGTCAGGCATCATTTCAACTATATTTTTTGATTCAATAAGTTTTTTCAAATGTATCATTTGTTCTGCACCTGGTCTGTCAAGTGCAGATTTCCAATCCATAATAAAATAATCTTCTCCACTTGTGCACATACTCCATATACTGTGATGTCCGTATGTATGCCCAAAAGCTCCTGAAAACACTGCCCAGTAAGCCGCCTGGCGAATATCAAAGTCATCGTAATAACCGTTTTGAGGATTAAATCCTATTGGGTGGTCTTCGTATCTTGGCTCTGCATCCACAATAGGCTTAACAGGTTCACTGTTATATTCCTGAAAAATTTTTTCGTAATTGGGAAAATTAAGTTTTCCGTGTCCTGACTGGTACATATTAAAATCAATCCAGTCTTCACTGCCAACATATTCTGATGAACAATGCTCCCCGAAAGGATGAAAGGTTATCAGATGCTGACCTTCATCACCTTCTTTAATTCCTTTTGCCATCGCTTGTATAATCTCAAGGTGCGTATCATTTTCAAGTGGTCTGTCACCACCTAAAACCCAAATAATATTTTTATTGTTTTTGTATCTGTTTCCTACCCATTTTCCATATATATAGGCATTTTCAGGATTAAATACAACCGGTCCTATACCCCATTTAAGATTGAATTTATCGCCCCAGGTTGGTAATATTGCCATATAAAGGTTTAGTTTTTCTGCCAAACCAATTATATAGTCAACATGCTCCCAATAACTGTACGGTCCATCCAAATCAGGCATATCAGGATTATTTTCTTTAAGTGGCAGTCTGTTATGCGCATTAACTGTATTAAGACCATCATGTTCACCAAGAATTACAGCTTGAATTACATTAAATCCTTTTTCAGCTCTGTTATTAAGATACAGTAATGCATCTTCTCTGCTTAGTTTGTGGAACAAATTCCATGCAGTATCTGCCAACCAGAAAAAAGGCTCATTATCTTCATAAACCAAACAATGCTTATTTTCGCTTACTTTTAATGTTTTCATAAATTGACTACTCCCGCATTTAAATTGAACCTCTTATAATCTGATAAGAGGTTCAACAAAACTATTCGTTAATTTTTTTTCTTAACTTCACACCCGCTTTAAACACAGGAGCATAGCTACCGTGAAGCGTTATTATTTCTTTTGTTATGGGATTATAGCATTGTCTTTCGTTATATTTTCTTCTTTCAAACTTACCAAATCCCCAAAGTTGAACTTCTTCACCTTTTTTGATTGCATCAGTAACCTCATCTAAAAATACATTCAGACAATTTTTGGTTGCTTCCTCATCCATATTTGCTTTTTCTGCAATATTTTTTATAAGTTCGTTATATTTCATTTCTGCACCTCTATCTGTAAAAATCCAAACTTCTTGAAGCTGCATCAAGCAGACTATCATAGTTTGCATAATTCATAAGACTGTTTTCCATAATCATAATCATACCTCTGTTGTAATAGAACAACGACATTCCACTTCCCGTAACCAAAGCTCTGAGAGGGAGATTGTTGTTTTCAACAACAAAACCTAAATTTTCTGAAGCTCCGTCTACTGTGTAGACACTGCTGCCATTTTCAAAGACTAAATTATGGTTATTATAGTTAACATTAATTTTGTTGCCATTAAGTGTTATCTGCGCACCAAGAACACTTTTTGCAGTTTCAACCGGTATAACAGCACTTTCACCCTGGAAAATAACCGGTTGGCTTATGTCTGTAAGCTGATGATTGGTAAATGCTTTTGTACTGTTCATCTGAAGAATAGTTGTATCATTTCCAACTATTTCTTCAATTTTCTTACAGCTATCCTCTGTCATAGAAAGAGTGTAATCTGCAATAAGCTTATCTATATCGTCAAATTCCGTTGTTTCACTTGGAGCAATTTCAACATCAAGCTTATGAGTTATATTGAAGTTAAATGTACCCTTATCCATAACTCTGTCGTTTTCAGTATCTATTGCCTGATATGCTATCTCACCATTGATTTTACAGATAGTTAAAACACCTATATCATTAAGGTCAATTACACCAAACTGAATTTCCATCCACTCATTGTCGACAATCTTTTCGTTGTCTACAGATGTTATAAGCTTATTAACACCACCTGAATTCTTCTGATATTCAAGCAAGCCTTTTTTAAGTAATATGAAATAGTTGTTATTTCCGCCGGTAAATAATTGTTCAGCTGTGCGTGCTCTCATACCAAATGCAAGCCAGTCACTGCCTGTTCCCGGTCCGAAATCAACCTTAAGTTTAAAGCAAACTACTATTTTCTTTGATGCTGCACTAAGACCCTCATAGCCAAAGAGAGCCATATTGTTTAATTCGTCAGCAGTAACCTTAATCTTTCCGTCCTCAACATTAACTCTGTGTTTAGCAGCATCGTTCACAATCCATCTGTCTGGATTCTCAAGCATTGTCTGAACATTAAAGTATCCGCCTTTAACATAAACCTGGTTGTTAATAAGGTCGTCAAGTTCTTTAATAAGAGCAGAACCTGCAGAAACAGACATTCTTCTCTTACCTGAAACTACTTCTTCTGCAAATGCAATTTTTTCTTCAACATTTGCTCTGAAACCTCTGATATATTGTCCTACTTCATCACCTTCAACAACATCTTCAAGAAGCTTTTTACCCGCCATAATCAAAGTGTCAAGAGTATCGGTTTCAAGGCTGAATTCTTTTGTTGTGACAAAGTTGTATGCAACACCTTTGCTCTCCCATTCTCCAAAATAGCGGAGAGAATCATTATAAGCATAAACCTTCCAGTAATAGCTTGTGTTGTTATCTGTTATAACATCTGTTGTGTATGCTGTTTCATAAACTGTTTCGTCTATTATTCTGTTTTTAAGTTCCGGGTCCGTTGCGAGAACAAATCTGTATCTGTCTGCAGCCTTCGCTCTCTGCCATGTGAAGGTGATTTCTTTGTTATCTATTCCCACTGCACCGTTTTTAGGATAAAGAAGCTTAAATTCATTTTTAACAATAGGGTTCACGATAAATTTATCTATATCAAGACCTATATCATCGTAATTGAAATTCTCTTTTGTTACAGTGTTAGGGAATTTTTTGATAATTTCTTCATCTTTAATTCTGAAATCTCCGTTTTCAAAATCTTCAAAAACATCTTCTGTTACGATAATATTATCGTGAACATCAGACATTTCCACATTTTCTTTTGAAACCTCTGCTTCACCGTTTATCATTATGTTGTTATAAACAGTATTAAGTGATGGCTGACCTAAATATTTTTCTGATAAACCAAGCCTAATTCTATCGTGGAATCTGCTCCAGCTTTCATTTTTAAGTGCATCGTTACCCATTGACTGTTCTCTTGCAATTCTGTCTGCATAACCTGCAGTCCATGAGTTAATCATAAGTGCATGACCAACATTTACAAGGATATTGTCATAAACATGGTTATCCTGACCGCCGTTTACAGCAACACCACCACTGGCGTTTCCGATAAAGATATTATTATGTACTGTTATTCCTGCATGGGCATCATCTAAATACACAAATCTGTTATGATTTGTATTCATATGCGGATCCTTATTGCTTACATCTCTTACGAAATTATTGTAAACATAGTTATCTCTCATAAGGTAGTTTCTGCCTGTATAGATAGCACCCGCGTCACTTACGTATCTCTGAATGTTATAAATTTCATTGTTATTTATTTCATTATCAATACCTAAAAAGTTTATTGCTGAATGAACATTATGGAAAAGATTGTTTCTAACGTCACCTTCTATACCTTCATAGTATACCGAATATCCTGCACCGGATGTTGTAAGTGTATTTGTGAAATAGTTATTTTCTATAATACAGTTACCAGGTTCAATTCTGTTAAATGAGCCTGCCTGTCTTATTGAGATTGCAGGTCTTGCAATTGTATCAAAAGAACAGTTTCTTATTGTCAGGTTAAGACAGCCGTTTTCTCTGAACTGAGAGCCTTGAGTTGTGTTCTGTCCTATTGATGCTGTAGCATTTGAAAAATGCCAAAGTCCGTAAGAGCCAATATTTTCAAATCTGCAATTATCAATTGTTATGTTTTCCCATCTGTCATAACCTCTGAAAACAACACCTCTTACCTGTGAAAATGTGAGATTTTCAAAGTTTGTGTATTTAAGGTTATTAAGCTCAAACAAGTTATCTTCCATAAGAGAAAGTTCTAAACAACCATCCACAAAACTCTGTTCAGGGTAGTAATATAAAATAAGTTTTTCTCTGTCTATATACCACTCGCCGGGTCTGTCAAGCTCTTCAATGAGATTTTTAACTTTGAATCTCTTACTTTTTGCACTGTTTAAGCCCTGGTCTGTTCCTGTTTTAAAGGTCATTGTTTTTTCTTCGGCGTTTATACTTGAAACACCAAGATTAGCATCCATTGCATAGTCATTTCCGCCAAAAATATCAACCACCATATCAGGAGCAGTTACCCATTTTTTAAGTCTGTAATCTTTAAGCTTTATGGTACCGCCAACGCCTTTTTCTCCACTGCCGCCTGCATTAACTGTCTTTTCGTAGGCAGAATAAACATTCTGTCCGTTAGGCCACTGAGCTATAGGTTGCTGCATTCCATTAAAAAACAAATCAACATAACCAATATAGTTAGGGGCTGTATACTGATTGAAAAATCTCATTGGCTGAATTTCATATATTCCCATTTCTCTTAAATTGAAATAGCCAACCTGTCCCCTTGCCTCCAATGGAAGTCTGTTTAAAATATCCATATCCTGAACAAGGTTGATTTTAGTAAGGTCAAGTTCAACCGAACCTTTAAAAACTACATTTTCACCTTCTGCACCTTTGTAGGTTGTAGGTGATAAAGCAGTTCCTGAATCTGCATCAGTAAAATCTACACTTTTTGTAAATCTATATGTTCCCTCGTGAAAAATTACATCTACAGGAGCATTTACTTTTGTTTCTTTTCTTAAAGTATTTACTGCTGCTTTTGCTTTTTCAAAGGTAGCATAGGGTTTCTCAATACTTCCGTTTCCTGTTATATCGCTTCCCTTTACGGAAACATGAATTTCTATATTCTTCTGCGCACAAGCAGGTCCTGCAACAGAAAAAACTAAAACAAGTATCAAAAGTAATGATATTATTTTTCTCATAGTTTTTAAACCCTCTCTTTCTATACTACATTAATGAAATCATCATACGGAAATAGTTTTGATATATCCCATATAAACACTTTTATATCTTTGATTTCTTTTTCTGGAAGTGTTATATACATATCTCTGTCCGCTTCCTCTAACATAAGCATTCCGCTTTTTCCGTAAAATGCAATATAAACTTTGCCTTTATTATTAAAATTATTGATATTACCTGTTAATCTTACAGTTTCGCCAAGATGATTATTGATATTTTCAATTTCGCATCCGTTCTCATCAAGTAAGCAAAAATCTCCTATTTTTTGTTCTGACAGAAAAGACGTTGCTTTATAATTTTCACCTTTAATTTTCAATCCTTTTGCTAAAGGCACTATATTGTATTCTATATTTCCGTAAACCGGAAGACTGTTTGCCACAAAACTCTTGTTTGTGTTTCCTAACTTGTTGCCTGAAATGTAAATTTCATAACTACCCGTTTTGAATTCATCATCTATTACAAACTCAAAGGAATTATTGTCTTGAATCACATTTGATTCTATACCAAATCTATTATGAATTTCTTCACAAAAATCATCTGAAATACCAAAATGCAAAACATTAAAATTCTCTTTTGACAAAAGTTGTGGATTTTTATTTGCAGTTTCTGAATTACTGTTTAAAATTCCGTTCTCGTCAATTTCGTCTGTTTCTTCCATAATATGATTATTATCAAAATTTCCGGAATAGTTAACATTTTCCTGTGTATAAACCAATTTGCCGTTAATTATCAGATTATTATTAACTTTGTTATAGGCAGGTCTGCCTGCATAATTGGTATCTTCAGGATTTACAAAGCCTTTGTATTTAGCATAGCTTTCGTTATCCTTTTTCTCCTGATAATTGGAAATAAAGGATGCAACTCTTTCAGCATTTCCGCTTTCGTAGCTTGTAACATTAACAGATTCGTGCTTTGTATTTATCATAGTATTTGAAAATACCTCATTATATTGTCCGCAGTTTACATTTACACCACCTAAAACATCTTTAAAAATGTTGTGATGAACACTTTGTCCATTTAAGGCATTATCAAGATACACACATTGAACACCGTTAAAGCTCCATGTTGTTTCAGGCTCATACTCTGCAAAATTATATTCGTGGTCTATATCGTGAATATAGTTATAGCAAACCTGACTACCTCTTTCATAATATTTACCGTTTGAATAAATAGCAGCAACATCATTTGTTTCGTTGCAAAGGTCATAAAGCTCGTTATATGCAATTAAATTGTCGTTTCCGAAATAATTGATTGCGTGAAAAGGAAGATTATATGCAGTATTATTTATAACCTTACCGCCCACATCATTTAATACGATTGGTAAGTTTCTTCCATATCCGCAATACCAACCAATATTATACATCAAATTGTTTTTGATAACATTGCCTGATGGAATCAGGTTTTCATAATCCCCACCTGCAATAGTTATACCTGCCGCAGTGTTTCTTACAACATTTTCTTCAAAAACAGCATTTGTGCTATTTGTTACATAAGTTGACCAAACAGAAAGATTGTAAAACATACATCCTTTAATGTTTATATTGTTACTGTTTGTAACTCTTATTGCATCACCACGTGAATTTTTAAATGTGATATTTTCTATAACAACATTTTCTGCATCTGAAATATTTATGATATTTCCGTCATAGTATGCAAGTTGCAGATTTTCAAGGTCTTTTACAGTTTTTGGCATATAATAAAGCTTTGAATCTGCTTTATCAAAATACCATTCATCTGCACTGTCAAGCTCTTCAAGAATATTTGTCAATCTGTATCTTCTGTTTTTATATTTATCAGAAGCTGTCGCATCTTTAAGCCTGATTATTTTGTTATTGCTATCAATTTCTCCTGATGTGATTTCATAACCATAGTCATTTGAAAGATACCCTTCAACCATAACATCTTTTGCACTACCCCAATCATTCTGCGGATTATCTGTATAGTAAAATCCATCTCCTGTTTCAGTTATCTTTTCAAAATGTGCATATCCCTTATCAGGATAAGATGCAATAGGTAAAGTTTCTTCGTCTTTTATTAAATTTATATAACCTATATATCTTGTTTTATCTTTAATAGAAATCGGTAAATCAAGCTTTGCTACATAAATTTTATCTCTGTTTTCTTCTCTTATTCTTGGATTTGTATCTTTAACGAGAGTAAATAGAGATTTATCTATATCAATTGCTCCACTTAAAAATACAGTATTTTTCTCTTTTGCTTTAATTATAACTTTGCCTGCTTCTTTACCACAGTTTGTGGAATCAATCTCAATAGCTGATGTGATTTTATACTCACCCGGAAGTATATTAAAGCATATATCTGCTCCATTTTCCAGTAATTGTCTGTTTTGGTTCACATACTTAGAAATCAAGCTGAAATCTGAAATATTATAGGTTATTTCTCCCTGAAATTCAGTATCAAGTCTTTCTGAAATTTCATAATATTTCTGTGGGAGCTGTGCAATTTTCATACCGTTTGCCAGTCCTGTGATGTAAAACATCTTCTCGTATGCAGAATTATTTTCAATATCCTCATCACTGATGTTTTCCAGTTCTCTTTCAATAAACTCTTCATTTATTTCTGCCGAGTTACAGGTCACAGCTAAAAGATAACAGGGCTTCCCTGCTTCACCAAACTTTACAGAAACTACTCTTTTATTTTCAGGTACAGTAATACTGTATTCATAAATATATCCCATACCATTTACATCGGTCGTAGGTTCAAACACTACGGGAGGAAGTATTTCATTTCGTCCTGAAGTGCTTTCACCCATACTTGCCCATAAAATGTCAGCATGTACCTTCCCTGTATTAAAAAGCATTTTGTTGATTTTATGTTCAGGCAGACTTCCATTTCCTTGTAACAATGTGATATTTTTTATATCATAGCTTCCATCAGCATAAGTAATTTCAACCGGATAATCTGAAATATCTGTACTTTTGTTGTTATACGCTATAAAATTTACTGATTTGTAGTAATTACTGTCAGGATAAAGGCATAAGCTATCTTTTATATATACTGCTCTGTCTTTATTTTTCAGATGACTTAAATCATATTCTGCGTAATTTGTTTTTAATACATAATCGTCAGATAATTCATTTATTATAACATCTAAATTAAGCATATATTCGCTGTTATAAAGGGGCGAAGTATATGGATCTACATCCTTTTCTGTTTCATTTGCAGGACTGAAGAAATATTTTCCGTTTGTGTATCCTGAAAGATTCTGTCTGTAATTCTCATTTATAAAATAACTGTTTTCTAATATTTCAGCAAAAGTTATTTTATCTTCTGTAGTTTTAGTATTTTCAGTCAAAAACTCTGCATTTAGCACACTTTTATAACTTTCAAAACTGTTTTGCGGAAACTCTGCAGTTATACCGATTACCGCAAATCCGCCGTAACGATCATTAGTATAAAAGCTTATTGCATCGATTGTTTTGTTTATGTCTGTTTCAACACTTATTACATCATAATATCTTATATTCTGGTCTACAGTTCCTACGGCATCCTTTATGTAAGAATTATTAACCGCCACCCCACCTTCAGTTTTTAAGTAGGTAATCCCTGTAAACTCAAAAGTGTTTTCATCTTTTGTCCCGTCTTCATAGAGAACGGTTATATTATAGTCTTTTGTCTTATCAATGACTTTTGTTATTGGCATTAAAATATGAAGCTTATCTGCAACTAAAGAATTAATGTCAGCCGTTACGGATTCTAAAGGATTTGTCCTTCCGCCAAAAGCAAGACCACCATCTGTATTTACATCAAATGGAATTTTCAAATCAGAATAAATAAGACCTTTTGCATCCTTTGCTTCATCAAAGCCAGTCTTGTTAAGGGCTCTTTCTGTAGTAGGCGTCCATTCTCCTTCAATTTGCTTATATGCTCCGATATAATTTAAGGGGTCGCTGAAATCCGAAATTTCTTCTCCGCCAGGTGCAAACACTTTAGCATTAAAGCTCTGAGAAAAATCAACAGGCATATAGCAAACGCCGGTTTCTGCTTTAGCAATAAAAGGAGAGAGCATAAACAACACCAGCAAAAAAGCTGATACTCTCGTTAATTTTCTCATGGTTGCGACCCCTTTCTTTGTTTATTTTGCCACTTTCTGAACCATATTCCAGGTGTGGCCACCTGTTAATTTCTGTTCACCGCCTGTTTTTGCGGTTGTGAAGAGATAATCATACTCTTTATCAAAAAGAATCATTGGTCTTTCTCGTCTTTGAAGCTCGATTTTTTCACCATCTGTGTACTCTACATTAAAATCGTACACAAGTACATCTTCCGCAGGCTCCCAGTTAATACCATCATCAGATAAAAATTTTGCTCCTGATTTTTCTATTCCTGTGTATGCACCGCCTGCATCTTCTGCAATCATAATATATTTGCCGTTTTCTTTATAAACAAACATATCTTCTATCATTCCCTTTGGGAATAAATCTGTTTTAATTACTGTATAGCTTCCGTCATATCTGTCTGCTTTTGCAACAGAAACTTTTAGACTGCCGTCTCTGAAATACATAAGAACTTTATCATCATCAATAATGCAACATGGGTTGTTGGAATTCAAAGGTAAA
Source organism: Clostridia bacterium (assembly GCA_045648505.1). Classification (GTDB taxonomy): domain Bacteria; phylum Bacillota; class Clostridia; order RGIG6154; family RGIG6154; genus RGIG8700. The sequence goes on along the minus strand of JAZROD010000032.1, from coordinate 16,290 downwards.
TCTATATGATTTTCTGCTCTTTCCCAACCATCGGTAAGACTTTTTGAACGGGCATATCCAACACATCTTTTTTCACAACTACCATCAATGGTGCTTATGTAAAACAAGACATATTCATCCCCGATTTTTGTTATCATTGGGTTGTGCGCCATAACGGAATCCCAATATTTGTCTTCCCTTTTACCTATTATTACTTTTTCAAACTTAAATGGTTTGTCTAAATCTTCTGTGGTTGCAAGTACAATTTCAGACTCACTCATATAACCATCCGGAAAGCTTTTATTTTCAGGCCATCTTGAAGCAAATAAATAATATTTACCATCATCACCTTTTATCGCTGAACCGCACCAGACATAATAGCCATCCATACTAAACCCAGAATTCTTTATGACCGGCAACAGGTTCTTCTTTGTAAAACTCATTTGTCAACCTCCAAAATCAGTTAAATATTAATAATTGTCTTACTCGTCCTGAATCTGTGTTAATTAAAATTCTCGAACATTCATCACCGTAATTTTTATATGTTTTAATATCAGCATAAGTGCCTGTTCTTACTGTGAAAGGCTTACTTTCAATTACAACAATATTATTTGGAAGTACTGTTGTTTCAGTAAGATATTTGCTGTCTTTAAGGTCTTTTTCTGCATTTGCAAGATAATTTGTGTAAGAGATATATCTGCTGTTTTCAATATCCGTTACATAGCCTGCAAAAAATCTTGTACTGCCTGAGCGATATTTGTTCATATTGTTACTTTGTGCAGCAAGCTGGTTTGTTACACCGTAAGGATTTGTATTTACATTTGGTGCATCAAAAACATTTGATGTTCCGACCAAATCACCAAGACTTCCATTGTTGTTTAAATCCTGACTTCTGTAAACAAGATAAACATCGTCTGCCATACCGTTAAAGGTTCTTACAAGAACCACATCTCCCTTTTTAAGGGTGTATGTATTTCCAAAGAAATCTTTAACTGTAGCAAATTCATTATCAGCAGATGAAGGGAGAACAACCTGTTCAAGTGAATTTGAATCTCTTGATACCGCATAACCATTTAATGTGCTGATGCTTTCTCCTTCTTCGTTAACCTGAGAGAGAACTTTTTCAACAATGTAAATTTTGTTTGTATATTGGCTGATACTTACACTTGCCTCATCAGCATACACAATAACACATTCAGCCAAAACAGAATCGCTGTTTCTGTTATATGCAATCATTTTGTATGTATTGCCGTCTGCAAATTCTGATGATGTAACTGTTGCATATTTTTTGTTTTCATCTGTTGCTTTATTATTTATTCTGAAAACAACTTTTGCCTGAGAAATAACCGTTCTGTTTTCAAACATATTTTCTGGTGATGTCAAGTATGCAACGCTGTCACCAGAAGACATTACACCAAGCATATTCTTTCTTACATCATCAGATGATGGGAATTCAAGCTTTGTTACCTTTCCTTCTTCAGATAAAGTTACTAAGAAAGCTGTATTTTCAACTAAAACTCCTGAAGCTGTAAGCTTATCATAAAGTTCCTTGGCATTTTTTCCTTTTATTATACTGTTGCCTTTGTAAACTCTTACATTTTCATTAATATCATAAACAACAACTGCACCCTTATTATTTACTGCCTTCAACTTGATGTTCTTGTCGTTTAATCCACCTCTGCTGCCGTATTCAGCGTTGAGATAAAGGTGGTAATCTGCTGTAAGCTCACCTGTGGTTCTGTCTATTTTACATACATAACCAAAAGAGTTAACATACAGTGAATAGCTACCGCCTGCAACAGGTTTAAATTTTGATGCATTATACCATATATCATAAGCAGTATAAGTTTCACCGTCAGGTGTGATGAAGGTTATTTTTTCATCAAATTCAATTGCTTTAATTGTTACACCCTCAAGTTTTTTTGAGGCAGCTTTAATTATTGCACAGTCATCACCTTTGGCGATCTCAACTAAAGTTCCTGCTTTCAAACTTTCAAGAGAAACAGGTTTGTTTTCTCCATCGTAGCAATTGATTTTAACTCTGCTTAAATCAAAGAACTGTGCATTACTTTCTGTTACTTTTGATGCATAAATACCTGTTTTGTCACTCTTTACATCTGTAAGATAGTAAGGCTCATAATCGTTTATTACAACTGTATCATACTGTGATTCTAACTGTGACTTAATAACAGTTACATCACCAAACGGGAACTTGAATACATCATCAGTATATTCTTTCATATAGGTACCGTTGTAAATAACATTAAGATTGCGCGAAAGGTCAATATAGTCTGTATCTGACTTTTCTTCATCTATGTAATAATAGAGTCTGTAATCCTTGAATTTTTCTATTTCAAAGCTATTAAATCTTTCTATTTCGCAGCTACTGTCAATGTATGCGTATTTAATTTCATTATCTTCTGCATTGTAATAAAATTCAATGTCATAGCCAATAAAATCTCTTACATATGATGCATCTTTAATACCGTATTTTACGCCGTTGATTATAACTTTATCTTCACCGGCTTCTGGCATTGAATATAAAGCTGTAAACTCATTAGCAGTAACTCTTCCTTCATCGAAAGAGATATTATGGGATCTTTTAAGGATGTTTTGTCCCTCTGCAACTGAGAATACCACCTTGCCATACTCAAAATTGTTTACGGTAAGATCCATATTCAAAGTATTGAACAAGAATACTGCAAGAGTTTCCTCTGTAAGAGGACTGTCACCCTTATATGTGCAACCTTCAAACATACCGTTTGTTGCCGCAACAAGATTGTATCCGTAAGGATATCCGCCTTTAGTGTTAGCAAAATATGAATTACCTGTTATAGTAACAAGCACTTTAACAGCTTCTTGCTCTAAAATTACAGAGTCCGGATCAAACATATTTTCTGCAGTTCCTATCATAAGACCAAGGTCTGAAATTTTTGTTATTGCTTCATAATATGTATGTGTTGAAGGAACATCTAAAAACTTCTGAGAAAAACCGCTGTTATCAACTACAGTATCGGTATTGTCCTCTGTGAACAATCCGTTGTACCAATCAGTTGCCACATCCGCATCGGTTCCAAGATTAATTCCTAAAGCCTTACAAAGCACTTCTGCAAACTGACCTCTTGTCACCTGTGCATCATCTGCTTTTTCCATAAAGCCCATACCTGTTGCAAAGTCTGAATAGCTATTGCTTGCATAGGCAGATAAACTTAACAAAAACAATATTGTTAAAGTTAAACATATTATTCTTTTCATCAGTTATTACCTCCTAAACAATTATAGACTATCATCGCAGCTTCTGCTCTTGTGCACACATTAAGCGGCTTAAAGCTGCCGTCTTCATATCCTGAAACAAAACCTTTTGATGCAAAGTACATAACCGCTTCTTTTGCATAATCAGCAATGTCTGCTGAATCCTTAAATTCTTCTGTTTCTGTTTCAGCTTTTTCTTCAATCATTCTGTAAAGCATTACAAGTAAATCTTGTCTTGTAACACCTTCTCCAATACCAAATGATTTATCTTCTTTCCCGAGAGTTATGCCGTTTTTATAAGCTGCATTTATGTAAGGTGCATACCACTCGCTGTAGCTTGCATCACTGAATCTTTCAACATAATTACTGTCAGGCTGAATGTCATATGCAACACAAATAATTTTTATAATCTCTTCTCTTGTAATATTTTTGTTTGGCTTGAATGTATTATCAGGATATCCTGAGATAATTCCATCATTTACAAGAGCATTAATTGCTTTTTCTGCCCATAATGCATCGTTAATATCTCTGAATCCTGTGTTTGTGTTCTCTACAGGAATAATCACAGGATTGTTGTTTGTAACATCACCAACAACACCGCCGCTGATTCCTCCTCCTGAAGAACCGCCGCCTCCGCCGCCTCCTGCAGGTGTTTCATTTTTATACTGAGTAATCAGGGTATCTATTGCAAGCTTCAATGCATCTGCATCCTGATATTCACCTGCAACTGAAATTGCACTGTTTACTCTGCCTGCATAAGAAGATGCAAAGTAAGTATTTAAATCAAGTCCGATTGCTGCAGCATTATTTTTTGTTAAGATTTCTTCAACATGGAGAACGCCTTTTCTGTCTGTCATATTAACAGCCTTTGTAAATATTGCTTTAAGAAGTGCTTTACCAAGGTCTTCCATTGAAGAAAAGTTATTGCCAGACACTGCATCAATTACTGCCATTTTACCTGCATTATTCAAAGTTTTTAAATATGCACTGTAAATTGTTGTATTGTATTTTGCATCAAGCTTTGAAAAGTTTGTTACATCATCATAAAGAAGATTTAAGCTTTCATCTGCAAGGTTTACTGTTTTAGAGCTATTGTAAAGGTCAAGCACCGCAGCTTCCATAATAACGCTCTGCACTTTGCCGAAATCGTTTTCGCTATATGGTGCACCTGCAATAATTTTTGATGTCATAACATCGTCATCTGAAACTGTAACAGGAACAAATGTGTCAAGACCAAAATTCTGGTAAATATCATCAAGATTCTCTTTTATCAATGTTTCATTACCGCTGTTTAATACATTTCTTATGATATCATTCTTATTTGTATCTGAAGCAAAGAAGAATGTACCATTTTCATCTCCTGCATAAACATTAAACACACCTGATGTCTGGTTATTAAGCTTTAATGATGCACAGTAGTATCCGTTTTCCGCTGTTTTTACAGATATCTGATTCTGCACTGCATCTGTATATTCTCCGTTTGCAGAAATATTCATTCCCGGATTTATAATAACAATGTTTACAACATCTTTACCAGGCATTACACCTTCGATTTTAACAGAGTTAGTCGCAAGGTCTACCGGATGTACCAGAAGTTTTTCATTAATTGTTCCATCTGTTGTTACTGCAGGTTCTGTTCCCTTTTCTTTAACAATTGAATTTAAAGCAGAAACAGAATCAAGAGTGTATGTTACATATTTTTCCCCTGTTGCAAGAGGTTCAAAATTAAATGTTTTTTCTTTGAATGCATCTTTCGCAAGAGTTCCTTTTACTAAATAACTCTTTTTAACTGAACCATCTGATGCTATATGAGCAACAGTCATAAAATATGACTGCCCTGCACCCAATGTAAAGTTTTTAAGTTTAACTGCTACATTGTTTGAAGAAACTGAATATGTTTCAAATCCAATTGGTTCAACTGCATCAAAAGCGTATGTGTATGCGTTTGTCATCTGCATACCGCCATTGCTTACAACTCCGCTTGGAATTGTTATAACATATCTTTTGTCATATTCAAGATTGTTTTTAAAGCTTATCTTTAACACCTTGTTTGCATATGTTGCTGTGTAATCTTTAGTTTCGGCACCATTCAAAGTAACAGTTACTTTTTCTAAAAGGTCAGCTGAATTCATTTCGTTTTCAAAAGTAATTTCTGCCTTTGTTTCTGAAAGGTCAGTTGAGCTTGTTGCACTGTTTACTCTTGCTACCGAATTTACATATTGCATATAATATGCGTCAAATTCTGCTTTGCCTGTTAATGTTTCATTTTCAAAATTAGCTTCATAATGATTTACAAGGTCGTATATACCATTTATTTCATATTCAGCCTTAGCCATTTCTTTTTGAATAACACTTGCAATTTTTGCTTCGATGTCAGCTTTGATACTGTTTTCATCTGCAATTTCTGCTGTTAAACCAATTACTGCATAACCGCCGTATTGGTCTGTGTTTGAAAATGTGATGCTCTTTACAGGCTTTGAAAAGTCTGTATCAAGTTCAAGAACTTCAAGATATCTTAAATTTCCATCAACATCACCATTTGCATTATAAATATACATATTCTGCACGGCGAGATAGTCGCAATCTGTTGGCGCAGAAACATTAATTCCTTTGAATTTTAATGCAAACTCTTCTTCTGTATTGTCTGCATAAGTAACTTTTGCCTTGTATGTTCTGTTTTCGTCTGAGCCTTTAGTTGCAGGAAGCATAATGTGAAGCGAATCTGCATATACACCGTTTAAATTGATTATTTCATCATTCATAGGATTTGATCTTCCGCCAAACGCAAGACCGCCTGTAACATTAACAGCAAAAGGAATTCCTTTGTTTGAATAAATGTTACCGTCACCTGATTTTAAAGCATTGAAAGCAGGTCTGTTAAGAGCTCTGTTTGTTGCAGGAACCCATGTGCCTGAAACATTTGCATAAGCAGGGATATACATCAAAGGATTGTCATAATCTGCTATAGCACTGCCACCATCTGCAAATATCTTTGCATTAAAGCTTTGTGAAAAATCAACTGTGATATATGGTGAATAAGAATTTAAAACATCATTGATTGCTTCTTTGATAGACGCAATAAACTCCATTTCCTGTTCAGAAAGTATATTTTTGCCTTCATTTATAGCTTCAATTTGTTCAACAATACTGCCGTATGCTATATAATTTGTATCATCAATATTTTCTGCATCTGCAGGAAGCTGAGCTAATAATTCATCAATCTGTACTCTGTAATAAGCATTAATTTCTTCTGATGTTGCAACCTGACCTGTTATACCGATAACCGCAGTAGTTCTCCAACCATCAGAAAGCTTAAATGAAAGACTTTTCACTTTCTTTGTACTGTTTAAATCTATAACCGCAATATTTGGATGTCTGTCTGCATCAGCAGCAGCTGTAGCAATTGACATTGAATCTGATAACGAATGGTTTATATTGTAGAAAAGTTTAAACTTTTGTCCCCAGTAACCTGTTGTTATATTAGCTTCGTTCCATTCAGCACCTTTTATCCCAAAAGGCTTAATATCTGTTGAGTTATCTGCATATGTTACGGTAATATTAGGTGTAGTATTTGATGTGGTTGTATAATAGATATACAACTTACTCATTTCTTTTTCTGCATTAAGTGTAAGTACCTGCTCATTACCGTTAGATGTACCTATTAAAATACCGTTTGATGCATTTTCATCTGTTAAGATTTTAAAAGGTATTGTTCCTGTTTTATCATAGATAAGACCATTAACATCTTTTTTTGCATCAAAAGCTTCTTTATTAAGTACCTGAACTATTCTTATACCTCTTCCACTGTCAATATCCAACTGTTTAGATGGATATGAAGAATAGCCCGCAGTTGTATTATCTGTTGTTAAAACACCTGTCTGTGCAGTTGCTATCGCCTCGGCTGTTGCCTGAGTTCCGAAAATCTGCGCATTTGCCCCTGCTTCTCTTAAATCAAAAGTAATATACTCTGTTGCACCTTGAGCACTTGCGCAAGTAAACAATGCAAAGATAAGAGATGCACATAACAAAAGTGCTGTAATTCTCAATGGCATCTTTTTCATAACATTTTCCTTTCCTAAATGAAAAGCACGATTTTTTATAACAAAAATCGTGCTTTATTAAAAAACTATTTTACGACTTTCGCTGTCATATAAGGTTTAAGTGTTGCAAAGTTTTCCCAGAGAAGAACATTGATTTTCTGTCCCTCTTCAAGTACTATTGTTTCACTGAAATCGTGAGCACTTAAATTAGCTGTGCCGTTGCCCATTATTTCAACTCTGTCAAATGAACCGTCTGCATTTAAAACCAATGCAACAACTGTATACTCATTATCTGTATTTACATAAGACATAACCTTACCGCTTAAAGTGTTGTTACTATGTTTAAGATAAATTACATCCATAGGTTCTAAACCGTAAGTTTTGTTTGTGTAAAGACCTGTATCATATGAGTTTACATATGCGCTGTGAGCAGCTTCAAGTTCGGCATCTGTAAAGCTATTCATAAGTGAGTTAAATACTCTTGTAAGTGTCTTATGAGTTGAATCATTTCTTGAACCTGTTACACCGAGAATTGCTCCGTTTACATTATTTCTTGTATTTGTGAATTCAACTGCTACAAGTGTTTTTTCTATATCTGTATCAAGAGTCATAACAGGGAAATAATACCTTGCACCAAAAGTAGTGAATCTGTCAGGATCATTATCGTCTCTCAATGTACCGCCACCTGAAATTACAACATATGAATCTGCTTCTTTCTTGTCTGTCTTAGTCTGTGTTTCAAAGTTTCCGTTGCAATGCCCGTAGTTTGCAGGATCCCAGTTTGAATCAACTGTTTCATTTCCATCATCATATATTGCTCTCATTTTAAATGCACCACTATCTACATTTGAAAATGCAAACAATGCACTTATAGAATCGTAATTTCCTTCAGGGATGTCAATTCTAACTATCTCTTGTGAATGATTACCGAAAAGCAAACCTTTATCTGTGTTTACATTAAATGGAATATCATTTGCTGAATAAATCAAGCCTTCTTTCTTGTCAGCATCCCATTTAACTTTGTCGAGAATACAACTATCACCTACTGTATCGTTTACAGAAATATAATCCTCAAGTTTTACATCTGCTTTGGCAACATCGGTACCAAACACTTTACCATTAAATACGTTTTCAGGAATTTCGAAAGGTACATAATCCTGAACATAGAATTTAATCTGCTTTTTGATGACTTCTAATTTTTCTTCCTGTGCAGGTGTTAAATCTCCTTCAGGTAATTCTTCAATCATTACACTTACATCTTTGTAGGTTTCAGCTGTTACTTCCAATGTGTCAATAACATCTGAAAGAACAGCTTTATGTGCTGTTGCTGCAAGGATTGTGTTTGCACGCCATACTGGTGTACAGGTTATTACAACCTTTTTAAGAGTTTTTGTAGGGTCAACAGGTAAGTTATACACAGGTACATAAGTATTTAAGAAAGCATCATTAACTGAAAGGTATTTTCCTGCTGAATAATCGTATGTTAACCAGTTATATGTATTGTTTCTGTTATTAGTATCTGTTTCATAAAGGATATATGAAGCATTTGGATCATTTACAAGTGAAGTCTTATTCTCTTCTCTTGCTACTGTATTCCACTGAATTTGGCTAGTATTATATATTACCGTTTTACCATTTGCTGTTCCATCGTCATAAACAAGTTTATATGAAACATCATCTCTGTTCTGAGTTTCTGTACCCGAAGCAGGTGCAACAAAGCTTATTTTAGTATATTTCTTACCTTCAGGAATAGTTAATTCATAAGTTCCTGTAAGTTCTGCTGCAGGATTAGCCTTACCAGTGATTTTTCTTCCGTAGTATCCGTTACTGTCAGCTTCAATTTTGAAAGGTATGTTATCGTTTGAGAATGTATAACCCTTAACTGCCTTATAATTAAGTGCAGCTATATTGAAGGCATACTGATCATTGCCATTGTCGGTATCTAATGCCGGATCATCAAACTCATGCTGAATACCTATAACTTTGGTTGTATCCCCTACATTTGCAGCTAAAGGAACATTCTTAGAAATTTCTAATATATCATATTTTGCAACAGTTTCATCTACCTGTGCAAAAATGGCTTCAACTGCTGCTCTGATTGATGCTACATACTCTGCATCTTCAACAGGTACAAATTCATCATTGATTTCAGCAAGTAAAGTACTTACATCATTGCAATTAGCCATTGTAACTGCTGATGCATCTGCGTATTTAGCTTTAAGTGCTGCTAAATTCATTGTTGTTGCTCCTGATGCAATTTCTTCCGCTGTTGCAGCTCTACCTGTTATACCGATAATTGCTGCTGTTATCCAACCATCTGAAAGCTTAAATGCAATGCTTTTCACTTTTTTTGTGCTGTTTAACTCTATCGCAGCGATATTTGGATGTCTCTCTGCATCGGCTGCAGCTGTAGCTGCAGATACTGCTACAGAGTCGTCATTTGTAGCTAATGAATGGTTTATATTGTAGAAAAGCTTAAACTTTTTACCCCAGTAGCCTGTTGTTATGTTAGCTTCGTTCCATTCAGCACCTTTGATTTCAAAAGACTTATTATCTGTTGAGTTATCTGTGTATGTTATAGTAATGTTAGCTATTTTGCTTGATGGTGTTGTTGTATAATATATGTATAACATATTCATTTCTTTTTCAGCATTGAGTGTAAGAACCTGCTCATTGCCATTAGATGTACCTATTAAAATACCGTTTGATGCATTTTCGTCAGTTAAGATTTTAAAAGGTATTTCATTATTCATATCATAAATAAGACCATCTGCTGTTTTTTGAGCGTCAAAAGCATCTTTATTAAGAACTTGAACTACTCTTATGCCAGGTATATTAGTAGAGTCTACCTTTTTTGTTGGATATGCAGAATAATATTCTACAGGTGTATCGCTCACTGTTGGAATAGCCGACTGAATCTGCGCTATTGCCTCAGCAGTTGCCTGAGTACCGAATATCTGTGCATTTGCACCTGCCTCTCTTAAATCGAAAGTTATGTACTCTGTTGTTTCATCTGCAGATACTGTTGTAATAACACTGCAAACAAGCATAATACACATTACAATTGCTATAAATTTTTTCATCATAATAAAAATCCTTTCTGAATTTTATTTTATATTTAAATTTTATTACTTTACTTTATTATTTTCTATAGGTATTTATCGCTTTTTATCCAAAAAAGTTATTAAAACAAGCTTAATTTGTTAGCTTTTGGAGAACTTCCGGTGTATTTTCTCACAGCAGTTGAAAATGAATTTGCGTTTTTATATCCTACTTTTTCTGCCACATCGCTAATCTTTTGCCCTTTTTTTATCATTTCAATTCCTCTTATAACACGATAGTATATAAGATATTCGTGTGGGGACATTTTTACTTTTTCCATAAACATTTTTGAAAAATAGCTTTTGTTTAAATACAAATGATTTGCCATATCATCTACCGTAATATCATTTGCATAATTTTCGTGGATATATCTTAAAATCTTTTCAATTCTTTCATCTGCGACATAGCGGATATTGTAGCAATCATCAATAAGCTCCATTAAAAAAGTGAACGCTCTCGTTATATGTATCTTTTTCTTTTCTTTATCATACAGACCTCTGTCACAATCCGCAAAAAAGCTTGTGAGCATATTCAGAACACCCTGAATGCTTTCATGTTCACTTGCTTCAAGGCAGAGCGGTTCTTCAAACCCAAAAAGCCTTGCAGAAAAGAAATCGAAATACATATGTTTAAAGCCGATATCTTTATCATAGCCTGTGTTGTAATCAAAGAACGGTGGAATAATATAAATGCACCCAGGTTTGAAATAAATTTTTTCGCCGTTTAAAATATAATAGCCTTTTCCGCTGACAACATAATGAAGTCTGTTTACATTATCGTTGTTAAACTGCCAGACTTCATTTTTCTTAAAAGCTCTGCACCCGTAATTGGTAAGATGGTAATCAGCCAAGCATCTCACTCCCTGTTTTGTATTTTATCTCTTAAAGTAGTTTTTCAAATGCTAACTATTACAAAATAATTATAGCATTTTGAGGTATATCCTTTCAATACCAATATGTGCTATTATTTGCAAAAACCTTTCCAAAAATCGCTTTTTGCAAAATAACTTGTTGGTATTTATTGTATACTCTTTTATAATTATTTCAATATTAACATAAAAAATCCCCCATATTCAATAATTGAATATGGGGGATTTTTTTATTATATTTTTTTATCTTCAGTTTTTGAAAAATAGATATTCTGACTTTTGTATAAACTGTATCTTCCTGACATCATATAGCTTACTGCACATACTATTGCAAAAAGAATTATATAATGTGACCCAAAAACTTCAACTGCAAGAATTGTTGATGCAACAGGGCAATTAACTACCCCGCAGAACAATGCCACAAAACCGATTGCCGCGCCTAAACATCCGTCAACTCCAAGCAAGCTTCCTAAAACACAACCAAGAGTTGAACCCACAAAAAATGCAGGTACGATTTCTCCGCCTTTAAAGCCTGCCGCAATTGAAATTGCAGTAAACAGAAGCTTAACAATAAAAGCTTCAGGTCTGGCTATTCCCTTCATAGCATTTTCTATAACATTCATTCCTGCACCGTTATAGTCGCCTGATGAGAATATAAAACTTAATGCTAAAACAAGTAAACCGCCTGAGATTGCTCTTATATATCTGTTTTTAAATAAAAATTTAAACAATTCTTCTGTATGTTTTATGGCTGAACAAAATGCTATTGCCATAACTGCAAGTATTATTGCAATTAAAACAGTTTTAAGCACCAATGGTGCATTTAAATCATATTCAGGTATCATAAATGATACAGGTTCAATACCAAACATATTTGATACAGAAAATGCAGTAACAGCAGAAATAATGCACGGAACAATGCCTGCATAACTGATTTTACCAACATTTATAACTTCAATAGAGAAAAATGCAGCTGTTACGGGAGTTCCGAACAGTGCAGAAAAAACTGCACTCATACCTGTCATCACAACAGTATGCATATTATTTTCGTTCAATCTGAAAACTTTTCCTATATTGTAGCCGATACCTCCGCCAATCTGAAGCGCGGCACCTTCTCTGCCTGCAGATGCACCTACAAGATGAGTTAAAACTGTACCAACAAATATTAACGGCACCATTATAAGAGGAACATCTTTATTGTTTCTTATAGACTCAAGCACTCGGTTTGTGTCTATATTTCCGCACTTATTGAAAAGTCTGTAAAGACACACAATAAGCAGTACTGCAAGTGGTAAAAACCACATAACAAAGTTATGCTCTGCTCTGAATTCGGTAGCAAAATCTATGCATTTGTGAAAAACAGAGCCAACCACTCCTCCCACTATACCTATAATTATACCAAGAAGAGACCATTTCAGAAATGAGAACAAATATTCTTTAGTTGCATTAAATCTTTTACTAAAATACATTTTATTCCCTCAAATCATTTATTTTTGTTCTGGGCATCTGCAAGCTTATTATGTCTGCGCATCTTAACTTCATCAGACATAGGTTTAATATCGCCTGCCGCTTTCAAAGCTTCTCTTGTCATTAAAGGACCAAACAATTCATAGATAAGAACTGCAAAAAGAGTAATATTTCTAATGAGATTTCCCTGTTCTCCAAGCTGCATTGCAGTTGCACACATACCAAGTGCAACACCTGCCTGTGGAAGAAGGGTTATACCAAGATATTTACAAATAGCCGGTTCACACTTAACAGCTTTCGCACTGACAAGTGAACCAAAATATTTTCCAAGTGAACGGAAAATGATATATACAACGCCGATAACCACAATAGCAACATCAACGAACACACCAAGCTCAAGCTCTGCACCGCTGATAACAAAGAAAAGTGCAAAAAGTGGTGATGTCCATTTATCTGCTTTTTCCATAAGGTCGTGTGATAAAGGACAAATGTTGCAGAACACTGTACCAAGCATCATACAAACAAGAAGTGATGAGAAGCTGATATGAACAGATCCAATGTGGAAATCAAGCATTGAAAGTGCAACAGTTAAGAATACAAATGTGATTGTCATATTTAATCTGTTTGTATTTGAGTTAAACATTTTTTCAAGCTGAGTTAAAATCCAACCCATAATTGCACCAAGACCAAGTGAACATACAATTTCAACCAAAGGATTTACAACAATAGCAATCATATCAACATTACCTGAAACAAGTGTTTTTGCTATACCGAATGAAATTGCAAAAACAATAAGACCAACGGCATCGTCAAGTGCAACGATAGGCAAAAGAAGATTTGTTAAAGGTCCTTTTGCTTTATACTGTCTTACAACCATAAGTGTTGCTGCAGGTGCAGTTGCAGTAGCGATAGCACCAAGTGTTATAAGCTGTGGAACTGTAAGCTTTTCAGGCATTAAAATATGTACTACATAAAGTGCAAGGTCAACAAAAAGTGTTGCTACAAGCGCCTGAAAAATACCGATAACTGTTGCCTGCATACCTGTTTTCTTTAATTCGTCAACTCTGAATTCATTACCGATTGAAAATGCAATAAATCCAAGTGCTACTTCTGACACAAGTTTAAGTGTATTAACTGCTTCGTGTGAATTGAAGCCAAGTCCGTCTATGCCTAAAGCACCCATACAGTAAGGACCGATAAGTACGCCTGCTATAAGATAAGCAGTAACTGATGGCAGTCTTAATGGTTTAAATGCTCTGGTCATTAAAAGACCTGCCAAAAGTGCAATTGAAACTGATAGTAAAATACTCATAATTTTTCCTCCACAAAATAATTTTGCTCAAAAACAAACAAGCCTCCGGCAAGAAGCTTGTCTGAAGATAAAATATGGGGCGAGTTAAGAGAGTCGAACTCTTGGCCTCCAGAGCCACAATCTGGCGCTCTAACCAACTGAGCTAAACCCGCCATAAAAAGTGCCGCAAATGAGTGGCGCGCCTGAAGAGATTCGAACTCCTGGCCCATTGCTTAGAAGGCAATTGCTCTATCCAGCTGAGCTACAGGCGCATATGGTGGAGCGGGTGATGAGAATCGAACTCACACGACCAGCTTGGAAGGCTGGGGTTCTACCATTGAACTACACCCGCATTTCTCATTTGCGACTTGTATATTATAACAACATTTGTCTTAATTGTCAATACTTTTTTTGAAAAATATTATAAATTTTTTAAGTAATAATTTGTGGCCTTTTCATAACTCATTGAAGACTCTTCTCCGTGTCCTGAAAGAACCTTTAAATCATCATCAAATTTCACAACTATATTTCTTAAAGTATTCATCATAACCGTCGGTGAACCGCCCGGCAAATCACATCTTCCGATGCTTCCTGCAAACAATGTATCACCGCAAAATAGCATATCTTCAATTATATAACAGGTACTCCCCTCGCTGTGGCCAGGAGTGTTTATACATTTTATATTCATACCATCTATGCTGATTTCTGTGATATTCTTAACATCAACATCAGGTACAAAATCACTTTCTCTCATAAAGCTTAAAAGCATAATATCATCAAAATTCATATATACTTTGATTTTATATTTATCTTTTAATTTTCTTACTGCACCAACATGGTCAAAATGTCCGTGTGTAAGAAGTATTGCTTCAGGTTTTAATTTATTGTTTTTTAATGTTTTATCAATAAGCTCAAATTCATCACCCGGGTCAACAATTACCGCTTTATTATTTTCATTATATATAATATAGCAGTTAACCTGATACATCCTTCCTGTTACAACTGTTAAATATTTAATCATATTTTCTCCTTAAAAACACCGCAAAATTTGAAGTGAACCCCATTTAGTTCACAAAAAATAAAAAAACGCACCTCTTATGGTATAATTATCATAGGAGGTGTTTTTATGGCAAAAAAAGGTCAAACATTTAAAAAATATTCAGCATCAATGAAGGAAGAAATCTTATACAAGTATTTTAACGAACATATTCCATCAACTTCGTTAGGCAGAGAGTATGAAATTTCTCAACATACTATACGAAATTGGGTTCGCAAAATAAAAGAGGGCAAAGATGTTTTGCAGGATAATCGGAAAGGTGGTTCAGGCAGACCGAGAAAAGATGATAATGATGTTAATTATAAAGAAAAATATGAAATACTAAAAAAATACCAAGCCTTCCTCAAGGCACGACGAGAGAAAAGATAATCTTTATTAATATGCATATAAACAAGTATTCTCTTGACAATATGTGTGAAGTGTTAGATATATCAAATAGAACATATTACAAATATCGTGGAACGGAAGATAAAGATTATTACGATTACCTTTTGATTAAAGAAATATTTGATGAATCAAAGGGAACTTATGGCTATCGTAGGATTTGTGAAGGCTTATTGATTAAATATGGTGTAATATTTAATCATAAAAAGGTAGCAAGAATAATGAAAAAATACGGTTTGAAACCAGAATATATCAGGAGAATCAGACCTAATACTACCATGCAAAGAATTGAGAAAAATGTAAAACCTGATTTATTAAAAAGAAACTTCAATGTTGCTGAACCAAACAAAGTTTGGGTAACGGATATTACATATCTAATATTTGAAAACAAACGAGCTTACCTATCAACAATTCTTGATTTACACAACAGAAAAATTGTTGCATATCAAATATCAAGACGTAATGATGTTAAACTTGTACTTGATACATTAAACGAGGCAATAGGTAAAACAAAGGATGTGTCGAATCTTATCATTCACAGTGACCAAGGTTTTCAATACACATCCTTTGAGTACAAAGCAGTATGCGAATCCAAAGGTATTCAAATATCAATGAGTCGAAAAGGCACTCCGCTCGATGATTCACCTATGGAGAGTTTTCATAGCATACTAAAAAAAGAAACTTTGTACAACAATTATATCACATCTTTTGAAGAATATCTATCCCTTGTTGAAGATTGGTTATTATTTTACAATACAACAAGATTAAAAAACAGGAAAAGATAAATTTCTCTTCCTGTTTTTGGTGTAGGTTTTTTATTTTTTGTGAACTAAATGGGGTTCACTTCACA
>JAZROD010000031.1:0-22428 GCA_045648505.1 Clostridia bacterium | reverse complement strand
ATGTTTTTTAGCTCATAAACTAAAATTTTTCTCAAATAAATTGTTATACAGTATTTACTGTGTTACGAGAACCTTTGCTGGTTTTGCTATATAATTTTCAAAGTCCGATTGCTTATCCCTCTTCGGGACAGCTTAAATAGTATAACACAAACTTTTTAGTTTGTCAACACTATTTTTAAACTTTTTTCAAAGTTTTTTTATTTTCCTCTGACCTCTCGGTCAGCGACTTGATTATTTTAACACCAAACTATTATTTTGTCAATACTTTTTTTAAATTTTTTTCGATATTTTTTCATTTTTTTCTTTTCTTGTATTAATATTGACAATTTCGCTAAATTTATTATAATAAATGTATGGAAATGAATACTATTTATATGAGAAAAGCTATATCGGAAGCAAAAAAAGCTTCTATTATAAAAGAAGTTCCTGTTGGAGCAGTTATTGTTAAAGACGGAAAAGTTATAGCGAGAGGATATAACAAAAGAGAATCTTCAAACGATGCTACTTCTCATGCCGAACTTATTGCAATAAAAAAAGCCTGCAAGAAACTTAATTCCTGGAGGCTTGTCGGTTGTGACCTTTATGTAACGCTCGAGCCCTGCCCTATGTGCAGCGGTGCAATTATAAATTCAAGGATACGAAATGTTTATTTTGGTTCTTACGATTACAAAAGCGGAAGCTTTGGTTCTGTTACTGATTTAAGCAAGGTTCCAGAATACAATCATCACCCCAACATATTCGGTGGTATTCTTCAGGAAGAATGTTCTCAAATGCTATCAGACTTTTTTAAAAAACTCCGCAAAGGCGAAATTTAATAAAAACACCTTCTTATTTATATAGGAAGGTGTTTTTATTTCCTAAATTAATAACAAACAAAATGAGTGGCATATTTTAATAGCCGTAACCCGAAGTGCAAGTTTTTTAATAAGCCTTAAAATAGTGGTTATATTTTAATAAGCGAAGCCCGAAGTGTATGTCTTGTTAATAAGCTTCATAATTGAGGTTATATTTTAATAGCCACAGTCCGTAGTGTATGTCTTTTTAATAACAATCAAAATGAGTTGGATATTTTAATAGCCGTAACCCGATGTGTATGCGTTATACACGAGATGGTTACGGCTATTAAAAAGCAGACGGCTATAAAGCCGTCTGCGATAGGACCTCATTTTGGAAGTTATTCAGCGTCTGAGCCGTATAAAATTCCAAGTTTCTTAAGGTGTTCATATTTTTCTTTAGCTTTCTTTTCAGCTTCTGCGAAGAGTTTTTCAGCTCTTTCTGGGAACTGCTGAGCAAGACGAGCATAACGTGTTTCAGATTTAATGAAGTCAACATAGCTTGCTGTTGGTTCTTTTGAATCAAGAGCGAATGCATCTTTACCTTCTGCTTTTAATGCAGGATTAAATCTGAACATCTGCCAGTAACCAGCTTCAACAGCTTTCTTCATTTCGATCTGGCAGTTAACCATACCACCTTTAACACCGTGCATTTCGCAAGGAGCGTAACCGATGATAAGTGATGGACCTGGGTAAGCTTCAGCTTCTGCTAATGCTTTTAATGTCTGGTTTATATCAGCACCCATAGCGTACTGTGCTACATATACATAACCGTATGACATAGCGATTTCTGCAAGGTTCTTTTTGCCGATAGCTTTACCAGCTGCTGCGAACTGAGCAACCTGACCCATGTTAGAAGCTTTAGAAGCCTGTCCGCCTGTATTTGAGTAAACTTCTGTATCGAATACCATAACGTTTACATCTTCGCCTGAAGCGAGAACGTGGTCAAGACCACCGAAACCGATATCGTAAGCCCAACCGTCACCACCAAAGATCCATACAGATTTCTTTGAAAGGTAATCTTTTTCTGCAAGTACTGCAGGAGCTGTAGGACAACCTGCTGCAGCTGCTTTTTCGAGTTCAACGATAAGAGCTTTTGTAGCTGCTTCGTTAGCTTCGCCGTTGTCTTTTGTAGCGATGAATTCTTCAGCTGCTGCTTTGAATTCTGCTGATGCTTTTTCTGATGCTGCCATTTCAGCAACCTGACCGATAAGTCTTTCTCTGATTGCTTTCTGACCAAGGAACATACCTAAACCGTGTTCAGCATTATCTTCGAATAATGAGTTAGCCCAAGCTGGACCTCTTCCTGATTCCTTATTTACTGTGTAAGGTGTTGCAGGAGCTGAACCACCCCAGATTGATGAACATCCTGTAGCATTTGAAATGTACATTCTTTCACCGAAGAGCTGTGTGATAAGTCTTGCGTATGATGTTTCTGCACAACCAGCGCATGAACCTGAGAACTCTAAAAGTGGCTGTTTGAACTGGCTACCTTTAACTGTTTTGTTAATGAGTTCTTTCTTTTCTGAAACGTTAGCTACGCAGTAGTCAAATACTGGCTGCTGATCGAGCTGTGAAGCCTGAGTTGTCATTTCGATAGCTTTCTTTTCTGGGTTGCCGTCTTTTTCTGCTTTCATTGTTACAGGACAAGCCTTAACGCAGAGAGTACATCCCATACAATCCATTGGGCTGATAGCCATTGTGAATTTATAATCTGTTTTGATAACAGGTTTTTCTGTATATTTTGTGTTTGCAGGAGCATTTGCAGCTTCTTCAGCTGTTAAAGCAAATGGTCTGATTGTAGCATGAGGACAAACGAATGCACAGTTATTACACTGGATACAGTTTTCTGCATGCCATACAGGAACGTTAACAGCAACACCACGTTTTTCGTATGCTGATGAACCCTGTGGGAAAGTACCGTCTGCCATATCTTTGAATGCTGAAACTGGGAGTGAATCACCCTGCATTAATGATACTGGTTCAACGATGTTGTTAACAAAGTCAACAAGATCCTGTCTTGCGCCTGTAGCAGGAGCTTTAGCTGCATCCGGAGCAACTGTTTTCCAGCTTTCAGGAACTTTAACTTCTACCATTGCATTTGCACCAGCATCGATAGCTTTGTAGTTAAGTTCAACGATAGCTTCACCTTTTTTGATATATGATTTGTAAGCCATCTTCTTCATATAGTCAATAGCTTCATCCTTTGGAAGAATGTTTGCAAGTGCAAAGAAAGCTGACTGAAGAACTGTGTTCTTAACTTTTGCATTACCGATTTCTTTAGCAGCAATGTTTGTAGCATTGATGATATAGAATTTAACATTGTTGTTAGCAATGTATGATTTAACTGATGCAGGTAAGTGAGCATCGAGTTCGTCAACTGACCACTGACAGTCAAGCATAAATGTACCGCCAGGGATAACATCTTCAACGATCTTGTAACCTTTGAGGATATAAGATGAGTTGTGACATGCAACAAAGTTAGCTTTGTTGATGTAGTAAGTTGATTTGATAGGCTTATCACCAAATCTTAAGTGAGAAATTGTGATACCACCTGTTTTCTTTGAGTCATACTGGAAGTATGCCTGAATGTTTTTATCTGTGTGGTCACCGATGATTTTAATTGAGTTTTTGTTAGCACCAACAGTACCGTCACCGCCGAGACCCCAGAACTTACAAGCAACTGTACCTTCAGCAGCTGTGTTAGGAGCTGGTTTTTCTTCGAGTGAACGACCTGTTAAGTCATCAACGATACCCATTGTGAACTGATTTTTAGGTTCTGGCATATTGAGGTTTTCATATACCGCAAAGATGCTTGATGGAGGTGTGTCTTTTGAACCAAGACCGTAACGACCGCCCACAACTTTAACATCGTTTTTGCCCATTGTAGCAAGAGCAGTAACAACGTCGAGGTATAAAGGTTCGCCAAGTGAACCAGGTTCTTTTGTTCTGTCAAGAACAGCAATCTTCTTACATGTAGCAGGGATTGCTTCGATTAATTTTTCTGGAACGAAAGGTCTGTAAAGTCTAACTTTGATAAGACCAACTTTTTCGCCGTGAGCGTTCATATAGTCAATAACTTCTTCAGCAACGTCACAAACAGAACCCATAGCAATGATAACTCTGTCTGCATCTTCTGCGCCGTAGTAGTTAAAGAGTTTGTAGTTTGTGCCAAGTTTAGCATTAACCTTGTCCATATATTCTTCAACAATTGCAGGAAGTGCATCGTAGTATGGGTTACAAGCTTCTCTGTGCTGGAAGAAAATATCTCCGTTTTCAGCTGAACCACGAAGAACAGGGTGTTCAGGGTTGATAGCTCTTGCTCTGAATGCTTTAACAGCATCCATATCTACCATATCTTTTAAGTCTTCAACATCCCAAGCTTCGATTTTCTGAACTTCGTGTGATGTTCTGAAACCATCGAAGAAGTTTAAGAATGGAACACGACCTTTGATTGTTGCAAGGTGAGCAACTGCACCAAGGTCCATGATTTCCTGCTGATTTGTTTCAGCCATCATAGCATAACCTGTCTGACGGCAAGCATATACGTCTGAGTGATCGCCGAAAATGTTGAGTGCGTGTGAAGCTACGCAACGAGCTGATACGTGGATTACGTTTGGAAGTAATTCACCAGCAATCTTATACATGTTAGGAATCATAAGGAGAAGACCCTGTGAAGCTGTATAAGTTGTTGTTAAAGCACCTGCAGCGAGTGAACCGTGTACTGCACCAGCAGCACCGCCTTCAGACTGCATTTCTACCATCTTAACGTTTTCGCCAAAGATGTTTTTAGCAGGTTCGCCAAAAATGTTTTTGTCTGTTGCAGACCATGTGTCTGTTACTTCAGCCATTGGGCTGGAAGGTGTGATAGGGTAAATAGCAGCAACTTCTGTAAACGCATAGCTTACGTGAGCAGCAGCTGTATTACCGTCCATGGAAACTTTTCTTCTTTTAATTGCCATGTTTTAATAAACCCCTTTCAAAATTTATATTTAATTTAATAATAATTAAACTATACCTCGAATATTATACCACTCTTTTTTCGATTTGTAAAGCCATTATTAGATGAAATTCATACTATTTCAACATATATCCCTCTTTCAAACCATAAATTTCTATTCCATCAGAAATTGTAAGAGTTTTACCTTCCAGAATTATGTATTCAAAGTCATATTTTTCTTTCAGTTTCAAAGCAAGTTTTTCACCGCCCACAAGTATTGCAGTTGAAAACGCATCACACATGCTGCAGTCCTTACCGACTATGGTTACCTGACTTATTCCGTTATCTGCAGGATAGCCTGTTTCGGCATTGAATATGTGGTGATATCTTTTTCCGTCTTTTTCAAAAAATCTTTCATAAGTACCTGATGAAACTACTGCATTGTCCGAGATTTTAAGTGTAAACAACAGTTCTCCTCTTTGGGAAAAAGGTTCCTGCACCCCTATGTTAAGAGGTTTTTTTCGGGAATATGCGTATATATTTCCGCCAAGATTCAGTACAAACTCTTTAACATTGTTTTCTTTAAGCATTTTTACTGTTTTGTCTGTTGCATACCCTTTGGCTATACCACCCAGATCAAGTTTTGCTCCGTCATTAAGAAATACCTTTTCATTGATTTCAAGTTTATCTCCACCAACTTTTTCAAGAGCCTTTTTTATATCCGCCTCTTCCGGCACATTGGGATTTTCACCTGTTATATTCCACAAATCCGTAAGTGGTTTTACCGTAGGGTCAAATGCCCCGTCCGTAGCTTCATAAAACTCTTTTGCCTTTTTGAATATTTCTGTATCGTCCACAGCAAGTTCCCCTGTTTTATTAAGCTGTGATACTTCAGAGTTTTCACTGTATGCACTATAATCATCATGCGCTTTTTCTATTATATCTTTCGCAAAATCAACAAGTTTTTTATTACCCTTTATTTTTAAGGTTATAACAGTATCCATTGAAAAGAAGGTTTCTTCTTTATACCCTTTCTGTGACATTATCGGCAAAACAAGAACGATAACAAGGGTTAATATAAGCAAAGATTTTTTCATACTTTATCCTTTCGCTATAATAGTCTGCATCTGAATTATAGCAAAAAACAAAGCTTTATTCAATAGTCAATTCTTTCCCCTGTCCAAGTTTTGGAATTTTTATCACATATTCCACAAAACTTTCCTTTTCTTCTCTTTGAGTTTCCACTTCAACCCCCGCCTTTTTCACCACATCAACCGCCTTGTTGATGGTATTTATGAAAGTCCGGAGCTGAACTACGCCTTTGATTTTACCTTTTGTTTTCTTTTCTTCCCCTCTTATTCTTTCGAGCATTCTGTCA
The DNA here is from genome assembly GCA_045648505.1 of Clostridia bacterium. Classification (GTDB taxonomy): domain Bacteria; phylum Bacillota; class Clostridia; order RGIG6154; family RGIG6154; genus RGIG8700. Next base: position 16,277 of record JAZROD010000031.1, on the reverse strand, counting down.
ACAAGCTCGTCTGTCTGCTGAACATTGTAATTGTATGTACAGATATTTTTAAGAGCCTTTACTCTCAATTCATCAATAGGCAGACGCAGTATTGCTCTTGCATGCCTTTCGGTGAGATTATTTCTTATTATCATATTTTTGATTTCGGGTGAAAGCTTTAGAAGTCTTAATTTATTAGCTATTGCAGATTGACTTTTGCCAAGCTTTTTAGCTAACTGTTCTTGCGTGAACTTGTGTTCATTTAAAAGATGATTGATTGCATCTGCTTCTTCAAGAAATGTAAGGTCTGCTCTCTGAACATTTTCAAGCATTGCAATTATGGCAGACTCATTTTCGTCTGCATCTATTATTATGCAAGGTATCTCTGTTTTCTCTGCAAGTTTTGATGCACGAAGTCTTCTCTCGCCGTAAATAAGCTCATATCCGCCGATGCAGTTATTTCTCACCGTTATAGGCTGAATGACACCGTATTCCTTTATGCTTTGTGCAAGCTCATTTAATGCATTTCTGTCAAAATTCTTTCTCGGTTGATAAGGATTTACTGTTATTTTGTCTATGGGTATCTCAACCACACATTTTACTTTTTCGTCTGTATTCATTACATTACCTCCATATATAGTTTTATTTCGGAAATAATTATACTATATATAGGGTATTTTGGAAATAAAAACAAATCGCAATAAACAACAAAAGAACCGTTATTTCAACGGTTCTTTTGACGGTTTACCCGCTTTTCGGGGATATGCCGATGGTATTTGTCGTATTTTTTTGATTAAAACTATGCAATGTTTTAAGTCTGTGAACGGAATATCAGCTTTTTTGATTTCCACAAGTTCTGACGAAAGCTTTTTAAGAGCACCTTTTGCATCATTTACTTCGTTTTCTGCATCAGGACCTTTCATTGCAACGAATGTTCCGTTGTCTTTCAAGAAAGGCAGACAGTATTCAGAAAGTGTTGAAAGATTTGCAACTGCTCGTGAAACGGAAAAGTCAAACTTTTCACGAAGCTTTTTATCTCTTCCGCCATCTTCTGCTCTGGCGTGGATAAGCGTTACATTTTCAAGACCAAGTTCTTTTATAACTGCATCTAAAAACAAAAGTCTTTTATTTAAAGAGTCTAAAAGATAAAGCTCAATTTCAGGCTTTAAGATTTTAAGAACAAGACCCGGAAATCCTGCGCCTGTTCCAACATCTATAACCTTACCTTTTAAGTCAACGGCGTTTAAGCAAGTTGCACAGTCAAGGAAGTGCTTGATTGCTATATCTCTTTCTTCGGTTATGGCAGTTAAGTTGATTTTCTCGTTCCATTCAACCAAAAGTTCTCCGTATCTTACAAGCATATCTATCTGCTTTTCAGATACTTCAATATTAAGTTTTTCAAAACCTTCTTTTAAGATTTGTTTCATAATTCACCTTTTTTATTTCGTCCATACTGTTCCATATAAACAACGAGTACTGCAATATCTGCAGGAGAAACACCTGTTATTCTTGATGCTTGTCCAACAGAAATTGGTCTTATATCGTTTAATTTCTGTCTTGCTTCTAAACGAAGACCGTTTATCTGTGTATAGTCTATATCCTTTGGAAGTTTTTTGTTTTCCATTTTCTTAAAGCTTTCAACCTGTGCAAGCTGTCTTTTGATATAGCCGTCATATTTAAGTCTTATTTCAACCTGTTCTTTGATTTTTTTAGAAAGGACAGGTCTGTCTTTGTCCACATCTGCAAGCATTTCATAGTTAAGCTCAGGGCGTTTAACAAGCTCTGCCATATTTGCACCTGACTTAACTCTTGTAGACCCTGCATTTTCAAGTATTGAATTAAGCTTTTCGTCAGGGGAAATCCAGGTTGCTTCAAGTCTTTCGATTTCCGCCTTTACAGACTCTTCATCTGCAAGCATTTTTTCATATCTTTCTTTTGGAAGAAGTCCGATTTTATAGCCGATTGGCATAAGACGGACATCTGCGTTATGCTTTCTATCCATATATCCCTCCGACTCCTTCAGTGGTCCCCCTCCCTTTAGGCAATGGAGACTTTTTTTGTTTCTAACATTTTTCTACATTCTTTACTATGATTTTGTCAAGTTAGTAGAACAGTGAATAATAAGAACCATCACGAAATATAACCAAATCAATGATTTCTATATTTCAGAGAACCTTGTTGCGCCATGGTACAATAGGACCTACTATTCCTCGAACATTTTCTCATTAGAACCCTCAGGAATACTGGACTTTCCCACTCCGACAGTATATGTAAATATCAAAATCGGCAAACTGTTTTTAAATTTTATAGATTTGACAAGAGTAAATAATAACGAAAACATACCCTTAACTTTTAATCTATTAAAATTGAAAATATATAAACGGACTGCTTCCCGTATACGCTAAGGCAAAACATAAACCAAAAGCTACAAATAAAAGCACCAAACCTGATACAGTTTCTAAATTAACTGTTAAATAAAGCCCTTCGATATCTGTTTTTTGCCGCTTCGACCAAATATATGCAATCAATGTTGAAATAAGGACACACACGATACCTAAAATTACCCAGGAGCTGATATACATCGATCCGCTTTGCCAAGTAAAAATTCCCAAAATTACAGAATGTGCAATTTCGAAATTTTCTGCACGGAAGAATATCCAACAAAAGGCTACAAACAGATATGTAATCACAATAGAACAGAGATTCCCTATAAAAGTTCCTTTATAGTTTTTGTCGTGTTTTCTTATTTTCATCCATATCTTATGTACGCAAAGGGCAACGCCGTGTAGCGCACCCCATGCAACAAATGTCCACGATGCGCCGTGCCACAATCCGCCGATTAACATGGTTAAAAACAAATTGATATATGTTCTTATCGTGCCTTTTCGATTTCCGCCCAAGGAAAAATATAAATATTCCTGCAACCAGGTTGACAAGCTTATATGCCAACGTTTCCAAAAGGCACTGATATTTTTTGCGACATATGGCAAATTAAAATTGCGTTCGAGATCATATCCCAATATCTTTGCGCATCCGATTGCCATATCAGAGTATCCCGAAAAATCGCAATAGATCTGTATGGAATACCCTATCACTGCCATAATAATAGCGACCGCATGATAATTACCCGGCGCACCGAAAACCGCATCAACGCACACAGAAATATTATCGGCAATTACGATTTTTTTGAATAATCCGAATACAAAAATCTGTATGCCCTCTTTTATATTTTCCCAGCTTATATTTCTATCCTCGTACAATTGATAAATAAACTCTTTTGCTTTTACGATAGGACCTGCTACGAGCTGCGGAAAAAACGAAATATACAGAGCAACTTTTGTAAAGTTTTTTTCGCAATCAATCTGTTTTCTGTATACGTCTATCGTGTAGCTCATAGACTGGAACGTATAAAAAGAGATTCCAACAGGCAATATAATATTTAACCCGCCAACATTATTTATATGAAACACATAACAAAATGAATCGATAAAAAAGTTAAAATACTTAAATATACCCAAAATGACAAGAGGGATAACCGTTCCTATTATGAAATATATCTTTTTATTCGTTTTCTCTATTTGAAGCGAAGCCCAATAGGCAACAACTGTCAATCCTAGCATTAATAAAGCACATTTCCAGTTCCACCAACCATAAAACACATAGCTGGCAAGCAATAAAATGATATGCCTGATTTGTAATATTTTTTCTTTCTTAATTCTACTATCAATATTTGTCAGCAACATTAGAAAACATACTATTGCAAAAAATATAACAAAGGTAATGCTATTAAATGTCATTTGTTCCCCTCCATTTCATTTATTCTATCATATAATACATCTGCTATAATTTTATGACCGATTTTGTTTAAATGGCCTTTTCCAGGAACACTATTAGAAAAACCATACGAAAAGGCAGAAGTCTTCTTATAATGATCAATCATCGCAGGCGAAACATCAACAATCTTTATGCCAACCTTTTCACAACATTTCTTAAATGCACTTTTGTATGCCGGATCATTTCCCATAACAATATTTCCATCTGTATCCACAAAAAAGCTTCCATGCATTAATACAATGGGCTCAATGCCGTTGGCTTCGGAAAGGTTTAAAATTCTTTCTAATATAACCTGCATTTTATCAGAATAGATATTTATCTCGTTATCATCGCTCAATTGTGAAGCTTCGCTATTTACAATCGAATTATCTGCTTGATTTGTTTCATTTATTTTTTTATATATCAATCTGAAATACGGTACTTTTTGTGCCGTCTTATATAGAAAACCTCTTTCTTTTAACGGATTATGGAACTTGCAATTTATAATATCATCCAACTTCGAAGAAGAAAGTTCAATACTCGAAGCTTCTATTACAATATACTTTGCGCCTTTATATGTATTAACAACATATTCAAAATTACTAGCCGATACCTCAAAAAAATGCCCTGCAATTCCTAAATTCAAACATTTGAAGTCATTATTAAAGAAATCATCTTTATCAAACTTTTCGTTTAATAAATAAACGCAGTTGGCATCCTCAGGAACTTGCATAGCTTCCAAATGTGAACTGCCGATAAAAACAACATCAGGATCAGAACAATCTTCATAATAAGCATTATTATATCCCTGATTATTAACGACGCCATATCCAAAGCCTTCTATCATGTAAGACCATTTTGTATTTGGGACAAACTTACTGTTTGTAACCCAATCTGGCTGCACAGTCGCCATCGGTGGATTGTAGTAAATAAGCGAAAATAACGACAGTATTACAATCGAAATAAAAGCAGCAACACTACATTTCAACAAGTAGCAAACACATTTTTTCATTTCAAATTCTCCTTTGGTATTATATTTTTTAAGAGCATTCAATATAAATTTTGCTCATGTCAAGTCTGTAACAAAAAAGTTGTCGATATGTAGACTTCGTATACTCGCATACGATCTTGCGAGTATCAAGTTTTTCCGAAATATAGAAATCTTTGATTTCGTTATATTTCGAGAAATTCTTATATTTTACTTCGTAAATGGATATGTGTTAGATTCTATCTGTTTTTTCTTCCGTATTGCTCCATATATACAACGAGTACTGCAATATCTGCAGGAGAAACACCTGTTATTCTTGATGCTTGTCCAACAGAAATTGGTCTAATATCATTTAATTTCTGTCTTGCTTCTAAACGGAGACCGTTTATCTGTGTATAGTCTATATCCTTTGGAAGTTTTTTGTTTTCCATTTTCTTGAAGCTTTCAACCTGAGCAAGTTGTCTTTTGATATAGCCGTCATATTTAAGTCTGATTTCAACCTGCTCTTTAATTTTTTTAGAAAGTTCAGGTCTTCCCTTGTCTACCTCTTTAAGCATTTCGTAGTTAAGCTCAGGGCGTTTAACAAGCTCTGCCATATTGGCACCTGACTTAACCTTGGTTGATCCTGAATTTTCAAGAATTGAATTAAGCTTGTCATCAGGAGAAATCCATGTAGCTTCAAGTCTTTCGATTTCTGCCTTAACAGATTCTTCATCTGCAAGCATTTTTTCGTATCTTTCTTTTGGAAGAAGTCCGATTTTATAGCCGATTGGCATTAATCTTACATCTGCATTATCTTGTCTTAAAATAAGACGATATTCTGAACGGGAGGTCATCATTCTGTATGGTTCTTTTGTGCCTTTTATTACAAGGTCATCAATTAAAGTACCTATGTATGATGAGCTTCTCTCTAAAATAAGTTCTTCTTCGCCCTTTATTTTAAGAGCCGCATTTATACCTGCAACAAGACCTTGTCCTGCTGCTTCTTCATAACCTGAACTACCATTAAACTGACCTGCACCGTAAAGACCTGAAATTTCTTTGAATTCAAGAGTTGGATGAAGCTGGGTTGCATCTATGCAGTCATACTCAATGGCATAGGCAGTTCTTGTCATTTCAACATTTTCAAGGCCCGGGATAGTACGAAGCATTTTAATCTGCACATCTTCAGGAAGGCTTGATGACATACCCTGAACATACATTTCCTCGGTATCAAGTCCCATTGGTTCGATGAAAAGCTGATGTCTTTCCTTGTCCTTGAATCTCATAACCTTATCTTCAATTGAAGGACAGTATCTTGGACCAACGCCTTCGATAACACCACTGTATAAAGGTGAGCGATGAATGTTGTCCATAATAACCTTGTGAGTTTCAAGGTTCGTATAGGTCATATAACATTTAGCAACATTTTCGCCAACATTTTCTGTTTCAAATGAGAATGGAACAATATCCTCGTCGCCACCCTGCTCTTCCATTTTACTATAATCTATAGAAGATGAAAGTACACGGGCAGGTGTTCCCGTTTTAAATCTCATAATTTTAATGCCCTGCTCCACAAGACACTTTGTAAGCTCTCTTGCAGGGAAAAGTCCGTCAGGACCGCTTTCATAGTTTACATCCCCAATGATAATTCTACCCTTTAAGAATGTACCGGTTGCAATAACAACGGCCTTAACTTCGTAAACTGCGCCAGTGTGAGTTTCAACAGACTTAACCTTTTTATCTTCAAAGCCGATTGAAACAACCTCTGCCTGCTTAACGTGAAGGTTCTCTGTTGTTTCTATAACCTGCTTCATATATGCCTGATATTTTCTTCTGTCGCTTTGAACTCTGAGTGAATAAACAGCAGGTCCTTTTCCTCTGTTTAACATTTTTGACTGCAAAAATGTTGCATCTGCAGCCCTTGCCATTTCACCGCCGAGAGCATCAATTTCACGGACAAGTATGCCTTTACCCGTACCGCCGATACTTGGGTTACAAGGCATATTACCAACTGTATCAAGATTTATTGCAAATATAACTGTTTTAAGTCCCATTCTTGCGCCTGCTAATGCCGCCTCAATTCCTGCGTGACCTGCACCTATAACAGCTATATCGTAACTTCCTGCCAAATATGACATATATTTCTCCTTCCAAGTCTGAAAGAAAATTGCTTAGATTGTGCTGATTTGCGACTGTCGTGTACTTTGTGTACACAAATGAGCAAAACAGTGCAAGATGAGTAATTTTAATCAGACTTTACTTTCCAAGACAGAAATTGTGGAATATCCTGTCTACTATTTCCTGTGATACGGTCATGCCGATAATTTCGCCAAAAGCTTCTATTGCAAGCTGAAGGTCAACGGATATAATATCCTGTGGCATTCCCATATTAAGTGAATTAAGTGCATTATCAAGATTTGTTTTGCACTTTATAAGACTTTCGATATGTCTTTCGTTTGTAATAACATTTTCGTTTGAGTTAACAAAACTGTTTTCGATTTTCTTTTCCATTTCAAACATAAGAGTTTCGATTCCCGTAATCTCTTTTGCTGAAATTTCTATGCCTAGAAGGTTAACAACCTTTCCTTTATCTGCTTTGTTAATAATAACAAGGTGTGGTTTATTTTCTATAAATTCAAGAATTTTATTATCTTCTTCGTCAAGGTTTGCGCTACCGTCAAAAACTGCCAAAATAAGGTCTGCATCTTCTGCCGCCTTTAAGCTTCTTTCAACGCCGATAGCTTCAACCACATCTTTTGTTTCTCTTATACCTGCGGTATCCATTATTTTAATTGCAATACCGTTTATATTAACATATTCTTCAACAATATCTCTTGTTGTACCTGCAATATCGGTAACAATAGCTTTTTCTGTACCCGAAAGAGCATTTAAAAGAGATGATTTTCCCACATTCGGCTTACCTATTACCGCAACAGGAAGACCATTCTTTAAAATTTTACCGTAGTCTGCAGTTTTAATCAAAAGATTTGTTTCTTTAATAACATATTCAAGTCTCTCTAAAGCTTCTTCATCAGAAAGGTCTGTTAAATCTTCCTCAGGAAAATCAATAAGCGCCTGAATGTGTGCCGATAAATTAAGAAGCGTATTTCTTAATTCATTTATTTTTTTAGAAAGTCTGCCTTCCATCTGGAAAACTGCATTTGTTGCACCTTTATCAGATACTGCATTTATTAAATCAATAACACCTTCTGTCTGTGAAAGGTCCATCTTGCCGTTTAAAAAGGCTCTTTTACTGAATTCGCCTCTTTGTGCCATTTCACAGCCTGCATCGATTGCACATCTTAAAACCTTCTTGGCGATTAAGATACCGCCGTGACAAGAAATTTCAACTGTATCTTCGCCTGTGTATGAATGAGGGCCTTTGAAAACTGTAACAACTACTTCGTCAACAGTGTTTCCCTCTTTATCTTTAATTTTGCCGTACACTGCTGTATTTGCAGAAAGAGCAGAAAGGCATTTTGCTTTCTGACAAACAAAAAATCTATCAGTTATACAAAATGCCTCATCTCCGCTTATTCTTATAACAGCAATGCCTCCACTGCCAAATGGTGTGGAAATTGCAGCTATTGTACTCACGCTTATTCTCCTTATCTGTCTTTAGCGAGGCTCACAACGATTCTTCTTGATGGTTCTTCACCAATGCTGTAAGTTGTAAGCTTTTCGTTACCCTGAAGTCTTGAATGAATAACTCTTCTTTCAAAAGCGTTCATAGGTTCTAAAGTAAGATTTCTTTTATTTCTGATTACTTTGTCAGCAACCTTATCTGCTAATTTTTCAAGAGCAACAGTTCTTTTTGCTCTGTAGTTTTCGGAGTCAAGGTTAATTCTGATGTATTCTTCTTTGTCTTTGTTAACAACAAGACTTGTTAAATACTGAAGTGCATCAAGTGTTTCGCCTCTTTTACCGATAACTCTGCCCATATTTTCACCTGAAACAACAACTTCAAGTGCATCATCTGTCTGGGTGAATTCAAGCTCTGCTTCAATACCCATCTGTGAAAGAGTGCTTTCTAAAAATTCTCTTGCAATTTTTTCGCCTTCAGTTTTGTCCTGCGCAATTGCTCTTTCTTTTTTCTTTGGTTTTTCTTCTTTCTTTGTTTCAACAGGCTTTGGAGCTTCAACGATTTCTTCTTCGTCGCCCTCAATCCATGCGGCAATTTTACATGGTTTTGTTATAATACCGAAAAAACCTGAAGTTGCATTTTCGATTACTTCAATCATAATCTCATCAACATCTGCACCAAGCTGTGCAGCAGCATTTTTTCTTGCCTCTTCAATGCTTTTGCCTGTCACTAAAATTTTGTTCACTGCTATATTCTCCTTTCGCTCAAAAATCTTGTTTATTGAGCATAATTTTTGTAACAACTACCTGCTGTACAATCTGTACAACATTACTCATCACCCAGTAAAGACCTACACCTGTTGGCATAATGAAGCAGAAATATCCGCTCATTAAAGGCATCATGATGTTCATTGTCTTCATCTGTTCTGCAGCCTGCTGATTTCCTGAAAGCTTTGTTGTGATTTTTCCTGAAAGATAAGCAGTTACTGCTGACAAAACAGGAATAACCCACAAAATTGAAGGCTGTGAGAATGATGGTGTTAATGATAAATCAAGACCGAAAAAGTCAAAATTAAGTGTTGAAAGTGCGCTTCCAACTTTTTCCTGAACAAAAGCAAGATTTTCTGCCATTGAGCTTGCAACAGTAATCTGGTTCTGCTTTGTGGCAAAATTTGCAACTGCTTCTGTAATGAAACCGCCCTCTTTTAAAATGTCGGCAACTTTCTGTATAAGGTCAGTTCCCATATGAAGAATGTACTGCATAGGTCTTGTGATAACCTGATAAAGCCCAAAAACAATAGGAAGCTGAATCAAAAGCGGTAAACATCCGCCTGCAGGGTTGATGTTATACTTTTTATAAAGCTTCATTGTTTCCTGACTGAGTCTTTGCTGATCATTTGCATACTTTTTCTGAATTGCCTGAAGTTCCGGCTGAATTTTCTGCATCTGAACAGTTGATTTCTGCTGTTTGATAACAAGCGGTAACATAATTATCTTTACGATTAAAGTAAAGATGATAATCGCAAAACCGTAATTCTGCACAAGGTCATAAATAAAGCTTATAATATAACCAAGCGGTGTTGTTATTAATAATGAAAATGCTCCCATTATTTTCCTCCTTTAAGTTTTTCAGGCACAGGGTCAAACCCGCCTTCGTGCCACGGATGGCATTTTAAAATGCGTTTTATTGCAAGCTTTGTTCCTCTGTAGGCTCCGTGTTTTTCAAGTGCTTCAATTGTATAAGCCGAACAAGTTGGATAAAATCTGCAACACGGTTTTTTCAAAGGGGATATAAACTTTCTGTATCCTTTAACCAAAACAATCAATATTCTTTTCATTATATGAGTTCTGCTTTTTTAAGAAGTTCTTTAAGACAAAGGTCAATCTCTTTAAAGGTTGCATCAGCTGCACAAGTTCTTGCAACAATAACAAAATTACATTTCTTGTTAAGCATTTTTTCGCAAGCTCTGAAGCTTTCTTTAATTCTTCTTCTGACCTTGTTTCTCACCACAGCTTTACCAACCTTCTTACGAACTGTGTAGCCTATCTGTGGTTCTTCTTTAGTCGGAAGATAATAAAGAACGAGTTGTTTTCCCACAACTTTTTTACCTTTATAATAAAGTCTTCTGAAAAGCTTATTTTCTTTAATAGTTTTCACAATTTTCAAACCTTTTTATTTACACAAAAAGCGTGCCTCTTCAAAACACGCTCTCTAAAGCTTTTAGCTTTCTTCATCTTTGTTTAAAGCTACGTTTAAAAAGGCAGAGACAGGCTCTGCCCTTATAAACCAATCAGATTATGCTGATAACTTAGCTCTACCTTTAGCTCTGCGTCTTGCAAGTACCTTTCTGCCGTTTGCAGTAGCCATTCTTTTTCTGAAGCCATGTTCCTTAGCTCTGTGTCTTTTCTTAGGCTGATATGTTCTTTTCATCTTGAATACACCTCCTGTTGTTTTCGTATGTAATCAATTATTTTATTTATCAAATTTAAAGTTGCATCATAAAAACCGCACATTTTTTCATGATACTTTGATATGATACCACAACTTTTTTAAAAAGTCAACACTTTTTTGTTGAAAATTAAACTTCAACATCATAAGATGTTCTTCCTTCAACGTGAGGAACGAACACTTTATTTTCAGGGTTCTTGATTGTGATATTGTATGTGCAACCTCTGAATTTTCTTGTAATCTTAACATCTTTCCAGTCTTTTGGCATACAAGGAGCGATCTCAAGACCGTCCCATTTAGCTTTAACACCTAAAATGTACTGTGTTGCCGCAATATACATCCAGGCAGCTGTACCTGTAAGCCATGAAACGTTTGCAAGACCGAATTTATCACTTTCAGGTCCGAAGATGTTTGAAGCATAAGCATAAGGTTCTGCTTTATATCTCCATTCGCCTGCTTTAGCCTGTGCAATCATTGGGAGAAGCTGATGGTAATATTTCCAAGCATTTTCAGGTCTGCCAAGCATACATTCAGCAATAATTGCCCATGTATTTGCGTGACAGAATACACTACCATTTTCACCGCAACCTTTGTTGTAGTATGTAAGTGGGTCTTCTTTTGAAGGATAATCCTTCATTGATGGATGAATTTTCTTGATACCAAGTTCTGTGTCAAGGTATTTCTTAACACTGTCCATAGCCATTTCGCCCTTGTCACCCATGCCTGAAATAACTGACCAGCTCTGTGTATTAAGCCAGATTTTAGCCTGTGGTTCTTCTTTTGAACCAACGAATGTTCCGTTGTCTGTAATACATCTTCTGTACCATTCGCCGTCCCAAGCGATTTCGTTAACAAGCTTTTTCTGTGCTTCATAAATTTCTCTGTATTTGCTTCCATCTTCACCCTTAAGCTCTGCAAGTTCTGCAATCATACGGAGAACTGTACCAAACTGCATTGAAGTCCAGATACTTTCGCCCTTACCTTCTCTGCAAACTTTATAAAGCATATCGTTCCAGTCAGATGAAAGCATAAGTGGGAATCCGTGACCGCCAAGGTTAGCCATTGTAAATTCAATAGACTTTTTGATGTGTTCCCAAACTGTTCCTTTACCGCCGTCAAAGTATTCAACTTCTTCGCTTAAGTAGTCAAGGTTACCTTCTTCAATAACAATGTTATGTGTTGTCATAACAAGCCAGAGATGGTTGTCTGAGTGAATTCTTGCAAGTGGTTCCCAACCTTCTGTAGGGAAACAGTAATGGTTTGTGTGACCGTCATTATACTGCTGTGAGAACAAGAGGTTTAATTTATCTTTAGCTCTTCTTAAATCAAATGGAACCATTGATAAAATATCCTGTGCAGTATCTCTTACGCCAACGCCTCTGAATGTACCTGTTGCATAATATGAAATATTTCTTGAGAAAAGGAAGTTCTTTTCTGCCTGATAAGGATTCCATACGTTAATCATTGTCTGTGCATCTTTATCAGGAATTTCGCAAGTAAATCTGCTTAAATAATCTTCCCAGTGTTCATTTAATTTCTTGAATGATTTTTCAACAAAATCTTCTTCTCTGCAGTGTGCAACACTCTTCTTAATGTCTTCTTCTGTCATTGCTGTACCAAGGAAAACATTAAGTTCAGTCTCTTTGCCTGCTTTAAGGTCAAGCTCAACTTCAAATGCAAAGCAAGGATCACCGCCTGCAAGTGTTGAATTTGTGCAACCACCGTTTTCAATGTTCTGTGGATTTTCTTCACTTCTGTATGCACCGATAAATTCATCTCTGTCACAGTCAAAACCTTTGATTGGTTTGTTAACTGCAAAGTAAACAAGTGGAGTTTCATCAGGCTTTGGCTGCATTTCAACACCATACTTATAAACAAGGATATCTCCCATATCATAAGCAGATAACTGGTGTTTGTTGTAGCACTGCCACTGAAGTTCTCTCATGAATTCCATCATACCAAGTTCAACATAAGGGAACACTTTGATTTTCTTATCTGTATCTGATGTAAGCTTAATGTTCCAGATAAGACAGTTTTCGTATTCACCTACAAAGTATGTTGAAAGAGCTTTAACGCCATTTTTTTCTGCCTCAAATTTTGTATAACCCATACCATGTGTTGCAGCCCATTTTTCAGGTTTGCTCTTACATGGTTCATTTGTTGGACACCAGTAATCGTTGCCATCTTTAATAAAGCTGTAAAAACCGCTTCTGTCTGTTGGCACATGGAAGAATTTATAGTGGTTAATTCTCCAGATCTGTGGTGATTTATAAAATGCTACACCACCGCCTGCCTGTGACATCATAGTTGTAAACACGCCGTTTGTAAGATAGTTCATCCAAGGTGTTGGTGTGTTGTATTTTTCAATTCTTATTTCTTTTTTCTGTTCGTTAAATTTATACATAGCTATCTCCTTTTTTTAATGCAGAATTGAATATTAGAAGTTCAAAATGCGCAAATCCTGGTAAATTGTTATAATTTTGATGCAGTTTGTGCTAATGCGAAGTGCCGTGTACTTTGTGTACACAAGCGGAGCTATTAGTGCAAAATGCGCAAAATTTAACAATTTAAGCATTTTTGAGGGCTTCAACTTTGTCTGTCTTTTCCCATTTAACATCCAAATCTTCTCTTCCCATATGACCGTATGCTGCAAGCTGTTTGTAGATAGGTCTTCTGAGGTCAAGCTCTTCAATGATATTTGAAGGTCTCATATCAAAGCACTTTTCAACTTTTCTTACGATTTCTTCATTTGAGATTGTTTCTGTACCGAATGTATCAACAAGAACTGATACAGGTCTTGCAACGCCGATAGCATAAGCAAGCTGAACTTCGCATTTTTTAGCAAAGCCTGCTGCAACAATGTTTTTAGCAACATATCTTGCCATGTACGCTGCAGAACGGTCAACTTTTGTTGGGTCTTTACCTGAAAAAGCACCACCACCGTGACGAGCATAACCACCATAAGTGTCAACGATGATTTTTCTGCCTGTAAGACCTGTATCACCTTGAGGACCACCAATTACAAATCTACCAGTTGGGTTAATAAAATATTTTGTATTTTCATCAACCAAACTTGCAGGAATAACAGTATCAATAATATATTCTTTTACATCTTTTCTTAAAGATTCTGTATCAATATCTTCTGTATGTTGAGTTGAAACAACAACTGCGTCAATTCTAACAGGGTTGTTAAATTCATCATATTCAACAGTAACTTGTGATTTACCATCAGGACGAAGATAGGTGAGTACACCAGTTTTTCTAACTTCGGTCAACTTTTCACAAAGTTTGTGAGCATAGAAAGCTGCGATTGGCATATAACCATCAGTATCGTTACAAGCATAGCCAAACATTAAACCTTGGTCGCCTGCGCCAAATTGATTAAGCTCATCTTCTTCGCCGCCTTTAAGCTCAAAAGAATTATCAACACCCATAGCAATATCAGGGGACTGCTTATCAAGTGAAACGTTAACAGCGCAAGTGTTACCATTAAATCCTGCTGCTTCACTGTCATAACCAATTTTGCAAAGAGTTTCTCTAACGATAGTTGGAATATCAACTTGTGCTTTAGTAGTAATTTCACCCATAACAGTAACAGAGCCGGTTGTTGCAAAAGTTTCACAAGCGACACGAGAATATGGGTCTTGAGCGAACATAGCGTCTAAAATAGAATCTGAAACTAAATCACAAACTTTATCAGGATGTCCTTCAGTAACTGATTCAGAAGTAAATAATTTTCTCATTTTTTAAAATTCCTTTCAAATTAAATTGCGATAAAGTCCTTTTAAAAATTAAAAATCCGCAAGTAAAATTACCTGCGGATTTAGGTCTAATTTTAACCTCATCTCGCAGAAAATCTGCAGGAGTTAGCACCTTAACATAAAGTCAGGTTGCCGTAGTTTCACAGGGCCTTTCCCTCCACTACTCTTGATAAGGATTTTATCAACGAATATTATTATATATTACTTATTGACACTTGTCAATAGGAAATGTTTGATAATTAAATATATTAAATTTAATTGTTACCAAATCATTTCTCCTGTTTCGTTAAAATGTTTGATTTTTCTTTTAACCGGCGAATTTGGATATGACCATTCAGAAAGTGTAAAAAATTGTTTAGGTGATTGACAAACTCCTTGTTCCCATTGTTTTTTATTTATTAAAAATATTTGATACCCAAGTAGTTCTTTAGAGTTCAATTCAAAAAAAGCAATATATTCTTTTGGGTACAATTTTCTCTTGCCGTACCAATCATTAAACACTTCAGAACGAATTTTTGCTCTTAAAAACTCTGCGTTTGGGTCTGCTGAAGAAGTGTTTTGCCCTTCAAAATCCTCTTCTGCTTGTTTCAACATTTTATCTTGCTTTGAATTTGTTGAAATAGCACTTCCTATACCTATTCCGCCTAATAATAAGAGTCCTAATAATAATCCCATAGTAATACCTCCAAAATTCATTTTCTAATTTTATATTACACAACTATGTGTACGATAAACAGTACAAATAAATTGAATTTTTTCTTAAATTTTGTTGATTTCATTTTCCTTTTATGTTATACTTTGGTATAAAGGGAATAGGTAGTCATATCTCAGGAGTGCACTTTTTGATACAACTACCCGGTGATTGCATTTTACCATTTGGTTATGCGTTTTCGTTTATGTAAAAAAACAAGCCATCGTTTGATGGCTTGTTTTTTATGTTTAAATTACATTCTAAGTTCTGCGCCTACTGATGAAAGTGCTTTTAAGATTTTCTTAACTGCGCTTTCAGTTTCTTCATCTGTAAGAGTTCTGTCAGCCGCACGAAGAACGATATTATAAGCAACGCTCTTTTTACCTTCTTCAACTTGGTTACCTGTGTAAACATCAAAAAGGTTTACTTGCTCAATAAGTTTAGCAGCAGCGCCTTTAATTGCTTTTTCCATTGTAACAACAGGCAAGTCTTTATCACAAATAAGCGCCAAGTCACGAGAAGTAGCAGGGAATCGAGGCATTTGATGATAAACCTTTTCTGCACCTGAATTTTTAAAGAGAACATCAAATGAAAGGTCTGCACAATAAACTTTTGCGCCAATGCCGTAATTCTTAACTGCTAATGGATGAATTTCACCAATGTAACCTAAAGTATCTTCGCCGATAGAAAGTTTAGCACATCTACCAGGGTGATACCAAGGAATATCTGAAACTGGTTCAATGTCATAATCTTTAATATTAAGCGCTTCAATCAATTCTTCAACCGAACCTTTTAAATCAAAGTAATCGTAACCATCACCATAAGCACCGATAATAATTTTCTTTGGCTCATTTGGTAAATCTTGACCATCAACTTTAATGTATTCAGTTGCAATTTCAAACATTTTCGCACTCATATTTCTACTTGCATAGTTAGTAGCAAGAACTTGCATCATTGAAGGGAGAGAGAATGTTCTCATAATTGAAGTGTCTTCACCAAGAGGATTCATAATTTTAACTGAATCTCTAATTG
>JAZROD010000030.1:0-20095 GCA_045648505.1 Clostridia bacterium | reverse complement strand
AGTTGTATCATCTGATGAGCGGGGCATTGTCGAAACCTTTTTGAACTTGAAAAATGGTGGAACGGTAGATTTCAATTCAATGTCCGAAACATTGTTTACTTGGTCTAAAAAATGGATTTCTGAAAACAGTTAAATAAATTAGAGTTTATCTGCTCATTATTATTTATCTTTTGTTCTATGCACCATAACAAATCGGCAATTCTTTTTTGTTCCGCATAGTCTGGTGCAAATATTTTACATTTTAGCAACTCCGGTTGTCTTAACCCCACAACCGTAGTTCCTGTTGCTCTGCCATCAAGTTCAGCCTGAAAAAATGATGATGTCATGTAAAAATATATAAATTTAGGATAAAATTTCTCGTTAATCCTAATAGCAAACAAACGTTGACTTAAAACAATTTTCTCGTCGCTGTCCCAATAGTATATTTGACCGAATGGTGCTTCAGATGTAATTAAAATATCTTCTTTTTCTATTTCATCTTTCATCCAGTTACGATACATTTCTTCTGAAACAAAGCGGATACTATCGGGTTGAACAATTTTTCCCGTTTTGATATTCTTGGCAGATAACGCTCTGTATCCTTCGGTGCTCCAATCTCCACCAAGTTTTTTGGGTGTTTTTCCTCTATAATCAATAACTTTTGATATGACATCTGCCACACAAAATTCTTTCCATTCTCCCATATTTATTACCATCCTATCCAATATATTTTCTATGCGCTAATTTTACATTGCTTTGTTTTACCATAGCATATTTAAGAGTTGTATCAATTCTCTGATGTCCTAGCAGTTGTTGTAGTTGTTCTATCGGCATCCCTTTGTCTATTGCCATTGTCGCCAGCGTTCTTCTGAACTTATGGGGATGCACTTTGGGTATATCAAGCCTTTTACCCATTTCCCGAAGTCGTGCTTCAATTCCGCCAATCTTCAGACGCTCAAATGGTGCTTTCAGCGATACAAAGAGTGCGGAATTGGTATCCGTTCGACTATCAAGGTAGTTTTTCAGATGTATCTTGGTACGAGCATCGAAATATACCACTCGTTCCTTATTGCCCTTACCAAACACGATGCACTCACGCTCGGCAAAATCAATATCTTCACGATTTAAAAGTACCATTTCTCCAACTCTCATCCCCGTAGATGAAAGCAGGTCAATCATCGCCAAATCTCTTAAAGTTTCCGCATTATCACGCATAACTTCAAGGGCTTCATCGGAATAAGTTTCCTTTATACTCGATGCTGCTTTTACTTTATGTATGCGTCTTACAGGGCTTTTGACAATGTAATCTTCATCTTCAAGCCACGAGTAGAAACTTGATATAATTCTTCTGACATTATCAACCGTAACCTTGCTTAAATTGTTCTGCTGCTGATACGATGTCAGATAATTCCGCAAGTCATCTGTGGTAATCTGCTTAACTTCTTTACCCACATCCGCCAGCATAACTTCAATAGTCTTTTGGTAGTAGGCAAGGGTTTTCTCCGAACAACCTTCTATACGCTTTGCAGCGATGAAAAGTTCTTTCAGGTTAGTTTCGTCACCGGATGCTGATGCCGTAAAGTCCTGCTTTACGACATCGCATCCGGCAAATACGCTGTTTAGGACATCTCGCAACCTTTCCGATTGCTCATTGTTTAAGTGCGGTATCATCTGCACCAACACTTCATTTAATCTTTCTTCTCTCATAATCATTCTCCTTTTTATCTTCGAGAACGACACGCAACGGCAGTTCTTTGTATTAACTCTCGCCGTTGGTGAGAGTTGTAAACGGTATATTATTTGATACCATTTTTCTTGCAAAATTCTATCATTTTCTCAATTATAAAATCTGCATCAAAGGTTGGGACAGAAAGTCTATTACTGCTTGACATTTTTCCGCCGATAGACCTTCCCATATCCGTTAAAACCCAGTCTCCAAACTTATCTTTAATTACCAACCCCATGTCTTTCCAAATTTCATAAACATCTTTGGTTGTATAATTGATTAACATATCAGCAATAAAACGTGCAGATTTTCTTCCCATAATGGCCTCCTTATTTTAAACTCTAATTTAGAGCAGCAAGTACTTTCAATATATAAACAGACTTTTGAAAAAACTGAAAATATTGACAGAACTGTATGTAGGGCTGATGAATATTTCGATATTTCTATCGGCAAAACTCCGCCAAGAAAAGAACCGCATTGGTTTTCTACAAATCCCGATGATATTACATGGGTATCAATATCTGATATGGGTAGTTGTGGGTTATATATCAGCACAAGTTCTGAAAACCTGACATCTGAGGCTGTTTCTAAATTTAATGTAAAGGTCGTACCTAATAATACCGTTATTTTGAGTTTCAAACTAACAGTAGGTCGCGTTGCGATTACCAACGGAGAAATGACTACCAACGAGGCTATTGCTCATTTCGTTTCCGAAGATAAGTCTGTTGTGGAATATTTATACTGTTATCTAAAAACATTTAATTATCAGACGATGGGTAGCACATCTTCAATAGCGACAGCCGTAAACTCAAAAATTATCAAAGGAATGCCTTTTGTAATACCTACCGATACTGAACTTACTGCATTTCATGATGTTGCAGAGCCTATGTTCGCTAAAATTAAGGCAAACCAAGAAGAAATTGTACGATTAACGAGTATTAGAGATACTTTGCTCCCAAAACTGATGTCTGGTGAAATTGACCTGTCCAATATAGACATTTAAGCCGCTAAATTAGAGTTTATCTTATTATTTAATTCAATTTTTTCATCTATCGAAGACAGAACATTTACAATCTTGTTTTGTGTTTCAACATCTGGTAGTAAAATATCAAAATCTCTCACTATATCTGTTTTTAAGTTTTGAAAAACACTACCATTTGCCTGATTAACCAAATTTCTACGAATATCTATGAATTTATAATACATAAAATCTCTTGTTATGTTTCGATATTCAGAGAAAACAAGCCATCCGTCGTGAACACATGCCGTTATTTTCATTATTTTAGGCAGACCTGGAGTTGCACTATTTGAAACAATTAAAGTTTCAGGCTCAACCAAAACTGACTTGCTTACACCTTCAGGAATTATATATTCATTTGTTTTTGATATATATCTTGAACTGTCAGAAGTTGCATCAGCAATTTTTACCCAAGGCATCCCTTTGTCCGAAAGAAATTTATGTATGGGGCGTGGTGATGCTCCGCGACGAATATCAACAACATCGCCAATTTTATACTTAACCCATTCAACCTTCATACCCAATAGCCCCCAATTTTCTGCGAATTTCGTTTTCAAGTTCGTGAGATTTATCGAACATCTCAAAAAGTTCGGAAGTCAATCTTGTCATCTTTTCTTCAAACGGCTCATCATCTTCTTCCTGTTCTTCGATACCCACGTATCTACCGGGCGTTAATATGTAGTCCTGTTTCTGTATATCTTCAATAGTGGCAACAGAGCAGAAGCCCTTAACTTCTTCAAGAGTTCCGTCCTGAAATGCTACAAAGGTGTCGGCAAGTTTCTGTATATCTTCATCGGTAAAATCACGATGCTTTCTATCTACCATATAGCCCATTTTACGAGCATCGATAAATAAGGTCTTGCCTTTCTGCTTTTTGTTCTTGCTTATAAACCACAATGTTACGGGAATTGTTACGCTATAAAACAACTGTGTAGGAAGTGCAACAATGCCTTCTACAAGGTCACTCTCGATTATATTCTTTCTGATTTCGCCTTCGCCCGAACTCTGTGTAGAAAGAGCACCGTTAGCAAGGACAAGACCTATCTTGCCGTCAGGAGCAAGGTGGTGTATCATATGCTGTATCCACGCAAAGTTGGCATTGCCAGCAGGTGGCATACCATACTTCCAACGTACATCATCTTTTAACTTATCCGCACCCCAGTTTGAAAGGTTGAACGGCGGATTTGCCATAATAAAGTCGGCTTTAAGTGTTGGATGCAAGTCATTAAAGAAGGTATCGGCATGATACGGACCAAATTCCGCATCAATCCCGCGTATCGCCATATTCATTTTAGCCATTTTCCAAGTGTCTGCGTTGCTTTCCTGTCCGTAAACAGAAATCTTGTTTCTATTTCCGGAATGAGCCTGTAAGAACTTGACGCTCTGCACGAACATACCACCAGAGCCACAACAAGGGTCATATACACGACAGTTATCATACGGCTTCAAAATAGATACGATGGTCTTAACAATGCTTGAAGGAGTGTAGAATTCGCCGCCTTTAACGCCCTCGTACTCTGCGAAATTTGCGATACAGAACTCATAGGTACGACCAAGCAAATCTTTACTTTCTTCGGTATCTTCCATATTCATATTATTGGTGAAAAGGTCAACTACATCACCCAAGACACGCTTATCAAGGTCTGGGTTGCCGTAGTTTTTCGGAAGAACATTTTTAAGTTTAGGGTTTTGTTCTTCGATTGCACGCATCGCATTGTCAATTACCGCACCTATTTCAGGTGTATGTGCCGCAGATGCGATGGTACTCCAACGAGCTTCAGGCGGAACGAAGAAGATGTTATCTTCCATATATGCGTCAATATCATCTTCAAATCCGTCGCCTTCAGCAACGAGTTCATTATATCTTTTTTCAAAGGCTGTGGAGATATACTTTAAGAATATCAACCCGACAATAACCTTTCTGTATTCAGCAGCAGGAATATGCCCCCAGAGAACACACGCCGCATCCCAAATCTGTTTTTCAAATCCAATATTTGCATTATTAACTGCCATAACACAATCTCCTTATCTTATTTCTACTATCTGGTCTATCGAAACCCCGAAATGTTTACACAATTTATCGATGGTTTTCAATGAAACCGCTTCATTTTCTTCTTTTTTGGCATTGAGTTTTGCCATTGTACTTGGAGAAATACCAAGTTCCTGTGCAAGAGCAGTTGTTTCCAAATTCTTTTCCGCAACCAGAACTCTGAAAGGTCTATAACTTATCATATCTACCCATCCTTACCGTTAAAGTTTGACATCAATATATAAATCAATATATAAATTATAGCACATTTCGATTACAATTTCAATAATTTATAAAAAATTATAGAAAAATGTAATTATTTTTTTGAAATTGAAAATCTAACTCCCGATGCACAATTACACCTCCGCAGTATAATTTTATACGCCCTGATGTCCGTTAAACAGGACAATAAACCGGGCAGGCAAGGTTTTTACAACCTGCCTGCCCGGTGATTTATAGAGAGGATTGGAGTTTTGTTTCCCTAATTTCTTCTCTTAAAATATATTTCAGCCCTTCAAGTACCAACTCGGATTTGGTGCATTTTTCACGTGCCGCTTTCAAATTCAGCAAATCAATGATGTCATCAGGAAGGTAATAACTCATCGCTTTCGTTCCGTCACGTCCGCGATTACGTTCATAACTTCTTGGGTGCTGCATACGATATTCACTTATAACTTTATGTTCCATTTTTCTTCATCCTTTTTTGATTTATTAGGGATAACCCCTTGCATGTGACATCATACCGCGTAATCTGATTTTTGCCAAGGATTTTTTCGACTTTTTACCTATTTATATATAATATGGACAAAAAGTGGTCAAAAATCCGTTTTTGTTCTTCGACAACAATTTACCTACCAAGAGCATAAACCTGAGACACAGGGCGTTCTGGGTGCGTTTAAGGGCGTAATAACGGCGATGGCACACGCAGTACCATCGCCGGATGTTATTTTTCATTCAATTCTTCTTTATATTTCTTCAACGCCGTACAAAGAGCATCATACTTATCCGCTTCAAACGGTCTTATGTTTTTCGGAATGCTGTCAAACCTGTTTTTAATTTCTCTTACGCAATCTTCCGCAAACAACCCCGAATATTCATAATTCAACAACCAAGTCGAAAAATCCATTACATCATTTGCTGAATAAGAGTAACCTATCTTTAATTTATCTTCTTTCAAGTACAGAGCAAGTTTCTTCAAGACCGAAAACGGCTCTTCTTTTTCGGCAAATAAGAAATTCAGTCCGTCAAGAACTAATGAAAACTCGCCGTCGTTCCCGCATCTATTATCATATATCTTGCGAAGTTTCTCAATGTCAACACCTTGCTCTATAAGATGCTCATAGTTACCATCAACAGTTTCTTTATACACATAGTCGTTTAATGTTGTTTCTTCCAACATCGCATTTACGGTAACTCCGAAAGCATTTGCCAGAACAATTAACTGTTGAGAGTTAGGGTAGGCAATCTTAGCACCTTCCACAGTTTTCCAACGCTTTACGGTTGAAACGGACACATCCGCAATGTATGCTATGGCATCATCAACTATATAATCAGAATTTTCCAGTAGGTCTATATAACCTTCTGTTTTCTTTATATCATCTTTTCTCTTATTTTCATCTATATCGGTTTCTTCATCTTGAAGATATTCTAATTTACCACGCAGATAGTTGATAAAATTCTGCTTGTACTCCTGTGAAAATCTGGCACCTTGCAGAAAATGATTAAAGCCGTTTCGCCCTTCGGTATATGTATGTTTAATTATTGCCATATCAAGACCCCCTTTGCATATATGATACCACAAGTCAATAGATTTGTCAAATTTGACCTTTGTAAAAATATTTGGCTCATATTTGAGCCACGCTTTGATTAAATAATTTTTTTCCTGTAGAATTAACTTGTGAGTTGCGAAACCATTGATTTCTCAACCACAAAACAGTATATACAAAAATTAATGTGATATCACAAAAATATTTTAGCAAACGGAGGTAGATAATACCAGATTTTTGACACGCTACCATACATGTAGCGGACTTACAACTGAATATATAAAACAATATCTCTAACACAGCCTCAAAATTGAAGCCGCATCAATAAATATATATATAAAGGAAGAGCAGATGTATGCGGCACATCTGCTTCAGGTAAAAAATATGGGAAAATATTGGCATTTTGAGAAACTAAATGGCTATCAGCCTTTGACCCTGTTTTATACAGACTTCTCTGTATCTGAAGATTACGGTGCCGACGCAGTTCAAGAAACTTTTGAGTATTGCTTCCAAACGGCTATAAGTATGGGTATTGCTCCTCTTACAGAACTCGTGCTGGTTTTGATATGTAAATCAGAAGAAGTTTCCGAAACCGACGCAGCGCTTGCGAAGATATATGAAGGCTTTTGGAAAAAGGTTGATGCCTATGTATGTGATAATTTCAAGGGGTATAAACTTTACTACTACTATAGAACATTAAATCTTTGTGGTAAATTGAAGTAACCTAAACAGTGGGGTGGTAGGCTACCACGATAAAAATTGCCTACCAAATATTAAGTATTTGGGAGAATTTAAGATATGGAAAAGATTACGATTGATGATAGGGAGTTTATCATTACAGATGAAATGGAAGAAATGTGCAAAAAGATGAGAAAATTGTTTGAAAAAGTTCGTCATAAAGATATTACAGGGATGACATTAAAACGTTCTGAACTTGAAGAGTTAGGTACGTGGATACATAACCACATGCACGATTATGACGGTGCATCAGAGTGGATATTTGTTATGCTTCGTATGTTTTTTAATAATTATGAACGCGACGTTGTATGGGGAGTGTTTGACAAATATGTCGGCATTGATTTTTCAGACTTGATTACATATCTTCTATATGTTCTCAACGAAAAATTGTCAAAAGATATTTGGACTTGTCAAGAAATTGTGGATACTTTTATTAAAGATGAAAGTAGTTCTTCTGATAGTTTGAACTTCAAATATTGTACGCAACAACACTTGTCTGAAAACGTAAAGTGGCTTATGGAAGATATCATAAATGGTGTGGTTGAAGCGCCAGACCACATTAAGCAACAATGTGCAGAATTGCTGAATTTTACAGACAATTATGGTATAGGTGCTCGCTACATAGGGTACTTGATAGGCAAAAGCACTAACTTTTCTCATATACTCAATACAGTATATTGGAAGTACAGATAACTATATTAAAAATACCGGTGGACTGCACCGCACTCCACCACAATAAATAGGGGGAATTTTTAAATGAAAAATGATATTAGTGAAAGAGTTTCAAGTGAGATGATAAGATTTATAATATTTCTTGCCAAGTATGGTATGGCTTTTTACAACTTTGACGAGGGCTATTTTAGCATTGAAGGTATGGAGTTCTATTTTGATGAAGACTTTGATGACATACTTACTTATGTGCGTAACCACTACAAGACCAGAAAGAACATTTATAGGGTTACTTACCTTGACGATTACGACGGCGGCATCGCCGTAGGCTACCAAAAGGCAAAGGAACTCGCCGAAGGTATTAAGATTAATGAGTTCAGCAGAGAAGAGTACACCAAACAACGCCGCAAATATGACTTGCTTAATGAACAAGAAAAGTTGGGCGTTATGAAATGGGCTAATTCTTCAGATAGCACTATCCGTAAACAACAAGAATGGATTGAGCATCTTGAAGAAGAATTAAAGAATTTTGATAAAAACTTGGAACTCACCTTAAAAGAGTATACTAAGATAGAAAAAATAAATAAAATTTAGGGGGATTTTAACTATGAAGAAAATTAAAAAATTATTGGCAGGTGCAAACGCACAAGATGCTGCGGTAATAACAAGCATCAAAACATTAAGGTTAGAAATTAATGATACCCAAGAAGTTTATGTTATGTATGAAAAGCCTGAAACCAACAAGTATGTGGTTTCTGTATATGCTAAACTCAAATGTAACGATGATTTAATTCATCAATTTGGTTCAGAATTGCCACAGGCAGTAGAAACAGGTATTCGTACTGATACCGATAAGCATTTTGAAGAAGATATAACAGAATTAGTATTAAACAATGTAGCAAATGGCAAATTTGTCTGGAATGACCCATTTGAAGAATTTACAGACTTCCTTGAAACATTAACTTAAAAAAGAGTAAAGGTAACAGTTCCGGTGCCGGAACTGTTACCTTTCTTTTTTACTCCATATAACCTAAAAATTCATATAGGGCATCTGATGTATATTCGTGCTGAACATCATCCAATATTTTTACCACATTAAATAATTCAAGAGCAAAATTTCTTTGCTCTTTTTCGCTATTAACACCAAAACTGTATATCTGTTTACGAATATTAAATAATTTTTCTTTCGCATTTTCAATCATACACAAAATCTTACCTGAAACATATAAGTCACCATTTACAACCTTTTCCGCATCAGCATTCACTCTGCATCCCTTTGGTGTTGCTAACTGTTCTAACAACATCTCTCTTATCTCATCGTCCTCTACAGCAGGTGGCTCGCCGTAAAAACATGCTTTATACCCGTCGAGATACGAATTTTCAACAGCATCTCCACAATCTATCAATGCTTGTTCATACCCGTCATCATAAGTCAACTCTGTCATACCTGCTGTTATAGGGCATTCTCTCTCGCATCCTACGCAAGGAGCAAGACCATTCTTCCAATTATTTTTATCTTTTATAAGATAGCACTTATCCTTCATAATTAATCTCTCCTGAAAATCATAGTCTTTTCTTCCATAACCCATTTATTTTTTACGCTCATCAACAGCCTTTTGCTTATATACATACACGCCTTTACCACATCTGCCGCACTCCGTCCACAAATAACCAAAATTTTTGTAGTGTAACTGTACGGGAAGTTGTGCTTTGCAATAAGGACAAAATACTCTAATAAATCTGACCATCTCAAATCACACCCATCTCTTTGGCTATACGTGTAGCCGCCAGATTTACCATTTTGCCAAGCATCTCCAAAACCTGTAACGCTTGTCCGTACGACAAATCCGCTTTATCAATTAAATACAAAATTATCGCGTCGCAATCTTCTTCACTAAAATATTCTTTTACGTCTGTATCATTCATAATAAAAACCTGCTTTCCTTTAAAAAATCATTTATAAAAACTACCCACTATTTACTCTTTGTCACTATGTCCACTCGCACATCCAGCACTCTGACCTGACATCAGACAAAATATTATATTTCCAATTGTTATATCTTGTTTAGGTTCTTCAAAGTTGTTGTATATTATATACTATATTTATATTATCTCTTATTAATAGATAAACAAGCAGATTAAATTTATGTCCATACTGAAAATTTTATATGCATCTACTTTTTTATAACAACTGTAGAAAAAACCGTAACGACAAGCAAAACAACATAAAATTTTGCAAAAATGTTATTAAAAAATTAATTTAAAAAATTCTTATTTTCTTTTTGAGAGAGTTCAGAACCTGAACTCTCCCCGATAAAAATATTAAAAATTATATAGAAAAGGCGTATTTGCTATCTGCAAAGCCTGAAACAACTCCAAAAAATTTACAGGTTTGATATCTTTGCTACCACCTTTTTTAGCATTACCAACACGAGTAACCATTGATAAGTTCATAATTTTATTGTTGAGTGCATCGCCATCAATATGGTCTATGGTCAAAATAGAACCAGAACCAATGCAATATTTCATAACATTCAACTTGTAGAAACAAAGCATTATCACCTGATGAGCAGGCATATCAAAGGTTTTTCCACCATATTCATTTATGTAAGGACTACTTGAAAATCTCACATTTTTATACACAGTGCCTTTTTTACCGCCGCTACGTTTTGGATGCGTTGCATCCACCCATTCACCAAAAAACACGCCATCTTCATATACTGTATCGCAATTTGAGTTATAACAGACAGTATACCAGTCACCAACAAAGCCTTCAAAGTTCTCAATTTTCTTTGTGCATCTCCATATCTGCCCTGTGTAGGCATTTACATAGTAGATATACGGAACTGCATACAAGAAGTATTCCCCTTCTTTGAACTCAAAGATGCTTTTACCAATATTGTAAAACACCTTAAATCTACGCTGCAAACCCACTTCCTGAAAAAGACCTGCATTAAAAGCGGCTTCAAGAGCAATAAATATAGGCGTTTTCTTTCCGTAGATGTATCCGTCTGTTATCAGCGCTCTATCTTTACTTGTATTAACAAAATCAAAGGCTTTTATAAGTCTTTTTGTAACCTGTGCAAATTCTTCAAGAAGTCCATCTGCTTCAATTTTTC
Source organism: Clostridia bacterium (assembly GCA_045648505.1). Taxonomy (GTDB): domain Bacteria; phylum Bacillota; class Clostridia; order RGIG6154; family RGIG6154; genus RGIG8700. Next base: position 9,051 of record JAZROD010000030.1, on the reverse strand, counting down.
TTAATTTTTTAACACAACTCACATAATCTTCTATTGCTTTTGCTAATATAGGCTTGCCTTGCATAAACCCCGTATAAAGCATATCATCTGTGCCTAACATCCTTAAATATTTTTTTGTATCCCTATTCGCTTTTGCTATTAAACTTTCCGCTGTTTCCTTACTAATTAATCTTATATCCATAATAAACAATCCCCTCAATTTTTATTAATCTCCCGCCGCACACGCGGCACTTTCTTATATTTCCCGCATTAACAGTACAACAGTCTTCACATACCTTAACTGCTTTCCCGTACGGATACTTAACATTTCTCTTTTTCATCGCCGTCACCGCCTTATCTATACCCCAAATATTCTTCAACTGCATCCATAGCAAAATCTTTAATAAGGTCACTTAAATCCTTTAAAATTTCGTTAACCTTCTCTGAGTTATCGGAACCTAATGCGATAACCTTATGCTTGATGTCATCGATTTTGCCTATTCTATAACCATCAATATAAATATCATCCATGAGCTCCTCGCGAGCAACTTTACTCCCTTGACGAAACCCCATATCAAAACCGTTATTGAAACAAGGACAGTCTTCGCACCCATCATCATACTCATCTTCAATTTCGCAATCTGCTCCGAAAGGACAATCCTGACAAACTGAATATTCAGTACAATCTTCTAAACAACCTACTTTAACCAACTCATCTTTCATTTCTAATTCCCCCAATATTATAGTTAGTCTTATCATCCTGAACTGCAAATTCATTAATGTACTCACTTAAAACATACCTGATGAAAGAACTCATTGACAAACCTTTTGAATAAGCGCATTGTCTGATTTCTTCTTTTTTATCAGCAGGTATTCTTAATTTCAAATGAGCATTTTTCATATCATTAGTCATCACAAAACCCCACAATCTAAATAAAATCAGTAATTTTTTACTGTCTCTTAATATAAAATTAGATGTGTCAAAAATCAGCATGTGCCTTCAATGTTCCCCTTCACTGTCCGAATATTTTTCTATAAAATAGATAACGCCCGGTAGCGTATGCTACCGGGCGTTAAATTGTTAGGGTTATGTAATTAGATAGGGTGGTAAGGGGTTTCCTTCGTGGTGCAAGAGTAGGCATTGGTCAAAAAGAATAACGGCTTTTTCCAGAGAAACAGTATCGGATTTTCCTTTATAATCTTTCTTGATTTCAGATATAAGCATATATAGAGTTTCCCATTCAGGCTCAACTTCCCTGTATCGCCTGTAACCATGCTGAATTCGGAACTTTGTGTGTTTTATAATAAAGTCTTGAAAACAGCAAGTAGGTAGAGATTTGTCCTTTAATTTTAACCCCTTATGATAAGTATGTTGTAAAACATCGAGCGCAGGATATGCAAACTCATAATCTGATAATTTTTCATAATCTTTAAAATCAAACATACTCACACCTCGAAATCTTCAGGTTCAAATCTTTCACCCAACAGTAACTCACGCCACGACCTGTTAAGTACTGAAAAGGTCGCATCAAAAGTCAACATCTGTTGAAGTTCAAGTAGGCTGTCTATTGGTTGCAGGATGGTCTGGTCTAACATCACTCTCTGTGCAGGAGTTAACCCCTCCATAAGTGCAGTAACACCATCATCCAATCTCGCTTTTGTCCTCTGGTACTCAAAGTTCAAGTGCGGAGTACTGTTTTCCTTTACTTCGCACCATATTATTTCTTTTACGCTCATAAAATCACATCCTTTTTTATAAATATTGGGGTCTCATCATACCGCGCTTAAATAAAAATGTCAACGTTAACAGAGATTACAGTAATAAAAAAAGGCTGTACCAAGATGATTTTTAAATCAAATTGATACAACCTATTTTTAAATGTTAGGTGCTTTTTTCAACATATAATTCTGCATAAAGTGGTGTCAAAAAGGTGTCAAAAGGTGTCATCAACACCTCAAAAACCTTGATTTTACGCCATTTATTTATCAAGTGGCTTCATTGTCGGGAAGAGTAATACATCTCTGATTGCGGCTGAGTCTGTGAGGAGCATACACATACGGTCGATGCCGAAGCCGATACCGCCTGTTGGAGGCATACCGATTTCAAGGGCATTCATAAAGTCTTCGTCTGTTGTGTTAGCTTCTTCGTCGCCAAGTGCAAGGAGAGCTTCCTGTGCTTTGAATCTTTCTCTCTGGTCGATTGGGTCGTTAAGTTCTGAATATGCGTTTGCCATTTCCCAACCGTTCATGAAGAATTCGAATCTTTCTACATAGTCAGGGTTACCTGGTTTTTTCTTTGTAAGTGGAGAAATTTCAACAGGGTGGTCCATAACGAATGTAGGCTGAAGAAGATGTTCTTCAACATAGTCTTCAAAGAAGAGGTTTAAGATGTCGCCCTTCTTGTGGTGTTCTTCATATTCTACGTGGTGTGCATCTGCTGCTGCTCTTGCTTCTTCAATTGTGTTGATTTCGTTGAAGTCAACATTTGCATATTTTTTAACAGCGTCAACCATTGTGATTCTTTCAAATGGTTTGCCAAGGTCCATTTCAATACCGTTGTAAACGATTTTTGTTGTTCCTAAAACTTCCTGAGCAACATGACGGTAGAGGTTTTCTGTTAAGTCCATCATACCGTGATAGTCTGTGTATGCCTGATAAAGTTCCATAAGAGTAAATTCAGGGTTGTGTCTTGTATCAAGACCTTCGTTTCTGAAAACTCTGCCGATTTCATAAACTCTTTCAAGTCCGCCAACGATAAGACGCTTTAAGTAAAGTTCGAGAGAAATTCTTAATTTAAAATCTTCATCAAGTGCGTTGAAGTGTGTTTCAAAAGGACGAGCTGCAGCACCGCCTGCATTTGAAACGAGCATTGGTGTTTCAACTTCCAAGAAACCCTGACCGTCAAGGTATCTTCTGATTGTTGAAATGATTTTTGAACGCTTTACGAATGTATCTTTAACATCTTTGTTCATAATAAGGTCAACATATCTCTGTCTGTAACGAAGGTCAGTATTGGTCATACCGTGGAATTTTTCAGGAAGAACCTGAAGTGATTTTGAAAGGAGAGTAATGTTGTTTGCTCTGATTGAAATTTCACCTGTCTGTGTTGTGAAAACTTCACCTTCCGCACCAACTATATCACCGATATCAAGTTTTTTGAAACGGTTGTATTCTTCATCACCGAAAATGTCTTTTTTAATAAAAAGCTGAACCTGACCGTCAATATCCTGAATATGAGCAAAACCTACTTTACCCATACTTCTTTTTGACATAATTCTGCCTGCAACTACAACAGTCTGACCGTCAAGTGCTGAGATTTTAGCTTCGATAGTTTCTGTTTCTTCACTGCCTCTTTTTGTGATTTCACGCATCTCTGTTGTGTAATCATCTTTAATCTGTGAAGATGTGTGTGTTCTTACGAACTTTGTAATTTCAAAAGGATCTCTTCCTTCTGCCTGAAGTTCAGCAAGCTTGTCACGACGAACCTGAAGTATTTCATTAAGGTCCTGCACTACATTGTTATTTTCCTGCATATGTATATCTCCAATCTATATAAATTATCGCTATTTTTCATCTTAATAGTATATAATATTTAATATGATTTGTCAATCAATTTGTTATGAAGATTGACAAAAACAAGGGCCTTTGTTATTATAACAGAAAAAGGGTGAACTTTTGAGAAAGACTATAGAAATGTATGATTAAAGATGACACATTTAATAAGTGGTTTTGAGAGCGGGATTCCCGCTCTGTTTTTTTATGATAAAATTTTGTTTTATATATTGAAATAATAATAAAACAGTGATATAATTTACTTAATAAAAGTGTTACATGGAGGGATATGACAATGAAGAGAGTTTTGAAAGTGTTTTTCTTGACTGTTTTACTTACTTTAGCTATGGTTTTAAGCGTATCTGCTAAAGGTGATGTTAAAAAGGTCACAAAAACGGTTAACCCAACAGAAGGTACAGGGAAACCACTTACAATCATAACAGCAAACAAATTTCTTGCAGAGGAAGGACTTATTTTGTTTGAATTTGAATCTGCAAATGGCGAACAACTCGACAATGCATTTTGTGTAATGACAACAGGCGATGTTGAAGACGCAGGCGGAGAATGGATTCAAAGTGAGAACGGAACATTTTTTGCAAGATGTTATACAGGTGGAGACTTTGACTGCGGAAAGCATACGATAAATCTGAAAATAGAAAATTATGACAATGATGCAGTTTATAAAACAAGCATTGAGGTAGAAATATGCGACAGTTTTGCACCTCTTGCCGAAATGGATGGAATGACTGTAGAAGAAAAGCAAACCCTTAGTAAATATGAGGACAGTATGAACATTTCGGTCTATTCTCTTAATGAAATCTACCCAGGGAAAGTAAAACTTGCAGACAAAAGCGGAAACGTTTATATGGCAACAGAAAATGCTGATAATATATACTGTAACAGCACCGGATACATAAAGAATGTATATTATACCGATGTTTTCAAAGAAGAATCACTTAATTGCCTGGAAGGCATAGATGGATATTATATAGGCGGTTATATGCAACTTGCACAGGCTCTTAAAGCGGGTTCATACGATTTAATAGTATATAACGAGGACGAAACAGCATCTGTTAAATTAGAAAATGCAGTAAATGTGGTAGATAAGCCATCGATAGATTTCCGTTCAAACGGCAGTAACTACATAAAAGAACAAAAAGCCGGAGACGAAATGTTCTGGATAAGTGCAGAAATAAAAGGTGCATCACCTACGGTTATAAATAAAGTTAATATGTATGATGATAACGGAAATCTTTTTGCACAAAGCACAGGTAACTATATAGTAGAAAATTATTATTACCATTCAAGAAATGTTGTATTTGAAATGAAGCCTTTAAGCGGTGGATTTAAGTACGGCAGCTACAGATTTGAGATTGATACAAAAACGGATTTTTATTGTCAGTACGACAATTTGTATATGAGCGATAATTCAAACAGCAACATATATATGAACGGAGTTACCTGGGGTGATCCTGAGGTTGCTAATTTTGTTGTACAGATATCAAATGTAAATCCAACAACTCAATATAAATTTGAGCTTTACGATAAGTCTAATAAACTTCTAAGCGAAGAATATGCCAATGTATCTGAAGAAGGGATGGCAGATCTTGAATTTAAGGATGCTGACGGAAAAGTTGTATCAATTACACCAAGACAGAGATATAATATCTATTTTTACACTAAAGTAAACGGAGAGTGGAAGAGACAAAGTCAATATGGCTTTTCAACATACTATGACTATACTGCATCTTCAGCTGCACAGGGCTTAAATGCATACATAAATGTTTACAGCGGCATTGTTGATGCAAGTCTTTCAATGCCTGCAAGTATGCAAGGCTCATACGCAAGTGACAACTTTGTTATTAAGGTTCGTTCAATAGGAGGCAAGGAGTATACATATACTCCAACCGTTGAAAGATATCCATCAACAAACGGAAATTACTACATAAATCTGGAAGTTTTAAACGCGAATTTACCTGATGGATATTACACCGCAGCACTTTATTATAATTCAAAAGAAATAGTACCTTATGATGAATGGTATAATTTCTCAATGACAACACCTGAAGCAGGTGGGTATGGTGATAATATAAATCACACAAGATATACAAGACGAATTTATTTTGATAACATAGCAACAGTAACTAATCCAACACTTAAGCTTTATAATATGTTTGATGGAGATTTTGTGCCTGAACACGTTATATCTCTTGTTAAAAACGGAGATAATTATTATATTCCTGAAACTGCAAAATTTGACAAGAATCATAAATATTATTATGAGATGCTTGCAAATGGCGAAGTATACTTTGCGGATTTTAACGAAGGAGATTATTTCTCATATCAGCAACATGATGCATCCAAGTCATGCACAGTTACAGTTAAGCAGACTGCAAACGGAACAACCTCTGTTTCAAACACAAATCCAAAGGTGGGAGATACAGTTTATGTAACTGCAAAAGCAGATGAAGGCTATCAGTACGCTCCGGTATCTGTTAAAGTAAACGGTGTAAGAATTAAGGGCAGAAGCTTTATAATCTTTGAAGATGCGACAGTTGAGGTTGAGTACAGGGAAATCCCTGTTGCTATGTATAAAGTAACTGCACAGAATTATTCTTCTTCATACGGAGAAGTAACGGTTGATAAAGAATATTACAAGCCTGGCGAAACCGTTAAAGTGGCAGTAAAGATGTATGATAACAGCTACAAAGTTGACAGACTTCGTTACAGAGATGCAAAATACAACTGGACAGACATAGATTTAACATCAAAAAGTTTTAAAATGCCTGAATATGACATTATAATTGAGGCAGGTTATACAAGAAAAAGCACTCGAAGCATTTATAAAGAGAGTTATTCAGAGTACAGTATATATACTTACAACTCGGGAAGTACAACATCATATGTAATGGAAGGAGAACCGGTTACAGTAACTGCATATCTCAATTCAACAAGAAAAGAGCTTCCTGCATCTGAATTTGAAGAACTTTATTATGTTTTCGCAAATGATACAACAGGAAAGAAGTATCCTATTTATAGCGGCAGATTTACAATGCCGTCAGAAAATATTAAAATTTACGGAACATTAAGAAAAAGACCGATTTCTGCAGAAGTTATAGGCAAGGGAAGCGTTAAATTCAAAAAAGGATACAGCGGTGAGGTAACAGAGGCTTATGCAACAGAGCAAATAACCGTTGAAGGTAAAGGCGTTGGAAGCTTCAGACTTACAAGCATTGAGGTAAACGGCGTTTCACAGTCAGGCTTTACATTTGAAATGCCTGCAGGTAAGCTTGACCTTAAAGCAAACTTCACATCAGACCGTTTTTACTCTGTTGATGTTCTGCCTTGCGAAAATGGTGAGCTTATAGTCAAATTGCCGACCTATGAAGATGGTGCAGATTATTATGAAACAATATCAATTTCGGTTACTCCGGATGAATGCTACAGACTTAAAGCACTTTACATAAATGAGGATGATTATGTAGCTGCAGTAGAAAATAATAAATATAATATCACTGTTAAAGAAGATATGGTTATTTCTGCAGAATTTGAAAAATATGCATATAAGGTTTCTTATGTAGATTATAACAATAATATTATAGCTGACAAGCTTTATGATATTGGTAAAGAAGGAGTATATGAGGGAGCAACACCATACCGAGCACCTGACGGAAACTATGCTTATATTTTCACAGGCTGGGATAAGGAAAGTGTAACAGATTCTGCAACTGTGTATGCTCAATATGAAGCAGTACCATATACAAAAATTGAAAACGAAGAACAGCTCAAAGCAATAACAGGTGATGGATATTACTTGCTTATGAATGACATTACCTTAAGCGGAAAATGGACACCGATTGAAACCTTCTCTGGAGTTTTGGACGGAAATGGACACAAAATATCAAATATAGATCCGCTTGTTGTTGGAGAGTATCACTCAATCAGCTTGACCACAACCTATCATTCAGGATTTTTCAATCAATTAAACGGAACAGTTATAAACACAGCTTTTGAGGTTGCAAGTTCAGGGGAACATAATGAAAGTGGAATTTTATATGCAGGAGGAATTGCCTCAGAAATGAGCGGTGCCCATATTGAAAACTGCTATGTTAAAGGAACGATGAATTACACAGCAACAAATGGTGTTTATGCAGGTGTAATGGCAGGTTATGTATATTCTGCAGATGTAAGAAACTGCTATACAGAGGTTGATGTTTATGCAGATTCTGATAGTTATGCTTATGTGGCAGGTTTGGCGTATGTAGAAAACAATATAAATTTATTTACTTCCTATGGTAACAGTACAGTAAATGCAGGAACAAATGGAGAGGCATATATTTTCGTAAATGATTACAATAGAGCATATAGCTGTTTCTACAATTCAGGAAAAAGAAACGGAGCAAAGGTATACGGAGCATCAGCTTTAACAACAACCGAATTTAAATTGCTTTCCAGCTATGTATTTTCAAATAAGTGTACATGGGACTTCGGAAAGGTGTGGAATTTAGAAAGTACGATAAACGAAGGATTACCGTCTCTTAAGATTTTTGGAACAAAACAGATTACTGCATCAACAGAAAACAGTTCATATTTAAATAAATTAGTAACTGCAAAGATTAATTTTTCAGCACCGGTTACAGGTATGACATTTGTTAAAGCATACGGAGCAAACGGAAAGGTCTTAACTTCAAACAGGCTTACAACAAATGATACTTATAATTCGCTTGATGTTGAAGTTGAAGTTAAGGAAAAACCTCAGGAGCTTAAAGTTTTCGTATGGGACAATTATGCAAACATCAAGCCTGTTGCAATGGAAACAATTTCTGAAATTGAGTAAAATCTCTTGCAAAATTTACTATATTTTGTTATACTGTAAAAAACAGGTACAACAGAAAGGGTTGAAATTTATGAAATGTCCGTTTTGTGGAATAGCAGACAGTAAGGTTATTGACTCAAGACCTACAGAAGAAGGAACAAACATCAGAAGAAGAAGAGAATGTATTGAATGCGGTAAAAGATTTACCACATACGAAAAAATCGAAAGTGTACCTCTTCGTGTTATTAAGAAGGACGGTTCAAGAGAAATATTTGATCCTGACAAACTTTTAAGAGGTCTTATAAAGGCGTGCGAAAAGAGACCTGTATCAATTGAACAGTTAACAAAAATCGTAAACGATATTGAAAACGAAGCATACAGTAATCTTGAAAAAGAAATCTCAACAATTTCAATCGGTGAAAAGGCGATGGATGCCCTTAAAAGTATTGATGATGTTTCCTATGTTCGTTTTGCATCGGTTTACAGAGAATTTAAAGACATAAACACATTCATTAAAGAACTTAACGATATGTTGAAGAAAAAATAATTAAAAGCACCTCGTTTTGAAGTGAACCCCAAAGTTTAGACAAAATTTAATATTAACTTGCTTGTGAATGAGTTCGGTATTGTACTGGACTCATTCCTTTTAGTTTTAAAGAAATTCTTTCGTTGTTGTAGTAATCAATATATCTTTTCAATTCATT
>JAZROD010000029.1:0-20229 GCA_045648505.1 Clostridia bacterium | reverse complement strand
CTATGTCTTTTTTAATGCATATTGATGATTTTTCTATATAATAACTGTAAATCATTGACAAACACTCCTGAACATGCTATAATATGTACGCAATTTATATTGAACTCGGCTATGATATACCACATAATTTCGATTATGTGGTATTTTTATTTAAAGCCGCAATAGTCCTAATTTTTGAATTTGCTTGCGGTGTATTTCACCTGTTTCCATAGTGTATATACGTGTGGTGTTTACGCTTGAATGTCCGAGAATGTCTGCAAGTCTTACAATGTCTTTTTGAAGAGTGTAAAAAGTGCGTGCGAAAAGATGCCTTAAATTATGTGGAAACACTTTATTCTTCGATACTCTTGCACTTTCGCAAAGTGCTTTCATCATTTTCCATATGGTACTTCTGTCAAGCGGTTTTCCTGTTTTTGTAACAAACACGGAGCCGCTTGTTATTTTTTGGGTTTTCGCGTATTCTGTGAGCATTCTGCAAAGCTCCTTGGGCAAAATCACAATTCTCATTTTACCCTTACAGTTAATAGTCGCTTTTCTTAACTTTACGGCATCAACTGTTATATACTGTAATTCCGATACTCTGATTCCGCTTGAACATATCGTTTGCATCAGCAGATATAATCTTTCATTGCTTTTTGCTTTTGCGGCATCAAGCAATCTTTCGTATTCTGCTTTTGAAAGCTCTTTATCCTTTTGTGCAAAAATCTGTTTTTGAATTTTAAGCATTTTTACTTTCAATTCATACCAGTTATTAAATTCAAAAAAGCTGTTTAGCGAAGATAAAACAGAATTAACAGAAGTAGGAGCAAATTTACCTATCAAATATTCTTTGTAGTCAAGAACTTTTCGCTTGTCGATTTCAGTTCCGGAAATCCACTCGAAAAAAGCTTTGATATCACGCATATATTTTTCCAGCGTAGCAGAAGCCTTTTCTTCGTTAATTAAATAATTTTCAAAATTTTCAATTAAATCTTGGGTTATCGTTTTAGTCATTGTAACAACTTCCTTTCTATATTGATATTATTATTTTACCACGAACATAATAATATTCGATGAAGTTGCCAATGATTTACTCTTTATCTGTTGTTTTCTAAGATGTTTATTATATCAACACCCATTCTTTTAGCATAGTTGATTGTGTTTCTTGTGCCACCAGATTCACCATTATAGGTAGCAATCACTCTATGGGAATGATTGACCATCCATTCATTCCTAACTTGAAAACATGCTCTAAAATAATGATCCGATACATATTTCACGTAATCAGCTTTTGCAATAATAGAGCGGTAGGTCTGTTTCTCTTGTTCATTCCAAGAACGCTCAAAACCCATAAGCGGTATAGCGCAAATTAATTTAATTTTATCATTTTTATTTTTTTCTTCAAGCACAAGTTCTGCCGCCCAAATATCTATACCACGAGCCATACCCGATATAAAGGTTGTAAAACCGTCGTGTATGGCTTGTTTTATTTCTATCTGCAAAAGAGATTTAATTTCATCTTCGGGAAGGTGAAGTTTCTCCGGTCTGTGCCCGGTAAAACAACACCTGTGCTTTCTTAATTCTTCTTCGTTCATTGTTGACCTCCATGTATATATTGGTTTATTTCTATCATATAATATTATTATAACATCTATAAACCAATATATCAACACAAATTACGGCTGTAATCTAACAGAAAATAGGTATGTATGGGTTAAAATATAATAAAAGGCGGTGATACTATGGATGAAAAAGATTTTGCACTACGACTTGCCATGCTCAGAACTAAAAAAGGCGTGTCAGCTCGCGAAATGAGTATTGATATTTCTCAAAATCCCGGATACATTAACAATATCGAATCTGGTAAATCATTACCATCGTTATCAGGAATATTCTATATATGTGATTATCTTAACATAACACCAAGTGAGTTTTTTGATATGGATGTAGAAAATCCCGAAAAGTTAAAGGGCATTATAGAAGATTTGAAACACTTAAACGACAAACAGCTTGATACGATAGCAACATTGGTTAAAGATTTGATTAATAAATAAAATGGCATAAGATAAGGAGTTGTTCCGATGAACAACTCCTTATTGTGATTTATTCTATTTTTGCATGATACCCTTGACCATCTTTCCACATTTCAAATGGTACGACTTCGCCGTTTCTCCACACGGTTACTACCGGCGAATCAAAGACCACACGATCTGCTGTTGATTTCTCTCGGTTAATAGCCATATACCCATTTAAGTTTATTAGGGTAAGTTCTAACATATCTTCACTATCGCAGTAGGCGACATAATCTTCAAAACCTGTGATTGTTACCTTATATAAGTCCGTTGTTATTGAATATCCCTCGGATAAATCATTATACTCTCCGAACTTTGCCGGCTCTCCGCCGGCGAGTTCTAATCTGAAATCAATCTCTCTATTGTTGAAATAAACCCTGAAATCTTCCATTGTGTCATAGTGGCTACAAAAGCTATCTTCCAACAACTCTACAAACACGTCGTCATTCAATCTTTCAAAGGTATAAATCTCAAACTCTCTGACTTCTTTTACTTCATCATTATTCTTAAACTGCCGAAAGAGGATGAAGGGGTGGCACTCAAACTTTGCATCCGATACACCAAACCACATACGAGGGTTAGACTTTAAGTTTACAAAGTGCAGATAATCTGAATGAACCTCACAATGCTTTAATATCTTATCTACCCAAGCCTTCTCATCTTTAACCTTCTTGCTCTTGGCTATCATAAATAGTATTTGCTCTAAATTTCTAAACATAACTTCACTTCCTTAACTTTAAGTATATACCATAAAGGCATACCGCCTTCATCATATCGGATATCTTCTTTAAAGCCAAGGCCTTTGACCAAATTTTTTTGTAGTGTACGATAAACGGTACGGTCACGTTGTATTATTGTGTTATTACTATATTATTAATAATGGAGGAACTCAAAATATTTATATCATGAAATTATCCCCTCATTAATAGTAGCGTTTTCTGTAGCGATTTATGCATAAACAAAATACCTCATCTGTAGCAAATGCAGTAATAACAACAAAACACCATTTTCAAAAAAATTTAATTTTTTTGTTTTCTTATTATTAGTAGGAAAACCTTGCCTGATGAAAATGCCGTATTTTTTCGGAGTTACATATGCATCAAAAACACCCTAAACTGTTATACTTTTAAAAAATGGAGTTGGATCTGAAAATGTGATCCAACTCCGATTATTTTATTTAACCTTAAACCCTTTGTGTTTTTCTTCAAGCCACTTTATATTATTTTTGATATTTTCTTCTACCGGAAGAGAGAGGTCATATCTCATATAAAAGGCTAACCCTGCATCCTTAAAGAAGTCTACATATTCTTCAGCTCTACGCTTTTCTTTAAGGTTTCTTGCATATAGAGATGCTGCAAAGATAAACTTACCCCAGAGGACACTTGCTTCATCGAGAGCAGGGATATTAAACTCTTCCAGCCAATCTTTTAACTTAATCTCTTGTCCGTGTCCGGTGCAGGTTCCTGCGCCTTGTCTGAAATAACGTTGCTCTTTTCCGTCGTAGTATCTGCCTATTGGGTAAAGACGACACACGATAGGCTTGTCTTTCTGAACCATGCATAACCCTTTTCTTAAAAGAGAACAAGACCCGTCAAGTCTTTCTTTAAGGTGTGCCACAGGCAGAGCAGAGGTTTGTCCGGGAGATATGGTGCAATACTTCATAGTAGCTTCGCCTGCACTTATACCCATAGCCTTGGCTATGTTGTATATATCGTAACCTGTTACTGTTATAAGTTCTTCACGCTTACGGCAACAGTTACCACATTGTTTACACCCGAATAGAAATGTATCTTCCGGTTCTAAATGGTTCTTCCTAATTTCTTCAATTAACTGCTCGTCAGTCATACCGTGTCTCATAGTGAAATTTCTCCTTTTTCCTTAATCTCTTTTATTTCGGCGGAGAGGACATACTTTAACCCCTCTACAACCAAGTCTGATTTACTAACGCCATCTCTTGATTTTTTAAGTTCCAAAGCTTTTAAAATAGGTTCTTCATCGGTGTCTGGTATGTAATAGCTCATTGGTTTAGAATTACCACCTCTGCCACGATAACGCTCATAAGCTCTTTCGTTACGTTTCTTTGCCTTTACCACTTTTTCTTTCTTTTGAGTATCGGTGGCAGGAAGAGGAGGGGTATCTGTTTGCTCCGTCGTGAAGATACCACCGATTTTCTTAAAAATACCATTTGCCATTAAGTATCACTCCTTGTATTATTTCTTTGACATCAACGTGACCGTAGCTTACCGCGAAAAAAGATGTTTGCCAAGGCCTTTTTAAAAAGTTTTAAAAGTCTGGTGAAAGTTCACGAAGATGATTGACATCATCTGGTTAAAAATGATGTCAATATCCGCAAAACCGCTTGCTATGCAGGTTTGAGAGACTTTGCTATTACATCCCCAAAGTTCCGAAATGGACAAAAACGCCCTTAAAACCCTACGAATATTTCACGGGTATCTTTTCTTGGGCTGAGCACAAAAAATACGATACAGGGCGTTTTAATGGGCAAGAAATGCGTTTCGGACGAGAAATCGCAATGTAACATCTCTAAAACCGCTTAATAAGGCCATTTTTTAGGTTTTTATATAGAAAATGACAGGGTATTTTTATAACCCTGTCACTTCTTTTACACTACAAATTTTATTTTGGTTGAGCCGGTTGAGCCAAAACACCATTTTTGATGTCAATTAAAATCTCTTCTAACTTTTCAAGTTCATCAACCCAGAAGATATGTATAAACATTTTATACGAGGTAGAGGTGTAATTCATATACCCACTATTTCTTCTTTTGTCGATTTCTGAATACTTCTCTATCTCGATAATTTTACAACTCAATTATTATAAAATTTTGAAAGTGCTTTTACTGTATCTAATAACCCCAACACAATTTCAAAGCAAATATCAGCTTCATTTTTCTCCCTACGCATACATATTTTACGTACAAGTTCAACAACATCACCCAATCTATCATAAGATGCATAATGTAAAATCAAGGTTATCTCAAGAAGCTCCAAATAAAAGTCACGAAGATGTGATTTCTTGTCCTGCAAGTTTTCTTTTATATAACTAACCCTCTTTTCAATTTCTTTTAAAACAGTTTCAGTTCTGCGCCCTAAAAACAAGCGATATAAACACTTGTCACGATAATTACAGTTTAACCAAGATGTACTCGTTTTTTTACACTCAAACTCATAGTTGCGGAAGAACTCAATATCTTTTTCGAACTCCTCCTCATTTGTTGGATGTTCCACACCACAAAAAATGCTCTCCACATAATCCATAGCCTCCATAATTTCCCTTGTAGACATAGTTATATTATTATAAGTAAGGTTATAATAATAGCTTTCCAAGTCATACTCATCGAATTCATAAAACCAATTGGGCAAATATAATTCTTCGTAACAGATGAAATGCCAATATTCTTCCTCATCATCTCTATAAGACATATCTTCATCTTCGGAGAAGTAACCACCCAGCTCGTCATAGCACATAGAAAGTTCTTCTTCTAATGCAATCTCTTTTAAACGTTCTTGCAGTTCCTCCGTAGAGAGACTTCTAAAATAATAATAATCATAATCATATTCATCACAATCATCATAGTAGTCTCTATAATTAGGATATGTACCGTAATTGTCTTGGTATATGTCACTTATAGGAATACCTAGTTTGCCACAATGGGGGCATACGTCACCCAAAGTGCCGCAGTAAAGATCCTCTAACATACCATCATCTTTGAAGTACCACCTTTTTTTATACACTATCTGGCAATCCTCACAGTATCTAAGAAAGGCAGGACCATACTCGTAGCACTTCAAAGGAAAGTTCAATGGCTTTTCTGATATGAACTCACTTGCTTTAACCCAATTATCTGGTGAATAAGGTGATAAAATTGAAGGCTGATCAAACAACTCTTCTGCTTTATCACACTTGCACCCACGTTTTTCCATACAAAACTTGCAACCATCCAAAATCTTCTTTTTTTCACCGGGGTTATCCGCCAATACATTTACAACACTATTTTTTAAACTATCAACTTTTTTCATATAACTTCTACTCCTTTATATATAAATTTATTTTATAATGTAGCCGGAAGGTGGAACCGGCTTTCGGCTACATTTTGATTATAACACCCACATACTGCTGTTCTTCTTGGAATCGGCATTTGCCGATTTCTAATCTCTACACAATTTCCTTATTTTCTATTTTGTTAATTTCATTTATTGCATCTTTGATTACTACCGAAGCAAAGTTCATTGTTGCTGTCTGCACGTCAGGAAGAAGATTACCCCTGATTCTATCAAGATTATCAATCTGCTCACGAAGTCTTCTTATAGCCAGACTAAGAACAACCTTTGTTTCGGGATTCTTTTCCTTCTCATAGCGAGACTGCAAGAACTCTTTGGTGATACAAAGCTCTTCTCTAACCCCATAAAGTGCATCCACATAAACATTTATAGGTTCTAATGCTTTCGACACTTTATCCATAATAGCATCATCCATAAAATCAACCCTCCTTATAATTATTTTTCTGCTCTACAACCACTTCACAATAGCTCAACAAAACCCTAACCACCATTTTCACTCTTCTTTTTAAGTACTTTGTTTCCGTGGAGTAATAATCTTTAACCATACCTGATGCCACTGATACACCTGTCTCCATATCAATTTTCTCCGCCATCTCCACCGTAGTATCTCTGATCTCTAAAACCCTGTTATAACTTATGGACTGTCTCTCTAACTCTCCAAGTAACAACGTTAAAGCTGCTATAAACTTTTCCATTTTCTCACCACCTTTATTTTAATATAATTTTTGCATGTCCTTTTTGGAGCTTCACTGTCCTTTTCTCATAAAAACTCTTCAAAAAATATAAATTTTTATTAAATCTCATCCAATTTCTTCAAATCTTCTCTATAACATAAAAGATAATGCACACCGGACGCGTCCGGTGTGCATTATCTTTGAAAATAAGAAATATGAAGTTGTGTGAGATTGTTGGAATAGATTATTGTTTGACTTCTTCATGGCAGATACGGGCGATTAAGGGATAGTGTTGGCTTATGTCTGTACGAAGATAGGATAAGTCCAAAGCGCGTAACCCAAACCTTACCCGATCTAATCCGTCACAGTCCTTGAAAATCTTAAATAGGAGTTTTGCTGTATCTGCTTTTTCTGACAAGATTGGGTTTTCTTCTATCTCTTTATACCCATACTTGTCATCGATGGAGTGATATTGAATCAGGAGCGCTGTAATTTCATCAGGGTGATTGACAGAACTTTTGTAATATTCTGCACTATCATACCCGTGTTGCTTACTCTCACCGTCGTGCTTACGCCGGCAATCGTGATAGATTGCCGCTGTTGCAAGACGGTCTCTGTTTTTGTTTGATAACCCCAACTCCTCCGATAATAGCAAAGAGAGAAGGAGAACCCTAAGGCTGTGTTCGTATCCATGAACCGTGTCTTTAAGAATATAATCCAGCTTGTACAGTTTCTTTTTATACTCCAAGTAAGTCTTTGTAACCCTTGGAAGAAGTTCTTTAAGTCTATCTAACCCAAATAACTTGGTGACCTCAAGAATCTCTACGTCTCTATGTCTTACTAAAATTTCTTGCTCATAACCCTCAATATATTCTACGACATCTTCTTTTCTAACCCTTGCTTCAATTATCTCTGCATCGTATGTACCCAGACGTGCTGCAAAGAACATAGCTATATTCTTATCTAAGCTCCAACTGTACGCTTTTTCACGTGAAGTACCCATTGGGGTTTGACCTCTGTATATGGTTATGACATCGGGTAGAGATGTAAGAGCATTGTTTGTGGCTTGTGTGTCTTCGGGTGTTTTCCTTTGAAATATTTTCTCTATATTTTCTTCGGAGATACACCCAAACCCATAGTCAGCATACGTATAAAAATCTATAAATTTTCTATAAAACCCTTCAAAGTCAATACCACGCTCTACAAGAAGATTGAAATATTCAAGCTTCATACTGTCTGGCAAACCACTAATGGAAGTGGTGTAGTCACCTCTTGCTACTTCTGATTCAATAGACTTTACAGCTCTATAAAATGTCTCCATGTCAGACCATATCGGACTTTTTTCGCCGTCGGCGATGTAAAAGTCCAACGGGAACTGAAGGACAGCAAGACTATCACGGTTGAAGTACATACAGGAGTATGATATTGAAGGAGTATAGGCTACGCAGTCTGTTGGTACTTTGAACTTCTCTCTGAACTCTGCATCCGTAAAGTTTACACGATAACCCCTTTCATTTAACTCCTTAATCTGTTCCTGTGTTTTAATATCACTCTGGAAAACTAACTGTTCCATACGAATATTTTTCACATTAAGCATTAACTCTGAAATAGTAATAACAATCACCTCACGCAATATAATGCATGCCATTATATCGCGTGTCTCTATTAATCGCAAGCTTTTTTCTTATTACCACCTTTACAACCCTTTTCAAGCTTTTCTCCCGGTAAATGAGGAACGGATCACGAAAGGTGATCCGTTCCGAACGTGTTTCTACCTTCTTTACATATAATAAACAACTTACCTTCAATACCATTCGCTATTTCAAATCATCGGATAGGAAGTATTAGAGATGTATGTTTTATTATGTTGTAGTTGTAGTATATTATTACCATTATTTATATTAATACATTTTTTAAACCCCTCTACTTACTGTAGCGTTTTCTCTTCCGATTTATGACCAATCTGATCCCAACTGTAGAAATTCGTTTTTTTGATGCTTACGGATGTTAGTATTGCAATGGAAAGTTTTTTTCGGAAAAAAATTGTAAAAAAACATAGAAAATCGTCTCTTGGTATTGCAATTATTCCAGCTTTGGAATATAATATAAAACATAACATATAAGGAGTGTACCGATATGGGATTTATTTCTGCAAAACAAGCGGCAGATAAGTGGGGTATCTCGCAAAGACGTGTTGCCGTACTCTGCTCCGAAGACAGAATTGCAAACGCAACTATGGTTGGCAATATGTGGATTATACCCGATACTGCTGAAAAACCGGAAGATGCACGAACTACAAGATATGTAGATACAGATGAAAAAGGTGTAAAACCCTTTTTGAAATGGGCTGGTGGTAAGGGGCAGCTTATAAAAGAAATTGAAAAGTACTATCCGTTTGAAAATGGTACCGTTATCAAGTATGCGGAACCCTTTGTAGGCGGAGGTGCTGTTCTGTTTGATATACTTGAAAAATATGATCTGCAGGATGTGTATATAAGTGATACCAATGCAGAGCTTATCAATGCTTATATGATTGTCAGAGATGATATTGATAATCTTATAGACCTATTATCTAAATACCAATCAGAGTATGTACCACTTGAAACCGAAGAAAGAAAAGCATACTACATTGCAAAAAGAGAACGTTTCAACTACTTATGCTCTTCCGGTAAACAATCAGACAATACCGAAAAAGCAGCATTGATGATTTTCTTGAATAAAACCTGTTTTAACGGATTGTACCGAGTGAACAAAAAAGGATTATTTAATGTTCCTATGGGTTCATATAAAAATCCGTTGATATGCGATGAAAGAAACCTTCGTGCTGTTTCTGAAAAACTGCAAAATGTAACCATTGTTTGTGGCGATTATAAGGATGCAGCAGACTTTATCGATAATAAGACTTTCGTTTATTTTGACCCACCATACAGACCACTTACAGAAACATCAAGCTTTACTTCATATACAGAAAACCAATTCAACGATAAAGACCAGATAGAGCTTGCAGAGTTTGTTAATCAAATGCACACAAAGGGTGCAAAGATAGTAGTAAGTAACTCCGATCCTAAAAATGTTGACGAAGATGATAATTTCTTTGATGAAATTTATTCGGCACATTCAATCAGAAGAGTTGAAGCTACCCGTATGATTAACTCCAAGAGTGAAGCTCGTGGCAAAATCAAAGAACTGTTAATATCAACTTTTTAAGGAGGGATTATAATGCAAAGAGATTTTAATGCGTGGCTTTCAAAGTTCAGGGAAAGTATAGCTGATTACAAGTACTATATTAATTTCAAAAAGGTATATGAGAATGTGAATGCCTTGAAAATCGAGTTAAACCTACTGAACTCGCTCATAGGTTCAAAAGACATTGAAACCGATTTCATTAACCTATATACCAAATACCCGGAAGTGTTAAAAGCAATTCCTATACTTCTGGCGAAAAGAGAGTGCGACATATACTGTCAGGATGCAAACGGCGGTCACCTATTCCGCTTTAATACAGATGAGTATAAGACCGAAGGCGAAAAGTATGTTTACTTCATGAGAGAAACAGGGCTTTTCGACCTGCTTGAAAGTCATCTTATCAATAATCTGATTGACTATGTTACAGGTGTGGAAACAGGTCTTGACTCGAATGGTCGTAAGAACCGTGGCGGTCATCTTATGGAAGATTTGGTTGAAAGCTACTTACAGAAAGCAGGCTTTGTAAAGGACAAAACTTATTTCAAAGAGTTCTACATACACCAAATCACAAACAAATGGAACATTGATCTTTCGGCTATATCAAACCAAGGCAAGATGGAAAAACGCTTTGACTTCGTAGTGAAAACCGATAATATGATTTATGTTATTGAAACCAACTTCTACGGAAGTGGCGGTTCTAAACTTAACGAAACCGCCCGTAGTTATAAAACCCTTGCTTTAGAAGCCGGTACTATTGACGGAGTTACATTTGTATGGTTCACCGATGGTAAAGGTTGGACAAGTGCTCGTCATAATTTAGAAGAAACCTTTGATGTTATGCCACATATATACAGCATCAATGATTTAGAAAATGGTATTATTGGTGAGGTATTCAAATAATGGCTGAAAAGAAAATAAAGAAATGGGAACCGGAAGCTTTCGAGCTTGAAATGACTACCCATTGGTCTTTCCCTAAACGTGGTGATTGGGCAACACACGATGCAAAGTGGCGTGGTAATTGGTCGCCTTACATACCAAGAAATATCATTCTCCGATACTCACAGGAAGGAGATTTGATTCTCGATCAGTTCACCGGTGGCGGAACTACTCTTGTTGAAGCTAAACTTCTTAACCGCGATATAATCGGTGTTGATGTAAATGACATAGCTTTGGAACGCTGTAAAGATAAAACCGACTTTGATTACGAACCTGCCAAAGGTAAGGTATATATCAAAAAAGGTGATGCAAGAAATCTCGACTTCATCCCAGATGAAAGCATTGATTTGATTTGTACCCATCCACCGTATGCGGATATCATAAAGTATAGCGACGGTATTGAAGAAGATTTATCACAGCTTAAAGTAAAAGATTTCCTTGAAGAAATGAAAAAGGTTGCGTCAGAGAGTTACCGTGTACTTAAAAAGGACAAGTTCTGTGCTGTGCTTATGGGCGACACCCGGCAAAAAGGTCATATGATACCTATGTCATTTGACGTCATGAAAATCTTTCAGGACGCTGGTTTCAAATTAAAAGAACTTATTATAAAGGAACAACACAACTGCAAAGCAACAGGATATTGGAAGACGAACAGCGTGAAATATAACTTCCTGCTGATCGCACACGAGTATCTGTTTATTTTTAAAAAATAATATTTTGGAGGAATATATAATGATAGAAGATATGAGGATTAAATATTTAAATACCGAGATTAAGAGACAAATTAAAAACATTTGCGCCGCAGATTATTCAAACTTTGAACTTGTAGAAGAATTCCCTTTCTTTGCGTTTCATGTATGGTTTAAAAAGTCTGCTTTGGAACAGTTGTTTATTGATGCTTTAAAGAAAGGCGATGTTACTTTAAATGATTTGTCTGACTGCATATCCATTTTTAAGGACAAAAAAGCCAGTATGAAATTTAATGGCATACCGATGGAAAATTTCAAGACAAACATAAAGAACTACTCTAAATTTAATACAGAGTTGTTTGTAGAATATACAGAGAGACTCACTACTGCATTACAAAATCGCGCTAACTATCAAGAAGTCGTTGATTGTTTGTGCGCATGCTCAAATGAAGAGTTATCAATAGACAGTATAATATATGACGGTGAGTATAATGATGATTGGCTCGATGGTGAAGTGCTGACAGCCGACGACGAGTTAGACTCTGATTGTAATGTGTATAGATGGAAAGAATTAAGACTAACCGGGAAAGATGGTGAACCTTTTTATTATTTCAATTCTGAAATGTATAGGCTTTTTTTTAGAAGCAAAAAAATATTAGGACAATATAGCCAAGTTGATGCAGTTCATACCAGAGAACCAGAGACGGAGATTTCCAATACATCTAAAACAAAAAAGAAAACTGAAGAAACATCTCGTGATTTAACACCCAAGGAAAGTCGTGAGGAATATTTAAGATTACTAAATGTTAATACAAGAGTAATTGATAAAGAAAGTACCACAATTTTGAAATACTATAAGTCGATGTATTCCGTTCTAACACATGAGTATTTTAATCTTGACAAAAAACTGATTGGTGATATTTTGGACAACACCTTGACCGGATTACTTAAAAGACAACTTAATCTGTCAATAAACACAGCACTTTCAAAATTCGAACATATCACAATAGAAGATCTGGCTAAAATTTGCGGAAGTTCAAAAGAAGCGTTAAACAATCAGTTATATCAGTTGGAGAACACAATGCTTCCGATGCAACACTTATATCTTATTTCAATGGTTCTTGGTGTACCATCAAGTCAATTACTTGGAACAACACCTCCGCCTTCCACCATCTCTACCGATGAAGTTGATACCAAAGATAAATAAAACTATATTTGCCCCTTGATGCATTTTACGCATCAAGGGGCTTTTTCGTCAACTGACGATTTCAGGGGTGGTTTCAGCGATCGTGTGTTATAATCACAATATAAGGCATACATAAACTGTGATTTTCATAAAAACACCCCAAAAACACCAAATCGTCAACTGACGATTTCAGAGGTGGGTTCAGCGATCGAGTGTTATAATGTCATATGTAAGCAATTGAATACTGTCTTGAACAGAAACGCCAATCGGTATTTTTTGAATCCGGATGGCGTTTCTGTATTATAGCAGAAATTATGAAAAAAATAGGAGGACTAATAATGAAGAAAGATTACATTTTAAAAACCAATACCTATGGTAATGTCACAGCATATACCGATGATGGTAATGTGTTGCTCCCGGCAAACTGGGTAAAGTCGCAGCTAACTGTTACTCAATTAAGGAAGTTGGAAATTCCAACTTATAAAGCATGTATTGGATTCGAAGAAAAATACAGTCGTGGTAAAAATTACTACTCGCCTATACTCGTCAATATTATACATGAGGATTTTTCGGATAAAGAAAACCAATATCTTAAAGCATTAGAAGAAAAAGAAAACAACCGTAAAGCAAAGATTGTTTCAAAAATATCAGTCGACAAAATTGCTGAAGCTCTTTATGTAATAAATAAGGAAGCAAAAAAATACAGAGATAAACAAAACGAGCACGCTGATAATGCTTATAGCTATTATAAAAATTACCTTCCAAAGAAAACATTACATTATCTATTGCATCAAAGCAAAGATAAGAAAGAACAATTATATGCATTAAAAAATGCTACTCTTTCAAAACTCATAAATGAAACAAGTTCAGAACCCATTGGATATCACAGGTTTACTCATAACTGTATGGATTGCTACAAAATAGGTGGTTATACTTTCCACATCAACGAACACACATCCGATAACTACTTGGGAACAATTGATTCACTGATACCAAGCAAGAAAAACAAAAGCATGTCTGCTAAGGACGCCACTATTCTTCTACAATATTATTTGGATCTAAATTAAATGATTAAAAACAAATCGTCAACTGCCGAAAAAAAAGAAAGTTGAAAATTTTATGATATAAAAATTATATAGGCAACCAACAATTTGCTCATACCGAATCATAGTTCACTCCTCTGATGTTGAACCGTGATTTCGCATCGTAGCAAACGCAGGCTTAAATATATTAAATAAGGAGGCTTTTCATTATGAAAGCATATTTAACCAAAACTGTAAGGTTGTTAACAACCTTTGGTTATGACAGCGACACGATCGCAAGAATTCTTGGGGTGTCAGTTGAGACAGTAAAAGAGTTTATACCTATTATAAATAAAGGAGGCAAAAGATAATGGAAAAAATTGTGAATCTTATTTGTGAAAATGTTGAAAAGAACTTAATACAGGGTGCTCGTCCTAAAACAAATGAAAAGTTATATAATGAATATTCGCTTCTTGCACATTTTGCATATAACAACATGACGGAAAAAAATTGTTCAACTTGGTTATTAAATGAACTATTGAAAAGCAATTTGCATCCATCTGCTTACAAAGGTTTTTGGCAAACATTTGATACTCTCGTAAGTGATACTTTCAATAGCTTTATATCTGATGTCATAAAACAAGTGCTTAAAGCACCAAGGAAGAATGGTTTTTCTTTAACAGATATGTATAGGCACTTCCTTGCACAACAATTTAAAGAAAATCACCCTCGAACATTACCAGAAGAAATTCGTTGGTTCTTGGCAGGTGCAGTACAGAAATATATATGTGATTGCTTTGTCGAAGATGAACTTCAAGTATTGCATGAAATTTGTTCCGGTGATTTCGGACAGCCTTACATAGAACACCTGATAATAAAGAGTGCTGAAGTTGATGACTTCATAAATAAAGTGGCGCAAAGCTTACTGAAATAATCTTGTTATAACCTCGCCGGTGTACAACGGCAGGGTTCAAATAAAAAATAATAATAGGAGGAAAGGGTTGGTTAACCAGAAAAAGCGCTTTTCCTCTGAAATACAATGAAACAAAATTTAATTAAATCGCCTCTCAACTATGTGGGCGGTAAGTACAAATTATTAAATGAAATTTTGCCTCTCTTTCCAGAGGTAAATACTTTTACAGATTTGTTTGGGGGCGGTATGAACGTCTCTATCAATGCAAAATGCAACAAAGTTGTCTATAACGACATAGAAACTCACGTAGTTGACCTTTTACAACATCTTCATACTACAGATGTTAATGAGGCAGTTACAGCAATCGATACACTTATAGAGAAGTATGACCTCTCTAAAACAAATGCAGAAGGTTATAACTCTCTAAGAGATTTTTATAATCAGGATCCAAGTGATCCAATGGTATTTTACACCCTTGTATGTTACGCTTTCAACAATCAGATTAGGTACAACAGAGCTGGCCAATTTAATATGCCTTTCGGCAAAGACCGTAGTAGCTTTAATCCTACATTGAGGAAGAAGTTTGTTGAGTTTGTTGAAGCATTACATAATAAAGATTGCATCTTCTCCAACAAAGATTTTCGAGACTTCGACTTTTCGGAGCTTGGAACAGACGATTTTGTTTACGCCGATCCACCGTACTTCAATTCGGTAGCAGCATATAACGAAAACGGAGGTTGGACGGAAGAACATGAGAAAGCATTGCTTTCTATATTAGATAACCTTAACCATACGGGAATCAAATTTGCATTGAGTAACAACTTGAAGTATGATAACTCACTTCTTGAAGAATGGATGCAGAAATACACAGTTCATTATCTCAATGCTAACTATAGTAACTGTAACTATCAAAAGAAGGATAAGTCTCCTGACATTGAAGTTCTAATTACTAACTATTAACAATACACAGTTGTTTCAGGTTCGAGGGAGTGTCTCGTTACAACTTATCTAAACTTCCAAATACACAAACAGGATGTCGCGACATCCGAAATTAAATAGATTAGACCAAAGAAAATAGGCCTCTCTTTGGAAATGGTATGGCCATACCTTCTAAAAAAACAATTTTTTTAGGGGGTATAAAGATGAAGAATCTTTACAATTTTAAATTAGTTAATTTTTCAGAAATAGATAAACCAGCAGTTGCTTCATATACTGCTATTCACGGTGTAAGCGAAACATTGAATCTCGGTGATATTACCAAGGTTGATCCAAAGAAACTTTCTAAGGATATAACGGTTCTTGTTGGGGGTAGTCCTTGTACAAACTTCAGTGCGGCCGGTTTAAGATCCGGTTCAATTTGGAATTGTAATAATTGTGGTAAAAAATTTGATCCTTTGGAGATTGACGATCTTGACAATTGTTGTTGTCCTGATTGTAAATCAACTGACCTGATAAAAACAGAATCTTCGTTGATCGTTGATTGGTTGAGGATATTTAAGGAAGTGAATCCCAAACTTGCAATATTTGAGAATGTCAAGAACCTTCTCAGCAAGAAGTTTGAACACTCATTCAGATTGTTTGAAAGCAGAGTTCAAAGTCTTGGCTATAATACATATTATAAATGTATGAATGCTAAAGACTATGGAGTTCCACAGAATCGAGAAAGAATTATATTTCTCGCTATCAGAAAAGATGTAGACAATGGTAAATTTAAGTTTCCCGAACCCTGTGGTGAAGTGTTAACCATTAATGATATGCTTGAAAAGAATATTGATATTTTTAAGAGTACAGCTTCAAATGTAATCATCGATGATAAGATTTCTCCTTACTTAAAGAAGAATGTTGAGCGAGATGTCACCGAAATCATCACTTCAACTAAAGGCATCTTCCGTATGAAGTGTACCACAGGTTTTAATGACAATGCCGTGGGCATTCAGTTTGTACCCGCTTTGAGAGCAAAAAATTCAAGCACTCTTGCATTACAAACATTCAACACTTCTGAAGGTAAGAAGTATTACATAAAAAGATTAACACCGCTTGAAGCTTTTAGGTTTATGGGCTTCGACGATGAAGATTATGAAAAAGCATCAAAAGTTACTTGCAAGACACAGTTGTACAAGCAGTGCGGAAACTCCATTGTTGTACCTGTTGTTGAAAAGGTGTTACAGGAATTGTTCAAAGTTATGCCCGAACTCTTTGAGGACGTACAAATCATAGACTTATTTGCCGGCATCGGTGCCTTTGAAAAAGCTTTCAAAAGAGTTATTGATGACGCCAATTCAGGTTATATAGTGCCTTACCCGGATGATTTTGACGTAATGGGTCATTGCCCTATCTGTGGTAAGGCTATGACAGATAGAAATAAGGATGATTTTAAAACATTGTACTATCATGGTTTTGATGAGCACATTTGCAATGATTGTATAGCTAATACCGAAGGCTACACTGTATGTACAGGATGTGTAGAGGACATTGATGGATGTTTTATGCCAACAAGTACAATAGTTGAATTAAGCGAAAGTCATATACAAACAGGAGAACCTATTAAACTTTGTGAAGCAAATTTAGATATTTTTGCTCAGAGGTGTGATGTTTGTGGTGGTTTGTATTATAATGAGAATTTCGACTGGTGCGAAAGTCTTGAAAAATATTGCTGTCTGAATTGTTGTGAAACACACAAAAAAGAATAATATAAAGGTTTAACAGGGCGCCGGTGAGTGCTGGTACCCTGCAATATGGTTTTTGATTTAGGAGGATTTTCTATGGAATATTGTAATTTTTTAATGAGAGTTAGAGGCAAAAAAGAGAATGTGGAAGAATTTATTGATGTAATGGGAACGGATTGTTTAGCGACTTATTCCTCAAAAAATGGTGTGGGTAAAACCCGCTACGATTGTTACGGAAATAGTGATAGACATTTCTGGAACATTGACGAATTTTTTCATAGCAAAGTTGAAGAACTAAAAAATGGTGTGGTTGTTGTTGATATACGTGGGTATTGTGCATATTCTGTATATTCGTGTATGTTTGATGGTCAACACACATACCAAGAATGGTACCCTGATGGTGGTGGAACTACTCTGCTCTGTGAAAGCAAAAAGCTGAACCTTGAAATTGAAGTATATTCTTCCGAACCCGTTTATGAGTTTATGGAACATTATCATATAAAGAATGGTGAACTACTTTTGGAAGAAGTAATTGATTATGAAGAATATTATCTTGATGACTATGCTGATGTACAAGAGTTAAATGAGTGTTGTGGTACTCAGTTTACCCAAGAAGATTGGGATAATGCAGATGATTACATATCAGTTGGCGGTATAGAATGGAAATTTAGCATATAGTTTGATAGTCACACCTATGACAATTTAAAATAAAAATCGTCAAATGACGAATTATCACGATTTCAAAAATTACGTGATATAATTTTAATATAAACAAGTGAATATTGGCTCTAACAGAATCGCCAATCGGTATTTTTTCAACTCCGGCTGGCGATTCTGCTTTCAGCAAATATTTGCTAAAAATAAATAATTTTAAGGAGGTTTTTCATAATGAAAAATTTGAAGTTTGTAAAAGGTTATAGTATGGAAGAATTGAAGGCTATCTATGATGAGGCTGTTAAGGACACCAAAGAAAGATGGTATGGTCCTAACGGAGATGGTATCAGTAGATACGATCAAAGTGAGAGGTTCGGTGGGCTTATTAGTATGATTTGTGTAAATGAAGATAATGAGATTTTCCACTATTATGATTTGCCTTGGAGTTCTGATACAAGTTTACCATCAGAGGTGTATATGTCTCATAAGATACATCTGTTAGAGAATTCGTGTCAGCCACTGTATGTTGGTGAATATAGAGATGACTTTGAAACGGATGAAGAATTTGAGAAGTACATCGAAGAAGATGCTGTTGATTATATAACTGAACTTGAGTTCATCTCGTTTGAAGAGTTTTTGGAAGAGTTAGAAAATTATTTGATAATAGATAAGGATGGTGAATAATAATGGCTAGTGTTATATATGCAGATAAATGCCCTCAATGTGATGGAGTTTGTATTGTAGATTCTTATTACAGAAGAGGACATATGACCGCTTGCTGTGAGAGATGCGGATGGAGTTATTATAAAGATGGTAATTTTGAGAAGGAAACGCAAGGCTATGGAGTTGCACATGTAACATACAAGAGTGGAATTGCTGAAATATTTGGTATGCATAAGCCACCTAATGAAAATGAAAAAATCAATTTCATAAAAATGTTACAGGCGGATGATGTAGACGCAGATAAATCATATTTGACTTTATGGGATGAGAAAAGCCAAAAGATTATTGCTGTTTTTGGCTCGTTGCCTCCATCCTATGATAAATCTATT
Source organism: Clostridia bacterium (assembly GCA_045648505.1). Taxonomy (GTDB): domain Bacteria; phylum Bacillota; class Clostridia; order RGIG6154; family RGIG6154; genus RGIG8700. The sequence goes on along the minus strand of JAZROD010000029.1, from coordinate 1,118 downwards.
GTTGATAAAGGATAAGTACATAAATATTATATAAATTAAAGTTGAAAGACACTTACAGCAAATTAAAATTTCATCTCTGTGTTTTGTACTTTAATACATAATATTTTGAATTTTCAGAAGATTAGCTAACAAATATTATTTAGAGAGGTGCAAACAGAGTGAATAATAAATATTATGTGCCTATATCGGAAAAGGTATTGCTTACAGTTGAGGAAGCAGCCAGTTACAGTAATATCGGCATTAACAAAATAAGCGAACTGTTAAATAACCCATTATGTGAGTTTGTTTTACATGTTGGCAAAAAAAGATTAGTTAAGAGAAAAGAATTTGAAAAATATATAGAAAAAACATTAGAGATTTAAGAGATTTGACACAAAAATAATACAAAATCATGCAGAATAATTGACTATTCGGTGGTATTATGATATAATATAATACTGTGTCAAACTCTTTTTTCGGAAGGAGTTGATAACTTGGGTAAAGATCTAAAAGGTAAAGAATTAGGTGCTGGTATTGTCCAGAGAAAGGATAAGAGATACGTAGCAAGGTACATCAGTAAGGTTTCCGGAAAGCGTGTCGAGAAGTACTTTTATAAGGTTAACGAGGCGAAGAAATGGTTGGCAGAAGCAAAGTATGAGGATGAACATAATAAGAAATGTATTGTTTCTACTCAAATGACTGTCGATAATTGGTTTGAATATTGGATAAACAATATTGTTGGAGATTTAGCTCCAAACACAATACGCAATTATAAGGAAAGATATTTCTTCAATATTCAGCCAATCATAGGCAAATTACCTATTGCAGATGTTAAACCACTTCATTGTAAAATGGTGTTGAATAAAATGGATGCTGATTACGCAGGCTCTACTATAAGACAAACTTTTATAGCAATGGGAACAATGTTTAAGTCGGCATTGATGAATGACCTGATACCGAAACATCCTATGGATGGTGTCAGATACACCAAACCCGTGCGTGCGGTTAATGATATTAAATTCCTTACAGTTGAAGAACAGGAAACTTTTTTAGAAACTGCAAGAAGGTCACACAACTATAACCAATACGCCTTAATTTTAGAAACCGGGCTAAGAACCGGGGAACTAATAGGCTTGACA
>JAZROD010000028.1:0-43922 GCA_045648505.1 Clostridia bacterium | reverse complement strand
GATACTTTGGTGCAAACACTATGTGATACTTGCAATTCCATGTTGTGTGTGATAAACTATTATTTGTATCAATCTTCATTGATATTTCCTCCTTTGTTCTTTTTGCGGCTGGCTAGACCGCTTTCATTGTAACATAGGAGGACTTTTTTGTTCAACGGCAAAAGCCTTTTTCGAACCACCAGCTTAGCTGGTGGTTTTCTGTATACAAAAAATGATGGTAGACACTTTTTTGTGTCTACCATCATTATATCACCTCACTCTATATGAGTGCTTTTTTAACCTAATAATACATCTGTAATTAACATTATACAGAAGCCTGCGAGCAATGCATAAGTTGCACCTCTCTGGTTACCGTGAGCATGAGTTTCAGGAATCATTTCGTCACTTATAACATAAAGCATTGTTCCACCTGCAAAGGCAAGTGCGAAGGGGAGAATTGCGTTAGAAATGCTGACTGAAAAGTAGCCTATCAATGTACCAACAACTTCCACAAGACCTGTTATAGATGCGCATATTAAAGTTTTCTTTGATGTTACACCTGCAGCAAGCATTGGACCTATGATAACCATACCTTCGGGAATATTCTGAAGAGCAATACCGCCTGCTATGGTCAGCGCCTGTGACACATCTCCTGAACCAAAACCAACACCTGCTGCAATACCTTCTGGAAGATTGTGAATTGCAATTGCAGAAACAAAGAGTAACACTTTGCTTAAATTCGTATTGTTGTGGTCCTCTGTTTCAGGACCAATCATTTTGTGAAGATGGGGAACAAGCTTGTCAATAAGATTAAGACATATTGCACCAATAAAAATTCCTGAAATCGTTTCTAAAAGAACGAAATTTCCGCCAAACTCGATTGATGGAACAATAAGTCCCAAAACTGCCGCTGCAAGCATTACTCCGGCAGCAAAAGATAAAACAATGTCGGAAAATTTTTGTGAATATTTTCTGAAAATAAAGCCAAGCAGTGAGCCTATAAGTGTTGCACCTCCAACACCTAATGCTGTTAGTAAAACCAGTTGCATATTTTACCTCCAAATAAAAATCCGCCGATGTAACGGCGGATTTTTTTATTCTTCAGAAAACATATCTTTACCTACTGAACAAAGTGGACATTCAAAGTCTTCAGGAAGATCTTCAAACTTTGTACCAGGAGCAATTCCTGAATCAGGATAACCTGCTTCCTCGTCATAAGTCCAACCGCATACATCGCATACATATTTTTTCATAGTTCTTTCTCCTTTCATTATATAAGCTCATCTGCAAGCTTGTCAAGTTGATTCTTGTTTTCATCTTTTAATGCAGATAAGATTGTAATATTGTTTTCAAGATAGTTGATATTTTTACTGTTTTCAAGCATTGATTTCATAACTTTGGTTGCAACAGGTGCCCAACTTCCGTTTTCGATAAATGCTATTGTTTTGTTCTGGAAATTTCTTTCTGTAAGATGGTTTATAAATTCCTTCATAAAAGGGAATATGTCATTATTATAGGTTGTGGTGGCAAAAACGATTTTATCATATCTGAAAGCATCTTCAACTGCTTCTGCCATATCGCATCTTGCCAAATCATTTACAGTAACTTTTACATTTTTTTCTTTAAGCTTTGTTTCAAGATGCTCTACAGCTTTTTTTGTATTTCCATAAACAGAAGTATATGCAATTACAACCCCTTCTTCTTCGGTTTTATATCCTGACCAGATATCGTATAAATTAATATAGTATCCGAGGTTTTCATTAAGTACAGGTCCGTGAAGAGGGCAGATTGCCTCAATGTCAAGAGATGAAGCTTTTTTAAGAAGTGCCTGAACCTGCTGACCGTATTTACCAACAATTCCTATATAATATCTTCTTGCTTCGCAAGCCCAGTCTTCTTCTGTGCCTATAGCACCGAATTTACCAAAACCGTCTGCTGAAAATAAAACTTTGTCTGTTTTGTCATAAGTTACTATAACTTCAGGCCAATGAACCATTGGTGCGGTAACAAAAACAAGTTCGTGTTTTCCAAGTGAAATTGTATCTCCTTCACCAACAACGATTTGTCTTTCTTTAAAATCTGTTCCGAAAAAGTTTTTCATCATTGTAAATGCTTTAGAAGAAGCAACAATTTTACTTTCAGGAAACTCGTTCATAAAGTTTTCAATGTTTGCAGAATGGTCAGGTTCCATATGTTGAACAATAAGATAATCAGGTGATTTGTTACCTGCTTCTCTTTTGATATTATCCAACCATTCGTCCTTAAAAAGGGCATCTACACTGTCCATTACAGCGCATTTATCGTCTAATATTATATAAGAGTTATATGAAATCCCGTTAGGAACAATATACTGACCTTCGAATAAGTCAATATCATTATCATTTACTCCGATATATTTTATGTCATTTGAAATTTTCATATTCGTACTCCTTGTTTTTAAAAAGATTATAACATAATATTTTTCATTATTCAATGGTTAAAATTAAAATAGAAAAATATGTCTGTTTTAGTAAAAGATACTTGAATACATAAAAGCTATATGCAGATAATATTAGCGTGGTTGATGGTTTAAAACAATTTAAGTTATCAACGCAAAAATTATTAAGGAGTGTAACAAAAATGTCAAGAAGAAACACAATGGTTCCTGAGGCAAAAGCTGCTATGGAACAGTTTAAAATGGAAGCTGCAAACGAAGTAGGCGTTAATCTCAAACAGGGTTATAACGGTGATTTAACATCAAGACAGGCTGGTAGCGTAGGCGGTCAGATGGTTAAAAAGATGATCGAATCTTACGAAAAATCAATGAAATAATTAAAAGGTGTGCAGACTGTGTGTTTGCACACTTTTTTTATACATAATATATATGGGTGAGTATTATGAGAATTTTTAATAATGAAAAAAAGATAGTTGTAATAAATAAAAAGTTGATTTTTATGATAATAAGTGGTATTGTTTTGTTGGTTTTTACATATTACAGTTACAAATCTGTTGAGTTTTATGGGGAAGAGTTAAAAAATATGCTTCTTGTTAAAGCGCAGAATAGTTTTGTCTTATCTGTAAACGATTCAGTATCAAAAGTATGTGCAGAAAATGACTATAAATTTCTGAACATAAGCTATAATGAAGGTAAAATTACAGGAATAGATTACAACACTAAGGATATTAATCTTTTCAAGGCGGAAGTTATAAAAAATATTATAAATTGTTATGAAAACAGTTTTGTTTTTAAAGTGTATTATACAGATGCTTTTAATAATCCCATGTTATTGAACAAAGGACCTTCCTTTGATGTTAAGTGCTCGTTGATAGGTGGTGTAAATGCGAAGCTTTTCAGTAAGTTTGAAAGCTGTGGTGTAAACCTGAGTAAAAATAGCATTTATTTTGAAATTGGCGGAAACTTCTATACCGGAACAAGCGTTTTTAACACATCTGATGAATTTAAATATACTGTTCTTGTGAGCGAAAGTATAATAGTTGGCGATGTGCCTGACAGTTATACAAATGTGGAATCAGGGGAAGATTTAAAAGATACTGTTTTGAACTTGCAATAGCAGGTTAAATGTGATATAATTTTACAGATTAAAATAAGGATGGGGTACTATGTCTGCAGAAAAAAGAATCAAAGAGCTTGTAGAACTATTAAATAAATATGCTTATTTATATTATGTTGAAGATGTGTCCGAAATATCGGACTATGAATATGATATGATGTATAGAGAGTTAGAGGTACTGGAAGCAGAAAATCCGGAGTTTCTGCTGACCTATTCTCCAACTCAAAGAGTGGGAGACAGACCTCTTTCTAAATTTGAAACGGTACATCACGAAATTCCTATGCAAAGCCTTAACGATGTTTTCTCTTATGATGAACTTAAAGAGTTTGATGAAAGAGTTAATAAGGGGCTTGAAAAAGAGTATAAGTATTGTGTTGAATATAAAATTGACGGTCTTTCTGTATCGCTTGAATATGTAGACGGTATTTTTGTAAGAGGCTCAACAAGAGGTAATGGAATTGATGGCGAAGATATAACTCAGAACTTAAAAACAATCAAGTCAATTCCAATGAAACTCAATGAAAGCGTTACTATTGAAGTTCGCGGTGAAGTTTTTATGCCGAGAAAATCTTTTGAAATGCTTAACGAAGAGCGAGAACTTACAGGTCAGCCTTTGTTTGCTAATCCAAGAAACGCTGCAGCAGGTTCATTAAGACAACTTGACAGTAAAATTACTCAACAGAGAAATCTTGATATTTTTATCTTTAATATTCAGAAATTTGATGGCTTTGAGTGCGATTCTCACTATGAAGGGCTTCAGTTTCTTAAAAAGCTTGGGTTTAAAATTAACACAGAAAATACTTTGGTTAATAATGTTGATGAAGTTATTTCCGTAATAGAAAAATTTGGTAATGACAGAGCAGAGCTTTCATATGACATTGATGGTGTAGTTATCAAAATTGACAGCTTAAAACAGCGAGATATTTTAGGTTCAACTGTAAAAGCACCAAGGTGGGCGGCGGCATATAAATTCCCGCCTGAACAGAAAGAAACAATACTTGAGGACATAGAGCTCCAAGTGGGAAGAACAGGAGTTTTGACACCTAATGCAGTTTTAAAACCTGTTTTTGTTTCGGGAAGCCTTATTTCAAGAGCTACACTTCATAATATTGATTATATTACTGAAAAAGATATAAGAATTGGTGACAGTGTAATTATACAGAAAGCAGGAGAAATTATACCTGAAGTTGTCAGTGTAGTAAAAGAAAAAAGACCAGTTGGTGCGAAGGTTTTTGAAATGCCTGAGCTTTGTCCTGTTTGCAGTGCTAAGGTGGTGCGGGAAGATGGTGAGGCAGCTCACAGATGCACTAACATTGAATGTCCAGCACAGCTTGAAAGAAATTTAATTCATTTTGCTTCAAAAGAAGCTATGGATATTGAAGGACTTGGACCTGCAGTTATCAGACAATTTACAGAAGCAGGTTTTGTTAAAACAGTTTCCGATTTTTACAAAATTAAGGCAGAAGATATTTTGTCTTTGGAAGGTTTTAAAGAAAAATCTGCAAGTAATATTTTAAATGCAATTGAAAGCAGTAAAAGTAATAATTTATCTTCTTTGATTTTTGGTCTTGGAATAAGACACATCGGAAGCAAAGCCGCTAAAATTTTAGCAAAAAAATATAAAGATATTGACAGTATAATTTCTGCTTCGGTTGAAGAACTTGCATCTGTTGATGATGTTGGTAATGTTATGGCTGAAAGTATAAAAGACTTTTTCTCAAAAGAAGGTAATATTAACGAAATTCAGAAACTGAAAGAAGCAGGCGTTAATATGGTTGAACTAAAAGATGAAGGAACAACAGAAATTCTTTCAGGGAAAACTTTTGTTGTGACAGGAACTATGCAGTCGATGAGCCGTGATGAGATTAAAAAACTTATAGAAAATAACGGTGGCAAGGTAACATCCTCTGTATCAAAGAAAACAGATTATGTTGTTGCAGGAGACAGTCCAGGAAGTAAGCTTGAAAAAGCCAATAGTCTTGGGGTTGCAGTTATTGATGAACAAGAACTTTTAGCTATGTTAAAATAGTTGAAAAATTTTCAAATATGTGATATAATTATTTAAATATTGATTTAACGGAAAATGATTAAAATTATAAAGGAGTATGGATATGTCAGAAGAAAAACGCAAGGCACTTGAAAATGCCCTAAAACAGATAGAAAAAGAATTTGGTAAAGGCGCAGTTATGAAGCTTGGCGAAAATTCAAGACTTCATGTTGACACACTCCCTTCAGGTATTTTAAGTCTTGATGTTGCTATGGGTGTGGGTGGATATCCAAAAGGAAGAATTATTGAAATTTACGGTCCTGAATCATCAGGTAAAACTACAGTTTCTCTTTATGCTATTGCTTCTGCACAGAAAGCAGGCGGTGAAGTTGCATTTATTGATGCTGAACACGCACTTGACCCTGTTTATGCTAAAGCACTTGGCGTTGATATTGACAACTTGCTCGTTTCACAACCTGATACAGGTGAACAGGCTCTTGAAATTACAGAATCATTAGTCAGAAGTGGTGCGGTTGATGTTATTGTTGTTGACTCTGTTGCAGCGTTAGTTCCAAAGGCTGAAATAGAAGGTCTTATGGGTGATTCTCATGTTGGTTTACATGCAAGACTTATGTCACAGGCTTTAAGAAAACTTGCAGGTATTATCAACAGAACCAACACAATTGTTATTTTCATTAATCAGTTAAGAGAAAAAGTTGGTGTTATGTATGGTAATCCAGAAGTTACCACAGGTGGTAGAGCGCTTAAATTCTATTCATCAGTCAGAATTGAAGTAAGAAAAGCTGATACTCTTAAAAATGGTAGTGAAATCATTGGCTCAAGAACAAAGATTAAAGTTGTTAAGAATAAAGTTGCTCCACCATTTAAAGAAGCGTATTTTGATATTATGTTTGGAACAGGTGTTTCAACAGAAGGTATTGTTATTGACTATGGTGTTGATTTTGGTATCGTAAATAAAGCAGGAGCCTGGTTCTCTTATGGTGAATTAAGACTTGGACAGGGAAGAGATGCTGCTAAACAGTTCCTTGCGGAAAATCCTGAAATCTGCAAAGAAATTGAAGATAAAGTTATGGCAAAAATCAAAAATCAGGAAGCAGATGCTTCTGCTAAAATTGTAGCTGACGATGAGTAAAGTTACAGATATTCAGTTGCAGAAGAACACTCCCGGCAGATATTCTGTTTTTCTTGACGGTGAGTTTTCTTTTGGAATCTCTGATATTGATTTATACAATCTTGGAATTAAAGTCGGAATGGAAATAGATGATGAGTTTATGACTTTTATTGAAGAGACTGTTGATTTTAAAAAATGTCTTGATTACGGTACCGAGCTTATTTCAAGAAAAATGTATTCTGAAAAAGAATTAAAAGAAAAGTTATCTCAAAGAGGATATACCGATTCAGCTATTAAAAGCACAATAGATATTATGACTGAATATGGATATATCAATGATGAGATTTATGCAAAAACATATTGTGAGTTCAAAGGTAAAAAAGACGGAGTCAAAAAAATAAGATATGACCTTTCACTTAAAGGGATAAGAAAAGACATAATTGAAAAATATGTTTCAGAAATAGAAAATGACGATGTACTTTTTAAATTACTTGAACAAAAAATCAAAGGCAATATTAATGACAGAAAAATTGTGGACAAGGCAATCAGATATTGTATGTCTAAAGGATTTGAATATGATAAAATTAAAAGTTGTCTTATGAAACTAGGCGAGGATGTGTAAACACAATTGGAAAATGTTTGTTTAATATCTCTTGGTTGTGCCAAGAATCTTACTGATTCTGAAGTTATGCTTTTTAAGCTTAAAGAAGCAGGCTACAACATAACAACAAGAGAAGATGATGCGGATATTATTATAATCAACACCTGTTGTTTTATAGATAGTGCAAAGCAGGAATCTATAGATATGATTCTCGATGTTGCAGATTATAAAAAAGTTGCAAAACTTAAAACATTGATTGTTGCAGGATGTATGGGTGAACGCTTCAAGCAGGAAGTTTTAGATGAGCTTCCTGAAGTTGATGGTGTTTGCGGAACAGGTGATTTTGAAAATATTGTTTCGGTTATAGAAAAAACAAAAGAAAAAAGAGGCATATACATAAGCGGATGTATGAACGCACCTCTTGATTCAGAAGACAGAATCCTTACCACACCATCATATACTGCATACTTGAAAATTGCAGAAGGTTGTGATAATCATTGTACTTACTGTGTTATTCCTTCAATTCGAGGTAAATACAGAAGCAGAAGCCTTGAGAGTATCTTAAAAGAAGCAAAAGCACTTGCTGATAAGGGTGTTAAAGAGCTAATTATAATTGCACAGGATACTTCTTGCTATGGTAAAGACCTTGAGGGCGATGTATCTTTAGATAAACTTGTTAATTTGCTTTCAAAAATAGAGGGAATAAAATGGGTAAGACTTCACTATCTTTACCCTGAAGAAATAACAGATAGTCTTATTTCTGAAATTAAAAATAATGAAAAGGTGCTTAATTATTTCGATATACCTCTTCAGCATATTTCAAATTCAGTTTTAAAACGAATGGGAAGAAAAACTTCAAAAGAAGCTATTATAGCCTTAATTAACAAAATAAGAAGTGAAATTCCTGATGCAGTTATCAGAACTTCTCTTATTGTTGGTTTCCCTGGTGAAACTGAAGACGATTTCGGTGAACTTGTTGATTTTGTAAGAGAATACAAAATTGAGAGAGCCGGTGTTTTTCCTTTCAGTTGCGAAGAAGGAACACCTGCTGCAAAACTTGATAATCAGCTTGATGAAGAAGTTAAACTTGAAAGACATGAACATCTTACAGATATACTTTATGAGCTCGCGGATGAAATCTGTGAAGAAAAAGAGGGTAATACATACGAATGCGTTGTTGAAGGATATGACAAGACAATTAAAATGTATTACGGAAGAACTTATATGGATTCAATTGATGTTGACCCTAAAATGTTTATTACTGCAGAGGTAGGTTCGTTGAATGCAGGTGATTTTGTAAAGGTTACTGTTGATGGTTATATTGATGGAAATCTAATGGGATATATTACGGAGGAATAATGATGACTATTTCAAATAAACTTACAATTATGAGAATAATTCTTGTACCGGTTCTTGTGGTACTTATGTTAATTGATTTTAAATATGCTGATTTTTATTCTGCTGCAGTTTTTCTTATTGCTTCATTTACTGATTTTCTTGACGGATACCTTGCAAGAAAAAGAAATGAAGTAACAAATTTCGGAAAGTTTGCAGACCCTATTGCAGACAAAGTGCTTGTTATCAGTGCGTATCTTTGTCTTGTGGAAGCACAGTTAATTCCTTCATGGGCAGTAATTATTGTTCTTGCAAGAGAATTTATAGTTTCAGCTTTGAGAATGGCTGCTGCAACACAAAACTGTGTAATTGCTGCTGATAAATTCGGTAAGTTAAAAACTGTTGTTCAAATGATTTCTACAACTATGTTGATATTAGGCGCAACTACACTTATGCAGGATAAAACAGGATTATATTATTTAGTATCTATGTTTTTATTCTATATCAGTGTCGCTCTCGCTGCTTTTTCAGGAATCAGCTATGTTGTAAAATATAAAAATTTATTAAAAGATTAAGGAGTAAATTATGTTTGAAAAAATCAGAGATGTTATCTCAGAAAAAATGGGAATTGACAAAGAAAAAATAACTATGGAATCTTCTTTTGTGGGTGACCTTAATATCGATTCAATCAGTATGATTGACCTTATTATGGAACTTGAAGATGAATACGGAATTGAATTTGATGAAGACGAAGCAGATAACATCAAAACAATTGCAGATGTTATTGAGTACATTAACAAAATTTCCTGATTTTGGTGAGTATGCCTTTGGCATACTCAATTCCTGTTTAAAGAGGTGTTATTATGGAAGATAAGGTATTGGAGTCAGCCGAAAAAACATTAGGATATACATTCAAAAACAAAGAACTTTTAAAGGTTGCACTGACACACAGCTCTCTTGTTAATGAAGGCGGAGCAAATGTTTCAAATGAAAGAATGGAGTTTCTTGGTGATGCTATATTGGATGCTATAGTTTCTATAGATATATATGGCTTGTATCCTGAAAAGGATGAAGGCTTTTTATCTAAATTAAGAGCTTCTGTTGTCAGTGAAAAACCGCTTTATATACTTTCAAAAAGAAACAATCTTGATAAGTTTATTCTTATGGGTAATGGTGAAATTCTTGAAAATGGTATGGATAAACCATCTTTGCTTTCTGATTGTTTTGAGGCGGTTGTTGCTGCTATTTATCTTGATGCAGGCTTTGACAGAGTGAAACAATGGGTTAATTCTATAATAACTGAAGATGTTTATACAGATGATAGTATTAAGAATGTAGATTACAAGTCAAAAGTTTATGAGCTTTGTGCAAGAACTTCAGATGATGTGAAATATAAGGTTCTGGCTGAAAAAGGTCCTGTTCACGACAGAATTTTTGAAGTTGGGGTTTATATAAACGGAAAACTTATTGCAAAAGCAGAAGGAAATACAAAGAAAAGTGCGGAGCAGGAAGCTTCAAAAAAATGTTTAGAAATTTATGAGGTGTAAAGGTGTTTTTAAAATATCTTGAAATACAGGGGTTTAAATCATTTCCTGATAAAGTAAAAATTGAATTTAATAAAGGAATAACAGGCATTGTTGGCCCTAATGGTAGCGGGAAAAGTAATATTTCCGATGCTATAAGATGGGTAATGGGTGAACAAAGCATTAAAAGTCTTCGTGGCGGTAAAATGGAAGATGTTATCTTTGCAGGCACACAGGAAAGAGACCCTGTGGGCTTTGCTGAAGTATCTATTTGCTTTGATAACAGTGAAAAACTCTTTAATGTTGAATACAATGAAGTTGTTATTACCAGAAGATTTTTCAGATCAGGTGAAGGTGAATACTACATAAACAGAACTTCTTGCAGACTTAAAGACATTCACGAACTGTTTATGGATACAGGTATGGGCAGAGATGGTTATTCTGTTATTGGTCAGGGTAAAATTGATGAACTTATTACTGCAAAGCCTGAAGACAGACGAGTTATTTTTGAAGAAGCTTCAGGTATTTCAAAGTACAGATACAGAAAACATGAATCTGAAAAGAAAATAGAACAGACACAAGAAAATCTCATAAGACTTCTCGATATTATTTCAGAACTTGAAGTGCGTCTTGAACCACTTCGCATTGAAAGTGAAAAAGCAAAAGAGTATTTAAAATTAAAAGAAGACTTAAAAGGTAATGAGATTAACTTATCGGTTAATCTTATGGACAAGATTAAGACTAATCTTGAAAAAATGAGAGAAAACATTGAAAATATCAATAAAGAAATTACTCTCACACACGAAAAAATCAATGAAGCAGACAAAAAGAGTGAGGAAACTCGCCTTGAAAATAAACAAAAGGAACTTCAGCAGGAAAAGTTAAGCGAAACACTTTATCAGGTTAAAAATGATATTTCATCATTTGAAAATGATATCAATGTGCTTTTAAACAGCCTTGAGTATAATACTGATAATGTTCAGAGAATAAATAACGAAATAGAAGCACTTAATGCAAGAATTGCTGAGAATAATGCTGAAGCAGAAAAAATACAGATCAGCAAAAATGAAGCAGAAGAAATTGTAAAGGCTCTTAATGAAAAATTAGCAGAGCTTAATGATGCTTTTGCAAAAGCTGACAAGGATGTTGAAGAAACTAATACTGAAATAGACGAATGTAATAATAAAATACTTGAATATTACCGCATACTTGCAGAAAAGAATGCGGAGCTTGCTGCGGCAAAAAAAGAAGTTGAAACATTAAAGGTAAGACAAGTTACAATAGAAGATGATATTGAAATTTCAAAAGAAGATATCCAGGCAGTTAATGTTAAAAAAGATGAACTTCTGAAAGAGATTACTGCTAAAAAAGAAGAAGCAGATATTGTAAAAGCTGAATTTAAAGAAAAAGACGAAAAAAGATTACAAACAGAAAATAAAAAGAAAGAACTTTCAGAAAAGATTTCTGAACTTACAAGCCGTATTTCATCAGGTACTGATAAAAAGAAAATGCTTGATGAAATGGAAAAGGATATGGAAGGCTATAACTATAGTGTTAAGTCTATCATCAATGCAGGGCTTGAAGGTATTAAAATTTATGGTGTTGTTGCAAAAGTAATAGAGCTTGATTCCAAATATGCAACAGCTATCGATGCCGTACTTGGTAATGTTCTTCAGAATATTATTACTGAAACAGAAAAAGATGCAAAAACGGCTATTGAATATCTTAAAAAAATCAAGGGCGGCAGAGCTACCTTTTTACCTATTTCTGAAATTAAGGGAAGAATTCTTGATGAACAGGAATTTAAAGGTGAAGAAGGTTATATTTCCCTTGCTTCTGCAGTTGTTAAATGTAAAGAAAAATTCCAGGGAGTAGTAAATGAAATCTTAGGAAGAACTCTTTTATTTAATGATGTAGACAGTGCAATTAAATTTTCAAGAAAAGTTAAGTATAAGTATAAGATTGTAACTCTTGATGGTACGGTTATCAATGCCGGTGGTGCTATAACAGGCGGTAATTTAGGAAAAGCAGGAAGCTTTTTATCAAGAGCTGCGCAGATTAAAGAACTTGATATTTTACTTGAAAAGCTTTCAGATGAACTGTGTGAAGCAAAAGAACTTTACAGTAGTGTTATTGCTGAAAATGAAGCTTATATCAATGAATGTGATAAATTAAATTTCACAATTCAGCAAATGAATAATGAAATCTTCAAAAGTGAATATAATCTTGAGCATTATAAGAACACAATTAACAGTCTTAATGAAGAGCTTGAAGAACTTATTTCTGAAAAGAATAATATAGAAACTACCATTAAAAATAAATCTGACCTTGAAAAAGAAGCTTCACAGATTCAGGATGATATAAATAATGAAATTGAAGCATTACAGACAAAGATTAAGAAAATTCAGGATGAAAACAATATAAGTCTTTCTAAATCCAAAGAAATCAACACAGAAATCACAAAACTTAAAGTTGATATTTCGGAAGCAGAAAGTGATAAGTCACTTCTTGAACAAAAGCTTGAATATATAAGCGATACTGTTGCAAAGCTTGAAGAAGAATGTGAAAACAAGAAAAAAGAAATTTCTTCAAATTCTTCAAAAGATTCCGATATTAACGAAAAAATTGAAGCTATCAATAAGCAAATCGAATCTAAAAAAGAAGAAATTGTTAAGCTTGAAAATCTCATTTCCGAAATAAGAATAGAAAGAGAAACCAATGAAAAATATCTTTCTTCTTATGCCGAAGAGACTAAAGTATGCAACGAAAAGCTTGTACTTCTTGCACAGGAACAAACAAGAGTTGAAGAAAAGATTATAAGACAGGAAGCAGAATTCGGTTCAATCAATTCAAGACTCTGGGATGAATATGAGCTTACTTATGTAACTGCACAGGAATACCGAAAAGATGTTGAAAATCTTAATGAACTTCAAAAGTATGTTACATCTGTTAAGAATAAAATAAGAGCGCTTGGTAATGTAAATGTTAACTCTATTGAAGAATATGCACAGGTAAATGAAAGATATGAGTTCCTTACAAAGCAAAGAGATGACCTTGAAGATGCTAAAAAGTCGCTTAATAACATTATTAAAGATATGGAAGCACTTATGATTAAGCAGTTCACCGAACAGCTTGATATTATCAATAAGACTTTCACAAGAGTATTTAAAGAACTCTTTAACGGCGGTCACGCAGAGCTTGTGCTCGTTGATGAAGAAAACATCTTAACTTCAGGTGTTGATATTATTGCACAGCCACCGGGTAAAAAATTACAGAATATGTCATTGTTCTCAGGTGGAGAAAAGGCAATTATTGCAATTGCACTTTTATTCTCATTGTTAGAAGTAAGACCTTCACCACTTTGCGTGCTTGACGAAATAGAAGCGGCTCTTGATGATGTTAACGTATACAGATTTGCAAATTATTTAAGAAAAATAAGTGTTGCATCACAGATTGCTATTATTACTCACAGAAGAGGAACAATGGAAGAAGCGGATGTGCTTTATGGTGTTACTATGCCTGAAAAAGGTGTGTCAAAGCTTCTTAAACTTGACATAAATGATGTTGAAGAAAAAATATTAAACAACGAAGGGGAATAATATGGGATTTTTTGATAAACTTAAAGCAGGTCTTTCTAAAACAAAAGCCGGCCTTACAGACGGTATAAATAATATATTTGCCAACTTCAGAACTGTTGATGAAGACTTGTTTGAAGAATTGGAGGAAACTTTGATTCTTTCTGATGTGGGATTTGAAACAACAGAGCTTATTTTAGATAATTTGAGAGCCTGTGTAAAAAAAGAAAATATTCAGGATGTAGATAAAATCAAAGAAAAGCTTGTTGAAATAATTACTGATATTCTTTCAAAGAACGACAGCACAATAGATGTTTCAGGGAAAAAACTTATTATTGTTGTTGGTGTAAATGGTGTTGGTAAAACGACTTCTATCGGAAAAATTGCTCATTATTACAAAGAAATGGGTAAGAAAGTAATACTTGCAGCAGGAGATACTTTCAGAGCTGCTGCAGCAGACCAGCTTGAAATATGGGCAGGCAGAGTTGGGTGCGACATAATCAGACACAATGAAGGTTCAGATCCTGGTGCGGTTGTTTTTGATGCAATTCAGGCAGCAAAAAACAGAAATGCTGATATGATTATCTGTGATACTGCAGGAAGACTTCATAACAAGAAAAATCTTATGAACGAACTTTCTAAAATAATTAAGATTGCAGAAAGAGAAATGCCTGATGTAGAGAAAGAAGTTCTTTTGGTTTTAGATGCTACAACAGGTCAGAATGCACTTTCACAGGCTAAAGTATTTGGTGAATCAACCGGGCTTACAGGTTTGATTTTAACAAAGCTTGACGGTACTGCCAAAGGCGGTGTTGTAATAGGTATTTCAAACGAACAGGAACTTCCTGTTAAGTTTGTTGGTGTAGGGGAGCAGATGGATGACCTTCAGCCATTTAACCCTAAAGAATTTGCAGATGCAATTTTCAATTCATAAAGATAAGGAGATATAAAGTGAACAAAGTAAATGCAAAACAAAAAATAAAAGCAGTTGCAGTATCGTTTCTGGTGCTTTTTGCAGTTGTGTTCAGTGTTTTTGTAAAATTTTACGGAGATTATCTTGAAATTGCTGAAATAGGGGAAAAATTCGTTAGTGTGTATGTTAAAAACTTATCAACTAATGTTGTTGTTTATTTAGCAAGTGCTTTTATAATGTTCCTGATAATTTATATTCAGGTGGCTATTGCAAATAAGTGTCTGGAAAAGTCAGGTGTTAAACAACCTGTTCTTGAGAAAAAGAGGATTGTTTTTCCTGTGGTTCTTGTACTTTCAATGTTTGCAGCTTTGTTTTTAAACAATGAAATATCTTCAGATTTTCTTCTTTTCTCCAATGCACAAAGCTTTAATTTAAATGACCCTTTGTTCTTTCATGATATTGGCTTTTATGTTTTTACAAGACCTTTTATACAACTTATTTGCGAGGGGATAACATACTTATGGACAATTATGTTAATTTGTATTGTTATTTTATATGCGTTATCTTATTTCAAGTTCGGAGAAAGAACTCTTGTTGATATGGCAAAATGCCGACCAATTGTAAATCATCTTGCGATTAATGTTGTACTTTTTATGCTTATAAAAGCAATTGAGGTTGTACTTAGTGCCAGTGATTTGTTATTCGCAGATTTTTCCAAATTTACAGGTGCAGGCTTTGTTGGTGCAAATATCTGGCTCAATTACTACAGAATATCGCCTGTTCTTATGATGGTGATAACTCTTTTTGTTATTATTTTTGTTAAGAAAAATAAAATCAAACCGGCACTTATTTCATTTGCATCATATTTTGTTATTTATATTGCAACTGTTATAATTGCCCTTGCGGTTGATACAATATATGTTTCTCCAAACGAAAGTAAAGTTGAAGAAAAGTACCTTAAATATCACCTTGACTACACTAAAAAAGCTTATAATATAGATAATGTAATTGAAACTGAATATAAAATTAATAATTCATTTAAAGCTTCCGAAGTTTCTGATTTTACAGAAACCATTAATAATATAAGAATTGTTGATATGGATGCCACATTAGGTGCAACAGATCAGCTTCAGGGCTTGAGAAGTTATTATGATTTTAAAGATCTTGATGTTGCGGTTTATAATGTTAAAAACAGAGAAAGAGCAGTTATTTTAGGTGTCAGAGAACTTGATAAAAGTAAAATAGATGCACAAACTTCAACCTATGTAAACGAAACCTTCAGATATACACATGGTTACGGTGCGGTTATGGCATCAATTAACTCAGTAACAAGCCAGGGTGAACCTGATTACATTATAAAAGACCTTACTCCTGAAAAACAGGACGGTGTACCATATATTACACAACCAAGAATATATTTTGGTGAAACAGACAACAAACCTGTAGTTGTTAACTCAAAAATCAGAGAAATTGATTATTCTGAAGGCGATAATGATTATGAATTTGATTACGATGGTACAGCAGGTGTTAAATTAAACTTTATAAATAAGCTCGTGCTTTCAATAAGATCTGCGGATTTAAAATTGTTTTTATCAAATCAGATTACAAACGAAAGCAGAATGCTTTTAAATAAAAACATTATAGACAGAGTTGAAAGTGTTGCTCCGTTCTTGAAAATAGACGAAGACCCACACATTGTAATTACTGATGAAGGAAAACTTATCTGGGTAATTGATGCATATACAACAACAGATAAATTCCCTTATGCTCAGTTCTATGACAACAGTTTCAACTACATCAGAAATTCTGTTAAAATCACAGTTGATGCTTATGACGGAACAACTAAATTTTATATCATTGACAAAAATGACCCGATAGTTAATGCATATAATGCGATTTATCCATATTTGTTTGAAAAGACTGATATGCCTGCCGACATTTACAGTAAAACAAAATATCCTGAATGGTTATTTGTTGTACAGTCAAAAATGTATCAGAGATATCATACAAATTCTCCGACCACTTTCTACAATAAAAGTGATATGTATACTGTTGCAAGCGAAAAATATAATAATGAAATTAAAGAGATGAAGCCATATTATAATATTATGCAGCTTAAAGAGTTCAATGAAACAAAACCTGAAATGATATTTATGCTTCCTTATACGCTTTATAACAGAGAAAATATGGTTGCCTGGATTGCGGCAGGTAATTCAAAAGAAAATTATGGTAAGCTTGTATGCTATAAATATCCTAAAAACTACAATATTTACGGACCACTTCAAATTGAAAATATGATTGACAATGATTCTGAAATCTCTAAAGAGCTTACTCTTTGGAATTCAGGAGGAAGTACCGTTATAAGAGGCAATATCCTTGTTATCCCTGTTATGGGCAATATTCTTTATATTGAACCTGTTTATATAAATTCAGAAAATCAGGCATCTATTCCTGTTTTAAAAAGAATGATTGCAGTGTTTGGTGATAATATAGCAATGGAAGAGTCTTTAGATATTGCACTTAAAAAAGTTTTCTCAAAAGATTTAAATAACATTTATAAAGAAAATAATGTCAGTGAATTAACAGAAGAAGAAATTTTAGAAGGCACTTATGTTGAAGATGAAAATATTCAGAAAATAGTGTCTGCTTATGAAAAAATCGAAACTGCTGCAAAAGACGGTGATTGGGAAGAATTTGGCAGCGGAATGGAAGAACTTAAGTTCGCAATTCAGGAAATAAGCCCCCCAAATACAAGCGAAGAAGAGCCTTCTGAAGAAATAATTGAAGAAAATTAAAAAAAGTATTGACAAAATCAAACAAATAATATATAATCTGTAAAGCAAAAAACTTTACAGTGTTGAATTTTGATATTGGAGTTTGATTTATGGAACGAGAATTATACTTATCTATTCTTTATGATTATTATCACACAATGCTCACAGACAGACAACGTGAAATCTTCGATTTATACTATAATCAAAACCTTTCTTTAGGCGAAATTGCCGAAGAACTTGAAATATCAAGACAGGGAGTTCGTGACAGTTTAATGAAAGCAGAAAAAACTATGCACGAACTTGAAGCGAATCTTCGTATATCAGAGAAAAATAACGAAATCTCAACTGTTCTTGAAGAACTTGCAAAGGATTTGTCGGCAATTCCAATGTCGATGATGCAAAAGAAAAGAATTCTTGAAAAACTCAATAAAATCAACGAAATTATTTAAGGAGATATAAATGGCATTTGATAGTTTAAGCGAAAAACTTAATGACGTTTTCAAAAAACTTAAAAGCCGTGGCAAAGTATCTGAAGCAGATGTTAAAGATGCAATGCGTATGGTTAAGCTTGCTTTGCTTGAAGCTGATGTTAACTTTAAAGTTGTTAAGAATTTTGTTAAGAATGCTACAGAAAAAGCAATCGGCTCTCAGGTACTTGAAAGCCTCACTCCGGGACAACAGGTAATCAAAATAGTAAATGAAGAACTTGTTGCACTTATGGGTGATAAGGAGTATAAACCTGCAATTGCCCCTAAAGCACCATCTGTTTATCTTATGATGGGCCTTCAGGGTGCAGGTAAAACAACTACCTGTGCAAAGGTTGCCAAGTATTTTTCAAAAAACAATAAAAAATCATTACTGGTAGCTTGTGATGTTTACAGACCTGCTGCTATCAAACAGCTTCAGGTTGTTGGTGAACAGGTTGGTGCAGAGGTTTTTACACTTGATTCTAAAAATCCTGTTGAAATTGCAAACAAAGCTATTGAGTATGCTAAATCTAAATTTTATGACATTGTAATCCTTGATACTGCGGGTAGACTTCATATAGACGATGGTCTTATGGATGAACTCCGTCAGATAAAAGAACAGGTTAAGCCAACAGAATCTTATCTTGTTCTTGATTCAATGACAGGTCAGGATGCAGTAAATGTTGCACAGTCCTTTAATGAACAAATTGGTATTGATGCATCAATTTTAACTAAACTTGATGGTGATACAAGAGGCGGTGCGGCACTTTCAATCAATGCAGTGGTAGGGAAGCCTGTTGTTTTCTGCGGTATGGGTGAAAAGCTTGATGATTTAGAGTTGTTTTATCCTGACAGAATGGCATCCAGAATTCTTGGAATGGGTGATATTCTTACACTTATTGATAAAGCTCAGGAAGCCTTTGATGAAAAGAAAGCTGCAGAGCTTGAACAGAAAATAAGATCACAGACATTTGACCTTAATGATTTTTTAGAACAGTTCCAGCAAATGAAAAATATGGGACCACTTGATAAAATTCTTGGTATGATGCCGGGCGTAAATTCTAAAGCATTAAAAGATATTAACATTGACGAAAAGAAAATGGCTCAAACAGAAGCTATTATCAAGTCGATGACAATGAAAGAAAGACAGAAACCTGAAATTATCAATTACAGCAGAAGAAAAAGAATTGCTGAAGGTAGTGGTACTACATTAACTCAGGTTAACGCTCTTTTAAAACAGTTTGAGCAAATGCAGAAAATGATGAAGCAATTCTCAAACCCTAAAAAAATGAAAAAGTTAAGTAAGTTAAATTTTCCTTTTTAGGAATTTAAATAATTAAATTATATAATATATTGGAGGAAGAAAAAATGGCAGTAAAAATCAGATTAAGAAGAATGGGTTCAAAGAAAGCTCCTTTCTACAGAGTAGTAGTAGCAGATTCAAGATACCCAAGAGATGGCAGATTTATTGAAGAAATTGGTACTTACAATCCTTTAACAGATCCTGCAGAAATCAAAATTGACGCTGAAAAAGCTTCAAAATGGATTGCTAACGGCGCTCAGCCAACTGACACAGTTAAAGTTATGCTTAAGAAGATTAATGTTATTAAATAATTCAGGAGAGAAAAATGCAGACATTACTTTTAGGAATAGCTAAACAGCTTGTTAATAATCCTGATGAAGTCAGAGTAGAGGTTGTTGAAAAAGATAATTTAACTGTTCTTCAGCTTTATGTTGCTAAAGAAGATATCGGTAAAGTTATCGGCAAAAAAGGAAAAATTGCTCAGGCAATCAGAACTGTAATCAAAGCTGCATCTGTAAACTGCGAGAAAAAAGTTGCAGTTGATATAATGTAATTATGGAAAAGATGCTTGCAATTGGGAAAATATGCAATATTCACGGTGTAAGAGGAAATATAAAGCTTATACCGTGGACTGATTTTCCTGAAATTTTTGAACAGTTTGAATACATCGTTATTGAAGGACAGAAGTATACTGTTAACGATGTAAAATATCAAAAATCAAACATTATCTTGAATTTGCAGGGTATAGACACTGTAGAAAAGGCAGAAAAATTAAGAGATTTAATTGCGTATTGTGAAGAATCACAGATGGAAGATTTACCGGATGATACTTATTATATTGCTGATTTAATCGGTTGTGAAGTGTATGAGGGTGACAATCTTTTAGGCAAGGTTTCTGATGTATTTCCTGCCGGCGGTGCAGATCTATACGAAATTAAGGGCAAAGGTCCTGCAATTTACCTGCCTGCTGTTAAAGAAAATGTTTTATCTGTTGATATTAATAATAAAATAATAAAAGTTAAACTTCCGGAGGGATTGATATGATTAAATTCGACATACTTACTCTTTTCCCGGAAGTTTTTTCTAGTGTTTTAAATTCAAGTATTCTTAAAAACGCAAGTGATAAAGGTATACTTGAATTTAATTATATAAATATAAGAGATTTCACAAACAACAAGCATAAAAGGGTAGATGATTATCCTTATGGCGGCGGGGCAGGTATGCTTTTGCAAACTCAACCTATTTATGATGCATACAGATATGTTCTTGAAAATTCTGATAAAAGACCTAAAACGGTGTATTTGTCTCCAAGAGGTAAAGTGTTTAATCAGGATATTGCTAAAAAACTTTCAAAAGAGGAACATCTTGTATTTATATGTGGTCATTATGAAGGTATTGACCAAAGAATCATAGACGAGATATGTGATTTTGAATTGTCAATCGGTGACTATGTGTTAACCGGCGGTGAACTTGCTGCTATGGTTGTTTGTGATAGTGTTTCAAGACTTGTACCGGGCGTTTTGTCTTGTGAAGAGTCATATTCAGGTGAATCCCATTACAATGGCTTGCTTGAATATCCCCAGTACACAAGACCCTCTGTATATCATAATGTTGCTGTGCCTGAAGTATTACTTTCAGGAAACGATAAAAATATCGAAAAATGGCGTGAAGACAGAGCTTATGAAATAACAGCAAAGGTTCGCCCTGATTTAATTTCAAACAAGAAAGAAATTGAAGAAAAAGTAAAGAGTGAGTTGAACTATTCGCTTTACTATTACGGAGATAATGAAAAAAATCTTTCTGCCTTAATGCTGCAGTTAGAAAAAAATGATATAAAGCCTGAAGTCGTGTATAAAAATTCAGAATGTAAAAAAACTGAAGAAAATGCACTTGTTATTTTTGATAATTATAATTTTGTTGAAATGTCAGGCGATAATGTGCAATATGTGAAGCTGAATGACATTACAGGTTTTGAATGTGTAGATTATGAACAATTCAAGAACATTCAACAGACAGAAATTACCAATGTTGCTGAACTTGTCAATACATTTTTATTAAGACTTGAATGTAGAAAAAATGGAAGATTACCTGATAAATTCGGCGACAAAACAACTATTACAGTAGTAGGCAAACCACCTGTTGAATTATACGAAAACAATAAAAGTAAATTTTCTGATGTATCTTTTGATGATGTGTTTACAGTTGAAGCAGATACAGAACTGTTGGTAGGAGAATACACTGTTGATATTCTGGGCAATAGTTTTGTTTTTGAAATTGTTAAAGCAAAGTCGAAAAGCTTTGGTAAAAAGTTTATAGCTTTTGCAAAGGGATTTAATAATTATATTTCCCAAAATGAAATTAATTGTAAAGCTATTACTTGTGTAAAAGGAAATTATTTAAAATATATAAAATAAATTTGTTGAAGATATTGAAATATCTTCAACTTTTTGTTATAATAAATTGGTTAAGGAAAGAAGGTGAAAATGTGAACACAAAATGGATTGTTTCTGAAGTTCCCACAGTTGAACAAGTCAATGAGATAGTTGAAGCTACTGATGTAGACAGACTTGTTGCAGCTATTCTTTGTGTCCGCGGATTTTCACCTGATGAAGCAAAGCGTTTTATAAAAAAAGACATAGCATCACTGCATAACCCATATCTTTTAAAGGATATGGATAAAGCGGTTATAAGAATAAAATCTGCTATTGAAAATAAGCAGAAAATAACAGTATATGGTGATTATGATGCTGATGGTGTAACATCTTCAACAATTCTTGTTCTGTGCTTGAGAGAACTTGGCGGTATAGTTGATTATTATATTCCTGACAGAGAAACTGAAGGCTACGGAATATCAATCGGCTCTATAGACATTCTGGCACAGAGAGGTACACAGCTTATTGTATCTGTTGACTGTGGAATTACTGCTGTTGAAGAATGTAAATACGCGTCATCACTTGGAATTGATGTAATAATAACAGACCATCATGAGTGCGGAGATTTAATTCCTGACGCAGTTGCAGTTATAGACCCAAAACAAAATGATTGCACATATCCTTTTAAAGCTCTTGCAGGTGTAGGCGTTGCACTTAAGGTTTGTCAGGCTCTTTTAAAAGATAAAATGAGCTACTATGATGTGCTTGAAAAGTATTCTGATTTTACTGCCATTGGTTCTGTTGCTGATATCGTACCACTTATTGATGAAAACAGAATTATTTGCCATGTGGGTCTCAAAAAAATTAAGGAGAACACCAATGTTGGCATTAAAGCATTGTTTGATGTATCAGGTGTTGATATGGATACAGTCAATACAACCAAAATTGGTTTTGTTATTGCACCAAGAATAAATGCGGCAGGCAGACTTGAAAGTGCTCAAAGAGCAATTGACTTGTTTTTGTGTGATGATTATGACGAGGCATATAAAATTGCGAAAGATTTGTCTGATTTTAATTATCAAAGACAAAATATAGAAATGGAGATACTTAAAGAAGCAGAAGCAATGTTTCTTGATAAATATAAAAATGATAAAGTTGTTGTACTATGCAACAAAGAGTGGCACCACGGCGTTGTTGGAATTGTATCATCAAGACTTACAAAAAAATATATGAAGCCTTGTATTTTACTTTCGCAATGTCCTGAAAGCAATTATAAAGGTTCAGGAAGAAGCATTGAAGGTTTTTCTTTATATGATGCACTTGACTATTGCAGAGATTCACTTGTAACCTTTGGCGGACATGAACTGGCAGTAGGTCTTACTATTGAATATGAAAAAATCGATGAATTTCGTTTGAAAATAAATGAATATGCAAATAAATATCTTAGTGATGACTTGAGTGTTGCTACAATCATTGCAGATTGTGAATTAAGAGGCAGACACTTGAATTTGCAATGCGCAGAACAACTTGCAGTTCTGCAGCCTTTTGGAACAGGAAACACTCAACCACAGTTTTATATTAAGAATATGACTGTTCAAAAAGCTTACTGCATCGGAAATGAAAAACAACACCTGAAACTAACTCTTTGTAAAGATGGTGTAACTGTTGATGCTATAGCTTTTGGGTTTGGTAATGGTAACAATATTGCGTTTAATGATACTGTAAGTGTTATTTGTCAATTGGATATAAATGATTTCAGAAATGTAAGAAGTGTTCAGCTTCGAATAATAGATATTAAGTAAGAGGAATGGTATGGATCAGAATTGTAGAGAACTGATAGAATTAGTAAAAAAATATAATCCTGCTACAGATTTTGATATGATTGAGCGTGCATATAATCTTGCTGAAAAAGCTCATTGTGATCAACGCAGATATTCGGGCGAGCCTTATATGGTTCACCCTTATCAGGTTGCCATAATTCTTGCTGAACTCGAACAGGATTCACAGTCAATTACTGCGGGTCTGTTACATGATGTGCTTGAAGACACTGATACTAGTCTTGATGAAATAAGAAAGCAGTTTGGCGATGAGGTTGCTTTGCTTGTTGAGGGTGTAACTAAACTTGCTAAAATTCCGTATACAAGTAAAGAACAACAGCAAATTGAAAATTTAAGAAAAATGTTTTTAGCTATGGCTAAAGATATCAGAGTAATTATTATAAAACTTGCTGACCGTCTTCATAATATGAGAACTCTAAAAAGCATGCGAGAGGATAAACAGAGAGAAAAAGCAAAAGAAACTCTCGATGTATATGCACCGCTTGCACACAGACTTGGTATCTCTAAAATTAAGTGGGAGCTTGAGGATCTTGCTTTAAGATATCTTGATTCAATAGCATATTATGAAATTGTTGAAAGCATCAAGCAGAAGAAGACAGAACGAGATGGATATATAAATGATGTTATGGAAAATCTTAAAGGAAAGATTGCTGATCTTGTTGAAGATTTCCATATTGAAGGAAGAGCAAAGCACTTCTACTCAATATTTCGTAAAATGTATGCACAGAATAAGAATATTGATGAAATTTATGACTTGTTTGCTGTGCGTGTCATTGTAAATACAATAACAGAATGTTATGCGGTACTTGGACTTGTTCACGAAACTTATAAACCCATACCGGGGCGTTTTAAAGATTATATAGCTATGCCGAAGCCTAATATGTATCAGTCTTTGCATACTACAGTAATCGGACCTAATGGTACTCCTTGTGAAATTCAGATAAGAACATGGGATATGCACAAAACTGCAGAATATGGTATCGCTGCACATTGGAAATATAAAGAAGGCGTTAAAGACAACAAAGGTCAGTTAGATGAAAAACTAGAATGGGTAAGAAATATGCTCGATGTTCAGAAAGAACTTTCTGATTCTGAAGAGTTTATGAAAACACTTAAAATTGACCTGTTTACCGATGAAATTTTTGTGTTTACTCCTAAAGGTGATGTAGTTAACCTTCCGATTGGTTCTTGTCCTATTGACCTTGCCTATGCTATTCACAGTGAAGTTGGTAACAAAATGATAGGTGCTAAAATCAATGGAAAAATCGTTACTATTGATCAGGAATTGCAAACCGGCGATATTGTTCAGATATTAACAACACCAACATCTAAAGGTCCTAGTCTTGACTGGCTTAAAATAGTAAAGACATCACAGGCGAGAAGTAAGATAAATCAATGGCATAAAGCGCATAACAGAGAACAACACATATTAAAGGGTAAGGAACTTATTGATAAAGAAATAAGACGAGCTGAAATTCCGAATATGAATGAATTTAAAGAAGAATTCACTCAGCTTACAATGAAAAAATTCAGCATAAGAAATCCTGAAGACATGTATGCAACAGTTGGTTTTGAAGGCTCACTTTCAAATAAAATTATTGTTAAATTAAAAGACGAACTTAAAAAGCTTACAAGTGGTGAAGAAGAAAAGCAAATACCATTTGAGCATAAGAAGAAAAAAAGAACATCTGATAACGGTGTTACAGTTAAAGGAATAGATAATTGTCTTGTAAGACTTTCAAAATGCTGCAATCCTGTACCGGGTGATGATATTGTTGGTTATATTACAAGGGGCAGAGGTGTTTCTGTGCATCGTGCAGACTGTATAAATGCCAAAAATACTGCAGAAAACGAGAAATCAAGAATGATTGAAGTTTCGTGGGATGTTACAGATTCAAATACAGCGTTTGTTGCTGATATTCAGGTATCTGCGGTCAACAGAGCAAACCTTGTTTATGAAATAGCGGCTGATTTATCAAATATGAACATTCCTATTGTGGGAATGAATGCAAGAGTTGTGAAAGATAATATGGCTGCAATTGAAGTGGCTATAGAGGTTAAAAACGGACAACAACTTGCAATGGTTACTACGAAACTAAAAAATATTTCGGGAGTATATGAAGTTAAGAGATATAACAATTAGGAGGTAATATAAATGATTAAATTAGATTATTCAAAAGCAAACTGGAAAATCAGTAAAGAAGAACTTGAAAATATCAAACCTGCACTTAAAGCGGCGCATGATACATTGCACAACAAAACAGGTGCTGGAAACGATTTTCTTGGATGGATTGATCTTCCTGTTAATTATGACAAAGAAGAGTTTGTAAGAATTAAAAAAGCTGCAGAGAAGATTAAATCTAACAGTGAAATTCTTATTGTTATTGGTATTGGCGGTTCATACCTTGGTGCTAAAGCAGGTCTTTCAATGCTTACACATACATTCTGTAATGATTTGAATGCAGAAGACAGAAATGCACCTAAAATTTATTTTGCAGGTAATTCTATCAGCTCAACTTATCTTATGGATTTAATTGAACTTGTAAAAGATAAAGATTTTTCTGTTAATGTAATTTCAAAATCAGGTACAACAACAGAACCTGCTATTGCTTTCAGAATTTTCAAGAAGATGCTTGAAGATAAGTATGGTATCGACGGTGCTAAAGAAAGAATTTTTGCAACAACAGATAAAGCAAGGGGAGCGCTTAAAAACCTTGCAGATGTTATGGGTTATGAAACATTCGTTATTCCTGATGATGTTGGTGGAAGATTCTCAGTTCTTACAGCTGTTGGTTTGTTACCACTTGCAGCTGCAGGTATTGATATTGATGCTATTATGGAAGGTGCTGCAAAAGCAAGAGAAGATTTTGCAGATTGTGATATTGAAAACAATGCGTGTTACCAGTATGCTGCAATAAGAAACATTCTTTACAGAAAAGGTTACACAAACGAAATTTTAGTTAATTATGAACCTAAAATGCATTATTTTTCAGAATGGTGGAAGCAGCTTTACGGTGAAAGCGAAGGAAAAGACAACAAAGGTATTTTACCTGTTGCAGTTGATTTTTCAACAGACCTTCATTCAATGGGACAGTATATTCAGGAAGGCTTAAGAAATATTTTTGAAACTGTTTTAAACATCGAAAACCCAACTAAAAACTTTGTTATTGAAGAAGATGTTGACAATGTTGACGGACTTAATTTCCTTGCAGGAGAAACAATGGATTTCGTAAACAAAAAAGCTTTTGAAGGTACACTTCTTGCACATACAGACGGTCAGGTTCCGAATTTAATTGTTTCTATTCCTGAAGCTAATGAATTTGAATTTGGTTATATGGTTTACTTCTTTGAAAAAGCTTGCGGTATCAGTGGTTATATTTTAGGAGTTAATCCGTTTAATCAGCCAGGTGTTGAAGAATATAAAAAGAATATGTTTGCTCTTTTAGGTAAGCCTGGATATGAAGATATGAAAAAAGATTTAGAAAATAGATTAAAATAATCAAAAAGTACTTGAAAAAAAATACAATATATAGTATCATATAACTATGAAAGGGGCGTAATGAATATGATTAACATTATTATGGGTAAAAAAGGTACAGGCAAAACTAAATATTTAGTAGACCATGTTAACACAGCTATTAAAGAAGAACAGGGTAGCTTAGTTTTCATTGGTAAGGACAACAGATTAAAATTTGACCTTAAACCAAATGTTCGTTACATTGTTACAGAAGAATTCGACATTAACAATTACGATGAATTTTACGGATTTGTTAGTGGTATTATAGCAAATAACTTTGATACTTCTAATGTTTTTATTGACAGCATTTGGAAAATTGTAGAAGACGGTGAAGAAGGATTTGAAAAATTCGTTGCATCAGTTGAAAAACTTGAAGCAAAATGGAATGTAAACTTCACTATTGCAATTTCTGCAGATAAGGAGTTAGCTCCTGAATACATCAATAAGTATTTGGTTGAATTATAATAACCAAATTACCCCAAGCAAATTTTGTTTGGGGTAATTCTGTTATAAAACACGAAAGGAATTTATAGGAAATGGACCAGAATTTACAGAAGAAAGTATTATTTGACAACGATTCAAGAGTAGCACCCCTTGGTATTATTGCTCTTGACAGTGCGAAAGAACTTGGTGAAAAAATTGATAAGTATCTTGTTCAGTGGGCTAAAGAGGGTGGCTATGAAATTGATACATTTTTGATTGAAGCACAGTGCCCAAGATTTCAGTCAGGTGATGGAAAAGGTATTATTAAATCAACTGTAAGAGGTAAGGATTTATTTATCGTTGTTGATGTTTGCAACTATAGTTGTAAATATACAATGTTTGGAAAAGAAAATTCTATGTCTCCTGATGACCATTATCAGGACCTTAAGAGAATCATTCAGGCAGCAAGTGGTAAGGCACACAGAATTACTGTTATTATGCCTTCTCTTTACGGCGGAAGACAGCATAGAAGAAATTACAGAGAATCTCTTGACTGTGCAGTAGCTCTTCAGGAACTTCAGAGCATGGGTGTTTCAAATATAATCACATTTGATGCTCATGACCCAAGAGTTCACAATGCAATTCCTCTTATGGGCTTTGACAATGTTATGCCTACATATCAGGTTCTTAAAGCAATGTTTAAATTTGTTCCTGATTTCAGACCTGTTAAAGATAAATTTATGATTATCAGCCCTGACGAAGGTGCTATTAACAGAAATATGTATTATGCATCCGTACTTGGTGTTGACCTTGGTATGTTCTACAAGAGAAGAGACTATTCAAGAATTGTAAACGGAAGAAATCCTATCGTTGCTCATGAATATTTAGGTAATTCTGTAGAAGGCAAGGATGTATTTATTGCCGATGATATTATTTCATCAGGTGATTCTATGCTTGATATCGCTTATGCATTAAAGAACAGAAATGCAGGCAGAGTTTTCTGCTATGCTACATACGGCTTATTTACAAATGGTCTTTCAATGTTTGATGATGCTTATGAAAAGGGAATGATTGACGGCGTATTCGGAACTAACCTTTCTTATCTCACACCTGAACTTAAAGAAAGAGAATGGTTCCATGTTGTTGATGTTTCTAAATATATTGCATATTTTATTGCATCATTTAATCATGATGTTTCAACTTCTGTGATTATTGATCCACATGAAAAAATAGAGCAGCTTCTTAAAAAATATGAAGCAAACTTAAAATAATCTTATAAGTTTCAAGAGTGTATCTGATGATACACTCTTTTTTGTTAGAAAAATTAAGGAATAATGAGAAAATAAAAGAAAAGTTAATTAAAATAAGTAAAATTAATTTGTTTAGAGTGTTGCTTTTATATAAAAATTGACTATAATTGACTATAGAAGGTCAAAGAAAGTCAAGAAGGAGATAAATATGAAAATCAGCGATTTAATTGAAGAAGTTATTAAAGAACTTCTTGAAAATGATGAAGGTGTTGCGCAGTTTAAAAGAAACGAACTTGCGTTAAGACTTAATTGCGTACCATCACAGATTAACTATGTTATAAACAACAGATTCAGCAACGAACACGGCTATATTGTAGAAAGCAGAAGAGGCGGTGGTGGGTTTGTTACAATAAAAAGAATAAAAATGGGAAAATCAGGTTATTTTATGCATATAATAGCTTCAATAGGTTCATCTATTTCGCAGGCATCAGCTTTAGCGTTTATCCGTAACTTTCTTGACTATGGATATATAAGCGAAAATGAAGCAAGACTTATGGCTGCAGCTATTTCAGAAAAAGTGTTAGGGAGAATTCAGCAACCTGTTCAGGATGTTTTAAGAGCGGGTTTGTTTAAGAATATGATTATTAGTTTATTAAGTTAGGAGGATAGAAGATGATTTGTCAGATTTGCGGTAAAAATAATGCCAATGTTCATTTGAAAACAATCATAAATGGAAGAATAAAAGAAATATATATTTGCAGTGAATGTGCGGCAAATCCGGAAAAAGTAAACAGAAATTTTAATAACGGTTTTGTAAATGCAGGAGGTGACAGTATGAGATTCTTTGAAAGTAAGTTCAGTGATAGTGCAGAAGAAATTGTGAGACTGTCAAGTAAAATTGCTTCACAGATGGGACACGACTATGTTGGTACTGAACATATCTTGTATGCAACTTTAATAAATAGTTCGTTAATTGCAACAGAAGTTTTAAATGAAAATGGGATAACACCCCATAATACAAAAGAGAAAATTGACGAAATTTTAGGGATAGATAATTTGCCTTGTAATGTAGTTGGCTTTACACCAAGATTTAAGCGAGTGATTGAATTGAGTTTTATGGAAGCTAAAAGATGCGGTAAGAATTTCATTTCTCCTGAACATATTATTATGGGTATTTTAAGAGATGGCGAATCTACTGCACTAAGAATCATCAGTGAGCTTGGTGGTGATGCACAAAAAATTTATGAGGACATACTGAAAAAATTAGGTTTTGATATAAAAAATGAAACTGTCAGTGATAAAAAAGATGAAAAGAAGAAAGATGATAAAACTCCTACTCTGAATGAATACGGAAGAGATTTGACAACTATGGCAGGTGAAGGTAAGTTTGACCCTGTTATAGGAAGAGAGAAAGAAATAGAACGAGTTATACAGATACTGTCCAGAAGGACTAAAAATAATCCATGTCTTATTGGTGAGCCTGGTGTAGGAAAAACTGCAATTGCAGAGGGTCTTGCGCAAAAGATATACGATGGAACTGTTCCTGAAATTCTGAAGAACAAAAGAGTTGTTTCTCTTGATTTATCTTCAATGGTTGCAGGTGCAAAATATCGTGGTGAATTTGAAGACAGATTGAAAAACGCTGTTAAAGAAATTACATCTTCGGGAAATGTTATACTTTTCATAGATGAAATTCATACAATTATCGGTGCAGGGGCGGCAGAAGGTGCTATTGATGCCTCAAACATTTTAAAACCGTCACTTGCACGAGGAGAATTGCAGTTGATTGGTGCAACAACCATAAATGAATACAGAAAGCATATTGAGAAAGATGCGGCACTTGAAAGAAGATTTCAGCCTGTTCTTGTGGGTGAACCATCTGTTGATGAAACCATAATGGTTCTTATGGGAATAAGAGATAAATATGAAGCACATCACAAGGTGGAAATTACAGATGATGCACTGATAGCTGCTGCAACGCTTTCATCTAGATATATTACAGACAGATTTCTGCCTGATAAAGCAATTGACCTTGTAGATGAGGCAGCTTCTAAAGTTAAATTAAAAAGCTATACTGCACCTGATACCATTTCGTTGCTTAGAAAAGAATGTGAAAAAGTTAAAAACGAAAAAGAAGAAGCAGTGCTAAAGCAGGATTTTGAAAAAGCAGGTGAACTCAAGGCGAAAGAGACAGAACTTGAAAATCAATTAGCAGAATTAAAAGAAAACTGGAATAAAGAAAATCAAATCAAGAAAATGACTGTTACTAAGACTGAAATAGCTGAAATTGTTTCCGACTGGACAGGAATTCCTGTTGTAAGACTTGAAGAAACTGAAAGCCAAAGACTTTTAAAACTTGAAGATGAGCTTCATTTAAGAGTTGTTGGTCAGGATGAAGCTGTAACCGCAGTCGCGAAAGCGGTTAAAAGGGGAAGAACAGGTTTGAAAGACCCCAAAAGACCAATCGGTTCTTTTGTATTTCTTGGACCAACAGGGGTGGGTAAAACAGAGCTTTGCAAAGCACTTGCAGAAACTGTGTTTGGTGATGAGAATGCACTTATAAGAATAGATATGTCAGAATATATGGAAAAATTCAATGTTTCAAGACTTGTTGGTTCACCTCCTGGATATGTTGGATATGATGAAGGCGGACAGTTAAGTGAACAGGTAAGAAGAAAGCCATATAGTGTTGTACTTTTTGATGAAATAGAAAAAGCACACCCTGATGTTTTCAATCTTCTACTTCAGATTCTTGATGATGGTATATTAACTGATTCTCAGGGCAGAAAAATTGACTTCAAAAATACAATTATTATTATGACCTCCAATATTGGTGCTTCCTTAATAACAACACCTTCTAAAAATTTCGGGTTTAATCAGACTGAAATTGATGTAAATTCAGATTATAACGATATGAAGGAAAGAGTAACAGGCGAGCTTAAAAAGATGTTTAAACCTGAATTTATTAATAGAATTGACGACATTATTGTCTTTAATAAGCTTAATAAGGAAGAAATCAAAAAAATTGCAGATAAATTAACTAAAGGTCTTATTAAAAGACTTGCGGATATGGAAATCGTTGCATCAGTTGATGAATCAGCCCTTGAGGAGCTTGCGTCAAAAGGATTTGATCCAATATATGGTGCAAGACCTCTTAAAAGAACAATTGTGTCATCAATTGAAGATATGATTGCCGAGAAAATGCTTGACGGAACAATAAAGCAAGGCGATAAAATTACAATATCTTTTGAAGATGGTAATTTTATTCTAAAGCAATAATTGACAATAATATAGTACTGTGTTAAAATCATAAGAGAATATTTATTAAAGGATGTCTTATGAAATTAACAAATAGATTAAATACCGTGGTTGATCTTATTACAGGTAAAACTGTTGCCGATATTGGATGTGACCACGGTAAAGTTCCGATTAAGCTAATACTTGACGGTAAATGTGAGAAAGTAATTGCGTCAGATGTAAATAAAGGCCCTGCAGAAGCTTGCAGAAAAAATGTCGGAAAATTCGGACTTTCAGACAGAATTGAAGTAAGATGCGGAAGTGGAATATCTGTTCTTGAAAAAGGTGAGGTTGATAGTGTTGTTATTGCCGGAATGGGCGGTGAACTTATTGCTAACATTATTGATAGTGAAAGCGAAATCGCAAATTCTGTCAATGAATTTATTCTTCAACCAATGACATCTGAAGAGGCGCTTCGTGATTACCTTCAAAATAACGGATTTTCAATAAACAATGAGTCTTTAGCCTTGGAAGGAAATAAGATTTATGTTATTATAAGAGCTTGCAAAGGTAATGATACAGATAATATTTATTTTCCAACTAAATTAAAATATAATGACACTCACCTTATAGATGCTTATTTTTCTAAAGTTGCTAAACGCCTTAATGATAAAATTAATGGATTCAGACTTGATAATAAAAAGAGTGAAGAAGAAAAATATACTAAAATTTTAAATGAAGTCAGGGGAATTTATGAAAATATCAAAAATAGTTGAAATAATTGAAAATATAGTTCCACCTTCTTTAGCAGAAGAATGGGATAATGTTGGTCTTTTGCTTGGTGACAAAGAAAAAGAAGCATCAAGAATTCTTGTTGCGCTTGATATTAATAAAGATATAATCAGACAAGCTTTAGATAACAATGTTGATATTATTGTAACACATCATCCTTTGATATTTAAACCCATTGGAAGAGTTACAGACAAGAATTTGTTAACTTTAATAGAAAATAAAATTGCAGTTTATTCAGCACACACAAATCTTGATAATTATGAAGAGGGTGTTAACAAAGTTTTTGCAGATTTACTTATGCTTAACGATGTAAAGCGTGAGGGAATGTTAGCTTATGGCAATTGCAAAGAATGTACTGCAGAAGAGTTTATAGAAATGGTGAAAACAAAGCTTGATGTAAAAAATGTCAGATGCTCGAATGTAAGTCCTGATAAAAGAATAAAAAAGGTTGCAGTTCTTGGTGGCAGTGGCGGAGATTTTCTTATGCAGGCCGTTGAACTTGGTTGTGACGCTTATGTTACAGGCGAAGCTTCTTATCACGACGGACAATGTGCATATGAATATGATATTTTATTGATATCCGCCGGTCATTTTGAAACTGAAAATCCGGTTATTGATATGCTTTGTGATTTGCTGAAAAAGAATACAGATACCGAAGTTATTAAGGCAATGCCTTTTAACGTATATATTAACAAATAAAAAATATTTGAGTAAACCAGACAATCGCGGACTCACAGACGAAAGGGTGAGGATGAGGAAAGTCCGGGCTCCATAGGGCAGGGTGCCGGGTAGTTACCCGGTGGAGGCGACTCTAAGGATAGTGCAACAGAAAATAAACCGCCAGCAATGGTAAGGGTGGAATAGTAAGGTAAGAGCTTACTGGGATTCAGGTAACTGCGTCTTTCGTGTAAACCCCACTCGGAGCAACACCGTATTAGGAATATGCGTCGGCCCGGCGTTCCTGGGTAGGTGGCTTGAGCTGTATAGAGATATACAGTCTAGATAGATGATTGTCTAATACAGAACCCGGCTTACAGGTTTACTCAAATTTTTTTATATTTTTTTGTCATTTTTTTAATGGCCTTTTGAAGTTAAATCAACAATTAATGGAAAATTTACTTAAATAAAGTGCAAAAAGCTAGTAAAATCAGTACTTTGAGTTTGTTTTTAATAATGTTTAAAAAATATTGAGCACTATATTACATGCGTAAATTGAAGAAATTTAAAGAAAATTAAAGATGATAGTTGAATTTCTGAGTGTTTTATAGTTTTTTAAAGCTTAACAAACGGAAATGATTGTTGTATAGTCATTTTGAGGTGATGATATGCAACTTGTTAAGAGTGTTGAATTTGAAGAAAGCAGACTTGAATATTTTATCATTGATACAGATGGTACTTATGGCATTCTCGCAAAATACAAAGATAGTGTTGAATATGTGTATGATTTAAGTGATGACTTTGAATTTGTATACGAGTTGGCAGTGTCTTTGGTAGAAACGTTTACTATGCCAGAGTTTATACAAGAATTATGTGAAGAGGCTTTGTTTGAAGCCTCATTTATTGAATTTATTGAGGAGGAAAAATGAATCTAAAGGTACTTAAAGCTCTTGAGTTTGACAAGATACTGCATAATGTTGAAAAATTTGCAACAGGAGATTATGTAAGAGAAAAAATTCATAAAATTAAACCTGTTTGTGATTATGATGATGTTGTTAAACTTTGTGAAGAGACAGATGAAGCTGTAAGAATGATGCTCAAACATTCAAATCCTCCTTCTGTTGGAATTTCTGATCATATATTTTTGCTGAAAAGAACTGTTACTGCAGGTATGCTTTCCATACCGCAGATGTTAAAAATATATCAGCTTTTAAAATGTATTGATAATTACAAGACATATTCAATGAATTTTGAAGAAAATGGACTTCTAAGATATTATAGTGATAATCTCATTATGTATAAAAAGCTTCTTGATGAGATAGATGGTGCTGTTTTAAATGAAGAACAGTTGAAAGACAGTGCATCCTCTGCCTTGTTTGATATCAGAAGAAATATCAGAATTACTAACGATAAAATCAGAACTGGTTTAAATGCCTCGATTACCAAAAGGTATACTAAGTATTTACAAGAAGCTATTGTAACCACAAGAGGCGGAAGGTATGTTATACCTGTAAAGGCTGAATATAAAGGTGAGGTTCAGGGCATTGTTCACGATACTTCATCCACCGGTGCTACATTATTTATTGAGCCAATAGAAGTTGTTGATGCAAACAACAAGCTTAAAAAATTAGAACTTGATGAGATTGCTGAAACAGAAAGAATCCTTACTGAAATAAGCGGTCATATTGCTGAAGTAGCAGAAAGTTTAATTGAAAATATTAAGATATTATCTCAATTGGATATAATTTTTGCAAAAGGTAAGTATAGTCTTGAAATAAATGGCATTAAGCCTCATATAACCAAAGATGGAATAATTAACCTTGTTAAAGCCCGTCATCCGCTTATTGAAGCAAAAACTGTTGTTCCTATTGATATTTTGGTAGGAGATGAATTTGACACACTTGTTATAACAGGTCCTAACACTGGCGGAAAAACTGTTTCATTAAAAACCATTGGCTTATTTGTTTTGTTGGCTCAGACAGGAATTCTTCTTCCTTGTAAAGATGGTTCAAGTATTAGTTGCTTTGATGAAATATTTGCTGATATCGGCGATGAGCAAAGCATAGAACAAAGCTTGTCAACATTTTCAGGACATATGAAAAACATTGTTGAAATTGTTAAAAGAGTTAATAAAAAATCACTTGTACTGTTTGATGAATTGGGTGCAGGAACTGACCCTGTTGAAGGTGCTGCATTAGCTATAGCTATTTTGGATTTTGTAAAATCCAAAGGTGCAAAAACTGTTGCAACAACTCATTATAGTGAGCTTAAACTTTATGCAATGAGTGGCAACAGAATTGAAAATGCTTCTTGTGAATTCGATGTAGAAAGTTTAAGACCTACTTACAGACTTCAGATTGGTATTCCGGGTAAATCAAATGCATTTGCAATTTCTAAAAAACTTGGTCTTTATGATGAGATTATTGATAGTGCTGAAAGAAATATTTCATCAGACAATATTAAGTTTGAAGATGTAATTTCAGAGCTTGAGGAAAAAAGATTGCTCGCAGAAAAAGAACATATTTCTGCTAAAAGTCTTAATCAGCAGGCCAGTGAATATAAATCAACACTTGAATCGGAACGAGTTAAATTTGATAAAAGAAAGCAGAAAATTATTGACGATGCTATTGATGAAGCAAAAGATATTATAAGCAGAACTGAAGATGAAGTTGACAGAATGCTTGCTGAAATTATAGAACTTAGAAAACAAAAGAAAAATAATGAAGCAGCTGATAAGCTTGAACAACTCAAAAGCGAACTCAAGTCCAAAAGTAAGAAATTAAATAAAAAGAGAACATTTGTGGAAACATCTTATCCCGGTACTGCGCCAGACAGTGTTATTCCCGGAACGAGTGTATATGTTGTAAAAACAGACACAAATGGTACTGTAATTTCGCAGGATAAAAAAGGAAATGTGTTGGTTCAGACAGGTATACTTAAGGTTACTGTATCTTTGAAAGATATAAGAGTTATTGATAAAGATGATGCAAAAGATGCAGTTGATAAGTATATAAGAAATACAAGTTCAATTTCGAAAACTTTAAATCTTTCACCTGAACTTGATCTACGAGGCTTATATGCCGATGAAGCTGTTGCCAAAACCGAGAAGTTTGTGAACGATGCAACAATGTCGTCGTTAAAAACCATAACTATAGTTCATGGAAAGGGAACAGGTGCTCTTAGAAAAGCTATTCATGACTTTTTAGGTACACATCCTTATGTTAAAAATTACAGACTTGGTAATTACGGCGAAGGCGACCACGGTGTTACAGTAGTAGAATTAATTTAAACCTTATCTTATGATAAGGTTTTTTTATTGCAATTTTAGTTTTTATACATATTATGGTTATATAACTGTTAGGAGGATAACAATAATATGATATTTGTTTTCAGTTCGGTAACAGCGGCCAAAAGGGTTGAAAAAACTATTGCAAAACACGGAGTGCTTTCACAGGTGATTCATACACCAAAATCACTTGGTAAAAACGGATGCAGTCATAGTGTTCGTTTTAACGAAAAGTATTTTGATTTGGTTCATAAACTTGTTACAAAAAGTGAGATTTCACCCATTGGTGCTTATTATGAAGTAATTTCAAACGGAAATTACTTTTATAATGAAATAAAAATATAATGGTGAAGTTATGATATATTTTGATAATAGCGCAACCACATTTATAAAGCCTGAAAATGTTTATAGCCGTGTATATGAAATAATGAAAAAATATGCGGGTAATTCGGGCAGAAGCGGTCATTATTTGTCTGCTAAAGCAAATGATATTATTTACGATGCCCGTGAGAATGTTGCTGAATACTTTAACATAAGTAACCCTGAACGAGTTTGTTTTACGCCTAATGCTACCTATGCTCTTAATTTTGGAATTAAGGGATGTTTATCAAAAGGTGACAAAGTCTTAATTTCAGGATTTGAGCACAATGCTGTTGTAAGACCGTTATATGCATCAGGTGCAGATGTTAAACAATTTCCGTGGTTTGAGTATAATGAATATGATAAAATTAAAAATCTGACTGATGATGTAAAGATGATAATTGTTAATCATATGTCTAATGTGAACGGCAATATTGCAGATATAAATACAATTGGTAAGATAGCAAAAGAGAAGAATATAATTTTTATGGTTGATGCTTCTCAAAGTGCAGGACATATTGATATTGATGTGCAAAGAGATAATGTTGACATATTGGC
This sequence comes from Clostridia bacterium, assembly GCA_045648505.1. Classification (GTDB taxonomy): domain Bacteria; phylum Bacillota; class Clostridia; order RGIG6154; family RGIG6154; genus RGIG8700. The sequence continues at coordinate 6,492 of JAZROD010000028.1, read as the reverse complement.
TTGTGCAGGGCATAAAGGTTTGTTTGGTCCACAAGGTACAGGTATATTATATGTAAAGGACGGATTGTATTTAAAAACACTTATAGAAGGTGGAACGGGAAGTCAATCAGAGGAGTTGTTGCAACCTGATTTATATCCTGACAGGTTTGAATCTGGTACTTTAAATGTTGCGGCCATTGGTGGTCTTGCTGAAGGCATAAAATTCTTGCTTAAAAATAGAGACAATGAATATGAGAGAAAGTTGGCAAGGAGGATGATTGATGGTTTATCAGCAATTCCTCGTGTAGTGGTATATAATAATAAAAACAGATTTAAAGACAGCTGTGTTATAGCTTTTAATATAGATGGATATGACTGTGTGTCTCTTTCGAATTATTTAAGTGACAGATATAATATAATGATAAGAGCAGGCCTTCATTGTGCACCGCTTGCACACAAAACAATGGGTACTATTGGTGTAGGATGTGCAAGGGTAAGTCTGTCGAATTTTAATACAGAAAATGAGGTAAATCAGTTCCTTGAAATAATTGACAAAATAAGCTTTCTATAGTAAAATATAAATAATATATTATAGAAGAAGGAAATGGACGATGGGGAAATTAATAACTTTCTTAACGAGTTATATCAATGTTTTCAAAATTACTGATTTGTTTGACATTGCTCTTGTTGCGTTGGCTATTTACTGGCTTATAAAACTTATTAAAGAAACTCGTGCGGTTCAGCTTGTAAAAGGTATTGTGATTCTTCTGTTACTTACACAGGTAAGTGACTGGCTGAATCTGAATATTATCAATTTTATACTTACCAATACACTTCAACTTGGTGTACTTGCGCTTATAGTTTTGTTCCAGCCTGAATTAAGACGCGTACTTGAACAAATTGGTCAGACAAAAATTGGTAATCTTATTTCTGTAGATAGTCAGGAATCTACAATTGAAGATACTATCAAAGAAATTTGTCTTGCAGTTGAAAGTATGGCAAGACAGAGAATTGGTGCACTTGTTGTTATAGAAAGAAAAACAAGAAATGGTGATGTTTTACTTACAGGGGTAGATGTTAAGTCTAAAGTTTCTGCATCTCTTCTTGTAAATATTTTCTATCCAAACACACCACTTCATGATGGCGCTGTAATTATAAGAGAAAACAGAATTGAAGCTGCAGGATGTCTTTTGCCTCTTACACAAAACAACAGTCTTAGTACTGAACTTGGAACAAGACACAGAGCGGCTATCGGTATGTCTGAAAATTCGGATTCATTGGTTGTTGTTGTTTCGGAAGAAACAGGTAAGATTTCTTTGGCAAATGGCGGAACACTTACAAGAAATTTCAATCCTGAAACTTTGAAAAAAGCATTGGAGAAATTGTTGATTGTGTCTACCGACAATGAAAAGCAGAGAAAATTCACAAAGTTTAAAGGGAGAACAAAATGATAAAAAAGTTATTCAATAATGATAATTTTTTGCGAGCACTGTCAATTGTTGTTGCTATATTCTTGTGGATGTATATAGTGAGTTTAAACAATCCACAGGTAGAGATACCTATTACAGGAGTAGAAATCGAAGTTATCAACACTGAAAATATTGATGAAAACGGTTTAGATATTATCAGCGTGTCTGATACAAAAACTACAGTCAAAGTTTTTGGAAGAATGTCTGAGGTGTCAGGCATTTCAGCAAATGATGTCAAAGTTTATATCGATGCATCTGATATCTATTCAGCCAACAACTATTATCTTGATACACATAGCGAAATTGATTCAAATTCAGTTGCCGTTTCCGGAATAGAAACAAAAACTGTAACTATATATGTTGATTATATTCAGGCTACTGAAAAAAATATTGAAGTTCTTGTTGTTGGCGAACCTAAAAACGGATTTGCATTAAAAGAAGCAGTTCCTGCTTTTGATAAAGTAGTTATTAAAGGACCGCTCAGTATTTTGAATAAAGTTAATAATGTTAAAGCTACTCTTGATATTACTAACGCTAATTCTGATTATTCTACCGTATGTCCTGTTAAATTGTATACGGCAAACGGCGAAGTTATTGCATCGGATTTTTTAACAACAACTATAACAGATGTTTCAGTTGATGTTAAATTTAACAATGCTAAAAATATTCCGGTGGAATTGTTGTTGACTGAGAACATAAATCTGGAAGAATATGATGTGAAACTTTCTCCGAATGTTGTTGATGTAGTTGGTAATGTTGAATTGTTAAATCAGTTGGAAAAAATCACGCTTAATATTCCTGAAGAAATTGATGTTTCGGTAACTAATAAATTCAATATCGAATTACCAAATATTGACGGAATAGAATATACTAATGATGTAAATACTATATCAGTAGAATTGATAGCAAAATAAATAACTCTATCATCCCTTACATAATGAAAGGATGATAGTATGTGTGGAATATTTGGTTATACAGGAAACAGACAAGCAAAAAGTATTATACTCAATGGGTTGAAAAAACTCGAGTACAGAGGGTATGATTCTGCAGGCTTGTCTGTTCTTTTTAATAATGAGATTGTGACAAAAAAGTGTGTTGGTGAAGTATCTAATTTGAAAGAGTCTGAAGAACTTAAGGGTAAAATCGGTATTGGTCATACCCGATGGGCAACTCATGGTTCACCGTCCTTGTTGAATGCTCATCCTCATAATTCATTTGATAACGCTTTTTCTGTTGTTCACAACGGTATAATAGAAAATTATGCAGATCTTAAAAAAGAAGTTGCACAAAAAGGTTATAAATTACAGTCAGACACAGATAGCGAAATAATACCTGCCTTGATGCAGGTGTATTATAACGGAGATGTACTGGATACACTTTTAAATATAATTACAAAGTTAAAGGGCAGCTTTGCAGTTGCGATTATAAGCAGATACGAAAATAAAATTTATGCCTTTAAAAGCGGAAGTCCTTTGATAGTTGGTACTGAAGAATCTGAAAGTTATATTTCTTCGGATGTTTATGCTTTATCTGGCAAAGTATCTTCTTATTACATTTTGAACGATTGTGAGATAGCGATAATCTCTGACAGTGTTTTATTATATGATTTCAATGGTAATTCGTTGCAGGTGAACTTTATACCTTTTGATATTGTTGATAAACCTTATGAGAAAAACAATTATGAGCATTTTATGATAAAAGAAATTTGTGAACAACCTTTTTCTGCAGGTAATACCATTTTGGAATTTTTAAAAAAGAAAAGCGAATTAAACGATTTAAATTTTAATAATATATACATTCTTGGATGTGGTAGTGCATACAATGCGGGGCTGGTGGGTGCATATTTTCTTGAGAATATATGTAAAATAAATACAAGGTGTATAATTGCTTCTGAATACCTTGATAACTGTTCTGTAATTACTAGAAACGATTTAGTTATTGCAATCAGTCAATCAGGTGAAACTGCAGATACATTGTCGGCTGTAAAATATATTAAAAATATTGGTTGTAAAATTGTTTCTGTTATAAATGTTAAAAGCAGCAGCCTTGAATCATTATCGGATACAGTATTCTTCACAAATGCAGGAAAAGAAATTTCTGTAGCAACAACAAAGTGTTACACCTCACAATGCCTGATGCTTATATTGATTGCAGATTATTTCAAGGCAGATAATAAAATTCCCATAAATGCCGATGCGCTTAAAACAGAAATTAAAAATGCAATTGATATTGATGTAAGCAAGATGGTCAACAAAATAGATAGCAGTAATAATATCTTTTTTCTTGGAAAAGGAATTGATTACTATACTGCTTTGGAGGGTGCGCTAAAATTAAAAGAAGTAAGCTATGTCAATGCACAGGCGTATCCGTCAGGAGAACTGAAGCATGGTAGTATAGCTTTGATAGATGAAAAAACAACAGTAATTTTAATTTGCACAGATAAAAAACATCTGGAAAAAAACATCTCTGCTGCTAAAGAAGTTAAATCAAGAGGGGCATTTGTAATATCAATATTAAATTTTGAATGCTCGGCACTGGAAGATGTATCAGACTATTCGATCGTTTTTTCATCCGTAAATAAATTTGTTTATCCGTTGCTTTCGGTTATTCCTTTACAACTTATTGCATATCATTCAGGCAAAAGTAAAAATATAGATGTTGACAAACCCAGAAACTTAGCAAAATCAGTAACTGTGGAGTAATGTAAAAAAATGTTGACTAAAAACGATTGTTGAGTTATAATATCATTATCTTAATTTTCAGGAGGAAAAAATAGTGGTTTCTTGTGAAGTGGTTGTTCAAAGTAAAGTAGGGCTTCATTCTCGTCCTGCAACATGTTTCGTGCAAAAAGCTAATGAGTTTAAGTCTGTTTTATATATTGAAAAAGAAGAGAAACGGATTAATGCTAAAAGCCTTTTGGGAATATTGTCATTGGGTATTCTTTGTGATACTAAAATCACATTGATAGCTGATGGCTCGGATGAAAAAGAAGCGCTTGAAGCACTTCGTAATTTAGCTGAAACTAGTTTTGAGTAAAAATAAAGCGCCTGCATCTTTGTAGGCGCTTTTTTGGAGGAATAATGGTAACTAATAGATTTTTGAATGAGCTTCCCGAACAACCTGGAATATATATAATGAAGAACAAATCTGACAAAGTTATATATGTCGGAAAAGCGAAAGTTTTAAAAAACAGGGTTAAACAATATTTTGTAAACAGTTCAAGTCATACTCCTAAAGTCAATGCTATGGTTTCAAATGTTGATCATATCGAGTATATAGTAACGAATTCTGAAGCTGAAGCATTGAATCTTGAATGTTCGTTCATCAAAAAGTACAAACCAAAATATAACATATTATTAAAAGATGATAAGACATATCCTTATTTAAAGATTACCAATGAAGAGTTCCCTCGAGTGCTGATTGCCAGAAGGAAAGAAAAAGACGGCGCAAAATATTTTGGACCGTATGTAAGTATGCTTGCGGTTAAAACTTTGCTTGATAACCTGAAGAAAATATTAAAAATAAGAGAATGCAGTCACAGTAATTTTAATAATGTAAAAAAAGAATGTCTTAATTTTCATATAAATCGTTGTATCGCTCCTTGTGTAAATAATTGTAAAAAAGAGTATGATGAAAATATAAATCAGGCTATTATGATTTTAAGTGGAGATTTTAAAACATTGATTGAACATTTAAATGTAGAAATGGAAAAAGCAGCATCAACTCTTAAATTTGAAATTGCTGCAGAATACAGAGACAGAATAAATGCTATTAAAAAAATTCAACAGAAACAATTAGTTGTATCTGATGATAATGTTAATGAAGATTATGTTGCTTTGGTAAGAGAAAACGGTTATGTTTGCATTCAACAGCTAATTGTAAGAGAAGGAAAGTTAATAGATAAACACTCTTTCTTCATGCAAAACTGTGAGCAAGAAACTGATGAAGATGTAATGCAGGCATTTTTAATACAGTATTATATAGAAAGTAATATACCAAAGTCCATTTTTACTTCTGTCTGTGTAAGTGAAGAGGTATCAATAAAATTATCTGAGATTAAGTCCAGAAAAGTAGTTATTAAAACACCGCAAAAAGGTGATAAGGCTAATTTCATCAGAATGGCAGAGTTAAACGCTATAGAAACCATTAAAATGAAAGAAGTCAATATTAAAAATAAAACAAATACACAAGCAATAGAACAACTTAAAGAAGTGCTTGGTCTGGATGTGTTGCCTGAAAGAATTGAAGCTTATGATATTTCTAATACCAACGGTATGGAAACAGTAGCATCCATGGTTGTGTTTATCAATGGATTACCTTGTAAAAGTGAATACAGAAAATTCAAAGTAAAGTATGCAGGTAAGTCTGACGATTATGGTGCTATGCGAGAAGTTCTTTACAGAAGATTTGAACGAATGTTGAAAGATGACGGTAAATTTAATAAGAAGCCTGATTTAATATTTGTAGATGGTGGAAAAGGTCAGATCAATTCAGCAAATGAGGTTCTTTCTTCATTACAATTAAATATACCTGTATTTGGAATTGTAAAGGATGATAAACACAAAACCAGAGATATTATTTCTTATAATAATGAATATAGTATTCCTCTTGGCTCAAAATGTTTTATGCTTGCAGTAAAAATTCAGGATGAAATGCATCGTGTTGCAATTACTTACCATAAGACTTTAAGGGATAATAAAAATATAAGAAGCAGTCTGTTGAATATACCGGGTGTAGGAAAGAATACGTGTAAGGTTTTACTTAAAGAATTTAAAACAATAGACCGTATTAAGCGTGCATCTATAGAAGAATTGTCAGGCGTAAAAGGGATAAATAAACCTACAGCGCAAAATATCTATAATTATTTTAATAATTAGTTAAAAAACCCCTTGACAAAAAGGGGTTTTGGTGTTAATATAGACAAGTCGTTGCGAAAACGACAGAAAGTTTTAAAAAACTTTCAAAAAAAGTAAAAAATAGTGTTGACAAACTAAAAAGTTTGTGTTATACTATTTAAGCTGTCCCGAAGAGGGATAAGCAATCG
>JAZROD010000027.1:0-68027 GCA_045648505.1 Clostridia bacterium | reverse complement strand
CCGTTCTTTCTTCATTTTCGGCAATTTTTTTCTCTATCTCTTCAGTTGTATATTGTGTTGCTTCGTAAATTGCTAAGATATTGTCATAATTCACATAAATAACTACGCTGATTATTATGATTAAAAGCAATAAAATGCTTAGAAATATGTATCTTTTTTTCATATTTTTCTCCTTCAGGGTATAATACCCCAATTTTTTATACTTTAACATTATAATTATAACCCAAACCAACTGAAAAGTCAACATTTACAAACAAAAAAACGACCCTTTTCAGGTCGTTTTTTCAGTTATTTTGTGGTAACTTTTGCAGATGTTTCACCATATACAGGAATTTCCGCAAGTACCGGTATATTAAACTTTTCTGCAAGGCTTGCAACATTTTTGATTGAATCGTCAAAATATGATTTTACGAAGTTAATTGCACAACCGATAATTATTCCGAGAAGAATTGCAACGAGGCAATTTTTAGGAACATTTGGAGAAGCAGGTCCTGATGGGATTTCCGGACTGTCAATAATTTTTGCGCTTCCGCCAACAACAATTCTTGAAATCTCACTCTGGGCATTTCTGAGAATTGTGTCCACAATCGCCGCAGAGTGTTCAGGGTCAAGGGATGTTACAGACATCTGTATTATTTCAGATTCATCCTTTGCTCCATAAGCAACCATTGATTTAAGTTCTTTATATGTGTAATCAAGGCCGCTGTCCTGTTCAATTTTCTTGAAGAAAGTGTTTGATGAAAGGATTTCGATATAAGTGTTTGTAAGTTCCTGTGCAGCCATAATATCGTTGATATTTACATTGGACTGAACAGAATAATTGTTGTCGATAGTAACATAAAGCGTACCTTTTGCAACATAAGTAGGTTCAATCATATATGATGAATAAAAGAATGTTGCAACACCCATAACAACTGCAAGTATTCCTACTAAAATCCAGTTGTTGAACATCATATTCATCAAATCAAGAATAGAAATTTCTTTTTCGTTCATTTTTTTCCTCCGTCTGAAAGAGCTTAATATGCTGCTATAATTTTAACAATATGTGTGTTTTCAGTAGGGATATAATCACTGAATGACACCCCTGAAGAAGCAAGCACATAATATGTCTTTCCTTCTTCAATCAACTGTGTATTTGCTGATGATTTTGGCAATACTGACGCAAATGTTGTACCTTGTGCAACATCGCTGAATTCAAGCTTTAACACAAACAAAACTTCATTGTTTTTTATTTCTGCAAGTGATGGATAGTATGTAATATCCACTTTATACGCAGATTTCTTTTCTTCCGCTTTTACAATACCTTCAATATATGGCTTAACAACAGTTTTGTAGCTGTTTAAAGTATAGTAGCTATCCTTTGCGTTGCCAAGACCCGCATTATCATAAACATAAGGCGGTATATCTTTGAGAATGACTCCAAAGTTTTTGTAGCCTATAGGATATGTGTCTGCTTCTTTTAAAATTTCAGTATTTTCTTCTTTGCCGTTAACAACCTTTGTTGCAAAACCGCTTAATTTATCTGCCTGAATTACAAGTGAAAGAAATTCTTTCATTGTAATTTCTTTGTTTGCATATAACTTACCGTCCAATGAATTGAATATTCCTTTGTTATATGCATACGCCATATAAATGTCAGACATAAAGCCGTTTGTTTTAACCGCATCGCTGTATGTAGCCACATTGCTTCCAACAGGAATATCCTTGTGCATACTTGTTACAACTGCATTCATTATTGCAAGGAGAGCATCCTGTGTTGTAACATTTTTGTTTGCAAATTCCTGTGTATTTTTTGATTTTTCCCAGATATATGCAGTCATTGCAGACATAGCATAGCTGTATTTTCCTTCGAATGTAATTTCATACTGTGCCGCAGGAGCATATTCATCTGTACCATATCCAAGAAGCATTGCAGCATGAGCCGCCTGACCGTATGTAACCTTTTTATCTGCAGAATATTCTCCTTCAAAAAGGTCAAGTGTTTCATTTATTTTGCCGATAAGCTTGTCTGATATATTATCAGTAATTGATTTAAGATTATTTGTATCAAGAGTTCTTACTCTCAGAATGAGTGCAGTAACTTCCGCTCTTGTAACTGTATCAGTAAGTCTTAAATCAACACCGTCGTTTCCTTTTATAAGCTGAGTTGTGTATGCCCATGTTACAGCATCTTTATCTGCATACTGTCTTGCAATAACACCAGGAACCTTGGCATTTACTTTAGCACCGCATCTGTCCCAGAGCGCATCTAAAACTTCACCGCGTGTCATATAATCATCAGGTCTGAAATATTCTTTATCTGCGTCAACACCTGATGCCATAACATAGCTATAGCTCCAGTGTGCAGATGTAAGGTCTTTAAAATCACCTGATTTCTTATTTGTGCCTGCGCCAAACATCTTTGCAAATTCAGCTCTTGTAACTGTAGCTTCAGGTCTGAAACTGCCATCAGGATAACCCTTGATTGTTCCTTCTGAAACTAATTGCTGAATGTTTGCATAAGCCCAGTGTTTATCTGTTAAATCAGTAAACTGCGCTGATGCAGAAACTGTAACACAAACACCAAGTACCATAGTAATTACAAGTAATAATGCCGTAATTTTTTTCATACATACCTCTCCGTTAATCTAAAATAGAACTTCTTTCAATGCATAAACCGCCTCTTTTTCAGGCCTGCATGTTAATTCATAAACATCTGTTCTTGAAAGAAATGTTATAACGTTATCCATTGCCTTATCAAGCATATTGCTTTCAACAGGCTTTTTTGTTTCATTAAAAATTCTGAAAAAGCCTTCTGTAGCAGTAAGTTTTTTAACAGAGTTCTCATTCCCCTGTTTAACTGAAATTACTGCCTTGACAGGAACCTTTATTTGTTCATTTATGTCTGTTTTACCACTCCACGGGCAACCATAAACATAACTGACTGAGTCAATATTTCTTATAAACGGCGTATCGTCATTTATAATAACAACTTCGTCGCCAAATTCTTTTTTCCACAATGAGCTTTGAGTTGATTTTCCCGTACCTGACGGTGCAGAAAATAAAATTCCTTCTCCTTTGTAGCAAAGAGCCGAGCTATGAAGCATAATTCCGTCTTTCATAACTATTGCATACCACAAAATATGTCTTATAATTATAAAAAACTTCACAAAAATTTCCAGACCGCTCTTTTCGAAAGTATCAATTGCATACGCATCTGCAACAGAAAAATCCTTGTTCCACTTAATCAGTGAGCCAATTACACCCTCACTGTATATGTGATACATTGAAATTTCTCCGTTATCTGAAATACACCAGGACCAACCTTCAACATCATCTATGGTTTTACCATTTGGTTTGGGTATATTTTCCGAAATAAAGCAGTTTATAGTCATATCAGCCGGACCCACCGAGCCCGACTGATATTTTCTCGTTTTATTTATAATATAATCGTAATTGCAATTCTTTATTTCAATTTCTAAATCAGCAATACTTAGTCTCATCTTACGCCTTTGCTAAGCTTGTGAATTCAAGATCTTTATCGTCAAACTGTACTACTGAATTTGCCTGTAATTTACCGTTTTTCTTCTTGTAGATTGTTTTAGGAACTAAAGCGGCAATGTTTTCTTCAATTGATAATTCAATTACATTAATTGATGGTTTTGTATATGTTTTCATTTCATTATCCTCCTTTATTCCTAAATTATTCTGCAGCTATTGGTGTAGTTTCTGTTGAAACAACCACTTTTTCACCGTTAAACGCATAAGCAGCAACTTTAACATCAGCACCGATAAATTCAGCATAACCTTCAAGTTCTACTGCATAGATACCGTCAGCGTTCTTACCAAGTGCAGGTAATACTACAAAGTTATTCGCTTTATCTTCTGTAGGTTTGTGTTCAAATGATGCAGGAGCTGTACCTTTGAACATTACGATACCGAATTTTGAACCTGATACTGCTTTAGCAACTGCTACAAGGTTGTTGCCTACAACTGCTGTTGAAGCACTGATTTTTGGATCAATGAATTCTGCAGTTTCTTCTGCTATAATATTTAAAGTGCCATTTTCTTTGATAAGGTTTGTTGAAACCATTAATGTGTCAGCATCTGCTGCGAAAGCACCAATAGCTTCATTCTCAAATGTAACACCTGTAACTTTTACGCCTGCAAAAATTGCACTTGGTAATTCGAACTTTCTGATAACAGCCTCTGTTGTTTCCTGTTCAGGAACATTTACTGTTGCAACAAATTCGTCATTAACTGTTACATTGATAGCATAACCAGCTTCTTCATCAGCTGCTACTCTTGTATCTTCTGTGCTACCACCGAAGAACATTGCAGCATCAATGTTTGTTACATCTGTTGTGTATGTGAAAGATGCTTTACCATCTTTATCAGCTTCTGCCTGGTTGATATAAACGATTGTATTTTCGTTTACATTAGCTTCATCTGTTGTTGCAACATATGTAACAATGTCGCCTTCCTGAAGACCTGTAGCGTTTGCTTCAACACTGATTTTGCCTTCAGCCTGATAAACTGTTTTTGTTGTGTAGTTTCCAGCAGCCATAGCTGAGATACCCATTGTAGCTACAAGTGTCATAACGAGCGCTAAAGCTACGATTGTTTTTGTTAATCCTTTCATAAAAGAACCCTCCAATTACTTTCTTATATATATTATTTTTTTACTTTTTTAAAGTCAAAGTAATGTCTGAAGCATCGATTGCTTCACTTGTGTGTGAAATCATTATTATTGTTTTTCCCAATGACTTGAGATTTTCAAGAACAATATGAGCGGTTTCTTCATCAAGAGCCGAGGTTGCTTCATCAAGAAGAATAACCTGTGTGTTGTTGTAAACTGCTCTTGCAATTGCAACTCTTTGATTCTGTCCTTCTGAAAGACCGGTTCCGTTTTCCCCTATTACAGTATCTATTCCGAATTCCTGCTGATTTATCACATCTTCAAGACAAGCACATTTTATTGCTTTTTCAAGAAGCTCTTCATCGCACTTTTCAGAGAAGGTGATATTGTCTTTTATGCTTCCTGAGAAAATCATATTTCCCTGGGGAACATAAGAGAACAGGCTTCTTGTTTCTTTTCCTATGTAATACTGTCTGTCACTGCACATAACAACAGCACTTCCTCCTTCAGGCTTTAAAACGCCAAGAAGGATTTTCATAAGTGTGCTTTTCCCTATCCCCGACTGTCCTTTTAAGACAACAAACTCACCTTTATGAATTTCGGCAGTGTAGTTATCAAGCACCTTCTGTCCGTCATAAGAGAAGGAAAGCTCTTCAATAATAATTTTTTCAAAGTTCATATTCAATGCTCTACTGTCTGCTTCAACCTCTCCGTCCCCATCTCTTTCAAGACCGAGAATTTCAAGGATTCTTTCTGCAGAAGCAATCATTGAAAAGTATTGAGGCATTATACCCGAAAAGGACTTCATTGGAGCCTGAACAAGCGAAACAAGTTCAATCATGGCAACCAATGTTCCAAAGGAATAAATCCCTCTTGAAATTCTGTATGCACCCCATATAACCGTCAGGCAGTAGCCTGCTGTCAGAAGCAAGCTGAACAATAGGTTAACAGAGATACCTACTTTATTTTTCCTTATTATACAACAATAATTTTGATTTTGCAATAGTTTTAGCAAACTTTTTTTGTTTTTTTCCTTAGAAAATGCTTTGACCACCAAAACATTGGACAAATTCTCTTGAATATTACCTCTTATACGACCTTCACTTTCTACAACATCCTTATGAATTTCTTTGATTTTTTTCTTAAAAAGCCTTGAAATCAGCATAATAACCGGCAATGCTGCAAGATAAATTACTGCATACAAAGGGTCATAAGTAAAAAGAAGCACAAAGCCGAATATAAGTTGGCTCAAAAGGGAAAGTGTTACAGGAATTATGTCCACAACACCATCAAAAACAACATGAACATCTGTGTTGATTCTGCTCATTAAATCGCCCGTGTGATAACTTTTGATTTTTGAAAAATCTTTATTGAGAATTTCACCAAAAAAATCTCTTTTATTTTTAAGAATGATTTTATTTTCGGTAATTACAGACACAATGGAAATCAGAACCTGCACAACAAGCTGCGAAAGAACAACGATGCCTGTAAATACTATAGTATTCAAAAACTGTTCCTTTGTGCCGTTTACTGCCGCATCCACCACATTTTTTGAAACCGTTGCAAAAAGAACGCTTATGAAAGATGCCAGCACACTTAATAACGACAAAACAAAAATAATTTTGCCGTTTCTTTTTATATTTTTAAATATGTACTCTCTTGCAGAAATATATTTCTTCAAAATTTCCTCCTGATTTTAATATATCTGTTAAGCATCTTAACTCTTACAGGGATAAGATAAGTCCACACCCTGCAATATAATTTATAAAGGAAAGAATCTGTTTTTATGATTCTTTTACCTCTTTTTATTTCTGTTGCAACCGCTATTATTCTTTCTTTCGGCACATCTTTTTCAATACTGCTTTCACCGTCACCGATTATATCAACCGTATTTTCGTTAATCTTAACCGCTCTGTGAAGCACATAACTGTTATCTTCTCTGGTGTAAAGAAGAATATCGTATTTTTTAATTTCGTCCGCCTTTTTAAGAAGCACACTGTCAAGTCTGTTTCTCATAAGGGGATACATGCTCATACCCGTAACAGTAAGTCTTATCTTTCCGTTAAAGCTTATAACTTCTTCTATAACAGGTCCAAGCTCACTCATACTGTATTTCTTTTCCATTATTCAAGCAATCCTTTATCTTCAAGAACTCTTAAAAAGTCTTCAATGTCTGCAAGAATAAGTTCTCTGTCAGCGTCATACTCTTTAAGCATATTTTCAAGAAGGCTCTCTTTTGTCTGTTCTTCGTTTAAAAGCTCCCATAAAAATGCGCCTGTTTCGTTTAGTGTTATAACCGCTTTAAAGTCCACAAGTGCCTGCTCTGCAGGAATTACTATAACATCGCCTGCAACTTTTTTGGTTATGAAGCCTTGTTTAATTTTCATTTTGTTTCCTCTTTCAGATTTTATTTATAAGGTTGATGCAGTTTATTTTCTGAAGCTTCTTCATGCCTATCATAACAAGCACCATAAGCCATACAGAAGTAGTTAAATTATATGCCATAAGAAGCACTATTACCTGCATAACAACTGCTATAAGGAAATTATATGTCATAACAACCTTACAATCTTTCATAATGTTCACATAGTTAACGGGTGCTGATAAATTGTCAGTAAGCACATAGCCCTCGCACACCGAGTCAAACTCTCCGTATTTGAAAACATTGAAGCCGTCTGTTTCTTCCATTTTTCTTGATGCAAAAAGCACAGAGCTTTCTGCAAGAGTTCTTTTGATTTCGTTTATCTGTGCGGTGTTTTCAAGATTATATATTTTTTCAATACCGCCTTTAACCGCAATGTCATTTATGTATTCGTTGATTTCTTTTGTAAGAATGGCAATATTTCTGATGTTTGCAAATCTTAAACTGTCCACACATTGTCTTATATCTTTTTTAACTTCAAAGTCAAATTCAATGTATCCGATAAAATTACCGTTAACCGCCACACAAAGCAGATTACTGCTGTCTGATATGGAGTTGGTTATTTCACGGTTTCTTAAATTTTCTGCCGAGCCTGTCAGAATTTCTATATCGTTTTTTACTTTAACCATAACCGCACCGTCAGGATATGATTTCCAGTCAACAATGTCGTTATAGTTTATGTTGATTTTGCCGTGCTCTGCTATTGCTTTGAAATAACTGCTTTCTTCTCTGCATCTTCCGTATGCCGCAAGCTTTAAAAGAAGCTCGTTGTTAATACCTGCAGAAGGACAAACCTGATGAACAACCGTTTCACTGCTTGTAAGAACTCCTGATGGTTCAAAAAACACACCTTTTGTGTTTAAAGTTTTTTCAACCACCTGTTTTTTATTTATAACAATACCCTTTGCAAGACATCTGTAAACTGCACTTTTATATGCATCCGAAACAACAATCTTAACAGGGTCAAGACTTGAAGCAAGGATTACGGCAGGAATGCCATATCTTATGCAGTTGAAATCCTTTGTTATTGAAAAGCTGATAGCAACAAATGTCAATCCTGTCACAAACAACAACAATGATATAAAAGAGAATATTCTGTTTTTGATTTTTTCGCCCTGAGTGTTTGAAGAACACACCTCGCCAACCATATCAAGGGACTTTTTCATAAGAGTTTCACTTGCATCTGCAGTAACTTCTATAATAACATTACCTGTTAAAAGTGTATAGCCTGCATAAATTTTATCTTTTTTGGTTACCGCAACAATTTTGCTTTCGCCTGTGATGTTTGCAGTGTTAACCGTTCCTGTTCCCGCTTTAACAATTCCATCCACAGGAACAACTTCCCCTGAATAAAGCTCAAGCATTGCACCTTTTTCGATTTCGTGGGCAAAAACCGTATCCGCTTCCCCGAAATGAATAACATGATACTTTCTGTCCTTTATCTTTTTGGAAACAATATATGTTTTTGGCACAAAAAATTTATTGGCATCAAATACAAGCTTAATTGCAATATACAACTGAAGACTGATAAGTGCCTGATAAAATGCACCCATACAAAACATAAGAAGGGTTGCAACAACCGTGGCGTGGTCTAAATTCAGATACTCTTTTTTTCTTATTTTCTTAACAGAGGTTGTGGCAATAACACCCATTGCGGCAACAAACGCAAGGGCAGAAACAACAATAGCTCCCACTCCGCTGAAAGCGAAGGAAATAAGTTCAAGCACAACACTTAAAGAAAAGAGAAAGCTTCTGAAAATCTGATAATTTATTTTTATGGAGGTCTTGCCTCTTTTTTTATTTTTCACACTCAATCACCTTTGCAAATTTATACACAATAATTATATAACAAAGAATCTTTTTTGGCAAGGGGTAAAATTAAAAAGCCGGGAGCTTTAAAAGCCCCCGACTTCAGTGGTTTTTATTCAGTTACAGGATTGATTGAAAGTTTCAATATATTGCCTACATTTGCAACATCATCTGTTATGTGTGTTGTAGGTCCGCCAAGACCAACATAGAAGAAGTCTGCATCTTTATCAAAGCTTAATGCATAAGCGCCGGTTGATGTAAATGTTCTTATCTGTGTGAACTTGTCATTTGCATCTATTGACCAGATGTAGTTTGTGTATGCATTTGTTGATGAATTTGTCTTTACAAAACCAAGTGCATAAAGCTTACCATCTCTTGTTATAAGGTCTGTTACAATTGCACTGTTTGGTGCTTTAATTGATTTAATATCTTCAAATGTTTTTGTTTTGTAGAGGTTACCTGTTGTAACATATGCATAACCATTGAAAGAATCTGTTCTGATAAAATCTGTCCAGAGTCTTCTGCTCGTTATTGCCTTATCGTTTTTATCCACATCGCTTTGCACAAAGGTTCTGAAATCTCTGTCTTCGCCGTATCCTACAGTTATATCTCTTACTTCATCAAATCTGTGTTCATTGTTTGTAAAGTTGTATTTGAAGATTTTCTTATCTTTTCCGCCCTGATGAGCGTAATATGCGAATAAGCCTGCATCTGTTTTAAAGAAGTTGTAAATTCTGTTATTGTTGTTGGTTCCGTCATAGACTGTGCCGTTTGCAAGATAGAATTTAGGTGATATATATGTCTTTTTATCTTTGTTTGTAAGAATTTTTGCAGGCATATATGTTCCGCTTGTTCCAACAGCAAACATTAATGTTTTTTCACCATTGTAGTCAATTTCAACCACATCATAAACATGAACACCGTTTAAAACATTGCTTCTGTATTCAACCCATCTTTCGTTGCCGTTTTCATCTTCTTCAACAATGTAGTAGTTACCAAGGTTGTTTCCAACATATTTTTGTGTAGTTGTTGTGCTTGTTGAAACTGTTCCATCTGCCCATGTATAGCCCTGAATTGAATCTGCGCCAAGTGCAACCGGCTTACCATTTATAAATCTGAAATTTGAAATTTCACAATCTGTTGTTACAGGGATATTTTTAATTCCGCCGTAAACATTGTTTGAATTTGAGCTTGTTGCAGGTAATTCGTGCCATTTTGTCGTTGTACTGCCTGCATCCAATGCTTCATACATTTTAACTGTAAAATCAACATTTCCCCATGTACCTGATGCTATATCATAAACACTTATAGGTGGCGCTGAATTCCAACCACCATCGTAGTTACCACCGCCAAGGTAAACTTTGCCGTTATAAACAATTAAGTCCTGTGGATTTCTTGATATTTTATGTATAAAGCTTGTGTTCTTGTAATAAGCCTTTAAAGGATTACCAAGAAGCTGACCTGTTGCACTGTCTGCTTCAGTAGGAATTCTCTTGTATTTAGCAACAACTGTAATATCTGACGTTAAAACTAACTCTGCAAGGCTGTTACCTTCAAGGTCTGCAATCTGAACATCAGCTTCTGTGAAATAACCAATAAAACTATACCCTGCTTTGTTAACTACAGGAAGTGTGAAGCTTTTTCCTGCTTCAACTTCAATATAGTCATTTGCGCCTTCGCCGTATGTTACTTTATATTTTGGTATGCGTACTTCTTCTATCGTTTCATCTATTGCCGGATTATTTTCATCAAGAGCATCTTTGAAGCTGTCAATGGCTGAAGATGCCGAAGACGAATCCTTAAATCCAATATTGATAACACCGTTATTTGCAGTTATGCGGTATATAACATTCTGTCCCAATGAATTGTTAACTCCCACACCTATGTATGAATCTGCAAAATATGGAGCCCCCACAACAGGAAGCTTGTATCCGAATTTTTCTTTTATTGCATCAGAAACATCTGTTGCAAGCTCTTCATCTCCTGTAACAGAATATTTATCAATTGTTATGTTGTTGATAAATATTTCTTTAAGCGTACTGTCAAGAAGACGCTGAAGTATAGGATAGTTTTTATCTGTTGTTGCAACAAAGTTCTGGGCTGTTTCGTGCATTGAAATACTGTAACCAAACACAGATGATGTATTGTCTGTATAAATCACACTTTCTGCACCGCCATTTTTAGAAGCAAGCTTAACATACGCTCTTGCAGAAATCCCTTTCTGATAGTTTGCATCTGTGGCAGAATCACCTTCAAAGGTAACCGTATATACAAACTCTATTTTTTTATCATTTTTGTCTTTATCGTAATATTTTCCCTTGTATCCATCCTTAGTTGAATAGAACACTGAATTAACTTTAGCTTTATTAACTGTCATTTCAGACTGATAATCTGCCTCAGCAATATTCAAGTCCAAAAGAACACCTATTGTAACATTATAGGTTTCTTCCAGAGTTTTGAGAGCATCTGTGTCAAGAGTATACATAGCTCTTACGCCGTTATAATCGTACTTTCTTGCTTCGTAACCATCAAATGTTACAAGACCTTCTGCTTCGCTTGCTGTTGAAAGGCAAGGAAAAGCAACCAAAGATACCAGCAACACAAAAATGATTGCAAATACCATCTTTTTCATAATAATATCCCCTTTTATTATAATTACTTTTGATTATATCACAGCAATTACCTGAATTCAAGCAAATTCTTGCATTTTTTGCTTTTTAAAAAAGCAATGTGCTGAATCAACACATTGCTTTTTTGAGTATATCTATTGCTTTTTTAAGATTATCCATTGATATATTGAGAGGTGGAAGAAGTCTTACCTTGTTTTTTGCTTTTAAAGGTAAAATTCCAAGTTCCATCGCTTTTGCAATTACTTCCCCTGCATCTTTCTCTGTTTCAACGCCAATCATAAGACCTCTGCCAGATACTGATACAACGCCTTCTGCTTTTGAAAGTTCGTTGAAAATATATTCTGATTTTTCTGAAACGGTCTTTAAAAATTCATCATCAAGTCTTGAAATAACATTAACTGCACCTGCACAGCAAACAGGGTTACCGCCGAAGGTTGAACCGTGGTCACTTGCCTTTAAAGTATACTGGGCCTTTTCGTTTAAAACTGCCGCACCGATTGGAAGTCCTGCACCAAGACCCTTTGCAGTTGTGAAAATATCAGGCACAATATCATAATGCATATAACTGTAAAGCTTTCCTGTTCTTCCATTGCCAGTCTGTACCTCATCAATTATGAGAAGAATATCCTTTTCTTTGCAAAGCTTGTAAACCCCTTCAACAAATTCATCTGTTAAAACATTTACTCCGCCTTCGCCCTGAATTGTTTCCATCATAATTGCACAAACCTTGTTTTCTGACACAAGCTTTTCAACGCTTTCAAGATTGTTTGCTTCTGCATATAAAAAGCCTTCTGTAAGAGGCAAAAAATCTTTGTGGAAAACATCCTGACCTGTTGCCGCAAGAGTTGTGATTGTTCTTCCGTGGAAACTGTTTTTAAGAGTTATTATGTTATAAAAGCCTTCGCCCTTTTTCTCAAAACCATACTTTCTTGCAACCTTTACGGCACATTCATTAGCTTCTGCACCTGAATTTGAGAAAAACACTTTCTTAAAGCCTGTTTTTTCACAAAGCATTTCCGCAAGCTTAACACAGGGGTCTGTATAATAAAGATTAGATGTATGCTGAAAGGTTTTAAGCTGATTTGTAACCGCTTCAACCCATAAATCATCTGCCATACCGAATGTATTTACAGCAATACCGCTTCCCATATCGATATATTCTTTACCATCTGCATCCTTAACAATTTCCCCTTTGCCCGAAACAATCTCAAGTGGAAATCTTCCATAAGTATTTGCAATATAGTTTTTATCTCTTTCAAAAATGTTCATATTTACTCCTACTTTGTTAACATAGTTCCTATTCCCTCATCAGTAAGTATCTCTATGAGAATAGAATGATGCACTCTGCCGTCAATAACAAATGCCTTTTTAACACCCTTTTTGATTGCATCTATACAACCGCTGATTTTTGGAATCATACCGCCTGAAATAACACCTTTTTCAAAGTATTTTGGTGCTTCGTCAACTGTAATTTTCTGAATGAGAGTGCTTTCGTCATCTTTATCTTCTAAAATTCCGCAGATATCTGTCATACTTACAAGACATTCTGCTTTAAGTGCCGCCGCAATTTCTGATGCAGCTGTATCTGCATTGATGTTATATGTATTTCCTTCGTTGTCGCAACCGATTGTTGAAATAACCGGAATGTAACCCATATTAAGCACATCTTCCACAGGTTCAATATTAACCTTTGTAATATCTCCCACATAACCTAATTCTTCATTAAGCATTTTTGCTTCAATCATATGACCGTCAACACCGCAAAGACCCATAGCTTTACCGCCGTTGCTGTGAATGAGATTTACAAGATTTTTATTGATTTTACCTGCAAGAACCATCTGCACGATTTCAACAGTTTCTGCATCTGTTACACGAAGTCCGTTAACAAACTTACTTTCTTTTCCTACTCTTTTGAGCATATCGCTGATTTCAGGTCCACCGCCGTGAACTAAAACAACTTTAATGCCAACAAGTGATAAAAGAACAAGGTCGCCCATAACTTCCTGCTTTAATTCTTCATTTATCATTGCATTACCGCCGTATTTGATAACAACAGTCTTTCCTGCATATTTCTGTATGTATGGAAGCGCCTGAACAAGTATTGAGGCTCTTTCTGCATTATTTAGATTCATTTTCTTTCTCCTTCGTATCTTTGTATGTGCATAAAACCTTTTCGCACTTTGTATAATTTTTTCGTCAGTTGTGCTTTTAGTGAGCGCCGTGTACTTTGTGTACACAAGCGAGCTTAAAAGTGCAAATCACGGAAAATTATCAAGTGCGATAGTCGCCATTAATCTTTACATAGTCATATGTAAGGTCGCATCCCCAGGCAGTAGCCTGACCTTCGCCATCGTTTAAAGCAACATTAATTATGATTTCATTTTCAAGAAGAATCTCTTTTGCTTTTTCTTCTGAAAATTCTATTCCTGCACCGTCTTTGCAAACCTCAATAATTCCTTTTGCAGATTCAAAGTTTACATCAACCTTTTTAACATCCACATCTGCACCACTGTAGCCGATTGCACAGAGAACTCGTCCCCAGTTTGCATCAGAGCCGAACATTGCAGCTTTTACAAGTGATGAACAGATAATTGACTTTGAAACCACTTTTGCAATTTCTTTTGATTTTGCGCCAACAACTTTACATTCAAGAAGCTTTGTTGCACCTTCACCGTCACCTGCAATCATTCTTGAAATTTCAACTGTGATTTCGTTAAGTGCTTTTTTGAAAATTTCAAAGTTTTCGTCTTTTTTGTCTATTATTTTGTTTTCTGCCATACCGTTGGCAAGAATTGTTACCATATCGTTTGTTGATGTGTCACCGTCAACACTTATCATATTGAAAGTATCTTTAACATCTTCTTTAAGAGCTTCGTCTAAAAGTTCTTTTGAAATGTTAACATCTGTTGTGATAAATATGAGCATTGTTGCCATATTAGGATGAATCATACCTGAACCTTTACCAATGCCACCCATTTTGCAGATTTTACCGTCAATTTCAAATTCAACTGCAATTTCTTTAACCTTTGTATCGGTTGTCATAATAGCTTCTGCCGCATCGTGACCGTTTTCGTAAGAAATACTGTCACAAAGAGCCTTCATGTTATCTTTGATTGGTGTGATATCAAGAGGCTGACCGATAACGCCTGTTGATGCAACAACAACATCTTCTGCCTTTATACCGATTTCTTCAGCCACAAGAGCGCACATTTTTTCTGCAACCTCTTCACCATCTGCATTACAGGTGTTTGCATTACCGCTGTTACAGATAACTGCTTTTGCAATTCCGTTTTCAAGATGTTTTTTTGTAACAACAAGTGGCGCACCTTTAACAAGGTTTGTTGTGTAAACCGCTGCCGCACTTGCATCAACATCTGAAACAATTAATGCAATATCTCTTTTTGTTTTATTTTTTCTTATTCCGCAATGTATGCCCCCTGCTTTGAATCCTTTTGCAGCACATACACCGCCATTTGTTAATTTTATCATTTGTTACCTCCAAGCACCAGGTTAAGATTCTGCACTGCCGCCCCCGACGCACCTTTACCTAAATTATCATACATAGCAGAAAGCACCATTCTGTCCTCGTTGCCTGTTACAACAATTTCCATAACCTCTGAAACCCCAAGGTCGTTAGAATTAAGGAATCCGTCTTTCGCTAAATTTTCGTTATATTTTATATTACCGTCGTTGTACTTATTTTTATAAAGCTCAACGATTTTATCAAAAGTAAATCCGTTTTTAAGTTGATTTTTGAAAAGTGGAATTGAAACAAGCATACCGCTATAAAAATCTGAAACAATCGGACAGAACACAGGTGGATTTTCAATACCTGTTATATGTACCATTTCTTTTAAATGCTTGTGGTTTTGTGTTAAGCCATACATTCTTGGTGCATCGAAAAGTTCGTCTCTTTCTTCTGCTTCGTAGCTTGCAATCATTTTCTTTCCGCCACCACTATAGCCTGTTATTGAGTGGCAGGTTAAGTTTTCATCTTTTGATATTGTACCTGCATCAATAAGAGGTTTTATAAGTGCTATAAATCCACTTGCATGACAACCTGGGTTTGCAATTCTTTTTGAGTTAATTATTTTTTCTTTCTGCTCTTTTGAGAGTTCAGGAAGTCCGTATACCCAACCATCCATAGTTCTGTGAGCTGTTGAAGCATCAATAATAACAACATTTTCGTTTTCAACAAGAGAAACCGCCTGTATTGCCGCTTCATCAGGCAAGCAGAGAATTGCAATATCACAGTTGTTTAATGCTTCTCTTCTTTTTTCGGTATCTTTTCTGTCTTCATCTGCAAGAGAGATTATTTCAATGTCTTCTCTTCCCTGAAGTCTGTCAAAAATCTGAAGACCTGTTGTACCTTCTTTACCGTCTATAAAAATTTTCTTTGGTGTCATTATGTATGCCTCCACGCCTTTTTTGTATATTTATTCACGAATTATACATTATTTTTCACTATATGTCAATACTTTTTGCAATTTTATGCAATATTTTTATCATATTTATGCATAAAATTAGTGCAACTCAAGTTGCACTAATTTTATTCTTCTGCAAAGTCTGTTACATCGTCCTCTTCATCAAAGAAGAATTCAATTTCTTCTTCAGGCAATTCTTCTTCAAGTGCTTTTTCTTTCATTTTAAAAGAAAGGTCATTCATAAAAACATAAGATTTATTAACAAGCTTTTCTGTTGCGATTGCAGTTGCAACACCAACAATACCTTTAACACCAAGAGCAACAAGCTTGTTTGCTTTTTTGGACAAAACAGAATCAACCGCCATAGTTGAAAGAACAACCGCCCCTGCAACTGCCGCAGATTTCTTTAATTTGTAGATTTTAATAATATTAGATGCATTTGCCATATCTTTTATCTCCTTTTTCTTTTTATTTTAAGTAAACATTTGTTATTTATACATTTTTATACCTGAACGGCTCTGCTTTTTCTGGTACATATTCTTCAAGGTAATCGAGCATTTTATCCATATCGTCGAAGTATGTATAAAGCTCTCTGCAGGATTCTTTCATAAAGCCGTCCCTGATGGCTTTTTCAATCATTTTATCCATTTCGTTATAATAACCGTTTATGTTATAGATAACAATGGCTTTTTCGTGGCGTCTTAACTGTTTAAGAGTGAGAATTTCAAAAAATTCTTCAAAAGTTCCTATTCCGCCGGGAGTAATTATAAAGCAGTCTGCAGAATCTTCCATAATCTGCTTTCTTTCTCGCATGGTTTCAGTATAAATAAAATCTGTGCAATCTTCAAACAACACGCCGTCCACTTTAAAAAAAGTGGGAGCTACGCCTGTTACCTTTCCGCCAAATTTTCTTGCACCTCTTGCAACAGCACCCATAAGTCCCTGTGCACCGCCGCCATAAACAACATTGTGACCTTTTTGTGCGATTTTTTCACCAAGTTTTTCAACTGTTTCAATGAAAACACTGTCAATATTCTGACTTGCCGCACCATATACGCATATATTCATACTTTCACCCCTTCTGCTGTCTATTGATATGCTGCCATAGTTTACAATATACCTATTATTATTTTATCATTCAAGTAGAATGTTGTCAATAAAATATTGATATATCTTAACTTTTTGTGGTATACTATCAAAAAAAGCAAAGGAGCAACAAAAATGGATGAAAAAATTGCAATAGTAGGAATTTTTGTTAAGGATATGGATGCAGTAAAACAGGTTAACTCTGTTCTTCACGATTTCAGCGATAAAATCATCGGCAGAATGGGAATTCCAAGAACAGATGCAGGTATAAATGTAATTTCTGTTATAATAAACGCTTCAGCCGACGACATCAACGCCCTTTCAGGCAAGCTTGGTAAAATAGAAGGCATCAGTTCCAAAACAATGCAGGGAAAGTTTTAATTCAATGCACAATTCACAATGCACAATGCACAATTATTACACAACCTTTTAGAGTGCCAATGTTTTTCAGGTCTTACTTTCTCAAATAAGAAACAGACCGATGAAAAACTCATTAATCTTCCCGTAAGCCTAAAAACAGAGGGATATTTTGACAACTCCGACCCGTAGTGTATGTTTGATACATAAGTGGTCGGATTTGTTAAAAAATAAAGAACCTAAGCAAATGCTTAGGTTCTTTATGGTAGGACCTGTTTTTAGGTCTTACTTTCTCAAATAAAAAGCAGACCTTTTAAAATAGGAATAGATTTTGATAATTGGCATGCGTAGTGTACATATGGTACATGAGACATGCCAATTATTAAAAAGAAGGCACATCATACGATGTGCCTTCGCTCTAACCTATTTTTAAAGGTCTGAAATTATTTGAGTTCTACTTTAGCGCCTACTTCTTCAAGCTTAGCTTTGAGTTCTTCAGCTTCTTCTTTAGCTACGCCTTCTTTAAGTGTTTTTGGAGCGCCGTCAACTAAATCTTTAGCTTCTTTAAGACCGAGGCCTGTGATTTCTCTTAC
Source organism: Clostridia bacterium (assembly GCA_045648505.1). Taxonomy (GTDB): domain Bacteria; phylum Bacillota; class Clostridia; order RGIG6154; family RGIG6154; genus RGIG8700. The sequence continues at coordinate 50,088 of JAZROD010000027.1, read as the reverse complement.
TACTTTGATAACTTTGATTTTTTCTGCACCAGCGTCAGCAAGTACAACTTCAAAATCTGATTTTTCTTCAGCAGCTGCTGCACCAGCAACTGCACCACCTACAACTGCAACTGGAGCTGCAGCAGATACACCAAATTCTTCTTCGATAGCTTTTACGAGATCTGCGAGTTCGAGAACTGTAAGAGCTTTAATTTCTTCAATCATAGCTGTGATTTTTTCACTCATTTTATTTTCCTCCTAAAATATAAATAAATAATTTGTTTTTAATAGTTTTTCAGCATTAAGCTTCTGCTTCCTGCTTTTCTTTAACTGCATTGATAGCTCTTGCAAGGCCAGCGATTGTAGCATTCAAGCCACCTGCCAACATAGCATAAAGAGTTTCTTTTGATGGAACTTTAGCCATAGCCTTGATTTCTTCAAGTGGAACTACTTTACCATCAACGAAGCCTGCTTTGATTTCAATACCTGCAGCTTCTTTATTTGCATCGATGAATTCTGATAAAACTTTTGCAGGAGCAACAACGTCTTCTTTATGAGTTGCGATAGCAGTTGTTCCGTTAAATACATCTGAAAGTTCACCGAGGCCAACTTCGTTAGCAGCAAATCTTGCTAATGTGTTTTTAATAACTGTGTATTCAACACCAGCTTCTCTGAGCTTGTTACGAAGTTCTGTGTCTTTTTCAACTGTAAGACCGCTGTATGTTACGAAAACACCTGTAGCAGAATTCTGGAATCTTTCTTTAAGGTTTTCAACGACAGCTTTCTTTTGTTCTAAAACTTTTTCACTTGGCATTTAAATTTTCACCTCTCTTCAATGATTTACAAAAAATTAAGGTTTTCCGCAGAGAAACGGAAAACCTTTTAATAGTCTTAAACGGTTTACCCTCGGCAGGAATATTATGCTTCTTAAGCCCCTGCTGTCTGCGGATAACATATTCATTTATTGTATTATAGCATACTAAATTAAATTTGTCAATAAAAATTATTCACCAAGTTTATTTGTGCTAACTTTAACTGACGGTCCCATTGTTGAAACAACGGTAACTGATTTTAAATACTGACCTTTTGCAGCTGCAGGTTTAGCTTTAACAACAGCTGAAAGTAAAGTATTGAAGTTGTCAGCGAGTTTATCAGCTGCGAATGATACTTTACCGATTGGGCAGTGGATAATGTTTGTTTTATCAAGCTTGTATTCAATTTTACCAGCTTTGATATCTTTGATAGCTTTAGCTACATCCATTGTAACTGTACCTGCTTTTGGGTTTGGCATAAGGCCTTTAGGACCTAAAACTTTACCAAGTCTACCAACAACACCCATCATGTCAGGAGTTGCAACGATTACATCGTAATCGAACCAGTTTTCTGTCTGGATTTTTGTAACTAATTCTTCTGAACCGAAGAAATCAGCACCTGCTGCTTCAGCTTCATTTAATTTTTCGCCTTTAGCAAATACAAGTACTCTAATGTTCTTACCTGTTCCGTGAGGAAGAACAACAGCACCTCTAACCTGCTGGTCAGCGTGTCTTGAGTCAACACCTAATCTGATGTGACATTCAACTGTTTCATCAAACTTAGCGCCAGCTGTTTTGCAAACAAGGTCTAAAGCTTCTTTAGCTTCATATAACTTTGTTCTGTCGATAAGCTTAGCGTTAGTTGAGTATTTTTTACCTCTTTTCACGTTAAATCCTCCTTAAGTGGTTATGGCGGAAAAAATTCCTCCCACCCGGTCTAAAAAGACCATCAAATTATTCTTCTACTGTAATACCCATACTTCTTGCTGTTCCTGCAATCATGCTCATTGCAGCTTCAACTGAAGCAGCGTTTAAGTCAGGCATTTTCTGTTCTGCGATTGCCTGTAAATCTGCTTTAGAGATTTTAGCAACCTTAGTTTTGTTAGGTACTCCAGAACCGCTTTCGATTTTGCATGCCTTCTTAAGAAGAACTGCTGCTGGTGGAGTTTTTGTGATAAAACTGAATGATCTGTCTGCATAAACTGTGATAACAACAGGGATGATAAGACCCATGTCTTTCGCTGTTCTTTCGTTGAATTCTTTTGTGAACTGAACGATGTTAACACCATGCTGACCTAATGCAGGACCTACCGGTGGAGCCGGTGTTGCTTTACCTGCGGGAATCTGCAACTTAATGTAACCTGATACTTTCTGTGCCACTGTAAAGTGCACCTCCTTCATATAAATGTGGTAGTGGTTGCTCGTGCAACCTTAGCGAGTGATTACTCTCCCACTAATCTATATATACGCCTAAATCATTAGGCACATATAAGCTTAATCATCAATTGGTTCAACTTCGCCAAAATCGAAATCGATTGAGGTTTCATTGCCCATAACGAAAACAGAAACTTTAACTTTCTTATTTTCTGTGTCGATATCTTCAACGATACCAACGAAATCTTTAAATGCTTCGGCAGTAATCTGAACGTTATCACCGATTTTAAAGTTAAATGCATAAGATTTCTGCTCAAAGCCGAGTCTTTCAATTTCAGCTTCTGTCAAAGGAACCGGTTTAGACCCCGGACCAACGAAGCCGGTAACACCTCTGGTATTTCTAACGATATACCAGCTGAAATCTGTCATAATCATTTTGATAATAACATAACCCGGAAGCATTTTCTTCATAACACTCTTCTGAACATTATCTTTAACTTCGATAACTTCTTCCATCGGTAATTTAATATCGAAGAACAAGTGACCAAGGTTATTATTTTCGATGCTCTTTTCAAGAGTTGCTTTAACTTTGTTTTCATAACCTGAGTATGTGTGAACAACATACCATTTAGCTTCCTGTGACATAAGACTTCCTCCTTCTTATTATTATATAAGGAAACCTTACAGTTAACCTACAATCAGTTTAAATAATAAACCGAATAAAAAGTCTACACCGTAAATAAAAAGACCTAATACAATAATAAATGTAACAACTATGCCTGTGTTTTTAAGGATTGTCTTCCATGAAGGCCAAACAATTTTTTTGAATTCGCTTTTGTAACCTCTGAAAGCGTCACCAAAGCCTTTCTTTTCTTTCTTTTCGCTCATTTAAATAAACCTCCCTTTTAAAAAATTAGCTTAAGAGAAACTTATTTTGTTTCTTTATGAGCTGTGTGTTTTTTGCAGAATCTGCAGTATTTGTTAACTTCCATTCTGTCTGGTGTGTTTTTCTTGTTTTTCATTGTGTCATAATTTCTCTGTTTGCATTCTGTGCAAGCTAATGTGATTTTAGTACGCATAATTTATTTCCTCCGTTTTCTATTCTTAACAGATTTTTCAACCTGTTTGTTGCCTTTTTTAAAAGCGACTTTATTAAACCTGTTGCAGTTTCACAACAAGTGTACACTAAAATATACCATAGCTTATCCCTTTTGTCAAGCACATTTTTCGTCTTTTTTTGTATGCACTATATATAGTATATTTTTCGTCACACATCTACAATTTGTACTTTACAAATTGCTTTTTTTATGCTATCATTTAAAAAAGATATAAAAATTCTTACGCAACATCCGGCAAGAATTTACCACTTCAAAGTTTTTACCTTGCCGCTATGCGGTGGGGTATTTTTTGTATCAAAAAAAATAAATAGGGAGATGTTTAAAATGTCAAACAAAGACGCAATTTATGACGCTCGCACTCTTGGCGGCGGCAGAATGCTCGTTCTTGGCGCACAGCATATGTTCGCTATGTTCGGAGCAACAGTTCTTGTTCCACTCATCACAGGCTTAAGCGTATCAGCAACACTTTTATTCGCAGGCCTTGGAACACTTTTATTCCACCTTTTAACAAAAGGTAAAATTCCTGCATTTTTAGGTTCATCCTTTGCATTCCTCGGCGGATATGCAGCAATCTCTGCACTTTGTGCAGATGCAGGCGTTGCACACTTCTCTGCTTATGCAGGTATCGGTGTTGCTTGTGCAGGTCTTTTATATGTAATTCTTGCAGCACTCTTCAAAATTTTCGGTGCGGCAAAAGTTATGAAGTTCTTCCCACCGATTGTTACAGGTCCGATTATCATCGCTATCGGTCTTATCCTTTCAAAATCAGCTATCGACAGTTGCACCGCTAACTGGTGGCTTGCAATTCTTGCAATGGTAGTTATTATTGTTTGTAACATCTGGGGCAAAGGTATGATTAAAATTATTCCTATTCTTTTAGGCGTAGTTGTATCATATGTAGTTGCAGCCGTTACAGGCAATGTTGATTTCACAGCAGTTAAAGAAGCTGCCTGGATCGGACTTCCTGTTGCTTGGGAAGACACAGCTCTTTCACTCTTCGGCAACGGCGATGTTTCATTAATTATTACAACAATTATCACAATCGTTCCAATCGCTATCGCAACAATTATCGAACATATCGGCGATGTTTGTGCTATCAGCTCAACAGTTGAAAAGAACTACATTGAAGAACCGGGCCTCCACAGAACTCTTTTAGGTGACGGTCTTGCAACAGCTCTTGCAGCACTCTTCGGTGCTCCTGCAAACACAACATACGGTGAAAACACAGGCGTTCTTGCTTTAACAAAAGTATATGACCCTAAAGTTGTAAGAATTGCAGCATACTTTGCTATCTTATTCTCATTCTCACCAAAATTTGCAGCATTAATCAACTCAATGCCAACAGCAGTTGTAGGCGGTGTATCACTTATCCTCTACGGTATGATTTCAGCTGTCGGCGTAAGAAACATTGTTGAAAACAAAGTTGACTTCACAAAATCAAGAAATGTTATTATCGCAGCTTTAATCTTAGTTCTTTCAATCGGTATCAACTACTCAACAGCAGGTGCAGTTTCATTCCAGCTTGGTTCAATCACAATCAGCCTTTCTGGTCTTGCAGTTGCAGCTCTCGTAGGTATCATCATCAACGCAATCCTTCCAGGTAAGGATTACGAATTCGGCAAAGAACTTCAGGGCGATACATCAGTAAACTTCAAAGTTTGATAATAAAGCACTAAAAAAGAGCCTCACGGCTCTTTTTTTAGTGCTTTAAATATTCTCCGTTTAAAATTCTTTCCCACCATTCTTTATTTTCAAGATACCAGTTAATTGTTTCAACTATACCTTTATCAAATGGTGTTTCAGGCAACCAACCAAGCTCTGAATGAATTTTCGCAGGATCAATTGCATATCTCAAATCGTGTCCTTTTCTGTCTGTTACATAAGTAATAAGACTTTCTGGCTTGTCAAGTGCTTTTAATATAAGTTTTACAACTTCAATGTTTTGTTTTTCGTTGTGTCCGCCAATATTGTAAACTTCTCCAACTTTTCCGTTGTGGATAATTAAATCTATAGCCTTGCAATGGTCGCCTACATAAAGCCAATCACGAACATTAAGACCTTCACCGTAAACCGGAAGTTTTTCGTCATTTAACGCCTTTATTATCATTTTAGGTATTAAGCTTTCTATGAACTGATACGGACCGTAGTTGTTTGAGCATCTTGAAATTGTTACAGACAAGCCAAATGTTCTGTGATATGCCATAACAAGAAGGTCTGCAGATGCCTTTGATGCAGAATAAGGACTTGATGTGTGTATAGGAGTTGTTTCTGTAAAGAACAAATCAGGTCTGTCTAAAGGCAAATCTCCGTAAACTTCATCAGTTGATACCTGATGGTATCTTTTTACTCCATATTTAATAGATGCATCCATCAGAACCTGAGTCCCTAAAATATTTGTCTTTAAGAAAATACCAGGGTCTTCAATACTGCGATCAACATTGTTTTCTGCCGCAAAATTCACAACAACACAAGGGGATTCTTTTTCAAAAATCTCCTCTATTTCTTCCTTATTACATATATCCGCCTTGTAAAACACAAAATTGTCATTTTTAAGTGCCATTTCCAAGGTTTCAATATTTCCCGTGCGTGTAAGCTTGTCCACACACACTATTTTATACTGCGGGTACTTTTCCAACATATAATATACAAAGTTGTAACCAATAAACCCCGCCCCGCCAGTTATCAAAACTGTCATCAATAAGTATATTCCTCACTTCCGCAAATAGGCTCAAAATCAATCATATTTTTCCACAGAAACACTCTGATAATATCGGTATTAAGTTCGTCATAAATAAAGCCACTCATATCAGAAAGCTTGTAATCACCGCCATTTGAAATTTCTGTTATTTTACAATCAACCAAGTTTTCATCCAAATAACTTGCAACAATCAACTTACATACATCCGATAAATTTTCTACTGTAATTATCGCACCCTCTTCAGAAATTGAAATTTTTGTTTCAGAATCAACCTCTGTAACCGGATAATCTCCAAATGTATCGCCTTCGTAATCACCTGTAACAGATACTATTTCTAAAGCTGTACAACTTTCAAAAACACCTTCACCCATAATCGGTTCATTTGTTCCTTTATAGGTTACATTCTGCAATGAAAAATTTTCCATAAAAGCATATTCGCCTATACTTGTTACATTTTCACCTACTTCGATTTCTTTCAAATTTTTGCAAACCTCAAAAGCATAATCACCAATAGAAATTACGCTTTCAGGCAACTCAACCTTTGTAAGACTGTCGCACTTTGCAAAGGCATACGCACCTATTTTGTCTGTTCCGTCTTTAATCCTTACTTCAGTTATGTTATTTGTTGCATAATATGCATCAGAACAAAATATTGCCGTAGTACCACTATAAAGTATTCCGTCTGTAAAGCTTATATAAGTATTTGACTCTGATATATTAATATCCTTAAGCTTTTTGCACTCAGCAAAAGCACTTTCTTTTACAATTTTCACGCCTGTAGGAATTTCAATTTTTGTTAATGCACTGCAATTATAAAAAGCAGAATTCCCTATACTTGTTACAGTATCGGGAATTGTTATACTTGTTATAGACGAGCACATAAAGAATGCTTCATTGCCAATTGCAGTTACAGGACATCCTCCAAGAGTTGACGGAATTACCACCTCTCCGGAAATGCTTGTATCAACACCACTAATAGTGGCTTTCCCACCTGATGTTGTATATGTGTATTTCCCTGATTTCGCCGCAGAAACAACACTTGCAGACAGCACCAACAAAACCGCGCAAACAATCACACCGCCTATAACTTTTCTCATCTTATTGTCCTCTTTTCTTTAGTAAAAATATTCTTAATTGTAACAGATTATTCAATACTGAAGTATGCCTTTATAAATATCATTTACTTCTTTATAACTTTTAAGGTCGCCTATATCATACCTTTTCCCCGGCATTTCCATTGCATATACCTTTTGTTTTTCTGCCAGATATGTAACAAAGCTTCCGGGTGCATCTGTTTTGCATCCGTCCTTAATTCCCTGCTCTATTTGTGAAAGAGTATCTTTTGGGTAGGCATAAAAAGGAGGAACACACCAGTTTGATTTTGGCTCGGCAGGCTTTTCTTCCATTGCAGTTATAAGCCCCTCTTCATTTACGGTTGCCACACCTGTTTTTCTGAGTTTTTCAATTCTGTCTTCATAGTATCTCATTACGCAAGGTGCTTTTTTCATTTCTGCATATTCAATGAATTTACACAGTGAGAAATCAAGAACATTATCTCCTGCTATAACCAGAATATCTTCATCAATTTTCAAAGAATCAATGGCAAATTTAATATCCGCTACCGCTCCAAGTCTGCTGTCATTGTCGTTTGAGCCATCATTGAGGACTGTTATAGGTGCAGACAACTCTTTTTCCTTTGCCCACTTCTCAAAATGACTTATGAACTTATTGTTTGAAATAACAACATATTCATTTATTTTTCCTGATGCATCTATATCGTCCAACAGCCAGTCAAGTATTGTTTTTCCATTAACCTCGAAAAGTGGTTTTGGGAAGTTTTCAGTCAGCGGATATAATCTTGTGGCATACCCTGCCGCCAATATAAGACATTTCATTTTATTACTCCTTTATTCAAACTGTGCACCGCATCCATCTGCAGTTTTGCAGAAATGTACAGAAAATGTATCTTTGTACTGTGGGAAAGCCTTGATATATTTTTCGGTTACAGTTCTTTCAATTTCTTCTTTATGTTCAGGGTCAACTATCGCCATACAGCAGCCCTTAAATCCTGCACCGCTGAATCTTCCGCCATAAATTCCCTTGGTATCTTTCATTATATTGTAAATCTCTTTAAGTTCGTCTGCTCCTGTTTCATAATTATAAATACTGCTGTGTCCGCTTTCATAAATGAGTCTGCCGAATTCCTCAATATCCCCGTTTCGCCAAGCCTGTGCACCTTTTTCAACTCTGTTGTACTCACTATAATAATGCTCTGCTCTTTTCTTCCAGTTTTCAGGCAGCTTTTCTTTATATTTTTCAAACACTTCCTGAGGTACATCTCTCAAAAATGTATCTTTAAACTTTCCGTATTCCATTCCTGAAAATGCCATAAGTGCATATGCCGCCGACTTAACTTCATCTACTCGCATATTATATCCTGAACCTATAAGATTCCTCTCCATCCCACTGAAAAAAATTCCTATCTCATACGGCTTCATATTTTTATTTTGAGGTATGAGTTCATATGAATCGTCTTTCATATCCATATATAAAAGACTTTCTTTTCTGCAATATACTTCGCAAGACTGGTCAAGCTTTCCCACTCTTACTCCAACATATTCCCTTTCAGCACGAAGTGCTGTGATTATAAGATCTTGCTGAGAAATGACTATGTTATTCACTTTGCAAAGTGCAGTTAAAAATGCAATTATAACCGCCGCAGAAGAAGACAATCCCCCGATTGGCAATGAACCTTCTATAACACCGCAAAGTCCTACAGAAAGAGTAAACTTTCTGCCAAGCATCAAAGTTGCACCTCTTAAATAATCTGCCCAGTCATTTTCACATTCTTTTGGTACAGAGTTTATATGGAACTGTGCTCTTTTACCAAACTGTAAAGAAGCAAGTTCAACTACCCCATTTTGTTTTGGGCGGTATGCAATACTAATGCCTTTATCAATTGCAAAACCGGTAATCTTTCCCATCTGATGGTCAATGTGTGCACCGATAGGACAAACTCTGTATGGACAGAAAGCGACCCCGTCCGGTTCTCTCTGATATATTTCATTGAATTTTACTATACAATTCATAATTTTACCCCTTATTTATCTTTGAATAAGTTTTCCTTCGTTAATAAATGCGTACAAATTTAAGTGCTTTTTGAAAAAGTATGCATCATTCAAAATTTTGTTTTCTTTCTCGTATCCTTTGTAATGAATTGCACTTTTAAATTCTGGTCTTGGATTATTTACAAACATTATCTTTTTTGTTTTTTTTCCTCTGAAGTTGAACTCATCAAAGGCTTTTAAATGTTTTTCTTCGCAATAATTCATTTGGGAAAATTTAAATATAATATTTTCAAAATTTACACGATCAACTCTTTTTTTCCATGTTTCTTTTGCTTTTTTAGGATCTCTATAATGTTGGAATGCAACTTCAACATCGTCAAGAACTCCAATTGGAACATCACCACTGTTCAAGGCAACATATTTCTCATAGTTTTTAGAATCTTTAGCCTCTATCATATGCATTTCTGTGTTAAGATAATGCTCAAGATTAGTTACAAATTTTATATATTCTTCGGATAAAAAATAGCATCCTACTGTTGGTGAATTTTTTCTCAGTCCAAAGTAGTCCGACACTAATCCTCCCCAACAATTGTTGGAAATAATAGTAAAATCAGTATTATTTATAAACTTCCTGCGAATAGGTCTAAGAACCGGAGCAAGTTTTTTTAGTGCTTTCCTTTTTGCTCTTTGTATTAAAGTTAGTTCAGTCATCTTTTTCTCCTTTTTTTATCTATTTATTTTTAGATATATTTTTTCAGGTAAAACAATCCAATCGCCCATAATTGTGTTCCATTCTTCCGGTTTAACCGAAACAAAACCTCCGCAATGGAAAAAAGTTGTTTCGCCTATATATAATTTTCCTCCAACGCAAAAGAAATCTACACGAACATGCGGAATATCTTTAGAAATGATCTTTGCTAAATGTTTCATTTCATTAAACTTTTCAGGCTTTTCCGGAGGAACATCTGCGTTCTTATCGCGCATTCGCATATTTAGATGATTATACTCCATATCAAAGAAATCTGTGCGAGGTTCTTTTCCTTTATCTCTTGAAAGGTACATAATTTTAGGTTCCCCATTAAAGCAAAAGAACTTATAATCATAAATTGCATCTCCGCTACCGTCATCTAAATATTCTTCTGCAAATATGCAAGGTTTGATGTTTTTATATGGCCACTCACGACTTCTGAAATAGTAATTGCGTGTTAGATGTTTTTTAAAGAAGCTTCGTGCTTTCCTTTTATCAAAAGTCGCTTTATCCTTGCACAACATCACTCCACCAGAATCATGATTAGTTTTAAGAACAAACTTGTCCGGTAAAACATTGAAATCTATTTCATCAAACGAATACCATGGACCTCCAACCAAGGGAATAACATATTCTTTCCCTATTTTTTCTGTCATATATTGCTTTGAAGCACACTTATCTACCATAGTAGTGTAAATTGGGTTTCTGTCATACAACTTAATCCATTGTAATTTTTCATTAAATGTCTTGGGATTCTCCCAGTTGATTTTTTTCCCTATGTTGCACTTATATATCATATCCAAATGAGTTTTATCATCAACCCAATTAAGTAAACCTCTTTCACTTAACGCTGCATAAATTCTTTCAGGACGTTTTAACATATAAATCAGTTTGTTTACCACGATACACACACCTTTCTATATATTGCTCTGCTGTTGACTGCCAACAACTGCCCATTCTTTTGGGTACAATCCTTCTATATCTCTTAATACATTATATTCAGTCGGTCTTACAACAACTTTTTTTGTGTCAAGTGCTGCTCCCCACCAACTGAAACTCGAGTTTGCAATTATTGCATTTTTACACTGATGCATAAGGTATAAATCTGACAGTGCACTTTGATCTTTATATTCTACAAACACAAGCTGCTCGTTGTCTTTAAAATATTCTCTGCACCAAGGTATGTCATCTGAAAATACAAAGAAAGTGGGTTTTTCATATAAATTATTATAATAATTTATAGCATTTTGGTAATATTCCGTTTTAGACAAATCCACATATCTTGGATCTTTACAGTAATCTCCTCTGCGTATATGTAAAAACACAGATTCAGTTTCTTTCATTTTTTCTGCCATTGTTGTCTCACTACAGTATATGCTTAAATCTTTAAGAGCATCTTTCAATTCAGGTTTTACAGCTTCATAAAATTTTGTTTTTTGCCAAAACCCCTCATAAACCGGATATGTTTTATTTTCAGTGAACATGTCATCGTTACAGAAAAAAAGACTTTTGTTGTTTTTCAATATTTTTTTTATCTTTCTTATAATCCTATAATATGAGTTGTAAAAATTTCTGTTATTTTTATCGTATCCTGAAAAATCAAAAACCAAATCCGCCTGAAAACCAGAATGACATTTGAGAAAATCAATATTGGAACAGTTATATGCAATATCATTCTTCATTTTTTTCTTCAGATAAACCATAAAAGTATATTGGAAAAGTTGATTGCCTAATCCGCCTGTCATCAACACTATGCTTTTCCTTGGTAGTTCACCTCTCTTATCTGTCATCGTTTTTTTTATTTTTGCTTTTATAAAAATTAGTTTAAAAGCAAATGCACATACAAGCTGAATCAACTGTAAAACAAGATATCCATATACTCCAAAGCTTTTTATTGCCGGTATCAACGCAATAAGATACAACATATTAAAGGTAATTATGATATACATATTTTTCTTAACAAGATTCAATGCGAAAACTAACTGATTTGTACATATAATTGAAACAGAAAATAATGAATATGCCATATATAAAACTGATTGCATCTTTGCTCCTGCCATACCTGGATCAAAAATACCTATCCACCAATCGTATGAAACAAACAATCCTCCCATAAGCAACGCTCCGCACCCGCATACTATGTAAAAATATTTTATAGAAACTTTATATGCTTTCTGATACTCTTTTTTTGCAATCCATGAACAAAGCTCAGGATAAACAACCTGCGCAATAGGGTTTGTAAATTTAGATATTATACTGCAAATCTGTGTTATAACTTTGATATACGCTGTTGTAAGATTGCCTGCAAACCTATTTAAAATCAAAGTTGTTCCATGACCTAGGATCTGATCAAAACTTATAGAAATACCACAATATAAATTGTATTTGATAAATGTTATATCACGTGATATCCCTTCACGCCAGAAATTTTTGTACTCTTCTCTCTTCTGTATTTCATAAAAACAATATATGGTAAGAAAGATGCCTTCAAGTGTTGATGTCACCGCATATTCTATTAATACTACGAAAAAATTTCCGACGTTCATAATCAGAGTTACACACATTACCAGACACTGAATTCCATATGTGATAGCATGAATAATATTCACTTGTTTAAAACGCCCCAGCTGTCTCAGAATGCCAACAGGTGTGCCATGCAACAATGGCAAAAAAAACACTACCGGTAAATATATAAAAGCATATTGCAACTTTTCTGCATCCCATCCCATAAGCATGGTTAGCGGACGAATTAGAATCAAACCAAGTACGAAAGCACCAATTCCCGAAATAGCATCCAAAAGGAAAGAGGTGTTTATATATTTCTTCGCTTTAGCAAATTCTTTTTTGTTTTCATAATCGGTAATATATTTTACAATTCCATTAAATGACCGTATACAAAACACATTTGATATAAGCAACGAATATGTCTGTATAGCTACCATTGCCCCATATTCTTCAGATGATATAATTCTAAGAGTCAATACAAGTGTAATCATAGTAAATACAGATCCTGTATTCTGCCCCAAAAACACCCATATATAATTCATACCAATCTTGCTTCTATACATTCTTTTTGTGAGTTTTCTAATTTTTTCAAGCATTATTTGGTCCTTCTCCCCTTAACCAGTCTTCTTATTATCGTATCCATTCCAATCTTTTTAGCAAGTTTCAATATTCGGGAATATATTTTTTTAGGAAGCTCCTTTATTCTCTCTGAAAAAGGAAGTTGTCTTAAATTTACATTTCCACCATAGTTTCTTTTATCTCGGAAAATCATAAGACATTTAGATAAATCTGCATACTCTTCTGATGCAACCAGTCCTTTTTCCACATTATAATGAGGAATTTCTGTTGCATATTTAATAAGATGTGACTGGTCATGCCAGATTGCAATTATTCCGTTCTGCAAATCTTTCGCTATTCTGTCTCTTAACTTGCGACACATTTCAAGAAATTCTTTTGTTCTTCCTCCAAAGAAACCACCACTATGGGCTCTGCAATATGCTCCTTCAGGAATATACGCAGTGGACATCGGATTTCTTTCAGGTGCAAATTTTTTTCCTTCTGTATCTTCATAATTATTTATATGAACACTTAAAATCATAGGTTCTTCATCGGATGGAAACGGTATAAGCTCCGGAGTAACTTTTTTGAGGAATTTACCATTTGCATTAATAAAATAACAGGCATCGTATTCTTCAAGTTTATCCTGTATTGTACAGAACCAGTTAAATCTAAGTAAAGTATCATACGGCCATCCTGAACGAGCCTGACAAAAGGCCTGCACATTTTTTTCTTTAAGTTCAAGCATTCTTTTACAATCGGTAAATATAAAATAAGTTTTTTCAACATCGGGATAAAAATTCTCTTCAGATGATGAATAAAATTCATCCCAAAACACATCATATTTACCTGTGCAAACATATAAAATCGCTATTTTCATAATAACTCCCGTTTATAACTTTCTTTCAAAGATTCTTCTTCACTTTTGTTCATTACTCCCACTATTGATACCGCAAGCCAGAATTGAAGAATCGTTCCTACAGATAATGTTGTTGCAAGCATCAATATTCCGCATATACTGCTGAAAGAAATCCAATTTTTGTTTTTTGCCGCTTGTTTCAGCATAGCTACCCAAAACCAGATAATAAGGATAAGTCCCACAACACCATAATTGAATAAATTATCTATCCAGTAACTGTGTGCCGCCATATACATCATGTGTGAACCTGCACCATACCCAAATCCAACCATAATCTCCAGCGGATTTTTGAACAAGGTTGTCAGGTAATCAGTCCAGATTTCTGTTCTTCCCGAGCCACCTGATTCCATAACATTTTCTACTGAAAATCTTTCGACCAGATTTTCAGGTAAGAACAGATGAATATTATTAAATGCATATATCAACAATATAAAAACTATCAAAAGAAGCAAGATTGCTTTTACTTTTTTCTTCTGATATGTAATTATATAAACAAACGTTGCTGCAGCAATGCCTAATAACCCTCCACGTGAGCCTGTTAACAAAACTCCGTATAACAAAGCTATCAGTACTCCTACACACACACCTCTTAACAACATATTTTTTTTATTATTCAACGCCATCGACAAACAGTACACAAATGGGACAATAAACATAAAACAAAAATAGTTAGGATCCTGTTTTATACCAAAAAACATTATTGTTTTTCTATCTCCATCCGTTCCTTCATCGTTAAACAACGCGTCTGCACTTGTAAGATATGAAACACAGTATATCGCAATCAGAATTACCGCCAGATACATTAACTTTTTATCATTCTTTTTATATACGGGTAATACAAGCAAAAAATAAAGCGCAATAACCTTTAAATGCTCATAAAATCCCGCAAGCGGACCTGCCGGAGTCCAAAGTCTGGTAACTGTCTGCCAAAGAAAAGTTACAAATAACATTTTTTCAGTACTTGACAAAGAAATTTTTGGAACTCCTGTTATAGGTATTATCGCCTGTATACATACAATGCCGATAAATAACACCATAAGATATAGGAAAATACCTCGGCCCAAAATATTCAGATACAAAAATGGTCCACATCCGAATATTAAAGCTGCAACTATTCCAATCCAAGTGACTGAACCTGTTTTTTCTTTCTGTATTCCCATATAAAAACTCCATTAAGCTTTTTTAAAGCAATCAATTATTTTTTTTGCACGGATATCCCACGTGTAGGTAGATCCAAGTTTTTTCTTAGCATTCACACCTGTTTTTTCTCTCAACAAACTATTCGCAACAAGCATATCGAGTGTTTCCGCCCACTTTTCAATGTCTTCCGGATTAATAAGAAAACCATCCTCTCCATGGGAAACAACTTCTCTCAATGTTGGCAAATCACTTGCTATAATTGTTTTTCCATATGCCATAGCTTCAAATAATTTCAGCGGTGATATCCATTTACCTATATCTTTCTTCGCTCCGCCGCCAACATATATGTTACTTAATAATGGTAATAGGAATATATCAAACGCCTTATACCATTTATCTGCGTCCTTATTTTCTATAAAGCCATACAAAACAATATTTTTTATATTTTCTACTGCCAGTTTTTCTTTCCACTGCGCAACAAGTTCGCTTGTTCCACCTGCGATATGGAAGATATATTGCGGTCTGACTTTAGCCAGCTTACTTACTATTTCCATACATTTGCCTGGATACAAATGTCCAAGATACCCGATAACAACATCAGGACTTTCACTTTGTGCATTATCAATATCTATTTTTTCTATGTTATCTCTTGCAACATCTGCACCATCATGAAGAACATATACATTCTCCCTTTTTAGAAACGGAATTTCTGCAAGATATTTTTCTTTAAGCTCTCCGCTGATTGTAACAAGGCCTCTAAAGTTTTTGCTCTTGAACATTGTTTTTTGTATTGCTTCCATAACTGTAGTTGTCGGCCATTCATGGCTTTCGAACATAAAAGGTGCAATGTTTCTGGAAAAAAACACCGAAAGTGCCGAACGGCCGTAAATAAAATCAAATTTCTTTGTTTTTCTTACTTTCAATGCCGTTTTATATCCATCTAATATAATGTTTATCTTGTTTTGCTTTCGTTCTTTTATTGTTACGATATCAAACGTCTTTTCAACATTGTATGACTCTAGAATCTTTAAATCTTCTACATTAGCTGCTTTTCTGCAAAAAAGTGTTACATCTGCAATTTTTGAAAAAGCTCTGCTCATTTTTACAGCATGAACACTGTTGGCTTTTTGAGAAGGAATTGTCGAATCTACCAAATATGCAATTTTACACATTAAAATAACACCCTCTTACTTGAGCAATTCTTCATACGCATTAACATATTGCTTAATCACCTGTTCTTCTGAATACTCTTCTCTTGCTCTTTTAATACAATTCATACTCATTGTTTTTCTTAACTTGCTGTCTCTTATTTTATTTACAGCATCCACAAACAAAACTGGATCACACTTATCTATAACAAATCCACATTCAGCGTCTATAATCATATCCGCATTGGCTGCCCAGTCTGTAACAATAGCAGGAAGTCCTTTTGCCATGGCTTCTACCAAAGCATTTGAAAAGCCTTCTCCTTTAAATCTTGACAAGAATAAAAATACATCTGCATTTTCCATTTCTTTCTTCACTTCTTCACTGTTTTTTTCTCCTGTCAGGACAACATTTGAAGGTACTTCCATTTCTTTTATTGCTTCTGAAACTGCACCAACAAGTCTGAATGTTATATCAGGATATTCCTTTGCACCTTCTATAATAACATCACAACCCTTCTGTGGTGTTACTCCGCCCACATAAAGAGCCGTTTTGAATTCCATATTGATTTCATGTGACTGTTCAATTGCATCCATTTCTATAAAATTTGGAATGAGTTTATACTTTTTGCCAACTACTTTCTCTACCATCTGTGCAGAAGGTCCATTCAAAACAAAAACCATATCCGCAGCTTTTGAAATCTGTTCAAATACGAACGTATTTATTCCCTTTTTCACAAAATTAGTCAATGTGCTTCTGAAATGCACGATATATTTTTTTCTGTACAACTTTGTTAAAAGCATACAGATATATTCACGAATAATAGCAAAAGTTGTAGGAGGGATACAAGACTGAACAACCTGCGTTTCCGGATCTTTAAGAGCTTTGACTAAGTTTTTCCATATAGTAAAACTTCTTTTGGTTTCTTCAATCAAGTTTCTTTTGTTGTTAACAAAAACGTCTCTTTTTCCTATTACCTTTTCATCTACAATAACAATGTCCCACGCATCTCCCAAGCCACATTTCAACATTCTTACGGTCCAACTGGCAATGCCACTTGCCGGAGGTGGTGTAGGTGCTAACAATACAACTTTTTTCATACGACTCTCCTTTATATACTCCTCAGTAACTCAATATGTTTCCCTGTGCAGTATTCTTTTGACAGGTTTTTGAGTATAAATTCTCTTCCTTTTTTGCCTGCGTCAGGCAAAAGGTCTTTATTTTCGTGCATTTCAAGAATTGCATTTTTAAGGGCTTCTTTATCGTCTGCGTCAACACAGATACCTAAATTGTTTTCTGTGATAATTTTATCGAGCTCACTGCCCTTATCGAAAGATGCAAGGACAGGTCTTTCTGCAGACATAATACTCCATGTTTTTGAAGGAACAGAGTTGTTTCCAACGCCTTTTTTAGAGATAATAAGTCCTGCATCTCCAAGGCTGAATACATGAGAAATGTCAGCATAATCCTGAAACGGAAGAAGAGTTATATTAATAACATTCTTCTCTTTTATAAGTTCTTCAAGGGTAGCTTTATATGCACCGTCGCCTATAACAACAAACTGAATATTCTCATTTTCTTCAAGCTCTTTTGCAATCTCCACAAGCATATCCATATTTTGTGTTTTTCCCACATTTCCGCTATAGCAGATATAGAACTTGTCTTTGTCTAAATTATATTTATCAAAAAGAATATTATTTTCTCTTTCAATATTTACAATCTGATTTTCATCAACCCAGTTATATATGATTTCAATCTTTTCTTCAGGAACACCTTTTTCCATAATATTCTTTTTAAAGTCTTCGGAAATAACAATTATCTTATCAGCTGACTTATATGTAACATTTTCAACCCATCTGCCGATTTTCCAGATAATTGAGCCTTTTTTAGTCATTCCTGTATGTACTAAAGAATCAGGGAAAATATCCTGAAGATTATAAACAATCTTATACTTCTTAAACTTTTTAAGAAGCGCCATAATAAGTCCGTTAATAGGCGGTGTGCTTGATGCATAATAAACATCAATGTTTCTTTCTTTCAATCCTATAAACATTTTAACTATTGTGCAACAAACATACCTTATCATTCTTTGCAATACGTTTTTGTTTTCTGAAAACATTCTAAATCTTTTCACTTCAACACATTTGCTCGTCTGCTCTTTTTCCAAATACACGCGAGCTTCTTCCTTAGTAATTCCTCTAGAAGGATATGGAGTATATATCTTTACATTAAACTCATTCTTCTCATATGCCTCTATTAAATCATTTGTAAGATGAGCTGCTGCAGTTACTTCCGGCTTATAATATGTTAACAGTAATAATAAATTCATTTTTTCTCCTACTTACTAAAAACTTCTTCTAAAACTTTATCAGTTAACTCGCCAAACAACGGTCCATTATCAAATTGATGAAGATTTATCCCACCTTTACGCATATTAGCTTCAATAAAAACCGCTTCTTCATTTTCGTCTATTGCTATATCCCAAGACACAAGTCTAAAATGAGGAATTATAACCGCGGCTTTCTTTACAAGCTCTATAGCGTTATTATATCCTGGTACTTTAAACCCTTCAAAAACCAAACCTTGTGGATGTTTTTGAAAAGACTCTCCTGTATAATAAGCATGGGCATATTTTTTCAGTGTTCCGTCTGGAAGTATTCCACAACTAATTCCTCCCGCGGTTACATTGTCAACACGGCTGGTTCCAGTTCCCATACGCAATGTTGAAGATAAAATATGCACTTCTCCATCCAAAAGCAACGATGCAATTCTTATTGTATTGACTGAACCCTCATGTACTCTGTTAAGTTCAGAGTGTTGCTGTAGTACTTTTTGGATAATATAATCTCCTCTTTTGTTTTTTAGAAACGCCTTTATATCTTCAACATCTTTTTCTATATTCCAAAAACAGATATCACGACCACTACCAGTTTCCTGTGATGGTTTGCAAATTACTTCTTTTTCTTTTTCTATCAATTCTAATGCCTGTTTAGCACTTATAATATTATATTCATCATCAAGAAGTGTACCATTTATCATTCTTGCTATGACAATTGGTTGTTTTATGCCTGAAAAAATCTTAGAATAATAATTTTTGTCATTAAATCCCCATCCTAGTTTTCTATTGTTAAAGTGTTGATCAATTTTTGTATAATACAATGTATTTGGAATATATCTAGCATCAAATACCCCATTTTGAGCAGAATAATACTGACACCACTTTGTTGATATTCTCTTATACTTTTTCCAATAAGCTTTAACTTCTTTCTTCTGCTCTTCAGTCAAAAATTTTTCTTTGTCAATATATCTTCTAAGATATTTACACTCTATTATATTTGACATAAAATTTGCACAACTTGTTTCTAGCCCTTCAAAAAAATTATTATATATATCTTTGACCTTTTTGCTTATCATTAGTTTTCTCCTTTTCGTAAGAACCATATATTATTCTTTGTTAGTATAAATACCATCACGCAAAAGCACCGTTTTTATTGTTTTAAAGAATATCTTTATATCCAGCATTAAGGAGACATTGTGTGCATACCATGCATCGTAAAGTCTCTTTTCTCTTACACCAAGATTATTTCTGTAATATGCCTGAGTATATCCACTTATACCTGGCCGCACTAATGTTTTTTCTTTTTCATCTTCTTCATAAGTGTCCTTAGATTCAACATCTCCTGCTCTAGGTCCTATAATACTCATATGACCTACAAGAACATTAAATATCTGCGGTAATTCATCAATACTTGTTTCTCTGATGAACTTACCGATTTTTGTAACTCTGCTGTCAGTTTTTGAATTATATGTACTTCCATCTTCATTTCTTAAATCCGGGGCATTTACTTTCATAGATCTGAACTTTAACATATAGAACTCTTTAAAGCCTTTTCCAATTCTGCCTGACTTATAAAAAATCGGACCGCCATCTTCTATTTTTATTGCAATCGCCACAGGAATAAATATTAATAAAACAAACGGCATAGCAACCAAGCAAGCAACAATATCAATTATTCTTTTAATAAACAGCTGATAAAAACCATTGTAACCTTTGTTATATTTTGAGGCTTCATACCTTTCTTCTGCCGGTGTTTTTTCTCTTGTTGTGTTCAACATTCACACTCTCCTAATTATAAGTTCAATTTAAAAAATATACTCTCTTATGTAATTTAAAACTTTCTCTGCTTTTTCTTCTGCTTCGGCAACACTTTTTGCCATTGCAACAATATATCCACACCCATCAAGGTTGGTATGATACTCATTAACCTTATCGCCTATATTCATATGGTGATATATTTCCACTCCATATTTTTCTTCAAGTTTCTCTATATTCGGTAACTTTTTAATCGTTCCTTCTTTAAATGCCAGTAACCTTGTAGCAACTGCTTCTTGTTCCTTCGGTGTTAAATCAACAGTATCTCCTACCGCATTTCTTATCATATTCGCTACATAGTCTATACCTGTCCCATATGGTACTATGCAAGGACCTATCATATTTCCTCCCATTCTTGCTCCTATATCTATAATATACACTTTACCTTCTTCAGTAATAATCATATCCATATTTACCGAGCCAAAATTTATGCCTAGTGACCGTATTGCATTTTTTACACATTTTTTTACATATGTTTCTGTTTCTTCTGGTAATTCTGAAGGAATTGTATGACCAAGTTCTGCGTAATAAGGATGTTTGGTCATATGCTTTTTCATAACCGCAAGAACATTTATTTGACCATTTACCACCAAGCTTTCCGCTCCGTACTCTTTTCCGATTATAAAGCTTTCTATTTCTGCCCTGTTGGTTATAGACGCCTTCATTGCACCTATACATGCTTTCTCAAACTGTTCTTTGTTTTCTACTTTAGAAGCTCCTCTACTTCCAGAACCATCACATGGTTTTACCATAACAGGATAGTTGATTTTATTCTTTAATTCACTCAAATCCGTATCTTCGCTTATTTCATAGGCTTGTTCCGTATCATCCACCCTGTTCTCATACAAACATTTTCTGATTAAGTATTTGTTCTTTATAGTTTTTGCAACATCGTAACGCAAACCTGGAAGACCTAAATTTTCCGCAATATAAGCCGCTGTAAGCACCCCATAATCTGTTGCCGCTGTAAGCACCCCGTCAATTTTCTCTTTTTTAGCAAATTCCAAGCATGCCATCTCATCTACTATGTTCACAACTGCATGCTTATCTGCATACTTAAAGCCCACAGCATTTTCATCTGCATCTACAGCCAATGTATAATAACCTAATTCTTTTGCCTTTCTAATTACAAATTGTTGCAAAAATCCTGCGCCTACTATAAGAACTTTTTTCATTTTTCTCCTCAAATTTCTTTTTCCATCAATATCTCTGTATATTTCAATGTATTTGTTTTTCCAACTTCCTTGTATCCTCTGTGACTGTAAAAATTGCCTGCGTGTACACTCTTGTCATATACTTCAAGGCAAACCTTTTTGCTCCCTTCCTTTTTTGCAGTCTCTTCTATGTAGTTCATACAAAAACTACCTATACCTTTTCCAGAATTTTGTGGACTTGTTGCAAGTTTCTGTAGCCTACATTTTTCATCTATTTTTTTCAATTGAAATGTTGCAACAGCTCTATCTTTTTCGTAGACCAGATAAACTTTATTTCTAAGTGCACAAAGCAGCACAATAATTATGTTCTTAATTATTGAATTATTCCAATGATTAAGTCCGTATTTTTCTGCCATATCTTTACCGCATTTGCGTAGAATTTCTGATACTTTAAACAAGCTGACAAAATCCAACATAAACACTTTTTGCACTTTATACATTACAAACACTCTCTCACAATCTTTGTATAGTTTTCAATAACATAATCCACATCTTCATCTGTAAGGCAGGTATGAAGAGGAAGAGAAATTTCGTTTTCAAACATCTTATAGGCATTAGGATAATCTTTAATATCAAATCCCAGATTCTTATAAGCTGTATGAAGCGGAAGCGGTTTATAATGCACATTGCAAGTAATTCCTTTTTCCGCCATCTTTATGATTATTTCGTTTCTCTTTTCGCAATCAATTCCAGGAATTCTTGTTAAATAAAGATGCCCTGATGACTGATTTCTTTCATCATAGTGTGGTAAAGTCTGAACACCTAAAGGCTTTAAAGCTTCATCAAACTTTTCAATTATTTCTTTTCTTCTTTTGAGCATATCCGGATATCTTTCAAGCTGACCAAGACCGATTGCTGCCATAATATCCGTCATATTGCACTTAAACCACGGACCAACAATATCGTATTCCCATGCACCAAGCTGAGTCTTTGCAAGTGCATCCTTTGATTGACCGTGAAGAGATAAAAGCTGAAGCTTTTTATAAATATCTTCATTGTCAATTCCTTCAATGCTTCTCCATGTAAGTGCTCCCCCCTCTGCAGTTGTTAAATTTTTAACTGCATGAAATGAGAATGAAGAAAAGTCTGCAAGGGCTCCTGTTTTTTTGCCATCTCTTGTTGCGCCGAATGAATGTGCAGTGTCTGCAAGAACCGCAACTCTGCCAATAGCTTTCTGTATTTCTGAATTTGGCTTAAACAAATTCTTTTTCTTTTGGACTATTTCAAAAATTCTTTCATAGTCACAAGGAACACCGCCAAGATCTACAGGAATGATTGCTTTTGTTTTTTCTGTGATAAGATTTTCAAGATTGTCATAATCCATTTCAAAAGAATTTTCCTGTGTGTCTGATAAAACAATTTTTGCTCCTACGTGGTCTATGATAGAAGCAGATGCTGTATATGTATATGCCGAAGTTATTACTTCATCGCCTGGACCAATCTCTAAAAGTCTTAATGCCATTTCTGCACAAGCTGTCTGTGAATTAAGACAAACCGCTCTTTCCGTTCCGCAAAGCTCTGCAATTTGCTTTTCAAATAATTTTGTTTTAGGTCCTGTTGTTATCCATCCACTTTTCAAGACTTCAACAACATTGTTTATTTCCTTCTCGGATATATCCGGTGGTGAAAATGGAATTGTTCTCATGACACGCCTCCGCCCATAATATTCTCGAATTTTATTATACTACAAAAAAACTTGTATGTCAAATAAAAGAACACCTTAAAAAGGTGTTCTTTTATTTCTATTTTACAGGCTTGTATGTTGGTATCACCTCTGCTACAACCTCTTTTATTTCTGCTATATCTTTTTCAATTACACTTTCAAGTTTCGCAAGTTTTTCTTCAAGCATTTCCTTGTTTATGTCAAGAGGTTGTCCGATGTAAATTTTGCTATGGGCTGTTTTTTCAAGGCCTTCTTCTTCCATAAGAAGTTCCTCGTAAAGCTTTTCCCCTTCTCTTAAACCTGTGAATTTGATTTCTATATCTTCCCCTTCTTTAAGTCCTGAAAGGGCAATCATTTTTCTTGCAAGATTGTAAATTTTTACAGGCTCACCCATATCAAGAACGAATATTTCTCCGCCCTTTGCATAAGCTGCTGCCTGAAGCACAAGTTGTGCCGCTTCAGGAATTGTCATAAAGAAACGAGTAATTTCAGGATGTGTAACAGTTATCGGTCCGCCCTGCTGAATCTGTTTTTTAAATCTTGGAACAACAGAACCATTTGAACCGAGAACATTACCGAATCTTACTGCAACAAATTCTGTTTTATTTTCCTGTTCCAAGGTCTGCACAATCATTTCGCACATTCTCTTTGTTGCACCCATAACATTTGTGGGATTTACAGCTTTGTCTGTTGAAATAAGTACAAACTTGTTAACACCGTATTTGATAGCACATCTTGCTGTGTTATATGTACCAAAAACATTGTTTTTGATAGCTTCGCAAGGTGAAAATTCCATAAGAGGAACATGTTTATGTGCCGCCGCATGGAACACAATGCTTGGCTTATATTCTTCAAAAATCTTTTCAAGACGCACCTTATCTCTTACAGATGCAATAAGAACTTCAAGCTTCTGATTAGGATATTTTTCTTCAAGTTCGTTCTGAAGCTCGTATGTAGTATTTTCATAGATATCAAGAATAACAAGTTTTTTCGGCTGGAACTTAACAATCTGTCTGCAAAGTTCAGAACCGATAGATCCACCTCCGCCTGTAACTAAAACAGTTTTCCCTAAAATATCTTCACCAATAAGCTTATTGTTAAGCTTTATAGGTTCTCTTTCAAGTAAATCTTCTATTTCAACCTCTCTGATTTTTTGAAGATTAACTCCCCCTGTAAGCGCCGCTTCAACTCCAGGAATAATTTTCACCTTAAGACCTGTTCTGCTACAAATATCTAAAAGCTCTGTTTTATCCTTTGCAGGCATATCATATATAGCAAAAATTATTTCTTGAATCTTTTCTTTCTTACATATTTTTTCAATATCATCTCTTGTTCCTATAACACGACTGTTGTAAATATGTTTTTTCTGCTTGGTTACATCGTCATCAATAAGACCTACGATGTTGTAATTAATTCTTTTGTTTTCTGCCGCATCTCTTAAAAACATAACCGAAAGACTTCCTGCTCCGATAACAAGCACTCTTTTACCGTTTTTCTTTGATGCAAGCATATTGCCTCTGTATATAAGACGAACAGCAAATCTTATAGAACACATAAATGCTATGATAAAAATATTTGCAGCAACATTAAGCTTTGGGTAAATAGCACCATGATTGAGTATCACTCCTGCAAATATGCTTAAAACTGCTGAAATCATCATAGAAAACATAAGAAATATGTATTCCTTTGCACCTGAAAATATCCAATCAACACGATAGATTCCAAAAATGATAGCCATAAGCAAATAAATCGCTGTTGTTAATGCAACAAGCATCATACTTTCTCCCATATGCACACCAAGTGATGATATAGGAAAAACAATAACTATTGCAAGCATATATGCCATTATACAAAAAATTATGTCTAAAACAAAAATGTGTCTGTTTCGTAACATTTTGCTCATATCAAGTCTCCTCATAACTGTTTTAATTATGTCTTTTACATTATACCACAATATTCGCACAAAAACAAGTACCTTTTAATGTTGCAAAGCAGTGTAATTTGTGTTAAGATTTTATTAATATGGAGGTGGTTATATCAAAAAGTTCAATGTTACGGGTATGACATGTAGCGCGTGCAGTGCCCATGTGGAAAAGGCGGTCAAAAAAGTTGAGGGAGTTACTGATGTTTCTGTAAGTTTGCTTACCAATTCCGCAACCGTTGAGGGTAACTTTACAGACGAAAGTGTAATAGCCGCCATCCTTTCGGCAGGATATGGTGCATCAATCGGCGGTACTGAAGAGAAGAAAGAAGATAACGAATTTGAAATTCTTAAAAACAGACTGATACGGTCGGTTATTTTAATGATTCCCCTTATGTATGTTTCAATGGGACATATGTTCGGTTTACCATTGCCCTTAAATCGCCTTGCAAACGGACTTGTTCAACTGGTGCTTTCCGCAGTTGTGATGATTATAAACGGCAAGTTTTTTATTAACGGGTTTAAAGCTGTTTTAAACAAATCTGCAAATATGGATACATTGGTTGCTCTTGGCAGTGGTGCGTCATTTATATACAGTTTGTTTATGATAAATATGCATCACGAGTTTTATTTCGAGTCTGCTGCAATGATTTTAACTCTTATAACTGTAGGCAAATTGCTTGAAAGTTATTCAAAAGGCAAGACAACAAATGCACTTAAAGAGCTTATGAATCTTGCACCAAAAATGGCAACAGTTATACGGGATGGTCAGGAAATAGTCATTCTTGCAACAGAAGTAAAAAAAGGTGATATTTTTATCGTAAAACCGGGTGAAAGCATACCTGTTGACGGTGAAATTATTGAAGGAAGCAGTTCTTTGAACGAAACTGCATTAACAGGCGAAAGTATTCCTGTTGATAAAAATTCAGGTGATGAAGTTTTCGCAGGCACAATAAACCTTTCGGGATTTTTAAAGTGCAGAGCAACGAAAGTTGGTGAAGATACTGCCCTTTCCAGAATTATAAAAATGGTAAGCGATGCTTCTGCAAGCAAAGCACCAATCGCCAAAACGGCAGACAAGGTTTCAGGAGTTTTTGTTCCTGTTGTTATAGCAATTTCACTCACAACTATAGCAATCTGGCTTGTTATTGGCGAAGATTTCAGTTTTTCTCTTCAAAGAGGAATTTCTGTTTTAGTTATAAGCTGTCCTTGTTCTTTAGGCCTTGCAACTCCTGTTGCAATTATGGTGGGAAACGGTATGGGTGCAAAAAACAATATTTTTTTTAAAAATGCAACCGCGCTTGAACAAACAGGTAAAACAAAAACAGTTGTACTTGATAAAACAGGAACAATCACAAAGGGTGAGCCAAAGGTTACAGATATAATTTCCGAAAGCGACAAGCTTCTTTCAGTGGCTTATTCAATTGAAAAGAAGAGCGAGCATCCTCTGGCAAAAGCCATTGTCCTTTACGGCATTGAACATAATATACAAGAGCTTGAAACCACCAATTTTGTATCACTTGCAGGAAACGGGCTTTCCGCTAAAATTGACGAAACTGATGTTTTTGCAGGAAAATTTGATTTTATTAAAGAAAAGGTTGCCATAAGCAACGAACTTGAAAATTCATATAAAGCTCTTGCAGAGCAAGGCAAAACACCTCTTTTCTTTGCAAAAGGCGAAAAACTTCTGGGTATAATCGCAGTTGCAGATGTAATAAAAGAGGATAGCTATGATGCAATATCCGACCTTAAAAATATGGGTATTGAAGTTGTGATGCTTACAGGCGATAATCAAAAGACCGCCGAAGCAATCGGCAAAGCTGCAGGCGTGGACAAGGTAATTGCACAGGTTATGCCTGATGAAAAGGCAAATGTTGTAAATAAGTTAAAGAAAAAAGGCTTTGTGGCAATGGTTGGGGACGGTATAAACGATGCCCCCGCCCTTACAACTGCAGACACGGGAATTGCAATCGGTGCGGGAACAGATGTTGCCATTGATTCGGCAGATGTTGTTCTTATGAACAGTAAGCTTTCGGATGTTGTGTCCGCCATTAAATTAAGCAAAGCCGTTCTTAAAAACATAAAAGAAAATTTATTCTGGGCGTTTTTCTACAACACCGTTTCTATCCCAATTGCCGCAGGACTTTTAATACCTCTTGGAATTAAGCTTACACCTATGGTTGGTGCGCTGGCAATGAGTTTATCAAGCTTCTGCGTTGTAACAAATGCATTAAGACTGAACTTTATAAAACTTAAAAAGGAGAAAAAAGTTATGACAAAAACACTTAAAATTGAAGGTATGATGTGCCCTCATTGTGAAGGCAGAGTTAAAACTGCTCTTGAAAATCTTCCACAGGTCAGCGAGGCAGTAACAAGCCACAAAGACGGCACCGCAGTTATCACCTTAACTGAAGAAATTAGTGATGAACTTTTAATTAAGACTGTTGAAGAGCAGGGTTATAAAGTACTATAAAAAAAGTCGGCTTTTAGCCGACTTTTTATTATAAATTATAGCCAAGGTCAAATGCCTTAACATTTACCTCAAGGAACTTTTCAGGAACTGTTGCTTTTAAAGCTTCCATCCATTTTTCATAAGGGATGTCTGTTGATTTTGCCATAACGCCGATTAAAACGACATTAACTGCTTTTGGATTTCCTGCCTCTATTGCAAGAGAAAGGGCATCAACATCTTTAACATCAATATTTTCCTTAAGTTTTTCAATTATGTTTTCAGGATACTTTGCCGCACCTGTAATAACAGGCATTGGATCAATTTCCTGAACATTTACAATCATTTTTCCGCCTTTTTTAAGATAAGGCATTGCTCTGAATGCTTCAAGCTTTTCAAAAGCAAGAATAATATCTGCCTGACCTTTGTCAATAACAGGAGAGAAAACCTCTTCGCCGTACTTAACATAAGTTACAACAGAGCCACCTCTCTGGCTCATTCCGTGAACTTCTGAAACTTTAACATCAAAGCCTTCGTTTATAACGGTGTTACCAAGAATTCTGCTGGCAAGGAGAGTTCCCTGACCGCCAACACCGACAATCATAATATTAGTAGTCATAATTATTTCCTTTCTACTGAATTAACTTTACCGCAAGGTAAAACTTCACTACATAGTAACTTCACTATCGAAGATAACTTCACTTGCACCTTTGTGCAAACTTCACAATGAAAAACGGGGTGAAGTTTTTGCTATGCAAAAGTGAAGTTGTTCGTTTTGCTCACAGTGAAGTTGCAATTATAATTTGCAGTGAAGTTGAACTTGCATAAGCAAGTTCAGCATTCAAATTAGTTCTCCTTTTTAATTGCATTAAACGGACAAAGGTTAACACAAAGTCCGCAACCGTTACACTGTGTTGTATCTATTTTAACATTTTCACCGTCAAATGAAATTGCAGGACATCCAAGTTTTAAGCACATTTTACACTTTTTGCAGTCTTCTGTGATTTTGCAATGACCTGTGTATTTAACAGTTTTAAGAAGTGCGCAAGGACGCTGTGCGATGATAACTGATGGCTCATCTCTTTCAACTTCTTCTTTAACAACTTTTTCAAAGTTCTTTAAATCAAATGGATCAGCAACAACAACGTGTTCAACACCGATTGACTTACAAAGAGCGATTAAGTTAACCTGCTTTGTAGGCTCTTTTCTGATTGTATAACCTGTTGTTGGGTTATCCTGATGACCTGTCATACCTGTGATAGAGTTATCAAGGATAATAACTGTATTTGAGCCTTTGTTGTAAACAATATCAACAAGACCTGTGATACCTGAATGCATGAATGTTGAATCGCCGATAACAGAAACAAGTTTTTTGTTGAATTCCTTGCCTCTTGCTTTAGCCATACCCATAGCGGCACTTACAGATGCACCCATACAGATTGTTGTATCAACACTTGCAAGAGGAGCAACTGCACCAAGAGTATAACAACCGATATCGCCTGATACAACAAGACCAAGCTTTTTAAGAACATAGAATGTTCCTCTGTGAGGACAACCTGCACACATAACAGGCGGTCTTGCAGGAACTTCTTCTTTAAGTTCTGCACAAGCAGGAGCTTCTTCTCCAAGAACTGCCTTTTTAATCATAGCAGTATTATATTCACCAAGAAGTGTGAAAACTTCTTTACCGATTACTTCAATACCAAGCTTTTTGCAGTGGTCTTCAATAACCGGATCAAGCTCTTCAATAACAAATACTTTGTCGAATTTTTCTGCAAAGTCTTTAAGTTTCTTTTCAGGCATAGGATAAACCATACCAAGCTTTAAGTAGCTTACTTTATCGCCAAGAGCTTCTTTTGCATACATATATGTAATACCGCTTGTGATAACACCGATTTTTGAATCGTTGAGTTCAACACTGTTAAGCTCTGTTTCTTCTGCAAATGCAGTTAAAGCTTTAATTCTTTCTTCAACAACCACATGGCGTTTGATAGCCATTGCAGGCATCATAACGAATTTTGGAATATTTTTTTCATAATCTTTAAGAGCAACATTTTCTCTTTCACCGATTTCAACAAGGCTCTGTGAGTGAGAAACTCTTGTTGAAAGTCTTAAAAATACAGGAGTGTCAAATTCTTCTGAAAGCTTGTAAGCCATTTTTGTAAATTCTTTACATTCTGAAGAATCAGATGGTTCAAGCATCATAATTTTAGATGCTTTTGCATAGTGTCTTGAATCCTGTTCATTCTGTGAAGAATGCATACCGGGATCATCTGCAACGCAGAAAACAAGACCGCCGTTAACACCTGTGTAGCTTACTGTAAAAACAGGGTCTGCCATAACATTAAGACCAACGTGCTTCATACAGCTCATTGCTCTTGCACCGCCGATTGATGCACCGATTGCAACTTCTGCAGCAACCTTTTCGTTTGGTGACCATTCAGCATAAATTTCATCATATTTTACGATATTTTCGGTAATTTCTGTGCTGGGAGTTCCCGGATATGATGCAACAACTGTTACACCTGCTTCATAAGCACCCTGAGCAACCGCAGCGTTACCAAGCATAAGTTTTTTCATAGTATTACCTCTTTATTTAATAGTTCCTTCTATTTTACCTTATTTTATCTCTTTTTGCAACATTTTTTTATAATTTCATCACCTTGACACCAATAATAAAAACAGATATAATACAAAAAACTGAAAGAAAGAGGTTTTTCATGCTTAAATCAGATAATATGCACATTATAGAAAAAGACGGTGTTGTTTTCTTAAAGTTCAAAGTGCTTGACGATTATCCATTTGTAAATATGGCAGTTTCCACAAGAAAAGGCGGTGTTTCAGAGGGCGAAGCACTTGGTACTTTAAATCTTGGAACAAGCACATCGGACAGTAAAGAAAATATAATTAAAAACTATGAAATTTTTTCATCTGCCGCAGGCTTTACAACAGAAAATATAGTTACAACAAAGCAGACTCACAACACAAATATTTTAGTTGCAACAATGGACGATGCAGGAAAAGGTGTTTATAAAGAAAGAGATTACGAAAGCATTGACGCCATAGTAACAAACGAGAAAAATCTCCCTATAGCTATTCATAGTGCAGACTGTATACCTGTTACAATTATTGATGTAAAAAACAAAGCAATCGGCTCTGCCCATTGTGGATGGAGAGGCACTTTTGATGAACTTGCTTCCCTTACCCTCCGGAAAATGAAAGAGCTTTTTGGTACAGAGGATGGGATTTGTCTTATTGGTCCGGGAATATGCAAAGAGTGTTACGAAGTATCCTCTAACCTTTACGAAAAGTTCATAGATAAGTTTGGATACAAAGATGCAATAGTGAAAGAAAATGACAAATATTTTTTAGACTTACCACTTATAAACAAGCACATTCTTGAAGAGCAGGGACTGACAAACATTATAATTTCAGACCTTTGCACAAGTTGTAATAAAGATTATTTATACTCTCATCGTGGCCTTGGACCAAAGAGAGGAATTATGGCAACAATTACGGAATTGTCCGAAGGACATTCCGTATCGATATAAATTAACTCCCGAAGGGAATATCTTTGTGCGTAGCACAATATCTCTGCGAAGCAATATCTCTGATTTCGCAAGAAATTAATATCGTTGCGGCGTGTCCTTAAGAACACGCCGCATAAATATCCTGTTTTTAATCCAGTCTAAATTCAAGGTCTGCCACTTCTCTCTTCATTGCCCATAATCCCTTTGTGAAATCAGGGATTGCAACAGGCGCACCACCCATTTTGATTGACTGTTCTGAAAGGGGTGTTATTGCCATCCAACTTGCAGTATCGTATGTATCAATCGGCGGAACTGCCTTCTTTTCAACACTTTCCATAAATGCGGCAAGAACCATATAGTCCATTCCGTCGTGGCCTGATGTTGCGGCTGCATCGCCGTGCTTTGCCCAAAGATGATGCTTGTATTTTTCTCGCATTTCTTCTCCATTTCCATATTTTTTCTGCCAGTGGAAATGAATAAATTCGTCTTCTTTTTCGTATTCTTTTCTTTCTGCTTCAAGATAAACAGTATCACCATCTTCAAAGAATCCGCCCTTTGTTCCTCTTACCGTAAAGCCTCTTGAATAAAATCTTGGCAGGGTTGTATCAAGGGTTAATGTGATAGTTTCTCCGTTTGCGCAGGTGATAATTGTTGTAATAATATCTCCCTGATTGAAAACTGTATCATTAAGATGTGAAAGTGTGTCCTGATGCTCTTTAACATATTCTGCAAGCCCTGCAGCCTTTGATGCCACAGAGTTAAGCTGAAGCATTCTGTTTCCTCTGTTTATATTAAGCACCTTTGCAATAGGTCCAAGCTCGTGTGTCGGATAATTTTCGCAGTTTCTTGTAATATAGTTTCTTAAGCGATAGTGCTTTCTCTGCACACCGTGAGAAATTTCATAAAGAAGCTCGTGGTGGTATCCGCCACTGCAATGAACAATCTTGCCGAAAAGTCCTTCCCTTACCATTTTGAGAACAGTAAGCTCATTTTTTCCGTAGCAACAGTTTTCGAGCATCATAACATGTATGCCGGTTTCTTCATAAGTATCAACAAGGTCAAAGCATTCTTTAAGTGAATATGCTCCGCCAACCTCAATTCCCGGTCTGATGCCTTTCTTCATAGCTTTTATGGCAAGTGGAACATGGCTTTCCCAGTTTGTCATAATAAATACGCCATCCATTTCAACATTAAAGAACTCATCTTCATCTGTTGTTGAAAAAGGAACTTTTTTATTTAAGCTTTCAAACAATTTTTCCGCTTCTTTAACTCTTTCTTCCAAAAGGTCGCAGATAGCAACTATCTCAACATCCTCAAAGCACTCAAGAAGATTCTTAAGCATACCTATGCCTCTTCCGCCTAATCCGATATAACCAAACTTTGCCATAACATTTGCTCCTTTATAAACTTATTTTGTTATGATAAACTTATCATATCACACTTGAATTATAAGTCAAGAAAAAACCTCTCAAAATGAGAGGTTTTTGTTGTTTGTTTTATTATTTTGTAGCAAGGAATGCATCAACCTGTCCCTGAATATCAGCGATTACATCGTTAATGCCTGCCTGTTCATATTTTGTGAACATTTCTGTAAGTAATGCTTCTGTATCTACAGCACCTGAACCGATTGGGTCACCGTATTCTTTACCAACAGCTTTAATCTGACCGAGTTTTGTTTCGATTGCTGTTGCATCAAGAGCAAATCCCATAAGAGGAGATACAACTGTAAGTTCGCCTTCGTTCATCTGTTCGTAGATAACTTCTTTGAAGTTTTCAGGCTGGTTAGATGTTATGTAAGCGTTTTTAGCGTTACCAACGATCCATTTCTGTAAACCGTATGCTGATGAAGAGTTACCTTCTTCAGGGTAGTCTTTTGGTGTAATCATCTTATCGCCGTTTTCAAGAACTTTATCTACTGTGTAGTGAACGCCTTCAATACCGTAAACCAATAAGTTGTAAAGGTCAATACCTTTCTTTGATGACATAAGGTTTACAAGCATAGCTGCAACGTCAGGACATTCTGAATTTACAGGAATTGCGAAACCGCCTGCTGCAGGCTTGTAGCCAATATAGAAGTGGTCGATTGTAGGAATCTGAACTACTGGAACATCATGTGTTTTGTCACCGTCAAATTTTTCAACTTTTCCTGTCCAGTTCTGTGATGTCCAAACAACATTACCGTCTTTAACGCCGTTAAAGTCAGCTGATTTAGCTGAAAGAGCGTCTTTTCTTACATAACCTTTGTCAAAGAAGTATTTCTTTGCTCTCCAGAGTGAAACCTGCTGGTCGTCAACGTGGCTGTGGAAGATTTTGATTTCAGGAGCTTCATAGTAGTACTGGAAGCTGTCAATGATAGATTCTTTACCTCTTGCAGACCATCCACCAACATAACCTTTACCGATTTTACCTGCATCTTTAACCTTTGAAAGATAATCTTCCATAAGAGCAAGAGATTCTTCTGATACGCTATAGTTATTTTCTTCTTCAGCTATAGCTGCTTTAGATACTGCATCAATATCCATATACTCAGCAAGGTCTGCAGGGATTGTCATATAATATGGAGCAGATGTCATTTTCTGATAGTTAGGAAGAATAGCCTGTGCGCCGTCAACCTTACCCATATCGATAACCCACTGTGGAAGCTCTTTAAGAGATTCTTTTGCATACTTTTCAAGATATGGTGTCATATCCTGGATAGTACCATTTCTATATTCCTGAGCATACTGAAGCTGATATGTCTGGATTAAGTCCATTTTTTCGCCTGAAGTCTGCATAAGCATAATCTTCTGAACATAGTCAGCCATAGGAATAACTTCAATGTTTACTGTAACATTTTCGAAGCCTTCGATTTTTTTGAGTTCTTCATTGAATTTTGCCCAAACCATTTCTGCATCAGTCTGGATACCGGGACCCGGCATAATCCAGTTTAATGTAACAGGTTTAGAAAGATCTGTTTCAACAAGGTTTGCATCGTTTCCACCGCAAGCTGCGAAAGAAAGCATCATAACAACTGCTAAAACAAGTGCTAAAATTTTCTTCATCTTTTTTCGTCCTTTCTTTTTTTGATGATACAATCATTATATCATAAGTGAACAAAAATGCAAGTGTTTTATTGAAAAATTACTTCACTTTATAATAAAGCATGCAATGGCAAAAGCCTTCAAAAGTTTCATCTGCTATCTGTTCTTTAAATTCCTTACATATACATTTTGTGTCTTCTGTTCTTTCAAGGCGACAGGGACAGTACCCACCCGTTCTTTCAAGACCTTCTTTAACTGTTTTGACCATTTCTGTATCAGGATTATATATTACCTTCATTTATGTTCCCCCGTAACAATTCTGTTATTGTTGTTATAATCTTTAATTACTTCTATATTGAGATATCCGTTTTCTTCAAGGATTTCTTTCACTGCTTCACCCTGATTGAAACCAATTTCAAAAGCAAGTCTGCCATTTTCTTTCAGATACTTTTTGAAATCCTTTGCTATTTTTCTGTAAAACACAAGACCGTCTTTTCCGCCATCAAGTGCAAGTCGAGGTTCAAACTCCTTTACGGTTTTATCAAGAGTTTCTATGGTTTCTTCTTCTATATATGGTGGATTTGAAACTATTAAATCGTATTTTCCGTATTCATAGGAAGAATTTAGAACATCATCTTTTACGATTGTTACATCTTCTTTATTTAAAAGCGCATTTTCCTTGGCAACAGAAATTGCACCTTCTGAAACATCAACCATTGTAACGGCAGAATTTTCAACATATTTTTTAAGAGAAATTCCAATACATCCCGAACCTGTGCAAAGGTCTAAAATTTCTGCACCTTTTTCTGTTCTCTCAAGAAGAAACTCTATTAAATTTTCGGTGTCCTGCCTTGGAATAAGTACATTTTTGTTCACCTTAAAAGGCAGTCCCATAAACTCTGTTTCACCTGTTATGTATGCACAGGGTTCTCCCTTTATTCTTCTTTCAAGGGCTTTTTCAAGAACCTTAAAATCAACCTCTTTATCAGAAAGAAGCTCTGCTCTTTTTATTTTGTAAATTCCTTCTATAAGGAAAAAGGCATCGGACTTAAAATCCTCAATGCCGTTTTCTTTTAATATTTCCTGTGCTTTTTTATATGCATCTCTTAATTTTACCATTTGTCATCTTCTTTACTTTCAGGAATAACCGCCTTTATTGCTTCAAGGGCAACTTCAAGCTGACTGTCATCCGGTTCATTTGTTGTAAGCTTCTGAAGACAAAGTCCCGGAAAACTTAAAATTCTTGTAAGGAAATTATCATATCTTCCTGCAAGCTTTATCACTTCATAGGAAAGTCCTGCAATAACAGGCATAAGAGCAAGTCTTGTTACAGTTCTTATCCAGATATTCTGCCAACCCATAAATGAAAAACAAATAATACTTATTACCATTACAATAAGAAGAAAACTTGTTCCGCATCTTGGGTGAAGTCTTTTATTTTTTCTTGCATTCTCAACAGTGAGCTCTTCCCCTGCTTCATAGCAGGCAATAGATTTATGTTCTGCACCGTGATACTGAAAAACTCTCTTAATATCAGGTAAAAGAGAAGAAAGGTAGAGATATGTAAGAAAAATAACGATTCTTACAACACCTTCCGAAAGATTTTTCACCACGACCGATTCTGTAACAAAATCAAGAAGGCTCACAAGCCATGTGGGAAGCAGAATAAAAAGTCCCACAGACATAAACATTGAAAGGATAACAGAGAAATATACAACAACATCTTTAAGCTTATCTCCGAAAACCTTTTCAAGCCACTTATCAAATTTAGATGGCTCACCATCTTCTTCAAGGTCCACAAACTCTGCACTATACATAAGAGCCTTAACCCCTGTAACCATTGAACCGAAGAAGTTTATACATCCTCTTACAACAGGAATTTTAAGCCATATACTTTTCTTTTTTATTTTTACATCTTCCACCTTGGTCACAATTTCGCCATCAGGTTTTCTGACACTTATAGCCATCTTTTCAGGCCCACGCATCATAACACCTTCCATAACCGCCTGACCGCCGATAGAAGTTTTATGCTGAACATTTTTTTCTTTCATTTTAATCTCCTTTAAGGCACTTTTGCCATCTTTATAATTTTACCATAACAATTAAAGTATTGCAAGTGGAAAAGTTTTAAGAGTTAGGAGTTAGAAGTGGGAAAGCAATTCACAATGCATAATTCACAATTCACAATTATTGTAGGGAATGACCTATGTGTCATTCCGAAAAAATGCACATACAAAACGGGCGGTCACACAGGTCCAACCCTACATATAACAATACGCAAATTTCTGGGATGAGCTATTTTTCATGCAGGTTGTGCTTTCTATGGAGCGTGGTGTACTTTGTGTACATAAGCGACTCTTGTCGGAATTTTCCTTTTTGTTTTTTAGGGAGGAAATTTTTATGTAGCTTGTGCTGATGCGAAGTGAAGTGTACTTGATGTACATAAACGGAGCAATCAGTGCAAGATGCAAAAAATTTACCCATAAAAAAGGGTAAAAAAAAACCTGCTCTAATGCAGGCAAAAAAAAGATAGGGATGAATATATAAAAAAGATATTAGCGTGTAACCATTTCCTGATTACAGATAGAATTATAAGGTGTGATTATTAACACAATATAAACAAATTGTAAACTTTTCGCTTTTTTAGGGTTATTTTTTGATTTTTTCGTCTTTTTTTGATTATTTTTTGAAAATTTGGGTGTGTTTTTTTACCCAAGGAGTAATTTTTTAAGGTCAGATACTGTTTCAACCACAAAATCTGCTTCCTTTAATTCTTCTTTTTTGCCGTAACCATACTCTACGGCTATAACTTCTACGCCAACATTTCTTGCACCTTCGATGTCAAAAATTGTGTCCCCAACCATTATTGCTTCTTTTAAGTCTTCCACTCCTGCTTTTTTAAGAACATCCTTCATTATTTCTGTTTTACATTCACTTCCGTGAAGCTCACTTCCCAGAACATAATCAAAATACTGATAAAGCTCAAATTTTTCAAGAACTGTTTCTGCATGAATATGTGGCTTTGATGTGGCAACAAGCAGAATATAGCCCGCTTCTTTAAGGTCTTTTAAAAGTTCTTTTATGCCTTCGTAGGGGTAATTTTCAAATATTCCTACAGGTGCATATCTTTCCCTGAAAAAGTCCACCGCATCAGTTGCCTGTTTTTCGGTGAAATTATATGTTAACATAAAATTTTCTTTAAGAGGTGGACCAACGAAATGTTTGACATTTTCAGGCTCTTCTTTTATTCCGAACTTTTCAAGAGCATAAACAACGCTTTTTGTTATTCCCTCGCCTGAATCTGTAAGAGTTCCGTCAAGGTCAAAAAGTATATACTTTTTATTCATAAGGCAAAGCCTCCGTCTACAGTTAAAATCTGCCCTGTTACAAAATCCGCTTCTGCAAGAAATAAAACAGCTTTTGCCACATCTTTACAGCTTCCCAGTCTGCCAAGTGGTGTTTCCTGTGCAAGCTCTTTTAAATCTTCTTCTGTATAGCAGTTTAACATATCTGTTTTAATCACGCCCGGTGCAACCGCATTTACTCTTATGTTTGATGGTGCAAGTTCTTTTGCAAGGGCTTTTGTCATAGTGTTTATTCCGCCTTTTGTGGCACTATACATAACTTCACAGGAAGCGCCAACATTTCCCCATACTGATGAAATGTTTATAATTGAACCCGAACCGTTTTTAATCATAGAATCTGCCACATATTTTGCCATAAAATACGGTGCTTTTAAATTCACATCTGTTAAATAAGAAATTTCTTCTTCGGAAATGTCCTGAATAACACCACAAAGTGATACTCCGCCACAGTTGACAACAAGGTCAATTTTTCCGTAAGTTTTTACTGTGTTTTCAACAAGCTTTTTTATTTCTTCAGGCTTTGAAAGGTCACACTTTATAAGACCTTCTGTTTCTGTTTTGTTATATGTTCCTACTACAGTATATCCGTTATTTTCAAGTGTATTTTTTATTTCTTTTCCGATGCCTTTTGATGCACCAGTTACTATTGCAATTTTCATTTCTTCACATCCTTGATTAAAGTATATCAAATTGCCGTTATTTATGCAAGAAAAACATTGACACATATTCTTTCAAAGTGATATACTTAACAAAAACCACACAGGAGAGTTATATTATGAAAATTATTTTTGGCGCAGATATGTCCTTTAACTATTTAGAAGGCTTCCCCGGTAAAGAAAAGGCACAGCAGTCTTTAAAAGGAGCTGCAGATGTTTTCAAAACTGCAGATTTCAAAGTTGTGAATCTTGAAAATGTTTTTGGTGAAAGAGAAAATGGAAATCCTATTACAAAAACAGGTCCTAACCTTATTTCCGAAGATAATTTTATTGAATACATACACACATTAAATCCTGATGTTGTGGGAATTGCAAACAACCACACCAAGGATTTTGATGAAGGCATTATGTTCCACACAATGGATATGCTTAAAGCTTCAGGATATCAGGTTATCGGTGCAGGTAAAAATCTTGACGAAGCTTATGCTCCTGCAGTTCTTGAAAAAGACGGTATAAAGGTTGCAGTTTTTGCGGTTTGCGAAAATGAATTCGGTGCTGCTAAAACAAACGAATCTGGTACAGCAGGCTTTAAGCTTGGTTATGTTACAAGAGAAATTTTAAAGGCAGTTAAAGCAGGTCAGAAGCCTGTTGTATATTTCCACGGCGGAAACGAAACAAACCCTATCCCATCACCAGGCAAGGTTGAGCTTTACAGACATTTCATTGATATCGGTGCAGAAGCAGTTATTGCAATGCACACACACTGTCCACAGGGCTATGAAATGTATAACGGCAAGCCTATTGTTTACAGTATGGGTAATTTCTACTTCCCTGCAAACAGAAGCAGTCTTAAATCATGGAACTACGGCTACCTTTCAATGGTAGATTTCACAGAAGACGGTGCAAAGCTTGAACTCCACCCATACAAATTTGACTTTGAAGGTCACTATATGTTAGACGGTGAAGAAAAAGAATCCTTCTTCAGATATATGGAAGTTTTAAACAAACCATTAGAAGATATGGAAGAAATAACAAAATGGTTTGACGCATGGTGCACAACACAGCTTCACTATGCAAATGCTCTCTCTTCTTATACAGAAGAAGCTCTTACAAGCAATGTTCAGAAGGACATTGTCAAAGTTAAAAATGTATTTAATTGCGAAGCACATAACGAGGTTGTAAGAAATATGCTCAATATGGCTTATGAATGCAGATTTGAAGAAGCAAAAGAAAGAGTTCCTCTTATCAGAAAGCTTCAGGAGATTGAACTAATATGAAAAGAATAATTTGCCTTATTTTAGCATTTGTTATGCTTTTTTCAATGACTGCTCTTGCAGATTCACAGAAAAATGCCCAAATGCTTAAAGAGCTTAATCTTTTCAAAGGAACAGACAAAGGCTTTGAGCTTGAAAGAGAAGCTTCCCG
This sequence comes from Clostridia bacterium, assembly GCA_045648505.1. GTDB lineage: Bacteria > Bacillota > Clostridia > RGIG6154 > RGIG6154 > RGIG8700. The sequence goes on along the minus strand of JAZROD010000027.1, from coordinate 10,627 downwards.
TGTTGAAGCTATTGTTACTGTTGTAAGAGTTCTGGGCGGAGAAGCCGAAGCACTTGAAAAAAACTATTCTCACAGCTTTGAGGATACTGACAGCTGGATGAATCCTTATGTTGGTTATGCACTTGAAAAGGGTATAACAAAAGGTGTTTCTGAAAAAGAGTTTGCACCAAATGACCTTATAACTGCAAATCAGTTTGTTACTCTTATTTTAAGAGCAATGAACTATAAAGATGCAGAAGGTGACTTCAACTGGGAAAAATCAGTTGATTTTGCAAAAGAACTTGGCATTTCTGTATCCGCTTCCTCAAAATTCACAAGAGGCGATATGGTAGATATTTGTTTCTCTGCTTTAAACACCTTCACAAAAGGTAATGAAGAAAAGCTTTATCAGAAGCTTGCAAAAGACAATGTTTTCACAACAGAGAAATTCACAGAAGTTACAGGCATAAGCGAAAAATATGTTCCAAAAGCAGAAATTGCTGAAGTTAAGGATGACAAAAGCGGTATTTTCACAATAACACTTGATGACGGTATCATAAACCACGCAGTTACAATGAATAATTTTGCGAGAAAATACGGCTTTAAGTTTACCTCATATATTCCTGTAAGAACCGCTGATGTTGCAGACTTTCCTGCAGTTACCTGGAGCAATCTTATAAGAGGAGGTTATATGTCTGTGGGTTGCCACGGTTACACCCATACAAAAATCACCGACCTTAATGATGAAGAGTATTACCACGAAACAGTTGAAGCTATGCAGGATTTGCAGAGGTTTTTCCCAAATGCTACATTCCTTACATATGCAACACCTTACACAGGTCCTGTCAGCAGATACGATGTTGTTAAAGATGTTATCTATGCTAACCGTTCAGGTAGCGGAAAGGGTCTTAATCCTATTTCTCCAAAACAGGCAGTTATGTTTAACCTTGCTTCCTTCGTTGTAAGAAACACCACCGACACTACTGCTCTTATGGAAGCTCTTAATGAAGCTTATGAAGATAATTTATGGCACATCCAGATGTGGCACGGCTTTGATGGTGGCGAGTACTGTCCTCCATCAGAAACTGCAGAAGCATTCTTTAAAGAAGCAAGTACTTATAAAGACAAAATGTGGTTTGCAACAATGGATGAAGCAGTTAAATACATCTATGAAAAACAAAATGCCACTTTAACTGTTGAAGGCGACGAAACAAAGGTTAAAGTTACATTAACAGACACTCTTGACGATAAAAAATTCGATATGCCTGTAACAATAAAAGTTAAAGCACCTGCGGGAGTTTTATCTGCTACAGTTACCATAAAATCAAAAAAACAGACAGTTGATGTAAAAGATGGATTTGTTATCTTTAATCTTTTACCAGACAAAGAAACTGCAGAAATTACCTTTTAAAGCAAAAATATGGCTTAAAAGTGCGATATTTCGCACTTTTAGGTCTTTTTTTATTGACTAATATTTACAATTGTGCTATTATAAAGTAAGTTTACAACGGTGGATTACACCAATTTTTACAGCTAAGGAGAAATCAGTATGAAGAAAAATGAATTGGTAGGACTTGTAAGTGAAAAATGCGGTATCACTAAAAAAGACTGCATGTTAGTATTGGAAAGTATGCTCGACACTATTACTGAAGCATTGGCTAAGGGCGAAGATGTTATGCTCTTCGGCTTTGGTAAGTTTGAAGTCAGAGAATATAAAGAAAGAAACTGCTTCAATCCGGCAACAAACAAGGTTGAGGTTGTTAAAGGAAGCAAACAGCCTTGCTTTAAACCGGGAATTGTTTTGAGAGAAAAAGTTTCAGGAAAATAAGGAGAAGAAAATGAGCAGTATATCAGAAATTTTTGCATCAAAGGTTTTTAATGACACAGTTATGAGGGAAAGACTCCCTAAAGAAACCTACAAAGCTCTGCAAAAAACAATTAAAGACGGTAAGCGCCTTGATATCAACATTGCCCATGTTGTTGCAAACTCAATGAAGGACTGGGCTATTGAAAACGGTGCAACTCACTTCACTCATTGGTTCCAGCCAATGACAGGTATTACCGCCGAAAAACACGATAGCTTTATCACACCAAACGGTGATGATAGTGTTATTATGGAGTTTTCAGGAAAAGAGCTTGTTAAAGGTGAATCAGATGCGTCAAGCTTCCCTTCAGGAGGTCTTCGTGAAACCTACGAAGCAAGAGGATATACTACCTGGGATCCTACATCCTATGCCTTTATCAAAGGAAAAACCCTTTGCATTCCAACTGCTTTTTGCTCATATGGCGGTGAAGCACTTGATAAGAAAACTCCGCTTCTTCGTTCAATGGAAGCAATCAACAAGCAGACAATGAGAGTTTTAACTCTTCTTGGTAACACTTCTGTTACTTCTGTTAAAACAACAGTTGGTCCTGAACAGGAATATTTCTTAATTGAAAAAGATATGTATGACAAGCGTCCTGACCTTATCTTTGCAGGCAGAACACTTTTTGGTGCAAAGCCTCCTAAAAGACAGGAGCTTGATGACCATTACTATGGCACAATCAAATCAAGAATTGCAGACTTTATGACAGAGCTTGACAATGAACTCTGGAAGCTTGGAATTCTTGCAAAAACAGAACACAACGAGGTTGCCCCTGCTCAGCACGAGCTTGCGCCAATCTTCACAACAACAAATATTGCAACAGACCATAATCAGCTTACTATGGAGCTTATGCAGAGAATTGCAAAGAAGCACAACCTTGTTTGCCTTCTCCACGAAAAACCATTTGATGGCGTTAACGGTTCAGGTAAGCACAACAACTGGTCTATTTCAACAAATAACGGCAAAAACCTTTTAGATCCGGGCGAAACACCTTATGACAATGCACAGTTCTTATTATTCCTTTGTGCAGTTATCAAGGCTGTTGACGATTATCAGGATTTACTTCGTATTTCTGTTGCATCAGCAGGAAACGACCACAGACTCGGTGCAAGCGAAGCACCACCGGCAGTTGTTTCAATGTTCCTTGGTGACGAGCTTATGGAAATTTTAGAATCAATTGAAAATGATTCTGCCTACGATGCTAAAGAAAAGGTTACAATGAAAATCGGAGTTCACACACTCCCAAGATTTCCAAAAGATACAACCGACAGAAACAGAACTTCACCTTTTGCCTTCACAGGTAATAAGTTTGAGTTCAGAATGCTTGGTTCATCTGCTTCAATTTCAGATGCAAATGTTGTTTTAAATACAGCAGTTGCAGAAGTGTTAAAGCAGTTTGCAGATTATATGGAAAGCACAAAAGAAGATATTTCAGATGCACTCCATACATTAATCGTAAAAACAATCAAAGAACATAAGAGAATTCTCTTTAACGGCAACGGCTATGACGATGCCTGGATTAAAGAGGCAGAAGGCAGAGGTCTTTCAAACTTAAAGACAACTCCTGATGCAATCCCTCACTTCATTGATGAAAAGAACATTAAGCTCTTCACAGAACATAAGGTTTTCACAGAGCCTGAAATGAGAGCAAGATGTGAAATTATGCTTGAAAGCTATTCAAAAGCAATCAACATTGAAATCTTAACTATGATTGATATGGCACAAAAGGACATTCTTCCTGCAATTTCAAAATTCTCAGGAAAGTTAAGCAAATGCGTTCTTTCAAAGAAAGCTGTTTCAAAAGCAATCAAATGCACTTATGAAGAAGAAACCCTTGAAAAGCTTTCTTCTCTTGAAGAAGTTATGGTTAATAAAATTGCAGAACTTGAAAAAATCCTTGAAGAAGCAACAGGCAAAGACGCTCTTACTCTTGCAACAATGTTCAAGGACAAGGCACTTCCTGTTATGGATGAATTAAGAGCTGCGGCAGACGAAGCAGAATGCATCACAGACCGCACCTATTGGCCATATCCAAGCTATGCAGACTTACTCTTTGGAGTACAATAATAAAAAGTGTCCTTCGGGACACTTTTTTAATTCACAATTCACAATGCACAATGCACAATGAATGTTGAAACCGCACGCGGTTTCTTTTTTTGTTATTGTTGCAAGAAAAATTGGTGATAGATTTTGATAACCGCCTGCGTAGTGTACTTTGTGTACATAAGCATGGCGGTTATTAAAAAATAGAGCACACCCTTTGGTGTGCTCTATGCTCTAGCCCGATTTTACTTAACAACAACATTTACGAGTTTATTAGGTACTACTATTATTTTTACAATCTGCTTTCCTTCGGTAAGAGCCTTGATTTTTTCGCTTTCGAATGCGAATTTTTCAAGTTCTTCTTTTGAAAGCCCCTGTGGAAGCTGAAGCTTGTCTCTGATTTTACCGTTAATCTGAAGAACTACTTCAACTGTTGCATCAACTGTTTTTGATTCATCATAAGATGGCCAAGGTGTTCCTGCAATTGTACCTTCAAAACCTGCAACCTGCCACATTTCTTCTGTGATATGAGGAGCAGTTGGGTTAAGAAGCTGTAAGAAAGCTTTAAGTTCGCCCTTTGTAACTGATTTCTTTTTGTAGAAATCATTGATAAGTGCCATTAAAGTTGCAATTGCTGTATTGAACTTCATTTTTTCAATGTCATCTGATACCTTTTTAATTGCTTTGTTTACTGCGATTTCAAGGTCTGCTGAAATTCCTTCTTCATTTGAAACAATGTCAAGAAGTCCCCATACTCTCTTCATAAAGTTATAGCAACCTTTAACGCCCTGTTCTGACCAAGGAGTTGCAACATCAAATGCACCGATGAACATTTCATAAGTTCTGAATGTATCTGCACCGTAATTATTTACGATATCGTCAGGATTTACAACATTTCCTCTTGATTTAGACATCTTTTCGCCGTTTTCACCAAGAATCATACCGTGGCTTGTTCTCTTTGCATAAGGCTCTTTTGTTGAAACTACGCCGATATCATAAAGGAACTTGTGCCAGAATCTTGAGTAAAGGAGATGGAGTGTTGTATGTTCCATACCACCGTTATACCAGTCGATTGGAAGCCAGTAATCAAGAAGTTCTTTTGATGCTAAAGCATCTGTGTTTGATGGGTCAATATATCTTAAGAAATACCATGATGAACCAGCCCACTGTGGCATTGTATCTGTTTCTCTTTCAGCTTTACCACCGCAGCAAGGACAAGTTGTTTCAACCCATTCTCTGATATTTGCAAGTGGTGATTTACCGTCATCTGTAGGTTCATAGCTTTCAACTTCAGGAAGTGTTAATGGAAGCTGGTCTTCAGGAAGAGCAACATATCCGCATTTTTCACACTTAACAAGTGGAATTGGTTCGCCCCAGTATCTCTGTCTTGAGAATACCCAGTCACGAAGTTTATAGTTAACTTTCTTTGTGCCGATTCCGTTTGCTTCAAGATGAGCAATCATTTTTGCGATTGCTTCTTTAACAGAAAGACCGTTTAAAATATCTGAATTGATAAGTGTACCTTCTGCAACATCTGTGAAAGCTTCTTTATCAAGGTCAACATCATCGCCTGCAACAACCTGAATAATAGGAAGGTTGAACTTTTTAGCAAATTCCCAGTCTCTTGTATCGTGAGCAGGAACAGCCATAATAGCACCTGTACCGTATGTCATTAAAACATAGTCTGAAATAAATACAGGAATTTCTTTGCCTGTAATAGGGTTGATTGCTCTTATGCCCTTAATTTCAACACCTGTTTTTTCTTTTGCAAGCTCTGTTCTTTCAAATTCTGATTTACGGGCAGCTTCAAGCTGATAAGCCTTGATTTCGTCAAGGTTTTCAATTAAATCTGCAAATTTTTCAATGTATGGATGTTCAGGAGAAATAACCATATATGTTGCACCATAAAGAGTGTCGCATCTTGTGGTGTAAACTCTTAATTTTTCTCCGCAGGTAAGTGTGAAGTCAACTTCAGCACCTTCGCTTCTGCCAATCCAGTTTTTCTGCTGTGTTTTAACTTTTTCGATAAAATCAAGATCATCTAAATCGTCAATAAGTCTTTCAGCATATTCTGTGATTTTAAGCATCCACTGGCTTCTTAATTTCTGAACAACTTCGCCGCCGCATCTTTCACAAACGCCGTTAACAACTTCTTCGTTTGCAAGACCAACTTTACAGCTTGTGCACCAGTTAACAGGCATTTCTGTTTTGTATGCAAGGCCTTTTTCAAAAAGTTTTAAGAAAATCCACTGTGTCCACTTAAAATAGTTTGGGTCAGTTGTGTTAACTTCTTTTGACCAGTCAAAAGAGAAACCAATGCTCTTTAACTGTCTTTTAAAGTTTGCAACATTGTTTTCTGTAACAATTCTTGGATGAATTTTATTTTTAATAGCAAAGTTTTCAGTTGGAAGACCAAAAGCATCCCATCCCATAGGATAAAGAACATTGTAGCCGTCCATTCTCTTTTTTCTTGCTACAATATCAAGAGCTGTGTAGCTTCTTGGGTGGCCAACGTGAAGACCGTGTCCTGACGGATATGGGAATTCAACAAGACCGTAGAATTTTGGTTTTGAGAAATCTGTACCGCATTTAAAGGTTTCGTTTTCGTCCCAGTATGCTTGCCATTTCTTTTCTATTTCCTGAAAATTATAATCCATTTTAAAGTTCCCCCTTAATTTATTCAGGCTTTGTCCACTCTGAAATATCTATTGCTTCTCCGTCACTCCACATTTTGTCAAGATTGTAGAAAGCTCTTGAATCCTTGATGAAAACGTGAACAATAATATCGCCGTAATCAAGAAGAATCCATTCTGCAGACTGCATACCTTCTCTGTGGTGACAGTTTACTCCCTGCTGTTCAAGTTCATACTCAACCTCATCAGCCAAAGCTTTAAGCTGAGTTGATGAAGACGCAGATGCAATTACAAAGTAATCTGCAAGAGTTGTTATATCTTCTATTTTGATTGCAGTTATATCACTAGCTTTTTTTCTGTCAAGTGCCTTAACTGCAATTTCTGCCATTTTGATGGTTTCCATATAAAAAACCTCCTTCTTTCTCTGCCGTTAGGCAATATCTTTGTGCAAAGCACAATATCCCTGCCGTAAGGCAATATCTCTAAAGCCAACGGCTTTAATATAACTATTTTCTTTCAAATAATTATTATATCACAAAATGCTCGAAAAATCTACTGCTTTATATAAAAATTTCTTGTTAAAACTGTTTTATAGTATATTTTTTTATTTGTTTCCATTAAAAATTTAAGGGTTGAGTCTATTGCTTTAACAATTGAAGCATCAATATCCTCATAAGCAAGACTTCTTATTTCTTCAATTCCGTCAAAAGTTCTTGATGGTTCAATGTAATCTGCCATAAAAATCACTTTTTCAAGAGCCGTCATATTGCATCTTCCCATTGTGTGATAAAAACAGGCGTTGAAAACATCTTCTGAAATATTAAAAGTCTTTTTAAGGTAGCAAGCGCCTGCCAGAGCGTGAAGAAGTGCCTTTGATGAACGGATATGGTCATCAAGCTCAAGATGAAGAGTAAGCTCGTTCATCTGCTCAAGTGTCATTTCCTTGGCAACATCGTGGGCATAACCTGCAAGGTACGCCTTTTCTTTATCCACGCCGTAAATTTCTGCAAGCTCAACTGCAACCTTTGCCACATTTTCACAATGTTTAAAGCGTTTTTCAGAAAGTCTTGTCTTTATTGTGTTAATTATTATATCATTGTCTGTTTCTTCTGTATAAAGGCCGTTTTCGAGAATATATTTTTCCACTTCTGCCTCCGTCAGGTCTTTCACATCAAGACCTTTTTTAATTCTTTCTCTAATATCGGTTGAAGCAATATCAGGGGTCTTAATTTCAAGAATTTCAACCTTCATATCAAATTCTTCAATCTGCTTTTTTGCAAAGGTTCTGAAAACAGGCTCATTAAATGCTTCGCTTCTGTCCACAAGTATGAAATTAGCCTCTCTTCTTAATTTGTCTGCTTCAAACCAGGTGGGAAGATTCATAAACATATCTGCACCTAAAATAAAATAAAGTTCATCGTCTTTGTAAATATCTTTTAGTTCATTTAGTGTCTGATATGTGTAACTTTTTCCGCCTTTTTTGATTTCATAGTCACAGGCAATAAGGCACTTGCCGTCAAGTGCCGCCTTTGTCATATTGAATCTGTGTATGGCATCTGTGTCCACATAGGCTTTATGAGGCGGATTTGCCGCAACCATAAATAATATTTTATCCGCAAGACCATTTTTTATAATATGCTCTGCAGTAAAAATATGTCCCTTGTGGATTGGGTTAAAAGTACCCCCGAAAATTCCTATTTTCATTAGTATATAAACTCGAATTCAATGTCAAGCATACGAACAAGGTCGCCTTCCTTGATTCCCTTTTGTTCCAAAGCCTTGATAATGCCTTTTTTACGAAGCATATCCTGGAAATAACTTAAAGATTCATAATCTTCAAAGTTGATAGAGCCGATAAGCTTTGGTACATAAGGACCTTCAACAACATAAACGCCGTTGTCGTTTTTAACTGTGAATTCTTCCTCATCTTCAAATTTATAGATTTCAAACTGTTCTTCGCTTTCAATAACAATTTCAGGAACAGGAATTGTCTGAAGAACAGAATCTGTATACATAACAAGCTCACGAACACCCATACTTGTTGCCGCAGAAATTTCAAAAAGCTTGATTTCTCTTTCTTCAAGATACTTTTTGAATTCCTCATAGGCTTCAGGGTTTGTGATAATATCTGTTTTATTAGCTGCAACTATCTGTGGTCTGTCTGAAAGGTCAGTTGTATAGTTTTTAAGCTCGTTGTTTATTATTTCATAATCTTCAATAGGATTTCTTCCTTCAATGCCTGAAACATCCACAACATGAATTAAAAGTCTTGTTCTTTCAATATGTCTTAAAAACTCGTGGCCAAGACCAACACCTTCGCTTGCACCTTCAATAAGACCAGGAATATCTGCCGCAACAAAGGAATGTTCCCCTGCATCAACAACACCAAGGTTTGGTACAAGAGTTGTAAAGTGATAGTTCGCAATTTTTGGCTTTGCATCTGAAATAACTGATAAAAGTGTTGATTTGCCAACATTAGGGAAACCGATAAGACCAACATCTGCAAGAAGTCTTATTTCAAGCTCGATTTCTTTTTCTTCGCCATCAAGACCAAGCTTTGCAAATTTTGGTGCCTGTCTTGTTGCAGTTGCAAAATGACAGTTACCCCAACCACCTGAGCCGCCTTTTGCAGCTACAAATTCGTCACCTTTTTCTCTTAAATCAGCAATAACTCTGCCTTCTCTTTTAACAACAGTTCCCATTGGAACTTTGATATATAAATCCTGACCGCTTTTGCCCTTGCATCTCATAGCAGAGCCGTCTGCACCGTTTGGTGCAACAAACTTTTTCTTATACTTGAATTCAAGGAGGGTAGAAATATTATTATCTGCAACTAAAATAATGCTGCCGCCGTTACCGCCGTCACCACCGTCAGGTCCGCCTGATGCAACATATTTTTCGCGGTGGAAAGACATACTTCCGTCTCCGCCCTTGCCTGCTTTTATAAATATCTTCGCTTTATCTGTAAACATTTATCTTCCTCCTTAATGTGAATGAATTACAATTTCATTGTAAATTCATTCACAATGCACAATGTACAATGCACAATTCACAATGAATGTAAAAATCCAATTCGTTGATAATGATTAAAAAAAGCCGATAATTACTTATCGGCTTTAATCTTATTCTGCAGTGTAAACACTAACTTGCTTTCTTGTCTTGTCTTTTCTTTCGAATTTAACAACACCGTTAACTAAAGCAAATAAGGTATCATCTCCACCTTTTTTAACATTGATACCAGGATGGATTTTTGTACCTCTCTGTCTAACTAAAATGTTTCCGGCAAGAACTTTCTGACCGTCAGCTTTCTTCACACCAAGTCGTTTGGATTCGGAATCTCTGCCGTTTTTAGTACTGCCGACACCCTTCTTATGAGCCATTTATTTGCACCTCCGATTTTATGCAATTTGTATCTCTTTAAAATTAAAGATTGATTTTTTCGATTTTAACTTTTGTGTAAGGCTGTCTGTGACCCTGTTTTTTGTGATAACCTTTTTTAGGTTTATACTTGTAAACAATGATCTTCTTGTCCTTACCGTGAGCTTCAACTGTTGCTTCAACAGAAGCGCCCTGTGGATTAACTGTTAATTTACCGTCGTCAGATACTGCTAAAACTTCTTCAAATTTAACAGTTTTGCCTTCTTCAACATCTTTCTTTTCGATGTAAAGAATATCTCCTTCGCTAACTTTGTACTGTTTTCCACCTGTTACGATAATAGCGTACATGGTGTCACCTCCTAATTAAGACTCGCTGAGTGCAGGTGCCGTATAGACGGACTTTTCGACCATTCTCAAGCGGTTACCGTAGTATATTACCATAGTTTATTGAATTTGTCAAGAGTTTTTTTCAATTCACAATGCACAATTCACAATTCACAATTAAATGTTAAAATCGTAAAGCGTTTGTTCCTTCACGAGGTCGCAAAACTTCAATTCATGCCCAAGGGCAATTCACTGTTTTTTGCATAATCATAACTACCGGCTAAGCCGGTAGTTTGCTCTGCGACTATAAGTCGCTGTTACTGGCGGGACTGAAAGTCCACCGAATAATCTGCCAGCCGCAAGCGGTTTCAAGCTACCGCTAAAGCGGTTGGCTTATTTTCTGCT
>JAZROD010000026.1:0-38397 GCA_045648505.1 Clostridia bacterium | reverse complement strand
GTTTCAGGTGCGGTTAAATTAGATAATCAGGCGAAATTTCATCCACTTAAGTTTGTATATGAGATTGCAAAAGATTTAAAGATATATGAAAAAACTAAAATTACTCAACTTAAAAACAATATTGCAGTTACCAATAATGGGAACATAAAGGCAGAAAAAATTATTGTTGCTACGCATTTCCCTTTTATAAATAAGCACGGCAGTTATTTTCTTAAGATGTATCAGCACAGGTCATATGTTATTGCGCTGAAAAATGTACCTGAAATAAAAGATGTGTATGTTGATGAAAATAAAAAGGGTTTGTCCTTCAGAAGTTATAAGGGACTTTTATTGCTTGGCGGAGGCGGTCACCGTACAGGAAACAAAGGGGGGAGTTGGCAGGAGATTGAAAGGTTTGCAAAAAAATATTATGCTGATGCACAGGAGATTGGCAGATGGGCAACTCAGGATTGTATGACCCTTGACTCTATACCATATATCGGTCAGTACTCGAAAGGGACACCTGATTTCTATGTGGCAACAGGGTTTAACAAGTGGGGAATGACATCTTCTATGGTGGCTGCAATGGTTTTAGCTGATTTGGTGTGTGACAAAAGCAATGAATATGCAGAACTTTATTCACCCTCAAGGTCTGTGTTGCATCCCCAGCTTGCTGTAAATATGTTTGAGTCTGCAAAAAATCTGCTTACTCCTACAGCACCAAGATGTCCGCATCTTGGGTGTGCGTTGAAATACAACAAATATGAACATTCCTGGGATTGTCCCTGTCACGGCTCAAGATTTGAAGAAAACGGGAAATTAATCAATAACCCTGCAACAGATGATATGCACAATAACAATTTTTAGAATTGTTATTGTGCTTTTTTTCGTTGAAATATGCCTTGTGGCGATGAAATATCTTCCCATTTTATAATTTGAATGACAAGCGTTTGACTTTGGCAAAAACTATTATTAGTGATGTTTTAGTTGATTTTTAAAAGATAGATTATTTCTATTTATTATTGACAAATTTCTGTTGTTTTGTTATTATTTATGAAGGAAGTTAATATTTGAAGAACGCACAAAATAAGTTCTGATAATTAATTGATAAGGAGTATATTATGAAAAGATCAAAACTTTTAATAATTTTAGGCATAATTATGTGTATGTTAACTTGCACTGTTCTTGCAGATGAAATTGATGGTGCTTTGGAAGAAGATTATATGGAAGATATCTATGATGAAGAACATCCATCTGAGGGGATTACTGCAGAAGAACAGCTCAGAGGGGAATACATTGAAGAAATTATCGAGGAAGAACCTACTTACGAACCAGTTGCCAGTCAGTTTTCTGATGTTTCAGGTGAAGATTATTACTTTGAAGCAGTTAATTGGGCGGTAGAGAACGGTGTTACTTCAGGTACATCAGATACAACATTCAGCCCATATGAAACTTGCACAAGAGGTCAGGTTGTTACATTCTTATGGCGTGCAAAAGGCTGTCCTAAGCCAAATATGACTAATAATATTTTTACAGATGTAGCTGACAATGCGTATTATAACGAAGCAGTTCTCTGGGCTTATGAAAACAATATCACAAGCGGTACAAGTGCTACAACATTCAGTCCTGAAGAGACATGCACAAGCGGACAGGTTATAACATTTGTATGGCGTGCTTTAGATAAACCTTATGCAGACATTTATTCTTTACCTGCATCTGAACAGGCACAGTACTATGCACAGGCAGTTGCTTGGGCGAATGATTACAGCTTACTTAGCTATTCAGCAACAAGTTTTGCTGCAGCAAATCCTTCTCCAAGAGCTGATATTGTAACTTATTTATATTATGCTCTTAATTAGTTTATACAAACTAATAAAAAAGTGATGCAAAAAGCCATCTTTTGATGGTTTTTTTTGACTTTCTGGACTGTTCGTGATAAAATACTAATGTTTTAATTTTGGAAAGTCGAAAATTATCGAAAAGACTTGCATCGTACATTGGTGTACGGTATATAATAAATGTATTGTAAATACCAAAGAAAACGAAAATGTGGAGTGAGGTTTATGAAGAGAAAATTAGCGATAATTTTAATGTGCCTTGTAATTGTTGCATCTTCAATATGTGTAGGAGCAACAGGTACGGAAAGTGATGTTCAAAGGGGATTTGCCATTGAATTTAACGGAGAAACCTTGGATTGCACATCTGTTATCCGGAACTACACACACTATGTTCCTGTAAGAAAAATTTGCGAAAAAATGGGAGCATCTGTATTTTATAGAAGTAGTGATCGTCAGATATTGATTTTGTCACGAAACGGAGATATGATACGACACATTGTGGGAGATAATATAATTACTGTTAACGATGTGCAAATAGTGTTTGAAAATTCTTCTATTTTGGAAAATGGTGAAACATACATACCCCTTGATATGGTAATGTCTGTTTTTTACCCTGATGCAATTTACTGTGACAATCAGCTTTTGAGTATACAAAAGCAATTTGTTACCAATGAATATCACAAGGTTATTAAAGATGTATTGGATGTAAGTTCAGACGATGCATTTTATCCGGAATATTTTAAGAAATATATAAACTACCATTCAACAATGCCTTCATACAGTATGCAGGATGTGATTTTCAGAGTAAATGTAGGACTTGATTATCCCTTCTATGAGAATATAAAGACAATTACATATCCTAATGAACTTTTGGTTCTGGTTAATAAGTATAATAAGCTTCCTGCAAATTTTCAGCAGTACAATCTTGTTAATATGGACAGGGGATACACAGTAAATGACGGCAAACAGTATTTACTCCTTGATGTAGCTTATGAAAAATATGTGCAGATGGCAGATGCTGCCAGAATTGCAGGTCTTTCAATGAGAGTGGTTTCTGCATACAGAACTGAAGCTTATCAGAGTGGTCTATATTACAATAAATTAAGAACAACAGGAAAAGTTAATGCAGACAATTATTCGGCAAGACCAGGCCATTCTGAACATCAGACGGGACTTGCAGTTGATATAAATTCAACAAGTGGTTCGTTTGAATATACGGCAGAATTCAGATGGTTACAACAGCATGCACATGAGTACGGATTTATTTTGAGATATCCTAAAGGTAAAGAATGGATTACGGGATATGCATACGAACCATGGCATTACAGATATGTGGGCATAGATGTTGCAACTATAATATATGAAGAAGGCATAACTTATGAAGAATATTATGCCAAATATATCAGGGCAAATGAATACAGATAAAAAATCTCACTTTGTGAGATTTTTTTCTATAGATTACTATTTTAAGACAAAAACAACATATTTATGGACTTTTCTATAATTTTGATTGTTTTTTTATTTTTAGTGTGATATACTTACAAAAGTGTTAAATTACAGGGAGTGGAGTCTGGGAAATGGAGAAATCTTCAAATCAGGTACAAAGCAAAAAAAGACAGGCCTATTTTTTGATTTTTTTAGGTTGGCTTGTATATACAATGTCTTACCTTGGTAAAGTTAATTATTCGGCTAATATTACGCAGATTATAGATTTTTACGGCGTAACAAAAGCACAGGCAGGGTCTGTTTCCACATTTTTCTTTTTTGCATATGGAATCGGGCAGGTAGTAAATGGTGTGTTGTGCAAAAAGTATAATATTAAGTGGATGATTTTTATAAGCTTAATTGTTTCCGCAAGCATCAATTTTGCAGTTGCAGTAAGCGATAATTTTAATATGATAAAATGGCTGTGGATGATTAACGGTTTCGTGTTGTCAATTCTCTGGCCCACAATTATAAGACTTCTTTCTGAAACATTACCGCAGGAAGCCTTGGGAACATCAAGCGTGGTTATGGGCACAACTGTTGCAATAGGAACTTTGCTTATATATGGATTGAGTGCTTTGTATGTGGCATTTGATAAATTTAAGTTTGCCTTTTATACTGCATCTTTTGTTGTATTATTTGTGGCATTTGTTTGGCTTATTGTATACAAAAAAGCAGTAACTCGTGCAAAAGACGGAGAAAAAGCCAACGAAAAAATAAACCTTTCATCATATGAAAAAAAGGATACAAGCAAAGCGGAAAGAAAACTTATTCTGGCATCTATATGCGTATTGTGTTTTTGTGCAATAGGGGTAAATCTTACAAAAGACGGTTTAACAACCTGGGTACCTGCAATTCTTAAAGAAGAATTTTCTGTTAATGATTCCCTTTCTATTCTGCTCACTTTATTTTTGCCTGTATTGGCAATATTCGGAAATGCATTCGCACTTAATATACATAAAAAAATCCCTGATTATGTTAATCATTGTGTGGCAACTTTTGCGGTTATTGCAGTTATACTGGGAATAATCATAGGTAGTTTAATGCTTAAAATCGTTGTCTTTATGTTGCTTGGGCTTATTACAGTAAACTTTTTAGCATCAAGCCTTAACAGTCTTATAACAGGCATTTTTCCATTGTTTATGAGAGGTAAAGTGAACTCAGGCTTGTTTGCTGGTGTTTTAAATGGCTTTTGCTATGTTGGAAGTGCGTTAAGCTCGTACGGTCTTGGAGCAATTGCAGACAATTATGGTTGGGTAGCGGTGTTTTATACACTGGGAAGTTTTTGTATTTTAACATTTATAGTATGGACAGGTTATTTCAGATACAAAAAAAGCATCTCACAAATGTGAGATGTTTTTTTGTTAGGAATTAAAATATTTTTTCAGAACAGGGGCAATAAAAGAAAGAGCAACTGTTGTGATGATTATTTCAGGAAGCATATAGCTACCATTATATAAAACAGAATATAATATTACGCTGTCGGTTTCAACAAAAGCTCCCCACACAAGTATTCCTGAAAAAATGTGCATTATGTATCTTATGGTGGTAACTATTGCACCGCTTACGGGAACAGACCATATTTTATTTCCTGTTAGCTTTATAAAAAGATTTGCAAGTCCGAGGCAGGTGAAGGGCAATATATAATCAAGAAATATTACTGCTGAAAAATTTAAAAATGTGGTTACCGGGGGAAGATAAAAGCCTGTTATCATCTGAATAAGTGAATAGATAAAACCTGATGCAAGACCCCATTTGGTGCCAAGCAATACAGATGCAAGTATAATGGGCACCATGCTTGCTATGGTTATGGACCCGCCCTGAAGCCAGGGGGCAGGTAGTTGTTTTGAAATAAGCATAAGTGCAAAAGATGATGCTGTGAAAACAGCGGTTAGTGTTAATTTTCTTGTTTTAGTCATAAAGACAACTCCTTTGTTGAAATTAACTGAACAGAACTTATCTGGATTGAATATAAAAAGAGATTACCTAAAAGATAATCTCCGAAATTGCAATTTTACATATTCCTACGCCGGCATTATCCGTATCAGGTTCATGGGTCGGAATGCACAATTCCCTCTCAGCCTTTCTGAAAAGCTCCCCTTATTCAGTTTTCTGTATTCTAGCACAAAGAAATAAGATTGTCAATAGCGAAAATAAATGATATAATTATTAAAGAATTCATTGACATTTTAGATTTTAGTGGTTAAAATGGAGAAAACGGAGGTATTTAAATGAATAATATAAAAGAGAAAATCGGTTTTATATGTGATATGGACGGTGTTATTTACCACGGAAGCAAAATTCTTGATGGTGTAGCAGATTTTGTTAACTGGATGATAGATAATGACAAGAAGTTTGTTTTTCTTACAAACAGCCCTGAAAAAACACCCCACGAGCTTAGTATGAAGCTTGAAAGAATGGGTCTTTCTGTTCCTGCAAGATGTTTTTATACAAGTGCTATGGCAACTGCAGAATTTCTGCATAGTCAGAATCCGGGATGTACTGCTTATGTAATCGGCGAAGCGGCTCTTACAAAGGCTCTTTATGATAAAAACATATATATGAATGATGTTAACCCTGATTATGTTGTAATAGGTGAAACAAGAACATACAGTTTTGAAAAAATAGAAAAAGCAATTGAGCTTGTTAATAAAGGAGCAAAACTTATCGGCACTAATCCTGATATTACAGGCCCTACAGAAAGAGGCGTTATGCCTGCAACAGGCTCTCTTATTGCACCGATTGAAATTGCCACAGGAAAGAAAGCGTATTTTGTAGGAAAACCAAATCCTGTAATGCTCAGACACGGTATGAAAATGCTTGACTGCCACAGTGCGGAAATTGCTTTTATAGGCGACAGAATGGATACTGACATTATTGCAGGAATTGAATCTAATGTGGACACAGTTCTTGTTTTAAGCGGTGTTACATCAAGAGAGGATATAGACAAGTTTCCTTATCGTCCAAGATACATATTAAATGGTGTGGGTGAGATACTTAAAGACGAATTATAAAGCAAAAAGCACAAGTTATATGAGAAGTGTCCGTAAGGACACTTTCTTTGTTATAAAAGTAAAATATAGCAACCGAAACTGTTGCTATATTTTAGCGATATTCTCACATTCGTTCGAACGATATTTTTGTTACACAAAAGCGATATTTCTTCGCAACGATATGATATTAATTAACTCCCGAAGGGAATATCGCTGTGCAAAGCACAATATCGCTAATTTCGTTAGAAATTAATATCGTTGCCGAGTGTCTTTAAGGACACTCAGCATACTTGTGCTTTTTGTTTTATAATTAATTACAACAAGATAAAACTTGCAATTCTTTTTATTGTATGATAAAATAAATGAAATGTATGTAAAAGAAGGCGAAATTATGAACAAATATAAAGATTTTGATAATTATTTAAAAGAATTTCCTACTGAAGACGGATATTTTGGACCTTATGGCGGCTCTTTTATAGATGAGGAGCTTCAGGAAGCTTTTAAGCAGGCAGATGATGCTTATGAGGCTATTTGTCATTCTGCACAGTTTATTAACGAGTTAAGAAGAATAAGAAAAGAATTTCAGGGCAGACCTACTCCGGTTTACCATTGTGAAAGACTTTCTAAAATCTTCGGCAACTGTCAGATTTATCTTAAGAGAGAAGATTTAAACCACACAGGCGCACATAAGCTTAACCATTGTATGGGTGAAGGTCTTCTTGCTAAATATATGGGCAAGAAGAAAATCATCGCAGAAACAGGTGCAGGTCAGCACGGTGTTGCAATCGCAACTGCGGCGGCATACTTTGGTATGAAATGTGATGTTTATATGGGTGAAGTTGATATTGCAAAGCAGCATCCGAATGTTATAAGAATGAAAATGCTTGGTGCAAATGTAATCCCTGTAACAAAAGGCTTGAAAACATTAAAAGAAGCTTGCGATGCGGCTTTTGAAGCATATCTTAAAGAATATAAAGATGCAATTTATTGTATCGGCACAGCTGCAGGCCCACATCCTTTCCCTAAAATGGTAAGAGATTTCCAGTCTGTAATCGGCTATGAAGCAAGAGATCAGTTCCTTGAAATGACAGGTATTATGCCTGATGCGGTAACTGCTTGTGTTGGTGGTGGTTCAAACTCACTTGGTATGTTCACACCATTTCTTGCAGACCCTGTTGAAATTTATGGCATAGAACCTCTTGGCAGAGGCTCAAAAATCGGTGACCACGCGGCAACAATGGCTTACGGAAGCAAAGGCGTTATTCACGGATATAAGAGCTATGTTCTTCAGGATGAAAAGGGCGAACCCCTTCCTGTTTACTCAATTGCAAGTGGTCTTGATTATCCGGGCGTTGGTCCTGAACACGCATATTTAAGAGATTTAAACAGAGTTAAGTATGATGTTATTTCTGACGAAGAAGCAATGGAAGCTTTCTTCCTTCTTTCAAGATATGAAGGTATTATTCCTGCAATTGAAAGTGCTCACGCAGTGGCATTTGCTATTAAATATGCAAAAGAACATAAATCAGGTTCAATCCTTGCTTGTCTTTCAGGCAGAGGTGATAAAGACATTGATTATGTTTATGAAAACTATGGTTGTGGCGAAAAGTTTAAACTTGATTACGATGTATAAGAGGTAAATATGAATAAAATAAATACAAATAAAGCCCCTGCGGCAATAGGTCCTTATTCACAGGCAATTAAAACAGGAAATCTGATTTTTACATCAGGTCAGATTCCAATTAACCCAGAAAGCGGAAATGTTGAAGCACAGGGCATAGTTGAACAGACAAAGCAGATTTGCGAAAATCTTAAAGCCGTTCTTGAAGAAGCGGGAAGCAGTCTTGAAAAGGTAGTAAAGACAACTTGCTTTTTACAGAATATGGAAGATTTTGCAGAATTTAACGAAGTTTATGCTTCTTATTTCACAGAAAAGCCTGCACGCTCTTGTGTTGCGGTTAAGACACTTCCTAAAAATGTTCTTGCAGAAATAGAAGTTATTGCAGAAATTTAAGAATAAAAAACCTCTTTTTACAAAGAATAGTAATAATTCAATGTAAAGAGAGGTTTTAATATTGTTTAAACACGAAAAAATGTTATTCCATCCCGTGGAAATCGAAAAACCAAATCCACAGTACGCCGCACTTCTTCAGGAACAGCTTGGTGGCGGAAATGGTGAGCTTAAAGCGGCTTTGCAGTATATGTCACAAAGCTTCAGAATTAAAGACCCTGAAATAAAAGATTTGTTTATGGATATTGCGGCAGAGGAGTTAAGCCACCTTGAGATGATTTCACAGACAATCAATCTTTTAAACGGACACGATGTGGATGCAAGCAAAGTGCCAAATGGAGAAATACAGACTCATGTTCTTCTTGGTTTAAATCCTGGACTTATAAATGCATCAGGTTATTCCTGGACAGGAGATTATGTAACAGTAACAGGAGATTTGTGTGCAGACCTTTTATCAAACATTGCATCGGAGCAGAGAGCGAAAGTGGTGTACGAATATTTATACAGACAGATTGATGATAAAAAGGTAAGAGAAACAATAGATTTTCTTTTAAACCGTGAAGAAGCTCATAATGCAATGTTCAGAGAAGCCTTCAACAAGGTGCAGAACACAGGCTCAAACAGAGATTTCGGAACAACTCAGGCTGCAAAAATGTATTTCAGTATGTCGGAGCCATCACCGACAGATACAGATTTAAACCAAATAGCAGGGAAAAAACCGTCTGACCTTTAAGTCAGACGGTTTTTTGTTTCAAATATTAGTTTTTTTATATTCCATTGGAGAGAGACCAACCTTGCTTTTGAACATACGGCAGAAGTATGATGGAGAACAAATTCCAAGCATATCTGAAATTTCGTCAATAGTTTTTTCAGGTGGCTCTGAAAGTAATTCTTTAGCCATTTCTATTTTTCGGTCTAATATATAATTGTTTGGTGAAACACCAAAGATTTTAATAAATAATCGCCTTAAATGAGCAGGGGAATAACCTGTCATTTCGCAAAGGTCATTTATTCTTATGTCTTTATAGTAATGAACATTTATGTATCTTGCGGCCTTGTGAATTTTAGAGTGTTGCTGATATTCTTCGCTTGCATATATGTTTTCTGATGCAAGTGCATAAATAAGCTTTATAAGAAGCTGGGCGATTTTAAAACCACTTAAAGGTGCTTTTGAAAGATAAGCATCGTTTATATCTTTGAAAAGCTTAATGTAGTTTGTGTCTTTGTAAATCATACTTATATTAAGGTCTGTATCGGCTTGTGTTTCAAAGGCAATAAAATAAAGAGCAGAAGTTGAATTGGTATTGTTAGAGATAATGGCATTGTCACTGGCTCTTAAAAAAACAACATCGTTTTTTTCTGCAATAAATTCTCTGCCTTTTAACTTAAAGCTTAAACTTCCGTCTGAAACCATATAAAAAGAATCGTGAGGATAGTCTCTGTCCCAGGTGAAACCGGGGCGATATTTAACATATCCTGCATTGTTGAAGCTTTTTATGGGATTGTCTTTAAAAAAATCAAGGCTTTCAAGCTGTTGCATGTGATTAAATCCTTTCATAAGTTATAGTGTAATAATAGCAAATATTCAATAAAATGTCAAATCAAATGAGCGAAAAATGAAATTTTATGAGCGAATTATTTATTGAAAATAAGAGAAATAAGTTGTATTATATTATTTAAGAATTATGTAAGCGTAAAAAGAGAGGGAACGATATGCTTAAATCACCATATAAACATCCGCCTATATACCCGGAGGGCGAACATCCCAGACTTATGTTCAGAAAAAAGGATATAGCGAGAATTAAAGAAAATTTAAGTCACCCCGAAAATAAAAGAGCATACGAAATGTGGCAGAGAGTTTTAAAAACTAATCTTACACAGTTTTATGATGAAATTAATAACGGTGGATATGCTTCGCTTGTTTATATGTACATAGAAGCCAAAGCTTTTGAGTGTCTTATTTATGAAAAAGAAGCGGAAGCGAAAGAGCTTATTTCTTTCACAATGGAGATAGCTGAAAGAGTAACAGAAGAAGGTGCAATGTTATTTAATGCCCAGCTTATGGGTTCAAGATTTGTTGGTCATATTTTATTTGTATCAGCGCAGGTTTATGACTGGCTTTATAAATACTTAACAGAAGAACAAAAAACTAAATTTATAGACATAATGGAAAAATTAGCTTGCCGTCAGGAAGTTGAATATCCACCTGAACATAAATGGAATGCTCCATTTACAGGCCATTCAAACGAAGCGGAAATTATAAAAAATCTTCTTGGATTTTCTATTGCGGTTTATGATGAAAGACCTGATATATATGAATATATGGCAGGTAAAATCTTTGAGCAGTATTACGAAGCTTATCAGGTGCAGTTTGCAGGCGGTTTTCATCATCAGGGTTCAGGCTATGGACCTTACAGACTTGCATATCTTTTGTGGACACAGCTTTTAATATACTCTATGAGTGGAATTAAGCCTCTTCGCAAAGAAGTTGATTATATTTGTGACAGCTTTTATTATATGACCCGTTCAGACGGTGAATCAATAAGACTTGGCGATGACTGTCTTGAAGAAAAAGGCGGTTTCTCAATGAAGCATCCTTTTGTAATACCAATGTTTCTTGCAGGCGCACTTACAGGTAACAGTCACTACAGAAAGTATTATGAGGAAAATGTAGTTGATGATTATTTAGTGCCAACAAGATATAATTACGATTTCTACAGAGCGGGGGGCGGAGCTTTCGGCGAAGGAACATTTACTCCTGTTGTTCATTTAATCTGGAACAGATATACTGAACCTTATGAAGCAGAGCCTTATGAAAAAATAAAGTACTTCCCATCACCAAGCGGATATACATTCTATAAAAACGAAGAAACCGAAACAATTGTAATGCTTAAAATAGGCGAGCATTGGGGCGGATGCCACGAGCATCTTGATGCGGGGCAGTTCCAGATTTATCACAAAGGCATTTTAGCATCTGATTCGGGAACTTACGATATATGGGGAACAAATCAGCACTTTGCATACACAATGCAGACTGTGGCACATAACTGTTTAACAATTCGTGACCCTGACTTGCCAAAAGAGGTTAAGTATGGCAGAAGAATGGTTCCATACAGTGGCGGTGCAAAAATCGCAAGTGACGGTGAACAACCATATACAATTGAAGAATATCTTACAACATTTAAAATGGCAACAGTTTTATCACATAAAGAAAGTGAAGATTTAATAGAACTTGAAGGTGATTTAACACCTGCCTATGAAAGAAGCTGTGAAAAGGTAATAAGAAAGTTTACTTTTAAGCCAAACGAAGGACAGTATGGAGTTTTAAAAGTAGAGGATGAGGTTACATCCAAAAACGAAAAAGCCGAAAAACAGTTCCATATTCATATGCAAGAAGAACCTGAAATTAACGGAAATGAATTTATTATAAAGCATAAGGGCGGTATGCTTAAAGGAAAAGTTATAGAGCCTATAGGTGCTAAAATTGAGGCTATCGGCGGAGAAGGCAAGAAATACTATACCGCAGGACAGTTCCTTGAAAATGACAGTGGTCTTCCTGATGCAAAGGAATGTGGTTGGGGACAGATTATTATTTCACCTGACTCCTTTAATAAAACTGACAGGTTTGTTGTGGAAATGGAAATTATGGATAGGGAGTGAGCAAAATGGTTTTTTCAGAACTTGAACAAAAAGTTATAAAAGCTATTGATGATAATCAGGATAAAATTATTGAAATTGCTAAAAAAATAATGGTAAATCCTGAACTTGGATATAAAGAGTTTGAAACATCAAAATTTATTAAAGAAGAATTTGAAAAGCTTTCCCTGAAAACAAAAGAAGGTATTGCATACACAGGTGTTAAAGGGGTAATCGGTAACGAAAAAGACTTTAATGTTTGTATTATGGGTGAGCTTGACAGTGTTATGTGTGCAGAACATAAATGTGCAAATGCGCGTGGCGAAGCACACGCCTGCGGACATCACGCCCAGCTTGCTTCAATGCTTGGTGCGGCGTTTGGTATCTGTGAAAGCAATGTTATGGATGAGCTTAATGGCGCAGTAACATTTATGGCAGTTCCTGCAGAAGAGTTTATTGATGTTGAATACAGAAATAAGCTTAAAGAAGACGGAAAAATAAAATATTTTGGCGGAAAACAACAGCTTATCTACGAAGGCGAATTTGATGATACAGATGTGGCAATGATGGTGCACGCACAGCCGGACACTCCTGATGCAAAAGTTTTTGTGCATGCAACAAGCCTTGGTTTTGTGCATAAAACCGTAACATTCAAAGGGAAATCTGTTCACGCGGCATCACCTTTTGATGGGGTTAATGCCTTAAATGCGGCATCACTTGCGCTTCTTGGTATGCACGCAAACAGAGAAACATACAGAGATGAAGATAAAGTGAGAGTTCACTTTATAGTAACAAAAGGCGGAGTTATTTCCAACGCAGTTCCTGATGAGGTAGTTATTGACGGTCAGGTAAGAGCAAAAAATATTCCTGCTATGAAAAAAGCAGACAATAATACCAACAGAGCTATAAACGGCGCGGCGATGATGGTAGGTGCAGAAGCGGAAATTAACACAATTGTAGGCTATCAGCCTTTTAATCAGGATTATAATCTTGGTGAACTTTTCAGAGAAGTTTCTGCAGAATTTATAGGAGCAGAAAACATAAGAGATGATGTGGATATGACAGGTTCAAGCGATGTGGGGGATTTAAGTCATTTAATCCCAACAATTCAGCCTATGGTTGGTGGATTTGAAGGGCAGCTTCACAGTAAGGATTTCAAAGCAGCAGATGAATACACAGCGTATGTTCTGCCTGCAAAAATTATGGCGGTAACTGCAATCAGACTTCTTGCAGATGATTGCAGATTAGGTAAAGAAATAAAAAATAAATTTAAACCAACAATGACAAAACAAGAATATCTTAACTTATTAGAAGGAGAATAAAAATTATGTGGACAGAAGAAAAATTAAACGAGCTTTTAACAACACCGTCACAGGCTCTTATTGAGGACATGAAAAAAATCGAAGGCGATATTTTGGTTCTCGGTGCAGGCGGAAAAATGGGCTACACACTTTGCGTTTTAGCAAAGAATGCAATCAAAGCTGCAGGTGTTGAAAAGAGAGTTATTGCAGTATCAAGATTTTCTGATGAATATGCAATCAACTATTTAAAGAGCGAAGGCGTTGAAATTATTGCCTGCGACCTTTTAAATTTAGAACAGCTTAATGCACTTCCTGAAGTAGAAAATGTTATCTATATGGCAGGAAGAAAATTCGGTACAGACGGCGAAGAATGGAAGACCTGGTCACTTAACTCAACACTTCCTGCTTTCGTTGCAGAAAAGTTCAAAAAATCAAGAATCGTTGTATTCTCATCAGGTAACATTTACCCAATCGTTCCACTCTCTTCAGGCGGTTGCACAGAAAAAGACAAGGTTGGTCCTATCGGTGAATACCCAATGAGCGTTCTTGCAAGAGAAAGAGCATTTGAATATGCAGCAAATACATACGGAACAAAAATCTTTATGTACAGACTTAACTTTGCAGTTGATTTAAGATACGGTGTTCTTTATGATATGGCAAACAATATCTTAAACGGTAACCCAATCAGAGTTGAAACACCTTGCCTTAACTGTATCTGGCAGGGAAGTGCAAACGAATATGCATTAAGAGGTATCCTTCTTGCAGATTCACCTGTTTACACAATGAATGTTACAGGTCCTGAAATTCTTTCAATTAAAAAGACAGCTAAACAGCTTGCAGAGTACCTTGGTAAAGAAGCTACATTTGAAGGCGAAGAAGGTAACGATGCATACTTAAACGATGCAAGCAAATGTATGGAAGTTTTCGGTTATCCTTCAGTTTCTGCAAATGAACTTATCAGATGGCAGGCAGAATGGCTTTTAGACGGTGGAAGAGGACTTGGAAAACCAACTCACTTTGAAGAAAGAAAGGGGTCATATTGATGGACAGACATTTAAAAGCACTTGAAATATTAAAACAGGGTACAGTTATCCCTGCTACACCTTTGGCTCTTGACGAAAACAGACAGTTTGACGAAGCAGGTCAGAGACTTTTAATGAAATATTATTTAGACTGCGGTGTTGGCGGTATTGCAACAGCAGTACATACAACACAGTTTGAAATAAGAAAACCTGAATTCAATCTCTTTGAAACAATTTTAAAAATTGTTAAAGATGAAATTGATATGTATGAAGAAAAAACAGGCAAAGTAATCGTTAGAGTTGCAGGTGTTTGCGGTCCTATTGAACAGGCAGTTGCAGAAGCAAAACTTGCTAAATCACTTGGCTACGATGCAGTTCTTTTAAGTCCGGGCGGACTTAACGACAGACCTGAAGAATACTTAATCGAAAGAACAAAAGCAGTTGCTGAAGAAATGCCTGTAATCGGTTTTTACCTCCAGGAAAAATGTGGTGGCAGACCATTTACATACAACTACTGGCAGCAGGTTGCAGAAGTTGAAAATGTTGTTGCAATCAAATGTGCATCCTTCAACAGATATCAGACACTTGATGTTGTAAGAGCAGTTTCTTTCTCAAGCAGAAAAGATGATATTACACTTTATACAGGTAATGATGATAACATCGTTGTTGACCTTTTAACAAACTATGAATTCACTGCAGAAAACGGTGAAAAGATTGTTAATGGTTTCTGTGGCGGACTTCTCGGACATTGGACACTTTGGACAAAGAAAGTTGTTGAAATGTTTGAAATGCTTATGCAGACTAAAAAACAGGATAAGATTGATGCATCACTTCTTACCCTTGCAGCTCAGGTAACTGACGCAAACGCAGCATTCTTTGATCCATCACACGGTTTTGAAGGTTGTATTCCTGGTGTTCACGAAACATTAAGAAGACAGGGGCTTATGAAAGGTATCTGGTGTCTTAATCCAAACGAGGTTATGTCAGAAGGTCAGGCAGATGAAATCACAAGAGTTCATGATGCATATCCACACCTTCACGATGACGACTTTGTTAACGAAAATATTAAAAACTGGAAATAAAACAAGCCAGCCCTCAGGGCTGGCTTGTTTTTTAAAAAGGAGTGCATACAAATGTATGTCTTGGGGGTTCATTAAAACTATGTAATGGTTAGTCTTAACTAACTAAAATTATATCATAAAATTATTATTTGTCAAGTTGTAAAGATAAGATTTTATCTGCTTTTAAGCTGACAATTTTTTCCGTATTGTTTACCTTTACAGTAACTTGTTGAGCTACGGGGGAAATAAGAGTAACTTCTGTTGCTTTATTGTCTTTCCATATAATATCAACTATGATATTTCCCTTTGCTTTAATTCCTTTTATACTGCCGTTTTTGAATTTTTCAGGGAGAGCAGGAAGAATTTCCATATATCCCATTCGGCTATAAAGCATCATTTCTATAATGCCTGAAACTGTGCCGAAATTTCCGTCAATCTGGAATGGCGGATGAGCGTCGAAAAGATTTGGATATGTTCCGCCACCATTTACATAGTCAATTTCTGCAGAAGGGCTTACATATTTAAGCTGTCTTTCAAGAATTTTAAGTGCTCTGTTTCCGTCTTTAAGTCTTGCCCACATATTAACCTTCCAGGCAAGGCTCCAGCCTGTTCCCACATCACCACGAATGTCAAGGGACTTTTTGCAGGCCTGGGCAAGGTGTGGTGTTTCATCGACCGTAATCATTGAACCGGGGTGAAGCCCGAATAAATGAGAAACATGTCTGTGTTGTGGGTCATATTCCTTAAAATCTTCTGTCCATTCTGCAAGTCTGCCGTCAGGGAGAATGTCAGGAATATATAAGTTGTCAAGATACTCTTTATAGTTGTTTTCGATGCCTAAAATTTCACAGGTTTTAATAAGCTTTGAGAATAAGTCATAAAGAATAGCTGCAGACATCATTGTTGTTTTGTCGGAAGCAACAGTTTGACCGTCTATTACAAAAGTATTTTCAGGCGATGTTGACGGACACACCATATATTTGCCATTTTCGTCCTTATACATTGTGTCAATGTAAAAGTCTGCACTTTCTTTCATAATTGGATATATAACATCTCTTAGTTTAGTTGTATCGAGAGTATATTCATATTCATCAAAAAGCTGACCTGCCATCCAGCCTGAAGACATATTCCAGAATGAAAAAATATAACTTCCGCCGTTTTTTCTGCCAACAGGACTTGTGTGACCGAAAAAGTCAATGTTGTGATGACACACAAAACCTTTTGCATTGTAATATTTTTTTGCGGTTTCTCTGCCTGAAATCTGCATTTTTTTCATTAAGTTTATGAATGGCTCAAAGCAGGAAGAAAGGTTTGACATATGAGCCGGCCAGTAGTTCATCTCCGTGTTGATGTTAACTGTGTAGTTGCTTCGCCACGGAGCATAAATTTCTTCGTTCCATATACCCTGAAGATTTGTGGCTTCGCTGCCTTCTCTTGATGAAGAAATCAAAAGGTATCTGCCAAAATTGAACAAAAGCTCGTAAAGTCCAAGGTCAGAGCCGTCAAAGGCTTTTATTCTTTCGTCAAGGGGAAGAGGATTTTCTTCGTCACAAAGATTTAGCGCAACTTTGTTATATAGAGAAGAAAAATCTTTGATATGAATAGCTTTGATTTTTTCATAGTCTGTAATTTTTCTTGCAGATTTGCACTCTGATGTGTCAAGAGTAACAAAAATTATTGTTTCTGTTGAATTTTTGATTGTAAATTTTTCATCAAAGTCACAAATACCGTCTGTTTTAACAATTACACTGTGAGAAAAGGCTACAACCTCATCTTCTTTCTCATATGAATATCCTTGTTCACCTGTTTCAAAATTAACGACATAGTATGGGCAGATGCCTTTGTATGTTACTTTGTTTTTGTCAGATTCGGTGTGGGTAACTTTAAGCTTGTGGTCAAATTCCAGGCAAAAGTTGATTTTGTCCGAAGTTTTGATTTTAATTGCCACAAGGGCGTGGTTGTATGAAGCAAAAACTTCGTGTGTATGTGAAACAGAGTCAGCAATATATTCTGTGCAGGCAATACCGCTTTCCATATCAAGAAATCTTCTGTAGTTGGTAACTTCCTTGTTGTTGAACTCAATCAACAAATCGCCAAAGGGAAGATATGATGCAGTATCATAAGATGTGAATTCCTTTGAAAGATTTCTGGCTTCAATATATTTTTTTTCTAAAATAAGCTTTTGAATTTCCTTATACATTTCAGGGGCGTTTTCAGGAACAGGGCGCTTTTCTTTTGTACCTGACCATAATGTATCGTGATTAAAAGAGATTTTTTCTGTATCGGTTTTACCGTAAACCATAGCTCCCATATGGCCATTTCCTATAGGGAGCGCTTCTTCAAAATGCTCTGCCTGTGAGCAGAATAACAACAGATTTTTCATAAAATCACCTCGTGGAAAGTATACCACGATGAAAAATAAAAGTCAATCAATCCACTCTTGATAAAAACAAATTGATGTGATAGAATTTTATAAGGAAGGTGAAAATATGAAAAAATTAAAGGACATACTGATTTTAACAGGCACAATCCTTGCGTGCATCTGTATTGTATATATACTGTATAAAGCATTTAATAACACAGAATTAGTGCCTGCAGTTTTTGTGTTGGGAGCATTTATTGTTTCTTCAAAAACTGATGGGTATATCTATGGAATAATGTTTTCTGTTTTGGGCGTTGCGGCGGTAAATTTTGCATTTACATTCCCATATTATGCCTTTGATTTTACAGTTGTTGAAAATGTGATTTCGGCAACAATGCTGTTGGTTATTTCAGTTCTTATCAGCAGTCTAACCATAAGACTTAAAAACCATAAGGAGCAGGAAGCGGAAGGGGAAAGAGAAAGATTAAGAGCAAATCTCTTGCGAGCTATTTCTCACGATTTAAGAACTCCTCTTACAACTATTTACGGCTCAAGCTCGGCAATTTTAGAAAACTATGAAGAATTCAGCGATGACAATATCAAAAAAATGCTTGCAGGCATAAAGGAAGATTCTTTGTGGCTTAACCGTATGGTTGAAAACCTTCTTTCAATAACAAAAATTGAAAACGGTAATCTTGAACTTAATAAAGAAGAAACAGTTTTAGATGAGCTTATAGATTCAATACTTGTTAAGTTTGCAAAAAGATATCCTGATACGGTTGTTAATCTTGATTTGCCTGAAGAGTTTGTTACAATCCCTATGGACCCCATTTTAATTGAGCAGGTTGCCATAAACATTCTTGAAAACTCGGTAATTCACGGCGAAGGAATGACAAAGATAGATTTTAAAGTGTCAATCAACGGTAAAAAAGCAATCTTTGAAATTTCGGATGACGGCTCAGGAATACCGTTAAAGAAAATGAAAACTCTGTTTACGGGCAGTTATGTTTCAAATAGCAGTTTGCCTGACAGAAATAAAAACAATGCAGGAATCGGGCTTTCGGTGTGCAGTTCCATAGTAAAAGCTCACGGAGGAACTATTGAAGCAGAAAATAAAAAGGAAGGCGGAGCAGTTTTCCGCTTTATGCTTAATGTAAGCGAGGTGCAGTATGACCAATAAGTATAAAGTTCTTGTAATAGAGGATGAAGAAAATATCAATAATCTTATAAGCACATTACTTGAAACGGAAGGGTATAAGGTTTTGTCGGCAGATTGTTGTAAAACAGGCGAAATGCTTTTCGCTTCTCACAGACCTGACCTTGTAATTCTTGATTTGGGTTTGCCTGATTGTGATGGAAGTGTGTTTATAAAAAATGTGAGAAAAGATAATCTTACGCCCATAATAGTTCTTTCTGCACGAAATGGGGAAGAAGAAAAGGTAAAGGTTCTGGATTTTGGGGCAAATGATTATGTAACAAAGCCTTTTGGTGCGGCAGAACTGATGGCAAGAGTACGCTCGGTGCTCAGAACCACAAGAAGAAGTGCAGATGAAGGTAAATTGCCCGGCGGTAAGTTTGAAAATAAGGGTCTTGTAATTGAATATGATTCTATGAGGGTTTTTATTGATAATAAAGAGATAAAGCTTACACAGACAGAATATAAGATTGTGGCATTTTTATCAGAACATTTCGGAAAAGTTGTTACTTATACTGCTATTATCAGAGAGATTTGGGGGTATAATGATTTAAACAGCACAAAAAAACTACAGGTAAATATGGCAAACATAAGAAAGAAATTTGGTGACAAACCGGGACAGGACAATTACATTGTCAATGAACTTGGAGTTGGCTACAGAATGTGCGAGTAAAAAATCTTAACCGCATCTTAACCGGATGTATGTTATAATTCAAACTGTTGAAAATATTATTTTATGAGGTGAATTATGGACTTATTCGACATTTTAGAATTAATCGGCGGATTATGTTTGTTCCTTTTTGGTATGAGCGTAATGGGTGATGCTCTTGAAAGAAGAGCAGGTAATGGCCTTAAAACCATTCTTGGGAAGCTTACCAAGAATAAACTTGCAGGATTTTTAACAGGACTTGCTGTTACAGCTGTTATTCAGAGCTCATCTGCAACAACAGTTATGGTTGTAGGTTTTGTAAACTCAGGAATTATGACACTTAAACAGTCTATAAGTGTTATTATGGGTGCTAATATCGGTACAACAGTTACTTCCTGGATTCTTAGCCTTGGTGGTATTTCATCAGGTAATTTCTTTGTGCAGTTGTTAAAACCAACATCATTTACACCTATCCTTGCACTTATCGGAACTGCTTATCTTATGTTCAGCAAAAAAGATAAGCAAAAGGATATGGGCACAATTCTTCTTGGTTTTGCAGTGTTAATGTTTGGTATGGACACCATGTCAGGCGCAGTTAAAGGCCTTGCAAATGTTGAAGGCTTCAGACAGATGTTTGTTATGTTCAAAAATCCTGTTCTTGGCGTCATAGTAGGGGCAGTTCTTACTGCAGTTATCCAGTCAAGTTCAGCATCTGTAGGTATTTTGCAGGCACTTTCTGCAACAGGCCAAGTTTCATACGGTGCGGCAGTTCCGATTATTATGGGACAGAATATCGGTACTTGTGTAACTGCACTTTTATCATCATTCGGAACTAACAAAAATGCAAAACGCGCAGCTTTTGTTCATTTAGCATTCAATGTGGTTGGTACATTAGTGTGGTTGACAGTTTTCAGTATATTATCAATGGTGTTTAGACCGGCAATACTGGAAAGTTCAGCTTCACATTTTGGAATTGCAATTTGTCATACAATATTCAATCTTGCTTGTACCGTGCTTTTATTCCCAATGTCATCTCTTCTTGAGAAAATCGCAGTCAGACTCGTTCCTGACGGAGAAAAAGAAGTTAAGACAACCAAGCTTGATGAAAGACTTTTAGTAACACCTGCAGTTGCTCTCGAACAGGCACATACAGTTGTTTGTGAAATGGCAGAAATAAGCGTAACCGCATTTAAAAAGAGTCTTAATATGTTAACAAAATATGATGAAGCTGTTGCAGAAGAAATAATTGAAGCAGAAAACAAAGCGGATAGCTATGAAGATGTTTTAGGAACATATCTTGTTAAGTTAAGCGGTAAAAACTTATCAGACAGTGATAGTGAAGAAGTTTCAAAGCTTCTTAAAGCAATTGGTGATTTTGAAAGAATTTCAGACCATAGCGTAAATGTTCTTGAGTCAGCAGAAGAAATCAAGACAAAGAATCTGGAATTGACACCGGATGCGAAAAAAGAGCTTGCAGGTATGTGCGAAGCGGTTTCCGAAATTCTTACAATTTCATACAATGCATTTGTTAATGATGACCTGACAGAAGCGAAGAAGGTTGAACCTCTTGAACAGATTATTGACGAATTGAAGTCAATATTAAGAAATCAGCATATTAAGCGTCTTAAACAGGGTGAATGTTCAATTGAAGCAGGTTTTGTATGGGCAGACCTTATTACTAACCTTGAAAGAACATCTGACCATTGTTCAAATGTTGCAGTTTGTGTAATTGATGCTCACGAACATAATATGAATGCTCATCAGGCAATCAGTGATATGAAAAAAGGAAATGCATACTTTGACGAAAAATATGCACAGTATGCAGAGAAATATTTATAATTTAAAAACAACGCTTCGGCGTTGTTTTTTTCTGCCATTTATGATATAATAATATATTATTGATTAAATAAAAAGTGAGGTAAATTGATGTTTGAAAATTTAGGCGGTTTTATCAGAGTTGCCGTAGATAATATTAACAATGCGCTTTACACATACATTCTTATTGTAATGCTTGTAGGGTGCGGAATTTATTTTACCGTGCGCACGGGATTTGCACAGTTCAGATTACTTGGTCAGCAGATTAAGGCAGTATCAGAGAAACCTGCCGACGGAAAAGGAGTTTCATCCTTCCAGGCGTTGATGGTTTCAACTGCATCGAGAGTAGGTACAGGAAATATTATAGGTGTTTCAACTGCAATTTGTCTTGGCGGTTTTGGCTCTGTTTTCTGGATGTGGTTAATTGCCATAATTGGTGGTGCATCTGCCCTTATTGAAAGCACACTTGCACAGATTTACAAAAAAAAAGGTCCTGACGGATATTACGGCGGACCTGCATATTATATCGAAACTGCTTTTAAATCAAGAGTGCTTGCCATAATTTTCTCAATCTTTTTAATTTTAACTTATGGTTTTGGATTTAATATGCTGGCATCATATAATCTGCAGTCAACTTTTGCACAGTACAGTTTTTATAATCCTGACTATTCACCGTGGATAATAGGCTTGATTCTTGCACTTGTTGTTGGCTATTGTCTGTTTGGCGGTGGAAAAAGAATTGTGAAGGTTACAAGCTTTTTAGTGCCTGTTATGGGTGTTATCTATATTGCGGTTGCACTTTTTATAGTTGTTATGAATGTGAAAATTCTTCCTGCAGTGTTTGTGAGAATTTTCAATGAAGCATTTAATTTCAGTGCGATTTTTGGTGGCTTCAGCGGTTCTTGTGTGATGTACGGAATCAAAAGAGGTCTGTTCAGTAATGAAGCCGGTGTAGGCTCTGCACCAAATGCATCTGCATCTGCCGAAGTTTCACATCCTGTTAAGCAGGGTCTTGTGCAGATTTTGTCTGTGTTTTTGGATACACTGTTAGTTTGCAGTGCAACTGCATTTATGTGTCTTTGTTCAGGGGTTGAGCCAACAAAAGCGATTTCAGGTGCACCTTATGTTCAGCAGTCACTTGGTGTTGTTTTAGGTAATTTCGGACCAATGTTTATAACAGTTGCAATGATACTTTTTGCATTTACAACCCTTCTCGGCAACCTATACTATGTTGACCAGAGCTTGTATTTTATGATGAACAGAAAGCCGGGTAAAAAAGTGCTTTATGTATATTATGTTATTGCATCCCTTGTTATTTTTGTGGGAGCAGGTTTAAGTGCAGACCTTTTATGGGGGATTGCGGATATTACAATGGGTGCAATGGCACTTATAAATATTCCTGTAATACTTGTTTTAGGTAAATATGCCGTAAGAGCATTAAAAGACTATGAAAAGAAAGTGAAAAATGGTGAGGAGCTTACTTTTAAAGCAGAAGAAATCGGGCTTCCTCACAATGTGGATTGCTGGAAATGATAAAGCTATATTTTGCACCTATGGAGGGGATTACCTCCTATACATACAGAAACGCCCATAATGAAATGTTCGGTGGTTGCGATGTTTATTATGCACCATTTATTTCGCCAAGCGAAAATGAAAGAATAAGCGAAAGACATTTCAGGGACATTCTGCCTGAAAATAATAAGAATGTTTGTCTTATGCCACAGACTCTTACCAACAGAGCAGACCATTTTCTGATGTTTCAGGCACAGGCTCAAAAAATCGGATATGATGAAGTTAATCTCAATCTTGGATGTCCGTCGGGAACGGTGGTTAAGAAAGGAAAAGGCTCGGGATTTTTAAAAGACCCTGATGCAGTTGACAGTTTTTTATATGAAATCTTTTCAGCCGACAAAGGTAAGATTTCAGTAAAAACAAGACTTGGCTATTATAACGGCGATGAAATGGAAACTCTTACCAGAATTTATAATAAATATAAAATGGAAGAGCTTATTATACACGCAAGAGTGAGAGAGGCACTTTATAAAGGTGAGCCTGATATGGTATCCTTTAAAAAGGCCTATGAAGATTCTGTGCATAAGGTTTGCTTTAACGGTAATATTTTTTCTGCAGAAGATTATAAAAAGGTTACAGAAGAGTATGAAAAACTTGAGAGTGTTATGATTGGCAGAGGGGCGATTGCAAACCCTGCCATATTCCGTGAAATAAAAGGCGGAGCAAAGCTTGAAAATAAAGAACTTGCAGAGTTTACCTGTCTTCTTGCAGACAGATATATTAAGGTGTTGAAATCAGAAGTGTTCACATTAAGAAAGCTTAAAGAAATATGGGTATACATTCTCTGGAATTTCCCCGACGATAAAAAATTCTCAAAAGCAATAATGAAGACAAACAGTCTAGATGATTTTAAACAGATAATAAAAAATTCCCTTTTATAAAGGGAATTTTTTATTATCTGACATCAATTTTTGCAAGACCTGCTTCTGATGTTTCCTTATATCTGTTTGAAAGGTCTCTGCCTGTTTCTTTCATTGTATGAATAACCTTGTCCAAAGAGATTTTTCTTGTACTGCTCAGGAAACTTGCAAGGTTAACCGCATTCATAGCTCTCATAGCCGCAACTGCATTTCTTTCAATGCAAGGAATCTGAACGAGTCCGCAGATAGGGTCGCAGGTAAGACCTAAATGATGTTCTATTGCAATTTCAGCCGCATATTCAATTTTGTCCATATTAAGCTCGAAAAGTTCTGCAAGAGCTGCCGCAGTCATTGCACAGGCAGAGCCGATTTCCGCCTGACAACCGCATTCCGCACCTGAAATGGATGCATTTGTTTTAATAAGATTACCAATAACCCCTGCCGCCATAAGTGCTTTGATGATTTCGTCATCGCTGTAGCCTTTCTTCTGTTGCTGATAATACATAACAGCAGGCAATACACCTGAAGCACCACAGGTTGGAGCAGTTACGATGGTTTCGCTTGATGCATTCTGTTCACTTACCGCAAATGCATAAGAACAGATAAGTCTGTTTTCTCTTGTTTCACGGCTTTCATCTATATGCTCCTGATTGAAAAGGAATTTTGCCTTTTTCTGCACATTAAGTCCGCCGGGGAGTATTCCCTCATCGTCAAGACCTTTCAGAATACAGTCTTTCATTGTTTCCCAGATCTGGCTCATATATTTATAGAAATCTTTTCCCTCTGTTTCCATAACATACTGCCACAGACGAATATTTTTCTTTTCGCAGTATGCTTTGATTTCGTCGAAGGTTGTAAGTTCGTAAATAAGGTCTAAAGGCTTGATTTCCTGGTCTTCAGAAACAATGTTTCCACCGCCTACACTGAGCACTCTTTTTCTGTTTATCTCGTTGCCGTCTTTATAAGCGATAAGGTCCATGGTGTTAGGGTGTGGAAGTTCGAATTCATTTGAAGGATTAAATTCTATTTCGCAGGGAAGAGGCGAAAGGGTTGCTTTAATAACCTTGTCTGTACCATGACCTTTGCCTGTTTTTGCAAGTGAGCCGTAAAGAATAGCTTTGAATTTATCTGCATCAGGATTTTTTTCTTTAAATATTTTGCAGGCTCTTTCAGGACCGATTGTATGAGAACTTGACGGACCTCTGCCTATTTTATAAAGCTCTCTTATGGTTTGCATACCCTCGGTTTTTCTGTCTGAAACTGCAGTATCTTCATTGGTGTCCTCAAAGAAATATTCCATCGGGACATTGAAAATTTTTGAAAGTCTGAACAAATTGTCTATAGTAGGGGTAGAAATACCCATTTCCCAGTTAGAAACAGCTCTGTTGCTTATGCCAAGGCTTTCTCCAAGTTCCTGCTGAGTGATGGAGTTCTTTTTTCTGAGACGGGTTATATTTTTGGCTATAATTTCTGTCATTATGTAAAGTCCTTTCTTTTTTTCTTTATTATACAACAAAAGCAAGAAAAAATCAACTGTTAATTGATTTTAATTTAATAAAGTATTTTTGCCAAAACTATTGCCAAAATAATAAAAATGTGATAATATATAATTTAATTATTATAAAAGGAGTAGATTTTAATGGGTGAAATTTTAGCATTTGTACTCTATTTCGTTGCAATGTTGAGTATAGGCGTTTATTTCTTTGTTAAAGAAAAAAATAATGGTGAAAAAGAGTATTTCTTAGGCGGTCGTTCAATGGGCCCTTGGGTTACAGCTATGAGCGCACAGGCATCAGATATGAGTGCGTGGCTTTTAATGGGACTCCCGGGAAGTATTATTGCATTTGGTCTTGGTCAGGCGTGGATTGGTATCGGTCTTGCAATCGGTACTGCTCTTAACTGGATTATCGTTGCAAGAAGACTCAGAAAGTTTTCTAAAGTAGCAGGGGATTCAATTACACTCCCACAGTACCTTACAAACAGATTTTTAGCAAAAAGTTCAGCACTTAAAATTATATGTGCAGTAGTATTTTTAGTAAGCTTTACAATCTATGTTGCATCTGCTTTTTCAGCAGGCTCAAAGGTTTTTGTTCAGCTTTTCCCTGCACTTGACCCTACAGCTGCTATGATTATCTTTGCGGCAATTATTCTTGTTTATACATTCCTTGGCGGTTACAAAGCAGTTTGCTGGACAGACTTTTTCCAGGGTCTTTTAATGATTGTTGCATTGGTAACAGTTCCGATTGTGCTTGCACTTTCAGGCAATATCAATTCAGAACTTTTAGGTCAGACTATCATCAGCGGTGAAACTGAATATAAATTTATCAGCAATTTCTTCAGTGCAAGCTGGCAGGAAATTGTTTCAGGTCTTGGTTGGGGTCTTGGATACTTTGGTATGCCTCATATCCTTGTAAGATTTATGGCAATTGAAAAGCCAAGTATGGTTAAAAAGTCATCTGTTGTTGCAATTGTGTGGGTTGTAATTTCTCTTGCGGCAACAATTTTACTTGCATATTTCGGCAGAATGTACATAATGAATGATGGCGTATCTTTTGCTGATTATCTTTTAACAGATTTAGCAAATCAGGAACTTATCTTTGTGGTACTTACAAGAAAGCTCTTCCCTGCATTTATTGCGGGTATCCTTCTTGCGGCAATCATTGCGGCATCTATGTCAACTGCAGACTCTCAGCTTCTTGTGGCATCATCTTCATTTACAAGTGATATTTACAAACCAATTATCAGAAAACAGGCTTCAGAAAAAGAACTTCTCTGGGTTGGCAGAATTGTTGTAATTATTGTTTCAGTAGTTGCATACTTTATTGCAAGCAGTAAAGGGGAAGGTGCAGCAGCAATTATGAGCCTTGTATCAAATGCGTGGGCACTTTTTGGTGCAGCATTCGGACCGGTAATTCTTCTTTCACTTTTCTGGAAGAGATTTACATACAAAGGTGCTATCGCAGGTATCGTAGTTGGTTCTGTTGTTGATATTTTATGGCTTATGTATTTAAGCTCAACAGGTATCTATGAAATTATTCCTGGTGTTATAGCGGCACTTATAGCGGCAGTAGTTGTAACACTTATTGACAAGAAACCTGAACCTGAAGTTGAAGCTGTTTTTGATGCGGCAATTAACGAAAGTTTTGATGACTGATGCTTTATAGCAAACAAAGAAAAAATTGCAGTACTTAGTAGTAATCCCGAGTGTTTGTTGAAAACACCTGGGATTACTTTTTTAGTTGCAAGTTACAGAAAATAGTGATATAATGAAACTGTTATAGAAAGAAAATGTTTATAAATTTAATTTATAGGTGGTTTACTATGTTCAAAAAAATGGAATATGTGTATGAGGTTTACAAAGAAAAAAGCTTCACAAGAGCGGCAGAGAAGCTTTTTATTTCGCAGCCTTGTTTAAGTGCCGCTATCAAAAAGATTGAAGAAAAAATAGGTATGCCTATTTTTGAACGCAGATATTCTGCTGTAAGACCAACAAAAATAGGGGAAGAATACATTAAAGCAGTTGAAAAGATGATGAGTATAGAAAAGGACTTTGATTCTAAAATAAACGATATCAATCAGGTACAGTATGGTCATATAACAGTTGGCGGTTCAAATTATGTATCATCATACATTCTTCCGTTGGTTGCGGCAAAGTTTGCAAAGCATTATCCTAAAATCGAAATAACCCTTATGGAGGCAGGCTCTAACGAGCTTGAACATATGCTTAATAACGAAGAACTTGATTTAATGATTGATAGTTTTGATAATGAAGATGTGCTTCACGAAAGCTATCCTATGATAGATGAAAAAATACTTCTTGCAGTACCTGCAGGAAGTAAGTCAAACAAAGGACTTGAAAAATATCAGATAAATCCCCACGACATATATGAGGGAAAGGCAGATATAGACAAAGTTCCTAAAATTTCAATAGAAAAATTTAAAGACGAGAACTTTATACTTTTAAAAAGCGGACACAATATGCACAAGTATGCAATGAAAGTGTTTAAGAACAAAAATTTCACACCTAAAATCGCTTTTAAACTTGACCAGTTAAGCACATCGTACAGATTTACCGCCCTAGGCAACGGAGCGTGCTTTCTGACAGATACCATCTTTAAGTATCACGATTTTAAAGATGAGGTTGTTTTGTATAACCTTGAAGAAAGCGGAACAAGAACTCTTTACATTGCACAAAAGAGAAACCGCTATACATCAAATGCAATGGAAAAATTTGTAGAAATCGCAAAAGAAACAATAACAAAAAGCTGATGCAAAAGCATCAGCTTTTATTAGTATGTATATAAATCGTTTCTTAATTCGTTGATGAATATGTCTTTGTCGTTACCGCCGTTTACACCGAATGATTTATATTCGCTAATCTGTCTTTCGTCCAAATCTATTTTTGCCATAGCGTAACCTGATGTGCCTTCACCTCTTGCAATGAATTCCCCTGTTGTAGGATGGGCAATACGGCAGTTTGCAGGTACGGGATGAGAGGTTATAATATACATTCCTGTATCTCTTGCACGAGTAACCTGTCTTTCTTCGTGGTAGCCTCTTGTAAGCCAGAATAACATTTCTGCACCCTGTTTTTCTATTTCCTTTGATGCCTGTGTGAACCACTGGTCCCAACATATTAAAATACCGAATTTACCGATTGGTAAATCAAATACTTTAATTGCATCACCTGGTACAAGACCGGTTTTGA
Source organism: Clostridia bacterium (assembly GCA_045648505.1). Classification (GTDB taxonomy): domain Bacteria; phylum Bacillota; class Clostridia; order RGIG6154; family RGIG6154; genus RGIG8700. The sequence continues at coordinate 9,910 of JAZROD010000026.1, read as the reverse complement.
ATTCTGAAAGAGTGAGATGTGTTTTTCTGTATCTGTCAAAGATTTTACCGTCAGGTGTGATTACGAAAGCGGTGTTGTACTGCATACCTTTTTCATCTTCTTCTAGTGAAGTGAAAAGAACATACATAGAATATTTTTTTGCTCTTTCGCACACATTTTTAATTTCAATGCTGTTATCATTTAAAAATTCTCTTTTGCCCCCTGCCTGTAAACAGTGAACACCTTCGGTAAAGCAGATGATATCAGGCTTTTCGTCGGCATTTCCTGCTTTGTCAAGAATATCATAAACTTCCTGCATGTTGCTTTCAGGAGAGCCGTTTATACCAATAAATGCAGTTGCAACATTTATAACTCTGTGAGCTTTCTTTTCACCGATTTCAAGCTTAAGGTCAGAAAATTCAACCTTATTATCACCGAAGAAGAAACCAAAAAGATTAATTTCGCATTTTACTGCACCAGTGGGAACTTCTTCGTCAAAGGTGAAGATTTCTTCTCCTTTAACAAAATAGCTTGACTGAATTTTTGTACCGTCTTCGCCAAAGAAGAGTATCATAGCCATAGGCATAGTGCCTTTGCCTGTCCATTTAACTTTAATCTGTGATGTAAGGCGTTTGCCCACATCCTTTGAAATATCAAAGCTTGTGAAAAACATTCCTGCAGAATAGTAAGCATCTTTTTTAGCAGAGAGAACAAGATTTTCACTTGTTTTTGCAAATTCAGGTATTGTTGTATCAAGGAAACTTTTTGTTTCAAAATCATTTAAATTAATAATCAAGTTTAATTCCCTCCGGTTCATCATTAATATGGTTTTTCATAACTATAACTTTTCTCTTAAGAGAGTTGCTCATTGGTGTTTTATACATATAAACTGTTTCTTCACCTGATGTTGTAGGAATAAGAACAGATTTTGATGTATCAAGAAGCTTGATGAAAGCTTCTGTATTTTCAATTTCAGCCTGCATTTCATCCTGAATGAGCTTTTTGATTTCAGCTTTATCATCAGTTTTGTCAGCAAGGTGTGTAAGATACTGTACCTTTATAAGAGCTTTATCGCTGATTATCATATGTCGCATTGCAGAGATTCTGTCTTTTAAATCAACCATATGAGCAGAAATGTTTTCACCAAGACCTTCTATAAGCTCGATTGCCTGTGTGAGTTCAGGAATAAGAACTTCTTCGCAGAATTTAGCTGCATGCTTGAGCGCTGCATCTGATGTCTGCTGCATAAAGTTGAAGCAAGACATATCAACCCATGATGGGTCTGTTTCATAAGTATAGAACATATATGGTTTATAGTATCTTGTTTCGTTGAAAGTAAGAATTTTCTGATTTGGAACAACAGGCCAGAAAAGTTTTCTGAAGAGAGTTCTTGCAGAAACGAAGAGTGAGCAAGCCCAGTACATCGCATCGCCTGTTTCAGGGTCTTTTTTTGCAAGAGGTAAGTCTTCGTAGAATTTATCACAAAGAGCCCATACTTTAACTAAAGCTTCTGCTTCTTTTTCGCTCTTTGTGAAACGATAAGCCTGCTTGTTAAGGAATGCATCAAAATCAGCTATATCGTTATATTTTATTTCACGGATAATTTCGTTGTTGATATAATCAGGAACAAATGCTCTTGTGCAGAGGCCTCCTCTTAATGTGAAGTTAGGAACTTTACTGTCAACAACTTTAGCCAAATGATTGTAAGTTGCCTTTGGATAAGGGAAACCGACAAGTGGCGCAAATGTTTTCCAGTCGTGGGCAACACCGTGAGTAATAAACTGCGCATCTTCAATTCTTTCTTCAATTTTGTCTTTATAGTCTGATGCATCTCCGATACCGAAATCGTCAGCACCTGATGCATAAGATGTGAAGTTGAATGTAACACCCACATTTTCAGGGAGATTGTTCATAACATCTCTTTTTTCTCTGTCAGAAAATACCCAGTCAAGGTTAAGGTTAACTCTTGTATCTTTGTTATATTTTTTAGCTGTGTTGCTTAATGTAACGAGAAGTGGGTTAACGATTTCGTGGAATTCTTTGTTGAAAAGTCTTAACGGGCCGTTGCTCTTCATATATGTACGGTCAGCCCAAGGGAAACTTGCGTTTGAATCCTGTGACCATATTTCAAATAATGCAAGTTCTGGAACATCTTTCATAAGCATAGCCATCATTTCTGAAAAATGTTCAAGAACAAGTGGGTGAGTAGGGTCAAGACCGTATTCAGGAGCTGCTGAATATGCATCATAGTCAACTCTTGCACCACGAAGTTCAGGGTACTTCATAAAGAATCTTTCAGGAATGCATCTTGGCTCAAATGTTGTGAAAACAGGAGCAAGACCAAGAGCATTTGCTAAACGGGCATTGTTTTTAAGATTTGCTCTGTTCTTTTCAAGCATAGTTTCTTTGTGAACGCCTCTGAAAAGTGTGCTTTCATAGAACATATCAAGGCTTGGGCAGTATGTGCACCACCAGAAATAAACATCATCTTTATGGCCTCTTTCTCTTACCTGAATAGGAATATCGTCATAAAGAGTGTTAACTTCAAAGCTTTCAACACCTGCACGAACTGTGTCAATCAGATGTATTTCAAGGTCAAAATCGTCAGCAGCTCTTGCAAAACCGCCATAGAAATCGTCGAAGTTTTCATAAAGTCTTTTGAATTTTGAAACATTGTATTCTTTAATGTCTTCATCTGCTCTGTCAAGAACCTTTAAAAGAGCGTGCATACAGTCGATTTTTCTGTCACCGCAGATAATAAATCCTCCGTCAGAAGCTTTAAAGATTGCGTGCCATCTTTCAGCGATTTTATTGTCTTTTATAAATTCAGCAAATTCTTTATCTTCTTTTGCTTTTTCAAGTGTGCAGATGTTAACACACTTTGTGTCAAGAGAAGATGAGATTTCATATTCGTGTCCAAGCTTTCTGCTTATAAGCTCAATACCGTCTTCATAAGACTGAAGGTTGTTATCAAGTAAAATTTTCATAATAAAAAGCCTCCTTTTTTCTTATTATAATAAATTTAAAAGTGTATGTCATTATGTAATTCGCTTAAAAATGTCATAAATCGCTTTACATTTCATAAAAATAGAGTTATAATCATCAAAAAGAGGTGCATAAAATGAACAAAATCAGAAATTTTGAAAAGCTTGAAGTACCGGTAAAAAAATATCAAAAATCAGGCTATAATTCCTATACTCCCAACTGGAAATGGGAAAGAGAAGCAAATGTTTGCACCTTTTACTACATAATTTCAGGTGAAGTGAATTTTTCTCTTTATAACAAAGAATGCCTTTGTGCAAAAAATGATATATTTTACTTATCACCGGGTGAAAGAGCAGTTATATCAAATGAATCACCAACAGAAAAAGCGTCACTTTATTATGTGGTGTTTGAATTGAATGAAAACGAAAGCATAGAAAAGCTTGGAATAGAAAGACCTATAAAAGATGCAGATTCTAAATTGTTCAGCCTTTTCAGAGAGCTTTATAAAAACCATCTTGCCGAGGGAACGGCATATAAAATCAAGGAGTATTCCAACTTTTTAAAGCTTCTTTACGAGCTTATTACCTATAAGCTTAACACCGCAGAAGAATATAAGGTTGATATGAAGCTTGGGAAAGCTGTTCAGTATATGAAAATGAACTTTTATAAATCGGTAACTGTTGAAGAATTGAGCAGAATTTCAGGCTACAGCACATCGCATTTCAGAAAACTCTTTGTAAATATCTATTCAGTTTCACCACAGGAATTTATGCTTAATTACCGCATACAAAAAGCAAAAGAACTTCTCATAGACGAAGAGGAGAAAAGCATAGAAGAAATATCGGATATTATAGGAATGTGTAACCCATCATATTTTTGCAGAGTGTTTAAAAAGAAAACAGGCATATCGCCTTATAAGTATAAAAAAGAAAATCTTGGCTAGAGTATTGACAAAACAAAGGCTAACTAATAAAATATATAAGAGTTTGCACCAATAGCTCAGCAGGATAGAGCGTCGGTTTCCTAAACCGCAGGTCGGGGGTTCGAATCCCTTTTGGTGCGCCAAAAAACGGAGTTGCCCAATGGGCAAACTCCGTTTTAAATTTATCAATATTTCCCTTTAACAACAGGGGAGATTTTTTTATACACAAGAATAGTTACTATTGAAATAATTATGCCTTTTACCAAAGTCAAAGGAAGGTTGAAAACCAGAAGACCTCTTATAAGTGTGTTTGCCCATGGGCAGATGGCAGAGTACATTCCAATGATAACATCATAAGGCATCATAACCGCGGCATAAAAAGGATATGTAATATAATAGTTAACAAAAAAACTTACAATACCTGAAAGAAGTATACCTGCAAGGCAACCTGTTATTGCAACAGATTTTGTTTTTTTCTTTCTGTATATATATCCTGCAGGGAAAACGAAAAGAGCACCAATTATAAAGTTTGCAAGCTCGCCAACACCTGCTGTAGCTGTAGTTGTAAGACAAACAAGGTTTTTTATCAGGCATACAAGCACACCCCACCACGGACCTAATACAAAGGCGGAAATAAGAGCAGGCAATTCACCGAAATCTACCTTGAGGTAAGGTGGAAGAAAGGGGAGCGCAAATTCAAAAAAGAACATAAGTATAACTGCTATTGCTGAAAACATTGAACAAGCTATCCATTTTCTTAAATTTTTCATAACATTTAATCCTTTCGTTTTAAAATAAAAGCATACACCTTAAAGGGCGTATGCTTAAAAAATACTTTAACAAGAATTTCTCTCATCCGGACTATACCGTCGGCTTTGGAATCTCACCAAATCAACCATAAAGGCTCGTGGGCTATAAACCTACAAAAACTCAATTCCGTATGCAACTAAATTCTCGTGGGCTTTTACCACCGGTGGGGAAGTTCGCCCCGCCCTGAAATTATTTTGTTTTTAAATTATTCACCTAAATAAGCTTTAACAATTTCTTCTAAAAGCTCATCTCTTTCAAGCTTTCTTATAAGACTTCTTGCATTGTTGTGGCTTGTGATGTAAGTTGGATCGCCTGAAAGGAAATAACCAACAATCTGGCTAACGGGACTGTATCCCTTTTCTTTAAGTGCATTGTAAACAGTGTCCATAATTTCACGGGCATCTGCTTTAGCATCGTGTTCAACATTAAGTTTCATTGTTTCATTAAAATCCATTCAGTATCCCTCCTATCATTTGTTTTAGTATATCATAAAGAAATGTCAAATGCAATATGTTATCTGTGTTTTTTATATGAAATATTAACCGAAATTATTCCGCCGATTGAACTGCAAACCGTTACAAGCAGAAGCTTGAACAAAAACATAAGCGTTAATTTGAAATCAGGCATAAAAATTGCGCCGATACACATAAAAAGGCAAATGCAAAGCCCGCAGATAACGCCTCTTATAAGACCGCCTGAATTTTTCCTGAAGGCAGATATAAAACCGCCAAGCACCGCAGAAAAATATAATGAAGCTTTTGCCAGAACAGGTATAAGCTTTTCACTTATATTGGTGTATGTAATCATTGCGGCAAAAATGCACAAAAGAAAAAAACAAATAATAACACTGAATAAAGAAGAAATAAAACTGCTTTTGTATGAGTTGTTAAATATATTCAAAAAAATCACCCTCTGCAAAATAATATGCAGAGGGTATTTTTATTATTCTTCTGTTGTTTCTTCTTCAATAACTTCAGGTTCTTCAATTTCAACAACTTCTTTAACATCAGCTGCTTTGTCTACTGACTTAACAGCCCATGTGTCAAGTTTAACTTTATTGTCACCCATCTGGAGAGTGATAACGCCGTTTTTAACTGAAAGAACTTTACCGTGGAAACCACCGATTGTTGTGATTTTATCACCTTTTTTGATTGAATCAATCATAGCCTGTGCTTCTTTTTCTTTTTTTTTCTGTGGTCTGATTAAAAGGAAATAGAAAACTGCAATGATGATTACAAAATAAATAATCATTCCCATTGTTCCACTTCCTGCAGCAGCAGCTTCACCTTCTGCAAGTGCAGGTGTTGCAAATGCTAAAAGCATAGCGAGTATTGAAAGTATTTTTTTCATTTTTATATCCTCCTGTTTCTTTCTATGTAGAATACCATATTTTTGAAAATAATGCAAGTGAAACTTACATTTTTCTTATGTCATCGCCAATTAAAAGCAGTCTTTTATAGTTGCCCATAAGTCTTGAACTAATTCTCGCAGAATATATTGTTTCAATATCTTCAAGACTTAAATTTGTGTTGATTATTGTTTTTTTGCCGGAATTAATTCTTGTGTTTATAAGGTCGAACAGAACCTCAGCTGTGTAAGTTGTTACAAGTTCTGTTCCTAAATCATCAATTATTAATAAATCGGAATTGAATATATATTTTATCTGTGCTTTAACGGCTTCGTCCTGCTCATTTGTGAATTTGTTGGACTCAAACAAGGAGAAAATTCTGTAGGCAGGCTGATAATAAACCTTAAATCCCTTGTCTATAACCTCTTTTGCGATACAGCTTGAAAGCATTGTTTTTCCAAGACCTGTTCCGCCGTACATAAGAAGATTGTCACTTTCTTCGCCGAAAGTTGCGGCGTATTCTTTGCAATAGTTATAAACCAGTTCCATAACTTTTCTTGGTGAAAATTCATCGTCACTGTCGGGGTAAAAATCAAGATTAAAGGTGTCAAAAGACTGTTCATCCATAAGTATTGGAAGATTTGCCGCTTTATATACAAGTTCTTTGTAGATTTTTTCCAGACAAGAACAAAGCTTTCCGTTAACAAAACCCTCGTCCTTACATTTCTGGCAGTTGAAAAGCTCATCTGTATAATCAGGGTCATACCCGTTTTCAACCAAAAGCTCATATTTTTCCATATTAAGCTTTGCTGCACCTTTTTTGAACTGCTGCAGAGCTTCTTCCGGATTTTTCTTTGCAAGCATACTTTTGGTAAGTTCAAGACCAAGTGTGGAAATCTCTTTGTCTATTTCTGCAATTCTTGTTATTTTAGAATAGATTTCTTTTGTTCTTTCTTCACGGATAATTTTGTTTTTAAGTTTGATTGAACTTAAAATATCCTGTGCTTTTTTGAAAAGAGTATTATTCATTATTTATTTCCTTTCAAATCTTTCATCATATTTCTTAAGGTATCTAATTCTGACGGTAAATTTTTATTTTTTTGCTCAAAATTGTTAAAGCCAGAGGGCTTAACTCTTTTGACAGGTGTTTTACCTGACGGTTTTTCGCCTTTACCCTCTAAAATTGAATTCATATATGAAAAACTTATCTTGCCTGTAAGGTCAATTGTTTTTTCATAAGCTTCCCTGATTTGCTCCATAGTGTAAACCTTTGCCCATTTGTCGGCATATTCTTTTTCTTTTTTCGTAAGGCTTCTGCCGAAAATTCCGAGAGTTGAAGCAAGAGTTTTGTATCTTATATTGTTTTCTTCAAGAATTCTTATGTATTCGTGAGCTTTTTCAAGTGTGTTTATCTCTTTTTCGTACCAGTCAATTGCAGTTTTTTCTATAAGTGCAATTGATTTTCTTTCAAAGCCTTCAAGATAGCCAAGCATCGCCGCAAGAACTGAAGAAGGGAAGGAGTAGTAATGCTTCACATTCATTATAGAGTCAATGTCTTTAGGAGCGAGCATTTTACCAAAACACTTTTCTGCCGCAGTAATAATTTCTCTGGTTTCGCTTTGAGATGTACTTAATAAAGCTTCAGGATCAAGAGCAGGTTTTATTATGAATTCAGGTTTTTCGTCTTTGTATTTTAAAGTAATACTGTCACCTGAAAATTTAATAACACCTTTTTTCTCAAGGCTTGCAAGAATGTCGGCAAGAGTTGCAAGCTCTAAAGAAAACTTCTTTGCAACATCTTCAAGTTCAACACTTTTCTTGCCCTGACAAAGTATGCAGATATATAAAAATAGTTTAAGTTCAATATGGGAAAAATCTTCAAGGGCAGATAAAATAACCTGTTCCTGAAACACCAAATTTCCCGAAAATCCCTTATCTGTTTTAAACTTCATAAAATCACCGTATATGATTATAACATACTTTTTAAAAAAAATACAGATGTTTTTGAAAATTCCTTGACAAGAGGCAAAAAAAAGGCTAAAATATAATTAGCTTTTTGTGTATATTTAGTTCTTATTGAAATATGATAAATATATTTTTAAGGAGGTGTTTAATATAGATATCATACATTATATATTGATTGCTTTAAATGTGGTTGTAGCGATAATTGCTTTTGCAGTAGGTATTGCATACAGAAAAATGGTTGCTGAAAAGCAAATCGGCAGTGCAGAACAGCAGGCTACAGCTATTGTAAATGATGCTATCAAAAATGCTGAAAATAAAAAGAGAGAAATTTTACTTGAAGCAAAAGAAGAAAGCCAGAATTTAAAAGCAGAAATCGATAAAGAAATCAAAGAAAGAAGAAGCGAAGTTCAAAGACAGGAGCACAGAAATCAGCAGAAAGAAGAAGCTCTTGATAAAAAAGCAGAAAATCTTGACAAGAAGGACGAAATTTTAAACAACAAAATTAAAGAAGCAGATGCTATTAAAGAACAAATCAACGATACACTTAAAGAACAAACTGCAGTCCTTGAAAAGCTTTCAGGTTTAAGCGCCGGAGAAGCTAAAGAATACTTATTAAAGAATATGGAAAGCGAAATCAGACACGAAACAGCTATGATTATTAAAGAAGCTGAAAACAACATTAAAGAAGAGTCTGAAAAGAAAGCAAGAAACATTTTAAGTGCGGCAGTACAGAGATGTTCAGCCGACCATGTTGCAGAAACAACAGTTTCTGTAGTAAACCTTCCAAGTGACGATATGAAGGGTAGAATTATCGGTAGAGAAGGAAGAAACATCAGAACCCTTGAAACCTTAACAGGTATTGACCTTATTATTGACGATACTCCTGAAGCAGTTGTTATTTCAGGTTTTGACCCAATAAGAAGAGAAGTAGCAAGAGTTGCTCTTGAAAAACTCATTTCTGACGGAAGAATTCATCCTGCAAGAATTGAAGAAACAGTTGAAAGAGCAAAGAGAGATGTAGATAATACAATCAAAGAAGAAGGCGAAAAAGCAACATTTGACGCAGGCGTTCACGGTATTCCAATGGATATTATCAAACTCCTTGGTCGTCTTAAATTCAGAACAAGCTACGGACAGAATGTTCTTAAGCATTCTATCGAAGTAGCACAGGTTGCAGGTCTTATTGCATCAGAGCTTGGTATGGATCCGGCTATTGCAAGAAGAGCAGGTCTCCTTCACGATATCGGTAAAGCCGTAGACCATGAGGTTGAAGGTACACATATCGAAATCGGTGTTGACATTTTAAGAAAGAGCAAAGAAAATCCTGATATTATTCACGCAGTTCACGCTCACCACGGTGATGTTGAAGCAACAACAGAGCTTGCATTTATCATTCAGGCAGCAGATACAATTTCAGCTGCAAGACCTGGTGCAAGACGCGAAAATGTTGAAACATACATCAAGAGACTTGAAAAGCTTGAAGAAATCACAAACGATTTTGAAGGTGTTGATCACTCATTTGCTATTCAGGCAGGTAGAGAAGTAAGAATTATGGTTAAGCCTGAACAGGTTAACGATGATGATGTTATCATTATGGCAAGAGATATTGTTAAGAGAATCGAAAGTGAACTTGAATATCCAGGTCAGATTAAAGTTAATGTTATCAGAGAAACCAGAGCAATTGACTACGCAAAATAAAAACTGGAATGTTAAAATACTCCAGAACGCAAAATTTTATAAAAAATCAAAACCACTAGTTGTGAAGTGAACCCCAAAGTTTAGACAAAATTTAATATTAACTTGCTTGTGAATGAGTTCGGTATTGTACTGGACTCATTCCTTTTAGTTTTAAAGAAATTCTTTCGTTGTTGTAGTAATCAATATATCTTTTCAATTCATTA
>JAZROD010000025.1:0-3264 GCA_045648505.1 Clostridia bacterium | reverse complement strand
GGCAAAAAAGACAGCCGCACGTGAGCGGCTGCCTGTGATTGTAATGCGGTGTCAGGCTTCGAAGCCCCTTGTAGGGGTTAAGCCTGCAAAAACCCCTTATAGGGGTGGTGCAAACCACTAGTTTACTAGTGGTTTTGATTAGTCACCAAAACAGATACCAACAGTTTTTGCAAGATTTACAAGTTCGCCGTTTGGATCAACAGGCTTGAAGTTCCCGAGAATGTCATCTGATGGGATGACAACTTCAAGTGGAACTGCAACCATTTCGTTGTTTTTAAGTGCAACCATGTGTTTTTCGTTGCCGTTCATCAAAAGGTCAACTGCACTGCTTCCGTAGCGTGTGCAAAGAACTCTGTCTGATGCAGATGTCATACCGCCACGCTGAACGTGAGAAAGTGCAGAGCTTCTGCATTCAACATCTAAAATATCTTCGCTTATTGCATAACCGTTTTCGTCACGTTCTGAATTGAGCATATTTTCAATGGTTGAAGCAATAACCTTGCCGATACCACCAAGCTTAACACCATCAGGAGAAAAGTCCTGAGTAATTGCAGTAACTGCTTTTCCATCTGGAGCTGGAGCACCTTCAGCAACAACAACGATTGAATATTTTTTATCACTTAAGAGAGCTTTTTTAACTCTGTCTTTGATTTTTACAATATCGTATGGGATTTCAGGAAGAAGAATTGCATCTGCACCACTTGCAATACCTGTGTGAAGAGCAATGTGACCTGCATCTCTGCCCATAACCTCAAATACCATAACTCTGTGATGGCTTCTGCCTGTTGTTTTAAGACAGTCAACTGCTTCAACATTTTTGTTTACTGCAGTATCAAAGCCGAAGGTCTGGTCTGTTGAGTTAAGGTCATTGTCGATGGTTTTAGGAATACCCATAACACGAACGCCCATTCTTGAATAGTCACGGCCTGAGGTAAGAGTTCCGTCACCGCCAACTATAACAAGTGCATCAATACCTGCTTTTTTAATATTTTCTACTGCAATGTGAGAAACATCCTCATAAATAGGTTTACCGTCTTCACCCTTCACAATTCCGTTTTTATCTCGTCTTGGATATTTGAAAAGGTTGTCCTTGTTTGAATTATAAAGAATAGTACCGCCGTCTCCGATGATTTCATCAACAGAGTCCAAGGTTAAAGGAACCATCTGACTTTCGCCAAGATAAAGTCCTCTGTAGCAATTTTTAATACCAACACATTCAAGGCCATATTTATTAATAGCTGTGTAAACAACTGCTCTTACAACTGCGTTAAGACCGCAACAGTCTCCGCCACCTGTCATGATTCCGATTTTTTTAATTGTACTCATTAAAAATCCTCCAAATTTAATCTTCCTATTGTAATACAACAATTTGCCAGAAAATGCAAGTATTTTGTTTTTAATTGTAGTAAAATGGGGAAATTTCGTGCTAAAATATATATACTTATGATGCCCATTAGTTGAGAAATAATTTACAATATTAAATTTTTTCGGATTTTTTAACTGAATTTTTTAGAATTGTATTTTTTGATTGTATGTGATATAATAAACCGAATATTGACAAATTAAGGAGAAGTTTTATGAAAAAAGGTAATGTGTGGGCGTTATTGCCTATTGGGGTATTTCTTGTTCTTTATCTTGGACTTGGAATAACTTTTGAATATGTTATGAAAGTGCCTATGGGTTTTTATAATGTACCTATAGTTGTTGTTTTTCTTGTGGCACTGCTTGTGGCTTGTGTGCAGAACAGAAAGTTAAGCCTTGATAATAAGCTTTCTGTTATGAGTGAAGGTGTTGGAGATAAAAACATTATAACAATGATTTTAATTTTCCTTTTCGCAGGAATTTTCGTTGGGGTTGTAGGAAGAAACAGTGCTGAAAGTGTTGCATATTTCCTCCTTTCAATAATTCCTTCTAAGTATGCAGTTTGTGTTCTTTTTGTTGTAAGTTGTTTTGTTTCAACTGCAATGGGAACATCTGTAGGAACAATTACTTTGATAACACCGATTGCCGTTGCGGTTTCACAGGCATCAGGCTTTTCTATGCCACTTTGCGTAGGTACAGTTGTGGGCGGTGCTATGTTTGGTGATAATCTTTCTTTTATTTCAGACACAACTATTGCCGCTTGTAATGGTCAGGGCTGTGCAATGAAGGATAAGTTCAAAGAAAACTTCCTTATTGTTTTACCTGCGGCGATTATAACAATCGGCATAATACTCTTCATGTCATTCAATACAGAAATCAAACCTCTTGAAGCCAATAATTATAACTTGATTCAGATTATTCCTTATGTATTGGTTTTACTGGGTGGAGTAATAGGTATAAATGTATTTGTAATTCTTATTATAGGAATTGTTACAGGTAGCATAATAATGCTTGCAACAGGTGCAGTAACAGTGCCTGCCCTTCTTGCAAATATGGGAAGCGGTGCATCAGGAATGTTTGAAACTGCAATGGTGGCAGTTCTTGTTGCGGCAATCTGCGGACTTATTAAGGTTTACGGCGGATTTGATGCTCTTTTAAACGGCATAAAGAGAATTTTCAAGGGCAAAAAGGGTGGTCAGCTTGGTATGGGACTTTTAGTAGGGCTTATGGATATCGCAACTGCAAATAATACAGTTGCCATTGTAATGGCAAATCCTATTGCAAAAGAAATGTCAGATGAATACGGAATTTCAAATAAGAAAACTGCATCAATTCTTGACACCTTCTCCTGTATTTTTCAGGGCGTAATTCCATACGGTGCCCAGATGCTCGTAGCAGTTTCAACCGTAAACGAGCTCGGTGTTGAAATTTCAGCATTTCAGATAATGGGCAACCTCTTTTACCCAATGATGCTTCTTCTCAGTTCACTTATGTTTATCTTCATTATTCCTGAAAGGAAAAAATAAAAAAACAAAAAAGCACTCAAAAGAGTGCTTTTTTTTGGTACACCATCAGACGAGGGCGTAATAAAACAATCCGGTGAATTGTTTTATAGCCCGAGAGTCCCTGCGAGCTGAAAGCGAGTTAATTAACGAAGCTTGAAGCCGTTTTTGCAAGAGCAAAAAATGTGTACAAAAAAAGAGATGCAATGCATCTCTTTTTTTGGTACACCATCAGGGACTCGAACCCTGGACACCCTGATTAAGAGTCAGGTGCTCTACCAGCTGAGCTAATGGTGCATAGTTGAAATGTTCTCAACAGATATGTATTATACCACATAAGAATTGGTTTGTAAAGTACTTTTTGTAAAAAATTATATAAATATGAAAAATCAGACGGTTA
>JAZROD010000024.1:0-29753 GCA_045648505.1 Clostridia bacterium | reverse complement strand
AAATAGAATTTGTGAATATGAAGGGAACTTTAAAATGAAATATGTAAAAGCAGAAAAATACGATTTCGATTTAATCAAGCAAAAAATTATGGGACCTAACCCTTTAAAATTAGAAGAAGAACTTATGAAAGACAATGGCATCAAACCGGGTGCTGTTGTTATGGATTTAGGCAGCGGACAAGGAATCACATCGGTATTCTTAGCAAAAGAATATGGCTTTAAAGTTTATGCAACAGACCTTTGGAGTGAAGCAGAAGAAAATCAAAAATTCTTTTCTGAAATGGGACTGACCGAGAAGGAAATTATTGCTGTAAAAGCGGATGCTACGGATTTGAAATATGAAAAAGAATTCTTCGATGCAGTTGTCAGCACAGATTCCTATAATTATTTCGGAAGAGATATCACCTATTTGGATGAAAAACTTTTACCTTTTGTAAAGAAAGGTGGTTATGTTTATATAGTCGTTCCGGGAATGAAAAAAGACTGCCATAGTAATATCCCGGAAGAATTATTATTATCATGGACTTGTGAACCATTAGACTATATCCATGATATGGAATATTGGAAAAACATTGTTTCAAAATCTAAGGACAGCGAGATTATTTCCATTGTTGAGATGGAAAGCAATGAAGAATGCTGGAACGATTGGATACAGTGCGATAATGAATATGCCGTAAATGACAGAAAGGCGATTGAAGCAGGGGCTTGTAAATATCTGAATTTTATTGCTATTATTTTGAAGAAAAAATAAGTGCCGGTAATTTGCATGCAGAAGGAGGCTTTGTCAATGGAGACATATAAATATATCACATTAAGAGATAAACCGGAATTGATGGAACTTGCCGCAGATTGGTTTAGCAGTAAATGGAGTGCCCCTAAAGAGGCCTATCTGGAGTGTATGGGTGCATATTTGCATGGCGACACGGAATATGGATGGTATCTTTGCTTATACGGTAATCAGATTATCGGCGGATTGGGCGTCGTTGAAAATGATTTTCACGACAGAAAAGACCTCACACCAAATGTTTGCGCTGTTTTTACAGAAGAAAAATATCGCTGCAGGGGAATTGCAGGCAATTTACTTCGCATGGTTGTGGAGAATTTAAAATCCAAAGATATTTCGCCTGTTTATTTGCTTACCGATCATACCGGGTTTTACGAAAGATACGGGTGGGAGTTTTTGTGTATGGTTCAAGGCGATGGAGAACCTGATATGTCAAGAATGTATATTCACAGATAAAATCCAATTTACAGGTGAACAGATGAAAAAACAAATTGCAAATATAATCACAGGTTCCCGCGTTGTATGCAGTATATTAATGCTATTCTTTCCTGTGTACTCAACGGGATTTTATATCCTATATCTTCTTTGCGGTTTTAGTGATATGATAGACGGAACTGTTGCAAGAAAGACAAATAGTAACAGCGAATTTGGTGCAAGGCTTGATACCGCCTCTGACCTTGTATTTGTAGCAGTATCATTGCTTAAATTATTGCCGATAATTCACATTCCAAATTGGTTATGGATGTGGATTGTTGTAATTGCAATCATCAAAATCTGCAATATTATATTGGGGTTTATTCACAAGAAAAAGTTGATATTCCTACATACCATAATGAATAAAATTACGGGATTGTTATTGTTTCTTTTTCCGTTGACGCTATATTTTATCGAACCAAAATACAGTTCCATAGTAGTATGCACTATTGCAACTTTTTCGGCAATTCAAGAATGTGTTGTGATAAGAAAAAATAATTTTTCAAAATAACTATTGAAGGTGTGGCTACGGCCACACCTTTTGTTTTGGGTGAAAATTCTAGTTTTATTGACAATTATATAGATTTATGGTATGATTAGTCATACCAATCATACTGAAGGAGCAACAAATATGAATATACGTGATGGAAAATATGCATGGATGGTCAAAATCGGCGAAAAGGGACAGTTTGTTATTCCAAAAGAAGCAAGAGAGTTGTTTGATTTTCAGCCTGGAGATGAGATTTTAGTTCTCGGTGACACCCAGCGAGGAATTGCAATTCTTCCTAAAGCAAAACAACAAGATACTATCAAACAAGTTTTTTCTGAAATAGAGGAATAAAAGTATGAGTAAAATAGTTTTCTTTTGTATTCCTGCTTATGGACATACTAACCCTACCTTGGGTGTTGTTCGGGAACTAGTTTCTCGGGGGCACGAGGTTTGGTATTATTCATATAACATTATGCGTGAAAAAATAGAGTCAGCAGGAGCAACATTTATATCCTGCGACGATTATGATACGGAGCAGAAACTAAGTGCCAAAGACTCTACCCGTGTGGGAAAAGACCTGGCATTCTCTACAAAAATACTTGTAGATACTACACTTGCTCTTGATGACAAGGTTTGTAAGGATATGGCAGAACTTAAGCCTGACTTAATTGTTGCAGATTCCATGGCGCTATGGGGGAAGGCGGTTGCCCTGAAGCTTGGCATTCCTTTTGTTTCATCAACAACAACTTTTGCCTTTAATCAGCACTCGGCAAAGATTATGAAACAAGGTTTCAAGGATTTGTTTAAAATGCTTCTCGCAATGCCAAAAACCACCAAGCAAATTAAACGATTGCAGAGCAAAGGTTATCCTGTTAAAAATATTCTTGATATTATTGGTAATGATGATAACACCCACACCATTGTCTATACCTCACCTGAGTTTCAACCTTGTTCAGAAACTTTTTCGGAAAAATATGCATTTGTGGGCCCTTCAATTCGTCCTGCAACCGAAGAAGTTGAAAAAAAGAGGGATAAACTGATTTATATATCCATGGGAACTGTTAATAATGATATGATGCCTTTTTACAAGTCTTGTATATCCGCTTTGGGAAATACAGATTTTCAGGTTATTATGTCTGTTGGTAATCTGGTATCTGTCCGGGACTTTGGAAAGGTTCCTGAAAATATATCAATTTTTTCACAGGTTGACCAAATTGCCGTTTTAGAAAAAGCAGATGTGTTTGTGTCACACTGCGGAATGAACAGTGTCAGCGAAAGCTTATATTTTGAAGTTCCACTTGTTATGCTACCACAGACCACGGAACAAAAAGGTGTTGCCGAGCGGGTTTATCAGCTTGGTGCAGGAATAAAACTTGATAAATCAGACGGGGCTTTAGTTTTGAGTGCAGTAAATAAAGTATTAAATGATAGTACCTATAAGCAAAATGCAAAGATGATTGCTGAAGGGTTTAAAAACTCTTCGGGTGCAAAAGGTGCTGCAGATAATATAATAAAGGTTTGCAATGACAACATATAATTGTGTCAAAGACGAATGAGACCGGAGGTTAAAATATGAAGAATACAAAATTTTATGTTTGCGAACAATGTGGGAATATATTCACAGGTGCAGGAAATGCTGAAATTGTGTGTTGTGGGAAAAAGCTTTCACCTCTTGTAGCAAAAGAGGCTGATGAAGCACACAAATTAAATATTGAAAAGATGGAAGATGATTTTTATATCACATTTTCCCATCCTATGACAAAGCAGCACTATATTTCCTTTATTTCTTATGTTCGCTTTGACAGAGTACTCAACATAAGGCTCTATCCTGAGCAAAGCGGAGAACTGCGCTTCCCACAAATGCGTGGCGGAAAAATGTATTATTACTGCAATACACATGGGCTATTTGAATTTTAAAAGAGGTAAAATATATGAAGAAAATATTATGCATTATATCAGCTATTCTCTGCATCTTCCTTACCGCTTGTGGAAATGATAGCAGTATAGGGATTATCGGCGGTGCAGACGGACCGACCGCAATATTGGTCAGCGAAAAAGGAGAAAAAGCGATGTATGAGATTATAACACCACAAGAAGCAAAAAAGATAATGGATTCAGGCGAGGAACATATTATTTTAGATACAAGAGAACAGGACGAGTTTGACGAGGGACATATCAAAGGTAGCATCCTGATTCCATATACTGAAATTGAAAACAAGGCAGAAGAAATGTTACCTGACAAGGATGCACAGATTCTTGTATATTGCCGCAGTGGCAGACGGAGCAAAATCGCGGCAGAAAGCCTTTCAAAACTTGGCTACACCAATGTAAAAGAATTTGGGGGAATCATTGATTGGCCTTATGAGGTGGAAAAATAAAAATCAGGAGGGCATTATGAATAATATTAAAGAACATATTAAAAACAGAAGAAGCGTAAGAACATATGATGGCAAAGAGCTTGATAAAAACCATATAGAAGAATTGATAGCTTTTGCTCGTACAATAGAAAATCCATTTAAAATTCCTGTGGACTTTAAGTTTATGAATGCAAAGGAATACGGACTTAACTGTCCTGTTACGGTGGGTACGGATTTATATGTGGGCGGTAAAATCAGATGGTCAGAAAATGCAAGTGTGGCATTTGGATATTCCTTTGAAATGTTCGTATTATATGCACAGTCTATGGGAATCGGAACTGTATGGCTTGGCGGAACTATGAACCGCTCTGCTTATGAAGAAGCTATGGACCTGGATGACGGCGAGATTATGCCTTGCGCAAGTGCACTTGGATATCCTGCCCCAAAAATGTCCTTGCGTGAGAGTATGATGCGAAAAGGTGTTAAAGCCGATGAAAGATTTCCTTTTGAGGAATTATTCTTTGATGGCTCATTTGATAAGCCTTTATCTAAAGAAAAAGCAGGTAAATGGCTTGATGCCTTGGAAATGGTAAGACTTGCACCATCGGCAGTAAACAAACAACCCTGGCGTGTTGTTGTTTGCGATAATACAGTCCACTTTTATTTAAAACGCAATAAGGGCTTTGCTCGTACCGAGACACTCGATATGCAAATGATTGATGTAGGCATAGCTCTTTGCCATTTTGACCTGACTGCTAAAGAAAATAATTTGAATATTGTCTTTGAACAAAATGATCCAAAACTCGAATCAGATGCAGAGTATGTTGCATCTTATCGTTTGGTGTAATGACAAAACTCTCTTGGGGAGGGGAGTTCATTACATAAGAGCTTGATTCGCAAATAAGATGATTTTTAAAGCGAGTGTGAGAAAGCAAAATATAAATACGAGAACATAAAAAGCGTGATGAGTTTAATCATCACGCTTTTTGACGGATTTTCATTTTTCGCCAGCTTATGAAGCCATAAATATCATTTACAAGAAAAGCAGTAAAGCATACAACAACTGATATATATCTGATGTCATAAAAGCTTGCCAATATCCATAATACAATCAATACAATATCGTTGCCGGCATACGCCAGAGCAAAATATGGGCTTCTCCTGAAAGTGAGATATACTGCAAGAAAACTTGTTGTTACAGAAAGTGTGCTTGGTAGCAGATTCGCAGTATTGAAGAATGAAAGTATAAAGTAAAATAAAACAGTAATTATTGCTGTAAGAACCCACATAAAACAGATTTCTGCTCTGCTGACAGTATTTACTTTAACTTCTGCCCTGTTTCCCTGATAGGGATTCTTAAGCCAGGAGATAAGGGCAAATACTGACATTGGCATGGTCATACCAAGATATGTTATCATTTCTCCATAGTAGGCAAAATTAAAGGAAATAATCCCATACAGTAAACTGAAAACTACCATCATCAGTTGCCCCAAGGGATTTCCCTTTGCACTGAAAATCAGAGATGTTACACCTATCAGTGATGCGAATAATGTCAAATAGTTTTCTTTGTCAAAGGCATAAAATGACAGAATAATCAATATAACTGATGAACACCATAATATAATTTCAGCTTTAGAAAAATAGTCTGAAGCTTTTTTAAACCAATTCATAATAACCTCCGAAAAAAGCATCCGTACACACATCTTCCAAGACCTAACGATGTGTTAACGAATGCTTTTGCATTTCACTACCCGGTGGCAGTTTTGTGTTTTATTAACTTATAAATCAACACCTAAAAAGTTTTTAGCAAGAATGCCCACAAAGAATGATATTATTGCAACGCCGATGCTGATTGCAGACATTTCTATAAATTTAGGCTTGAACTTTTCGCCTTTTGCAACAGAGATGTAGTATGTAAAGCCTGCTATTATAAGGATAACCGCAGCAATCATAAGAAACAGAGCTGTCATATACTTACTGCTTTCAAGCAAAAGGTATGGCAGAATAAGAATTGCAACTGTTATAAGATAAGCAACACCTGTGTAGGAACAGGATTTGAATGCATCGGTTCTGCCTTCGCTTTTTGCTGCAAGGAATTCGCTTGATGCCATTGAAAATGTTGCAGAAATACCCATTATAAGACCTGAAAGGGCAATGAGTCTTGTGTTTTGCATAGCAAATGTGAAACCTGCAAGTGAACCTGTAAGTTCAACCAAAGCGTCATTCATACCAAGCACCATACTACCCACATACTGAAGTCTTTCTTCATCTAGCATATCAAGAAGTGCGGCTTCGTGCTCTTCTTCTTCCTGACGGATTTTAACGCTTTCTTCTATTTCTTCTGCAAGAATTGCATATTCCTTTTGTGCACCTTCTTCGCCGTTTTCCATAAGCTTAACTGCAAAGGTGAAGCCTAAAATTCTTGCCAGAAGTTTAAATTTGAAAATTTTGAATTTTTGTGGCTTCATTTCGATGCCTGTATAATTTTTCCATATTTCATAATGTGCTCTCTCTTCGGCACTTAAACGAAGAAGAGTTTTTTTATTTTCTTCGCCTTTTGCAAATTTTGCGATAGCTTCGTAAATAAAGCTTTCGGTAAGTTCGTTTTGTTGCATCTTTTTAACTATATTAAGAGCTTCTTTAGATAAAGATTTAACCATTTTTACCACCTCGTGTATATGATAGCATAATTTCCCTTATAATTCAATAGAGTAAAATCGCAGGCTTTGCACAAAATAACCAAAAAGGAAAGAAGAATAAATATGTGTACAGCAATAAATTTTAAAAAGAAATATAATTATTTCGGAAGAAATTTCGATTATGAATATACTTTTTCAGAGCAGGTTACCATTTGTCCAAGAAACTATAAAATTCAGTTCACCGGTGGCGAAATATACGAGAACCATTTTGCGGTGATTGGAATGGCAAAGGTGGTAGACGGATATCCCCTTTATTTTGATGCAACCAATGAAAAGGGAGTAAGTGTGGCGGCACTTAATTTCCCAAGCTTTGCAAAATATACGCCAAGGAAAGTGGACAGAGAAAATGTTGCATCCTTTGAATTTATATTATGGGTGCTTGTGGATTGCGAAAGCGTTCAACAGGTTAAACAAAAATTAAAAAATGTAAATATAACAAAAGAAGCCTTCAGTGCTGAATTTGAACCAACTCCGCTTCACTGGATAATAACGGACAAGGAAGAGGCAATTACCGTAGAACAAACAGAAAAAGGCTTTTTCTGTTATGATAATCCTGTGGGAGTTTTAACAAACAGTCCTGATTTTGAGAAACAGATGTTTAACCTGAATAACTTTTTGTATCTGTCTGCAAAAGAGCCATATAACACTTTTTCGGAAAAGCTTGACTTAAAGGCATACAGCAGAGGTATGGGCGGATTGGGACTTCCGGGAGATTTGTCATCAATGTCCAGATTTGTAAGAGCAAGCTTTGTTAAGCTTAATTCCATGTGCGGAGAGAACGAAACAGAAGCGGTAATTCAGATGTTTCACATTTTATACAGTGTATATCAGCAAAGAGGATGCTCTTTTTCGGATTATGGGGCAGAAATAACAAATTACACTTCCTGTTGTAATACAGATAAGGGAATCTATTATTACACAACTTACAATAATTTAAGTATAAATGCAGTAGATATGCATAAAGAAAATCTTAACAAAGATGAGCTTATAACTTTCAGTCAGGTAAAAACCCAAAGTTTTCATAAGCAGAATTAAATGCCGTTTTTATACGGCATTTAATTCGTTTTTCAGCACCGAAGATATATACATAACTGTCTTTTTGTGGTCTGAACTTTTTTTACATTTCCTTTTTGGTTATAAAATGGTACAACCTGTAATAGAATGTATAAAAACGAGGTGAAGAATGTGTATAAAAATTACTTTGATGATGAAACAAAGAAAAAACTTGAAAAGGTAAAGGACGTTATTTTTGAAATAAGAATCAGGGTTGGAAGGAAAATAATTGTTTCTGCACAGGAGGGTGAAGTCCTGCTTGATATTACGGCAGACAGCTTGTATATAAACAATCTGTTTAAAAGAATTGTAAGTAATTCGGTATATGCCCTTAAAAATGAAATAGAAAAAGGCTACATAACAATTGAGGACGGTTCAAGGGTTGGTTTTTGCGGAAGATGTGTAACTGAAAACGGAAAAATCATCAATATAACAGATATTAATTCCATAAATTTCAGAATTGCCAATGATTTTTCAGTTTGCAGTGATGAATTGCTTGAAAGGATAAAAGGTAATACCTTGATAATTGGACCACCAGGGTGTGGAAAAACAACACTTTTAAGGGATGTTGCAAGAAAACTTTCAGATGATAAAAATGTTTCTGTTGTGGATGAAAGAGGAGAAATTTTCCCTGTGTATAATCAGCAAAATGTTTTTAAATTAAACGGAAAATGCGATATTATGTGCGGGTGTGAAAAGAGTAAGGGCGTTGAACTTGTTGTAAGAACAATGAATCCACAAATAGTTGTGTTTGACGAAATTCAACCTGAAAGAGAACTGCCTTGTGTTAAAAGTGCGGTTAATTCAGGGGTGCATATAATAACAACTGTTCACGGAAGAGATTTAAGCGACATTAAAAATAAAATAAGTGATGTTTACACAATTTTTGATACGGCGGTTATTATGTCACCTGAAAAGAAAGTAAAGGAAGTTATATGCTTAAACTGATAAGTGTTGTGTTGATTTTTTTTGCAGGGATTATGGTTTCTGCAGAGTACACTTTGTGGCATAAAAATGAAAATAAGTTAACAAAAGGACTTATAAGCGTTTTTGAATATATGACAGGAGAAATGCTTTTTCAGCACAAGTTTCTGGGTGAATCTTTGAAAAGTGCTTCTGAATTTGGCGGATTCGCAAAAGAGTATATTAATTGCATAGCAGAAAACATAATAAATAAAACTTCGGCAAAAGAAGCATTTTTAAGGGTTGAGATGAAAGCAGACCGCAGAGTGTATGAGGCGCTTTATGAATACTTCTCACAGGCAGGAATGTCTGATGCAAAAACTGAAAAAGAAAAGCTTGAGAATGTGGTTTTAAAACTGAAAAAAGCCGATAAGGAGCAAGAAGAGTACATAAAAAATACGGTTAACCAAAACAGAAAAATTATTGTTGCGATGACGGTTTTTGTGTGCGTCTTTATGGTGTAGGAGGAAATATGGAGGTAGAACTGATATTTAAAATTGCCGCCATAGGAATTCTGGTTGCGGTGCTTAATCAGGTGCTGATAAAATCGGGAAGAGATGAACAGGCGATGCTCACATCTCTTGCAGGACTGATTATTGTGCTGATGATGGTGATAGGAGAAATAAAGGTGCTTTTTGATACAATTAAGTCAACTTTTGGTTTTTAAATGGAAATATTAAAAATATCGGGACTTGCTTTTGTTATAATCACGGTTTCGGCAATACTTAAACAGACAAAACCTGAATTTTCCATTCAGGTTGTATTGGCTACGGCTGTTATAATGATGGGTTTTGTGCTTTCCTTGAGCACAACTGTTTATGAATATCTTATACAACTTAGTGAAATAAGCGGAATCAAAAGCGAGTATTTGAAAATAGTTTTTAAAATAATAGTGATTTCTTACATATCCGAGTTTACTGCATCGTTATGCAGAGATGCGGGGGAAAGTGCGGTTGCGGTGAAGGTTGAAACGGTGGGGAAGCTTATAATAACGGCATCATCTCTGCCGATTTTCAAAGAACTTATTTCATTGCTTTCGGGAATGGTTATTTAAAATGAAAATTTTTGTACTGGTGGTTGTACTGCTCTTTGTTCCTTTTTATGTGTGTGCAAATCCTTTGATTGAATATGTTGAGCAATACAACCTTGAAGAACTTATAGATTACGACCTTGAAATATTCAGCAATTTTTCACTTGCAGAAATCCAGAAAAGTCTTTTAAGCGGTGAAGGTTTTGATACGGCAAATATAGTTAAAAAACTTGTGCTTGTTTTCACATCTGAATTTAATGCATATCTGAAAATGTTTTTGATGCTTATTGTTTGCGGATTTATTTCTGCCACAGTAATACAGGCAGGAGGAGAGAAAACCCGTGAAAGTGCAGTATGTGTATGTTATTGCGTTTTTGCAGGACTTTTATGCAAGCTTTACAGTGACATAACAACGCCTGTATGCGAATACATTGAGTATATATCGGTTGCATCAAAAAGTCTGTTTTCGGTACTTATAGGCATTACATATGCAAAGGGCGGTGCAGTGACAGGACTTTTAATGAATTCATCAATAATGGTTGCAATAAATTTATTTCTTGAGGTGTTCAGAAAGATTCTTGTACCGCTGATAACTTCATCTGCCATAGTTTCGGTTGCGGACAATTTTTCGGACAGGATAAAAATAACGGCACTTGCCACAAACTTAAGAGGTGTTACAAAGTGGATACTTGGATTTATATTATCCCTTACAACAGGAATATTAGGGGTTTATTCCGTGGCAGGTTCAGGCATAGATTTAACCATAAGAAAAGCGGCAAAAATGGCAGTGGGAACTGCTCTGCCGATTGTTGGTGGTGTTATGGCAGACTCTATGGAAACCATAGGCGCAATATTAAAAGGTGTAAGCTCGGTTGTGGGCGTATCGGGGATAGTTATTATTGTTTTATATGGTGTAGTTCCGATTGTAAAGCTTCTGGTTTTAAGGTGGGGACTTAAACTTTGTATAATAATTCTTGAACCCATATCCTCAAGAGAAATAATAAATATTTCAGAAAATATATGTGATTGTATCACAAGTATCTTTGCTGTGTTTGTATCAGGACTTTTGCTTGTTTTGGGATGTGTTGGGATACTTATGACTACAGGAAATTATATTTAAGGAGAATTAAATGGTAAAGATATTTTTCACCGTTTCTGTTTGCACAATAGTTTTGAATATTCTGGTAATGCTCATACCTGAAGGAGCATATAAGAAGTATTCAAAAGTCTTGTGCGGACTTATTTCTGCGGCAGTTGTTCTTGGAATTATAGTGGGAGCAGATATAGATTTTGATTTTTCGGACCGATATCTTACAGAAACATTTTCAGTTCAGGAAGCACAGACTATGGCATTAAGGCAAGGTGCAAAAATCATAGAAGACAATGTGCGGGAAGAACTGGAAAAGCATTTTTCAAAAAGCTTTTTTGTGGTTGTAACAGATGACGGTGATAAAATAAGCAAGCTTAAAATAATTTCGGAACAAGGAATTGAAAAAGAAGAAATTGTAAAGATTGTTTTAACTGTTTGCAAGGCAGAAAGGGAAAATATAATTGTTGAGTATAAAGAATAAAGAGTTTTTCAGTAAAATTCTTAAAAACAAAAAGATAGTAGTAATGCTGGCGGTTGCGGTGATTTTATATGTGGCATCTTCAGGAATGCAAGACAAAAAAGGGCCTCTCCGTGAGGATGTTCAGGTTCAATATACAGACGAGAAAAAGCTTGAGAAAATACTTTCAAATGTTAAAGGAGCAGGGAATGTCTGTGTTTATATTTCTTATGAAAATGCAGGAGTGAATAATATTGCATACGATTATAAAAATTCCTCAAACGGAAGTGATGTTTTAGTTAAAACAATGGGGAAAAGTAGCAGTGAAGAACCCTATGTGCTTTCAAAAACAAATCCGCAGATTGCAGGAATTCTGGTAACTGCCACAGGGGCAGACAATGATTTTATGAAAAATCTGCTTAAAAAATATGTTAAAGCGGCGACAAATGTATCATTAAATAAAATAGAGGTGGCGCAAGGTGAAAAATAATATGAATTTGTTTAAGAAGAAAAAGTTTATGCTTCTGGTTATGGCTTTGTTGATAGGTACAACAGGCTATGTTAATTACAGTCAGAAAAAAGAAAGCGCAAAAGTGTTGGGACAGGCGCAATATGTGAGCACAACCGAAACTGTTGAGGTGAGCAAAACAGACGAAATCAAAATGATAAGAGAAGAAGCAAGGGATAAAGCAAAGGCTCTGCTTGATGAAATAATTAAAAACGAGAGTCATACAGAAGAAACTAAAAAAGAAGCGGAAAAGAAGCTTGTGTCAATGGCAGATTACATACGCATAGAAGCAGATATTGAAGTTATGCTTAAAAATAAAGGTTTTGAAAATGCGGTGGTAACATATAATGAAAACGGCGTTGTTATTGATGTGCTTAAAGATGAACTTTTAAATACCGAAATTGCCAAAATTACAGAGATTGCAGTATCGCAGACACATCTTGAAGCAGATAAAATAAAAATAACAACAAATAATTGATAAAATAAGAAAAATGTGGTATACTCATCCTGAAAAGGAGAGTTTAAATGACCAAAAGAGGAATTATAAGACCGTGGATTTTAATATTGCTTATAAATGTTCTGGGTTATGGACTTCTTGCACTTAATTCATCAGGTGTGGGGAACGAAATAATCAAAACAGGGGCTTATGTTACCATTGCTTTGATGGTGGCTTACTTTGTTGTGAACAAAATAAGCGGAATTACCGATAACTATATATTCCTTATTGTGTCTATGCTGTTTTCGGTGGGCGAAATTATGCTTTGCCGTCTTGATTACGACTTTGCAGAAAAACAGATGTACTGGCTTTTCATAAGCCTTGCAGTTTTTCTTGTGGCATATATTTTATTTAAAAAACTTGAAATATGGCAGAAGCTTGGCTATTTCTATTATGTGACGGCAATAGTTTTGTTTCTGCTTACTCTTATATTGGGAACTGTTCAGGGCGGTTCTAAAAACTGGATTGTTATTGCAGGCTACACATTTCAGCCTTCAGAAATAATCAAGCTTTTGGTTGTGCTCTTTCTTGCGGACAGATACACACACCCTGAAAGATACAGATTCAAAAAGCTTGATGAGGATATGACCGTTTCAATTCTTGTGTATGTTCTTCTGGGATTTTTCGTTCTTCAGAGAGAATGGGGAACGGCGGTTTTAGTTGTTTTGATGCATCTTGTTATGATGTATATTTTCGGTGCAAAAATAAAAGTTATGTTACTGAATCTGCTTTTTGCAATTGCAGGGGGCACAGTGGGTGCACTTTTTGTTTCACACATAAAAGTAAGA
The DNA here is from genome assembly GCA_045648505.1 of Clostridia bacterium. Taxonomy (GTDB): domain Bacteria; phylum Bacillota; class Clostridia; order RGIG6154; family RGIG6154; genus RGIG8700. Next base: position 16,564 of record JAZROD010000024.1, on the reverse strand, counting down.
ATTTCTGTGTGGCTTGACCCGTGGTCACAGGTTATGGACAAGGCGTATCAGATAACCCAGTCCCTTTTTGCCATAACAGGTGGCGGACTCTTCGGAACAGGACTTGCACAGGGAAGTCCCTGGTATATTCCTGAAGTACATTCTGATTTTATCTTTGCGGCAATTTGTGAAGAATTCGGTGTGCTTGGCGGTGTAGGTATTGTGCTTCTTTATCTGCTTTTGGTTTATCGCGGAATAAGAATAGCAATGAGTATTGATAATCTGTTTTACAGATGTGTGGCAACAGGTATAAGCATAATGCTTGGGCTTCAGATATTTATTATTCTGGGCGGAGTTATAAAGCTTATTCCTCTTACAGGTATTACATTGCCATTTATAAGCTACGGTGGAAGCTCACTTTTAACCTGTTTTATATCAATTGCAGTTCTGGAAGCCTGCGCTACCAAGAAGGCGGATAACGAAACGGAGGCGATTGATATTGAAGAAAAGTAATCTTGATAAAAGCAGTATAAGATATAAAGAAGGAACAAGAACAATAATCGCCTTTGTGTTTATAGCACTTTTGTTTTTGTCAATTGCAGTTTATATAACTTTTCTTGGAGTTTTTAAGGGTGAGGAGTATATGAATCATCCTGCAAATCAAAGACAGTGGATTGCAGAGCAAAACACATTAAGAGGTGATATATGCGACAGAGATGGCGAAATCCTTGCATACAGTAAAAAAGATGAGGAAGGAAATCAGGAAAGAATATATAAATACCCCAAACTTTTTGCCCATGTAATAGGCTACAGTTCAAAGGTTTACGGTAAATCTCAGCTTGAGCTTACCTATAACAAAGAACTTGCAGGGCTTACAGAGGCTTCAGGTATTGCAGGTGCATTTGATGAAAACAAAAAGGGTGATACGGTTCAGCTTACTGTTTCATATAAACTGCAGAAAAAAGCATCAGATTTAATGGGCAACAGAAACGGCGCAGTTGTTGCAATGAATCCCCAAACGGGAGAAATCCTTTGTATGGTAAGCACACCTTCTTTTGATACTTCATCAAAAGCGTTGTCACAATCCTGGCAGACTCTTTCTGAAAATCAGGAAGCACCTTTCCTTAACAGAGCAGTAAGCGGACTTTATCCGCCCGGGTCTGTTATAAAGACAGTTATTTTATCTGCAGCACTTGAAAACGGGCTTGAAGATGAAATCATAAACGATGAGGGAAGCATAGAGATAAAAGGCGTAACATTTCCAAACACCAAAAACAAAGCGTACGGAGAAATTACTCTTGAAGAAGCATATAATGTTTCAAGCAATGTGGCATTTATAAGCACAGGAGTTAAGCTTGGCGGAGAAAAAGTTAAGGCATATTACGAAAGATTCGGTATAGGAAGCCGTATAGATTTTGACTTGCCAATGTATAGTTCAAAATTCGGTTATGACAGAAAAATGACCGATGATCAGGTTGCTCTTGCGTCTATAGGGCAAGGAAATGTTCTGGTTACACCTCTTCAGATGGCTATGATGACAAGCACTATAGCTAACGGCGGAAGAGTGGTAAAACCATATCTAGTTAAAAAAGTTACAAACTCTCTGGGTGTTACAGTTGCCAATGGTTCAAGTACCACAATAAACAGAGCAATAAGAGAGGAAACTGCTAAAAAAGTTGCAGAGTATATGACTTCAACGGTAGAGAAGGGAACTGCCTCAAGAGCAGGTGTGAGAGGAATTAAGGTTGCAGGCAAAACGGGTACTGCAGAAAACGAAAAAGAAGGCAAGGAGCACGCCTGGTTTGTTGGTTTTGCTCCTGCAGATAATCCGCAGATTGCAATTGCAGTTGTGCTTGAATACAGTGGTGGCACAGGTGGAGGAAACGCCGCACCTATTGCATCGGAATTGTTTAACTACTGGGTTAACTATCTTAATAAATAATACAAAAACGGTTGCTTTTGTGCAGCCGTTTTTGTGTGTAAAAAACAGTTGAAAAAATTTGTGTTTTATGATAAAATTATCTGTGTATACGAAAAATTAACAAAAAGGGGAAATATATGAAAAACCGAGTGTTAATCAGAGTATCTGATACTGTTAAGCTTGCCGATTTTGCAAGACAACTTAATGAATATGGATTCGAAGTGCTTTGCTCAAGGCTTAATAGTGAACTGCTTGAAGATAACGGTATTGAATATACAATGCTTGAAACAGCTATGGGCTACAGCACAAAGCTTGGCGTTGTTACCGAAGCTATGCAGAATTGGATATATGCAGGCATTCTTGCGGACAGAACAAGTCCTGAACAGATTGCCGATTTAAAAGAAAACAATATAGAGCCGATAGATATTGTCTGCGTTAATATTAACGACTATGACCTTAAAAATGATGTGTCTGCAATATCATTGATAAAAGCGGCAGTTTCCAATGTAAACGATGTAACTGTTGTGGTTGATTTCAGAGATTATGACAGAGTGTTGCAGGAAATAAAAGAAAAAGGCGAAGTTTCACACACAACAAAAATGGAACTTGGCGTTAAGGCTATGGAGTATATTGTTCATAAAGAAATTCTCCATACACAGATGCTCAGAAAAAGAGCAAGCACAGAGCTTTTCCCTAAATATCTTAATTTCACTTATGAGAAAGTAAGAAATTTAAGTCAGGGAGAAAATACTAAACAAAGTGCGGCATACTATAAAGAAATAAATAACATAGAGCCAACTATTCCCAATCTTAAACGCATAAAGGGTGAAGACCTTGAGTTTAAGGATATTACAAAAATCAACAATGCCATCGAACTTATTTATGAATTCGATGAAACTGCAGTTGTTATTATGGGCGAGGTATTGCCTTTTGGTGTAGGAACAGGCGAAAATCTTTACGAAGCTTATGTAAACTGCATAAGATATGAATTCTATTCTGCGGCAGGCGGAGTTGCGGTTATGAATGAGCCTGTAACAAGAAAGGTTGCACTTGAAATAATCAAAACAGATCTTGCGGCAGTAATTGCACCTTCTTATGAAGAAGATGCTCTTGAACTTCTGATGCAGACGGAAAACATAAATTTCTATGAGATTTTAGACGGTGCACAGCACGTAACTGCAAGAACTCTTGATTTAAAAACTATTTCAGGCGGTGCTCTTGTTCAGTCAGTTGACAGAAAGACAATAGGCCGTAACGACATAATCTGTGTTACAGAAAAAACTGCAGAAGACCGTCAGATTAACGATATGCTTCTTGCCATAAGAACAGCAAAACATCTTAAAACAAATTGTTGTGTTGTGGCAAAAGGAAATCAGGTGATTTCAATGGGCTCGGGAGAAAATAACGCCTCTGTAGCTCAGCAGGTAGCCTTAAATGGTGCGGCAGGCAAAACTCCCGGCAGTATTATAGGCTTTGACGGTGCGATTAATGACACAAAAATTATAGATGCGGCAATAGAAGCATCAGTTTCAGTAATAATTCAAAGCGGTGGCTCTGAAAACGATGAGCAAATCATAGATTACTGTAACCAGAATTCAATTATTATGTATTTCACAAATACGGTTTATAACAAAATGTCATAAGGAGAAAAATATGGATATCTTTTCAGTATTATCTATGGTTGGCGGACTTGCAATGTTCCTTTTCGGTATGGAATATATGGGGGACGGTCTCAAAAACCTTTCAGGCGGACAGCTTGAATCAATTTTAGGAAAATTAACATCAAACAGAATCAAAGGTTTTCTTTTGGGCCTTTTGGTTACTGCAGTTATACAGAGCTCATCTGCTACAACTGTAATGCTTGTAGGTTTTGTTAACTCAGGTATTATGAGTCTTTCACAGACAATTGCAATAATCATGGGTTCAAATGTAGGTACAACAGTGACTGCGTGGCTTCTCAGTACAACAGGTATTTCAGAAGGCGTTTCTGTATGGCTTAAGCTTTTAAAGCCTGATTCATTCACACCGATTCTTGCTGCAGTTGGTATCATTATGACAATGGTTTCAAAGTCAGACAAGAAAAAGAACATAGGTGCAATTCTTCTGGGCTTTGCGGTACTTATGTTTGGTATGGAAGCAATGTCTGATGCTATGTCAGGACTTAAGGAAAACGAAAAATTCAAGGAAATCCTTGTTATGTTTGAAAATCCTGTACTTGGTATTATTTCAGGTACAATTCTTACAGCGATTATTCAATCATCATCTGCATCAATCGGTATTTTGCAGGCACTTTCGCTTTCAGGTATTATTCCTATGTCAACAGCTCTTCCTATTATTTTAGGACAGAATATCGGCACAACAATAACACCGATTCTTTCATCTATCAGCGGTAATACAGAATCAAAAAGAGTTGCAATTTCCTGTCTTTACATAAAGGTTATCGGTGTAGTGGTAATATGTGTTGTATTTTATGTTCTTCACGGAGTGCTTGATTTTGCATTTATGCACGGTAATGCAACGGTATTCTCAATTGCGCTTACGCATACATTGTTTAATGTTTTATCAACTGTAATTTTAATTCCGTTCTGTAAGTTTATTGAAAAACTTGCCATATTAACATTCAAAGGTGCAAAAGAAACAGAAGATGACAGATTCAGAATCCTTGATGACAGATTCCTTACTGTTCCGGGTTTTGCTATTGAAAAGTCAAAAGAGCTTCTTACAGATATGATTAAAGTTACTGCAGAGTCAGTAAATATTGCACTTGATAAGCTTATGGACTATAGCGAAAAGACAGATGCATATATAAAAGAACAGGAAAACCTTGTTGATAATTATGAAGATAAGCTTGGTTCATATCTTGTAAAACTTGCAGGACATAAGCTTGCTGCTGAAGAAAGTAACGAGGTTACAACACTTCTTCATGTTATAGGCGATGTTGAGAGAATTTCCGACCACGCTTGTAATCTTATGACTGCATCAAAAGAAATTTTTGAAAAGAATATCGCCTTTTCTGAAAATGCAAGACACGAAATTAAAGTTATATCTGATGCGGTTAAAGAAATTGTGCAGCTTTCGGTTGAAGCCATTGAAAAAGAAGATGACGCTGTTGCAATTAAAATTGAACCACTTGAACAGATTATTGATAAGCTGAAATACAAGATGAAGATGCATCACATTGGAAGACTTCAGAACAATGAATGTACTATAGAGCTTGGTTTTGTTTATTCTGATATTATAACAAACTTTGAAAGAATAGCAGACCATTGTTCAAACATCGGTGTATGTCTTCTCCAGAAGAAAAAAGACGGCTTTGAACCTCACGAATATCTTAACCATGTTAAGTATGACGGTGAAAACAATTTCAAAAGCCAGTACGATGTATATAAAGAAAAATATACAATATAAATCAAAAAACAGGCAAGAAATATGCCTGTTTTTTGATGTCTGCACCAATAAGTATATAGCCGTCTTTATAGGTGCAGTAATCGGCAAGTGAAACAAAAGGGAATTCATCTTCACAGGGTGTAAATTTTACCGCAAAGATTTTTGCACCATCAGGCAAAGTAGCGCTAAACAGTCCCTTGTGTTTGGCACAGGTGTGCCTGAATCCGTTAAGGGAAGTGAAATTCTCCTCCATAAAATTCTGAGGAGAATAATATTTATGAAACTGAAATTCAAGTCCTTCCATATTAAAATTGGGCGTATTGATGCCTGCTATTTTGTTTCTCATAGTATCACCTGATAAATTTTATGCAATAAATTACAGTATATTCTCAAAAGTGGGACGGTTTTCTGCTGTAATTTCTTCTATGGTAGCAATAAAATATATAAGATAAGACACGGCTTCGTTAAAACGCTTTTCTTTGACAGAATTAATAGCAAGTGAAATGTGCACAGAAGCGTTATTTATTAAAGTATGGTCGTGAAACATCATTAAAAGTGCATTGTTTTTATTCCAGAGAGTTTCAAGGTCTTGTAAAGTACTTTCGGCGTTGTCAAAATCCTGCGAAACTATTTGACTGGTGATGTTTTCGGTGTAGTCATTGAATTTTTCAGATAAGTTTATAAGATACATCTGATAAGCTATCGCAATCAAAACAATTGTTATGAACATAGAAACGGAGATGAGAATAGTTTTCAAATTATGACTCCTTTTTCTGAATATAAAAGCTTTCCTGTCCGTCGGATGTGAAAATAAAAACATTTTCAATGGTTGCATTGTGACTTTTAAGCAGTTTGTTAAGCCAGTTCATATCCCGTCCGATTGCACGAAGATTGTTTTCGTCAAGTGCTCCGTCTTTTATAATATTTCGTGGCAGAGTGGAGCTTGATGGGAGATCTAAAGCTTTTAAAGTTACAGGAGAAGCCTGTGGGGAAGGAACAACGCTTAACTGTCCGTTTGTTTCTAAAATGGCGAAAGATACATCTGCAACGGTCATATAGCCGTTTGAACGAAGTTGCTCAAAAAGGTCATCAATGCTGAAACGAAGAGAGGTAAGCTCTTTTATATTTATTTTACCGTTTTCAATTACAATGCTGGGGCTTCCGCTTATGAGTCGTCTGAATTTAACTGATTTTTGTGACAGAAAGGATATGAGAATTTCCATAGTCACAAGGGTGACCACAGGAAAAATTCCCACAACCAAAGGTGTGTTAACAGAGCTTATAGGTGCGGTCGCCAGGTCTGAAAGCATTATGGCAAGCACAAGCTCGCCCGGTTGCAGTTCGCCTATCTGCCGTTTCCCCATAAAGCGATATACGGCAACAACCACGATATATATAACTACAGTTCTTATTAAAGTTACAATCACAAGCATCTTCCTTAAAAAATAATCCCGTGCTTATTTTAGCACGGGATAATCTTTTTTATTCTTAAAATACAAGTTTTGACTGAATGTAAGGAATAACATCTTCAATCTTCATTCTTTCCTGCTCCATTGTATCTCTGTCACGAACAGTAACACAACCGTCTTCAACAGAATCAAAGTCATAAGTGATGCAGAAAGGAGTTCCGATTTCGTCCTGTCTTCTGTATCTCTTACCGATAGAACCTGCTTCGTCATATTCGCAAGGGAAGTATGCTGAAAGTTTTGTGAAGAGTTCTGTAGCACCGTCACCAAGCTTCTTTGATAAAGGAAGAATTGCTGCTTTAACAGGTGCTAATGCAGGGTGGAGATGCATAACGATTCTTGTATCATTTTCACCGATTTCTTCTTCATCGTAAGCTTCGCAAAGGAATGCAAGAGCAACACGGTCTGCACCAAGTGATGGTTCGATACAGTATGGAACAAATTTTTCGTTTGTTACAGGGTCTGTATATTCAAAAGATTCACCTGAGTGATTCTGATGCTGCATAAGGTCATAATCTGTTCTGTCGGCAACACCCCAGAGTTCGCCCCAACCAAATGGGAATACGAATTCGATATCTGATGTTGCTTTTGAATAGAATGCAAGTTCTTCAGGAGAGTGATCTCTGTATCTTAAGTTTTCTTTTTTAAGACCAAGGTCTAAAAGGAACTGCATACAGAAATCTTTCCAGTAGTAGAACCATTCAAGGTCTTCACCAGGTTTGCAGAAGAATTCAAGTTCCATCTGTTCAAATTCTCTTGTTCTGAATGTGAAGTTACCAGGTGTGATTTCGTTTCTGAAAGATTTACCAATCTGACCGATACCGAATGGAAGTTTCTTTCTTGAAGTTCTCTGAACATTCTTGAAGTTAACGAAGATACCCTGAGCTGTTTCAGGTCTTAAATAAAGCTCTGCTTTAGAGTCTTCTGTAACACCCTGGAATGTTTTGAACATAAGGTTGAACTGTCTGATGTCTGTGAAGTTTCTCTTACCGCACTGTGGACAGCAGATTTCGTGCTCGTTTATGTATTCAAGCATTTTTTCGTGGCTCCAGCCGTCAACTGTTAAGCTTTCGCCTTTTTCAAAAGCATAGTCTTCTATGAGTTTGTCTGCACGGTGTCTTGCTTTACATTCTTTACAGTCCATAAGAGGGTCTGAAAAACCGCCAACATGACCTGATGCAACCCAAGTCTGTGGGTTCATAAGTATTGCAGCGTCAAGACCAACATTGTATGGGCTCTGCTGAATGAACTTTGTCCACCATGCTTTTTTAACATTGTTTTTAAATTCAACACCGTAAGGACCGTAATCCCATGTGTTTGAAAGACCGCCGTAAATTTCTGAACCGGCATAAATGTAACCTCTGCCTTTACAGAGCGCTACGATTTTTTCCATAGTCTTCTGTGTGTTATCCATTATATTGTACTCCAATCTGCCTAAAGGCATATTATTATTTACGAATTAAAAATTATTCTACCATATAAATAAGATATTTTCAAGTATTATTTGATTTTCTTTATTTTATCTTCTTTTACAATAAAGGCATTCTTTGAAATTTTAATCATAGGCATATCGTTTTTTGAGTCTGTAAAAAAGTTTTCAATTTCCGAATCCCCGTATTTTTCCTTAAAAAGAGCAACCTTGTTTGAACGGAAGCAAAGAGCGGTCACTTCTTTGTTTTCTGTGTCTACTTTAGAACAGATACAGTTTTTCACATTGATGCGGTTTAATATTTCATCAAGAAATACATTGAAGTTTGCAGAACATATAACATCGTCCTCTTTTTTGTATTTACTGTACCAGGGCTTGATTTTATGCTCGTTTTTATCCCAGAACTCTTTTGCCGCCTGCTCAAAATCACCAACATCGGTAAGAAAGTCATAAACATATTTTGAACAAAGCTTAATGAGTTTTTCGTGGGTGATAAGGCAAAGTTTATATTTAACAAGGCTCAAAACAGCAACCTTCAGATACTTTATAAATTTGAAATCTTTTTTCAGACAAAACAAATAAAAGTCAAAAAGACTTTCACCGTCGTATATTGTGTTGTCAAAATCATAGACGTTCATAACTGAATCCTTTCATTATAATATACCATATCTTGTGAACATTGATAGAGTATCATACAATAACTATTCTTGTCAAGTTAACAGGAGAATAATCAACGGATTTTGCATACTGAATATTTCTTGCACCAAAAAATCTGTATTTTTTTTTGTTTATGTATTGACAAACAGAATGTTTTGTATTAAACTAATCACAGATATATAAATAGTTAGGAGAATGAATTATGAAAAAATTATTGTGTTTAACAATTGCGTTGATGTTAGTATTTTCATCAGTGTCTGCTTTAGCTGCTGGCGTTGCTCCTGCAACAGGTGATAATTCACCTATCGAAGTTGCAGCAGAAGCAAAAGTAAGAACTATTAATGTTAAGTTTGAAAAATCACCTTTTGATGCAGCTGACGATGTAACATTCCTTTTCTATGCACCTGAAAGTGCTGAAAGTGATAACATTTTAGAAGAAAATATTATCCACGCTGATCAGATTGATTACAATGCAGAAGGTTTTTCTTTCACAGTTAGTTCAGATGTTGAAGCAGGTACATATAACCTTTTAGTAGGTGGTACAGATGTAAATGTTCCTTATCTTACAGCGGTTACATTAGCTGAAGCAGCTATGAAAGGTGACCTTAACGATGACCAGGAAGTAAAAGTGGCAGACTTAACAAAGCTTGCTCGTTTCCTTGCTAACTTTACAGATGATGTGAAGGAATTCGAAGAAAATCCAACATTGAAAATTGCAGCAGATGTTAATCAGGATGATGCAGTTTCAGTAGCAGATTTAACAAAACTTGCTCGTTTCCTTGCTAACTTCGAAGGCGTAGACCTTAATGATGAAAATTAATATATAAATTTAAAATTGAAAACAGTTGAAGCGATTTTAATGCTTCAACTGTTTTTTGTTGAAATGTAATAAATTATAATACAAATGTGATGAATTTTAAGTAGCTAAATTGATGAAAAATATCTTGACAAAAAAACAAGATACTATTATAATATAAATAAGTTGTAATGGTGTGCGCAGTGGCAAAACCATTGCACACAAAAAACTATATTTTAAGAAAGGATGATAAACTAATGTTAAAGAAAGTAATTAGTTTAGCACTCGTAGTGTGTATGTTACTCACTATGACTGTCATTGTTAGTGCAAATGCAAGTGATTATGATTTATTTGCAGTTGTAAGTGACATTGCCGAGGACAAAACATTTTATATAACATTCTATGTTAAGCCTGGCGATGCTACAAATCTTCAAGGCTATTCTATCAAAACTGAATTCGATTCAGCTGTTATTGCTGCAGACGAAGAATGGGAAGATAAATTAGCTGAGAATGATGAAGAAGTTTTTGCTGGATTGTATGGTGGAGAAGCATACAACATTGAAAACGAAGGTGAAATTACAGCAGTATGGAAGAACGTATATGGACTTGCATACGATCGTACAGGAAAAAAACCTGCGCAGCCAGATGAAACTGGATCTATCCCAGTTGCAAAATTTGGATACAAAGTAATTTCAGCAGCAGAAGGAATTAATACAGCTATTGCTCTTGTTGTTGATACATCATTACTCTCAAATGGTAACGATAGATTATCAAAGGTTCAGCCTAATATCTTAATTGATACAAGAAAACCAATTGATGGTTTAGTTGCAACTCCTGTTGAAGGTCTTAAGTACACAGGCGAAGCTTTCGCAGCAGAAGACCTTATTACACTTAACACAGTAGACGGTGACGGCATTTCTTATGTAACAGATCCAGCTGAAGTTAAAAATGCAGGTACATACAAAGTTATAGCTACTGTTGAAAGAGAAGGTTGCAAAGCAACAGAAGCTTCTGCTAACGTTGTAATCGGTAAGAAAGATATCGAAGTAAAAATGGCTGACAAAGATATGACATACGGCGATCCACTTCCAGAATTTACATCAGATGCTCCTGCAGGCGTAACAGTTACTGCTACAGTTGCTGAAAACCCAAATGCAGGTACAGTTGCTATCACAGCTACAGCTGAAGATACAACAGGTAACTACAATGTAACAGTTGTTCCTGGTACACTTACAGTTGCTAAGAAACCTATCGAAGTAAAAATGGCTGACAAAAATATGACATATGGCGATGCTCTTCCAGAATTCACATCAGATGCTCCTGCAGGCGTAACAATCACCCCTACAGTTGAAACTAAACCAAACGCTGGTACAGTTGCTATTACAGCTACAGCTGAAAGTGCTAACTACGATGTAACAGTTGTTCCTGGTACACTTACAGTTGCCAAGAAAGCAATCACGATCACAGCTCAGGATGAATTCCAGGTTCAGGGCAGAGGTGAAATCGCTGAATACAAAGCTGCAGTAGTTGAAGGTTTAGTAGAAGGCGACGAAATCACAAACATTGTTGTAGGTTTAAAAGAAGCATATACAGACGTTGAAGGCGACTATGCTATTGAAGTTAAATCATATGATGACAATGCTAACTATAAAATCTCAACAGTTGAAGGTATCTATTCAATTAAAACAGCTATCCCGGTTAATGTAGCGTTTGGTGAAAACAAAAAGACATACGGCGATGATGATGCTGCTGTTGTTGTAACAGTTACAAAGGGTGAAGATACAGATGATGCATCAAGCTTAGTAACTATTACAAGAAAAGATAACGAAGCTGCTGGTACATACGAAGATGCTTATGAAGTAACATTAAATGTTGCAACAGATGAAGCTACAGGCTTGCCTTATGCATTAAATGTTACAGGTAACACATTTGTTATCGAACCAAAAGCTGCTAAAATTACAATTGCAAATGCATCAAAATTAGTTGATGCGGCTGATCCTGAAGGATATACATTTGAAGCAGTTGATTTCTTGGAAGGCGAAGCTCCTGCAGAAATTAATATCACAAGAGATGAAGGTGAAAAAGTTGGTGAATATGCAATTACAACTGATTACAAGGATGCTAACTACAAAATTGAGGTTGTTAATGGTGTATTTGAAATTAAAAAGCGTAATGTAAAAGTTACAGCACCATCAGAAGATGTAAATCTTGGTGAAGCAGTTCCTGAACTCGTTGCTAAAATTGAAGGCGATGCTCTTGAAGGTGCTTTAACAATTACAATTGAAATCTACAATGCTGAAGGTACAAAAGTAGATGTAGTTGATACATCAATTGAAGCTGAATACAAAACAAAAGCTGTTGTTGTATGCGATGCTGAAAAATACACAGTTGAAACAGTAGATGGTGTATTAACAGTTGAACAGGTTTCATCAAGACCTTCAGGTGGCGGTGGAGTTAAGAGACCTGCTACAGTAGTAGACAAAGAAGATAAAGAAGACAAAGAAGAAGATAAAGAAGAAGATAAAACAGAAGATTCAGCAAGCAAACCATCTGCTAACATCGCTATGAAAGAAGATGCAAAAGATGTTAACTTTGCTGTAGCTGATGCAGAAAACAAATTCAATCCTGATGTAAATGCATCAAGAAATGATGTTGTTGCTGTTATCTCATCTCTCTTTGCTGTAACAGATGTTGAAAATGCTCCTGCATTTACAGATACAGAAGATGAAGCTATCAAAGGTCTTGCAGCTGCAGGCGTAATCAATGGTTATGAAGATGGTTCATTCCAGGGTGAAAAAGATATCACAAGAGCAGAATTTGTTAAACTCTTAGCTGCTGCTCTCAAACTTGAAGTTGTAGAAGGCGCTGAAGCTAACTTCGCAGATATCGAAGGTCACTGGGCTGCTGAATGGGTTAAGACATTTGCTGCTAAAGGTTACCTCGTAGGATATCCAGATGGTACATTCAGACCTGAAGACAAAATTACAAGAGCTGAAATGATAGTTGTTGCTACACGTATTGCAGGTTCAGTTGCAGGCGAAGCTGCTGTTGAATTTGCTGATGTTGATGCATCACACTGGGCATACGACTTCATTATGAAAGCTGCAAAATAATTAACCGTACGGTTAACAATATAAGAAAGTGTCCTTATGGGCACTTTCTTTCACTTTGTAGCAAATTTCTATTTACATTATGTTAAAAGTGTGCTAGAATATAGCTACAATGAATATAGAAAGAGGTATAAATATGAAAAAAATAATTTCTTTAATCCTTGCATTTGCAATGGTATTATCTATGACGACACTTGTTTCTGCGAGTTCGCCTAAAGTAAATCTTACTTATGTACCTGTTGATGAAAATAGCTTCGATGTTGTGGTTTCACTTGTTGATAACCCAGGATTTGTTGCTTTTTCTATCACACTTGAGTTTGATAAATATGTTGTAACACCATGTGATGTGATATTTAGTGAGAAGTTGCCAAGAGGTACAGCGGTTGAAAATTTGGAAGATATAAATAGAGCTCCTGAAAAACATAATACAACTACTGTTCTTTTTTACACTACACAAAAAGATAATATCTCAGATGATATAGATGTGTGCACTATCAGATTTAAATATAAAGACGCTATACCTGCGGAAAAACAGAATAATGAAACATCAATATTTGTTGTTGAAAAAGAAATTGATATTTCAAATTCTAATTATGATTCAATTTCATTTTCAGCAGGTACATCTGTAACAGTTAAAACTCCAACAACAGAAAGAGAACCATTCCCTGGTGAATACGATGAACCTGAAAAAGAAGAAAGTAAAGATGTTTCTTCAATCGTAAATTCTATGACAGGCGCAAAAGAATATAAAGCAGAAGTTAAAAATGTTGCCGACCAGAACAAAGCTAAATATATGGCTATGTATGAAGACGGAACATTCAAACCTGATCAGCCTGCAACAAGATACGAAGTAATCGAAGCTCTTGACAATCTTTTTGAAATCACATCTGAAGAATTTGCTCCTGCATTTTCTGATGTTTCAGAAAAATACAAATTAACTGTTCAGAAATTTGTTACAGCTAAAATTCTTAACGGTTATGAAGATAAAACATTCAAAGGTGACAACACAATCACAAGAGCAGAATTTGTTAAAATTCTTGCAGTTGCTTTTGATATGAAACTTGATGAAGCTGCAACTGCACAGTTCACAGATATTGCAGGTCACTGGTCAGAAAACTATGTAAAAACATTTGTTTCAGGCGGATACACAAAAGGTTATGCTGAAGCAGACGGCACATTTACATTCAGACCTGAAGGTAAAGTTACAAGAGCAGAAGTTGTTGCTTTTGTAAACAGAATCATCAGCGCTGAAGGTGAAGTAGCAGAAAAACTTCCAACAGATCTTGTTGTAGAAAACGGTGAAAACCACTGGGCTTACGATGAAATCGTTAAAGTTGTGAAATAATATCAATTTGTTAAAGGAATAGGAAAAATGCTTCAGAATATACAAAACGAACCGCAGGGTACCCGAAGGCGTCCATGAGTACGTCGAGTGGTGAGTTTTGTTTATAGCAAAAGGCATCAAAAAAAGCTAATCGCATAGCACTATGCGATTAGCTACATTTTTATTATAAAATTTTATAACTCTTTGCCTTTTGCGTTCTGGAGCTTTTTTACATTCCTTTTTAACCGTTATACGCTTCTTTGTCACATATCACGACTACATCATTGTGCATATTAAGCATTGTAGCAGGGCAAGAAGTTGAAATATCTCCTGACAAAAGTTTTGCCAAAGCTGCGTGCTTACCTTTGCCATTGATGAGAATCAATATCTTTCTTGCTTTCATTATTGAAGCCATACCCATTGTAAGAGATTTCGTAGGAACATCCTTGATGTCTGCAAAAAATCTTGCGTTTGCATCTATTGTATCTTCTGTAAGCTCAGTAACGTGAGTTACAGCAACAAGATTTTCATCAGGTTCATTAAAAGCAATATGACCATTTCTTCCAATACCTAAAAGCTGTAAGTCAATACCGCCGTGCTCATAAATGTGCTTTTCATAATCTGCACATTCCTTTTCAGGGTCTTCTACTTCACCATTTAAAACGTGAATACGTTCTTCGGGAATATTAATATAATTAAAAAGGTTATCATGCATAAAGTAGTAATAGCTCTGGTCATTATCACGCTTGATAGGATAATACTCATCAAGGTTAAATGTAGTTACATTACAAAAATCAATTTCTTTATTATCGTACATAGCTATCAGCTCTTTGTAAGCTCCTACCGGCGTTGACCCTGTAGCCAATCCCAATACACAATCAGGTTTCATATGAACCTGTGCTGCCATTATTTTTGCAGCTTCTTTCGACATTTCTTCATAAGTGTTACATACAATTACTCGCATTATTCACTCATCCTTTACTATTAATTTTTTTGAAATAGCTTTCAACGAAAATATTATACACCTATTCTGCCTCAAAATCAATATATTTTTTCTATTTTTGTTTCATTCCATTTGCTTTTAAAAAAGAGCCTACACTATTGTAGACTCTCCCATTCTTCATATAATATGAGTAATTTTTCATTTAGTTCTTCAACACTTGCACTAATTTCAGCACATTTTACATAATCTGAAGCATTCTCAGGAAGCGTCAGTTCACTTTCTAGCTGTGAAATTTTTTCTTCTGTTTCAGAAATTTCAGATTCCAGCTTCTCTATCCTGTTTTTTCTCTTGCGCT
This sequence comes from Clostridia bacterium, assembly GCA_045648505.1. Taxonomy (GTDB): domain Bacteria; phylum Bacillota; class Clostridia; order RGIG6154; family RGIG6154; genus RGIG8700. The sequence goes on along the minus strand of JAZROD010000024.1, from coordinate 1,197 downwards.
CTTCTGCCGCATTTTTCTTTTTCAACAGATAATCTTCTTTTTCACTTGAAACTTTTCGAGCACTTTCGATTTTCTCATCATCGGTAGTTTTTACACTTTTTTCAAGGAAATACGAATAGTTTCCGCTGTAATTTTCAAGCTGCTTATTATTTATTCTTAAAATTCTGTTGGAAAGCTTATTTATAAAATATCTGTCGTGAGAAACTGCAAAGATAGTTCCCTGATATTTATCCAATGCATTTTCTAACATTTCACGGGATTTTATATCAAGATGATTTGTAGGCTCGTCCAGAAGCAAAAAATTTGCACGCTTTAGCATCAACTTTAAAAGCATAAGCCTTGCACGCTCTCCGCCTGACAATTCTGATATCAATTTGAAAGCATCATCCGCTTTAAACAAGAACCCTGCCAAAGCATTTCTTATATCAGTTATCATTAAATACGGATAACTGTCAGCAATTTCATCAAACAATGTTTTTGAGTAATCAATCGTTGCTTGCGTCTGGTCAAAATAACCTATATCTACACTTGCGCCGATTTTAATTTCACCTGAATCAGGCGATTCTTTTCCAAGTAAAATCTTAAACAAAGTTGTCTTTCCACAACCGTTATCTCCCAGCAAAAATGTTCTTTCTCCTCTTCTGATAAGGAAGTTAACATCAGTAAACAGATGATTTTCACCGAAGGATTTGGATAGATTCTTTACATCCAGAACCTCGTTTGCGCCACTTTTTGCGATTTCAAAATGAGGCTTTATGTTATCTAGTTCTTCTTTCGGTATAACAAGAGTTTCTTTTAATCTATCAACTGATTTCTGTTTATGCTCTGCTGTTTTAATATTTCGCTCTCTGTTCCAGCGCTTTTGCTGTTCAATGATACCTTCAATACGCTTGATTTCACGCATAGTATTTTCATACCTACGCTCAATATATTTTTCATTTTCTTCTTTTAATTTTAAATATCGCGTGTAGTTGCCATCAAAAGCCGTTAAATGCTGATATTCAAGTTCATAGGTCTTGTTTGTCACTTTGTCAAGGAAATATCTATCATGAGATATAACAATAAATGCTCCGTTATAATTCATCAGGAAATTTTCAAGCCATTCTACCGATGCAATATCAAGATGGTTGGTAGGCTCGTCCAGAAGCAACAGATTTGAGCCACTCAGAAGAATCTTGCAAAGGCACACACGAGTTT